>CAYRQT010000005.1:26608-28612 GCA_964426655.1 uncultured Cuneatibacter sp. | reverse complement strand
CAATGACCCGGCGTATTTTCTGTATGGCCTGAATGTCCTGGGCTGCATCCAGACCAGCCTTGATTTTCAGTTGCCGAAACCCCTTTTCCCAGAGGGACTGGGCCTGCTGTGCCATCACATCCGGAGGGGCAATTCCGATTGTGGCGTCTGTTTCCAGAACCGCCTGTGTTCCCCCAAGAAACTGATACAGGGGAAGCCCTGCCTGCTGCGCCATCACATCATACAGGGCCATGTCCACTGCTGCCTTTGCCCCGGGATTGCCCTGTACTGCCCCATCCATATCCGAATGGATTTCTTCTATAGCAAACACTTCTTTATCTTTGAGGCGCCTGTCAAACAGCGAAATGGCTTTTAAAATACTCTCCGGCGTTTCTCCTGTTACAAAAGGCATGCCACAACCCTCTCCATATCCGGTCAGTCCGGTATCTGTCTTTAGTCGCACAATCACTGTTTCCTGATGGGTAATTCTGCCCAGTGCAATTTCAATGGGGGCCAAGAGCTCCAGCCGGATGCTTTTGGCCTCAATTTTTTTGATTTTCATATTCACCTCTTTCCAGGTGAACCTTAACCCTGTGAAGGGTGCTTTTCTGAATAAATATTAGGGTGGATGTTTCCAAGCACAGCCAGAAGTTTTGCCTCTTCCTGTCCAGGATTATGAAGCAGGTGGGGAATATGGGGCTTTAAATAAAAACTGTCCCCTTCTTCCAGGCGATATACCTTTTTTTCCGTATGGTATTCCATGATGCCGGAAAGGACTGTCACAAATTCAGCATAATCATGTGTCACATACTCCTGATAATCAGACTCTCCCCCGCCGAGGCACACCACCATCACAGACATTTCCGGTTTCTGCCCATTTTTTAATTGAAGTGGGGACAATACACGGTATCTGGCAGCAGCTTCTGCCACTGTGTGAAAAGAGGCAGTTTCTGCAGAAGTGATCTTCACATCTGCCGGTGTATCATCCGCAAACAAATAGAGCAGTTCCACATGCAATGCCTGGGCCAGTTTTCTTAGGACAGAAAGGGACGGTTCTGCCAGATTTCTTTCAATCTGGGAGATATATGCTGCCGTTACGCCTGTTTTTTCTGCCAGGATCGTGGTGGACATTTCCTGCATCAGTCGTAAATCCCGAATGCGTTTTCCTTCCAGCCGGAAGGCTTTCGTCTGCTTATCCATTTGCTACACCTCCCTGTGCATTTTTATCATCCAGTAAACAAATGCACTTTCCTGGTCTGGATTAAACAGAGAGTAGCCGGTCCGCCGGGGAATATAGATACTTCCCCCGGCCTCAATGGTCTGGCTGTGTTCTCCGTAGCCATAGACCAGGCGCCCGGTCTCCACATACAGGCACTCATCCTCCTCCGTGGAAAGTTCTTCCAGGCCAACGGGACTCCCCCCTGGAACTTCCAGATGCAGCACCTGCATTTCTGCGGGCCATCGGTTGCGCCATTCAAAAGGGGTGAGTATTTCACAGGGATTTGGCAGGTTCCTGAATTTAACTATTGTCCTCTCCTTTTTACGAATGACCACTGCTTCCTCCAGATCCTCTTCTTCCTCCAGCAGCATAGCAAGAGAAATATCCAGTTTCGAGGCAATTTCCTGCAGTATATTCAGAGACGGCTCCTGCCTGTTTTTTTCCAGATTGGACAAATACCCCACAGATACCCCAATCTGCGCAGCGGCCTCAGCCAGCGTGAGTTTTCTGGCTTTTCTTGCTTCTTTTAAAATTTCACCCAGCATATTCCCTGACGCTCCCATTTTTTCTTTCAGTTTAGCACACCCCTAACAGGAGGGAAAGAAAAATCCTGTATTGTTAAGGTTCTGTTGATTATATCAGATTTTCCGGATTCAGACATTCCAGCTGTGGAAGAACAAATCTCCCATCTTTCCGGATCAGTACATCATCAAAATAAATTTCTCCGCCCCCATATTCCGGTCGCTGGATGCATACCAGATCCCAATGGATGGCTGATTTATTTCCGTTAAAGGCGTCTTCGTAGG
>CAYRQT010000005.1:12927-26598 GCA_964426655.1 uncultured Cuneatibacter sp. | reverse complement strand
GGATAGAGGACTGGTTCCCATTGGGTGTCCCATCATAGCACTTTCCCGGTGTGAAGTGAAAGGACCCTGCAATCTTTTCATCAAACAAGGTATCTTTCATTGGTTCCAGTATGTATGGGTTGACGCCTATGGCAAATTCGCCAATATATCTTGCCCCTTCATCTGTATCCAAAATTTTGTTCAGACGTATGGTATCATTTGCCAGTGCTTCTACGATTCTTCCATCCTGAAAGGTCAGTTGCGTTTTTTCAAAGGTAAAGCCCTGATAGGATGAGGGGGTATTGTAGGTAATATGCCCCTGTACAGACTCTTTAACCGGTGCAGTAAACACCTCTCCATCCGGAATATTCATTTCCCCTGCACAGGGAATGGCCGGGATCCCCTTAATGGAAAAGCTAAGCTCTGTCCCCGGTCCTGTAATTCTTACCCGGTCTGTGCTTTCCATCAGTGCCGCCAGCACCTCCATGGCTTTTTTCATTTTCCCATAGTCCAGACAACAAACCTGGAAAAAGAAATCTTCAAAGGCCTGGGTGCTCATACCGGCAAGCTGTGCCAGGGCATAGTTGGGATAGCGAAGGGCCACCCAGCGTGTTTTGGGCACCCGAATCCCCAGATGTACCGGATAGGTATGGTATTGCTCATATAAGGTGCGCTTTTCCACCGGCACATCTGCCATTTCATAAATATTGTCCACGCCCCTTATGGCAATGTAGCAATCCATACTGCTCATTTCCAGGCTGTCTATTTTGGCCATGAGTTCCATCTGTTCCTTTGTTCCCTGTAAAAGCAGTTCCCGCTGGATCACATCACTGGTAAAATGGCAAAAAGGGATGCCTCCGGCCTGATACACCTCCCGAATTACATATTGTGCCAGCGCCTCCGTGGTGTCTCCCATGTAATGAATCAGCACCTTGTCCCCTGCCTTTACTTTACAAGAGTGATGCACCAGATTTTCCGCCAGTTTTTTCAGACGTACGTCCATTTGTTTTCCTCCTTATTCCACCTTGGTAAAAGCAATGGGCTGCACTGCCATTTCCAAAGGAATTTCCAATTTGCTGATCTGTCCATCCACGGCTGTAAAAAAGGAAATCGGGAAAGGGGTTCCCATTAGTTCAAAAGTGAAAATATCATAATGCAAATGCTGTATATCCAATGCGTTATTATGATACTGCCCCTTTAATTTTCCCTCATCCAGCAGGATCCGCACCTCCCCATATCCGGGATGAGTATACAGGCCGGTGTATTCCTCCAGTGAATGGCTAAAGCCTTTCCCTTCTTTTTTGGTCTGATATATGCCTTTCAGCATGCCCTTCATCGCAGCCAGAAGGGCATCCATGTTGGACTGAAATGCAGTAAACCAGTCCTTCTCTCCTTCATGCCCCAGGTACCGGTCAAAAATTTCCATGGACAGGGCATATACCAGCATATTGCTGTTGGCATTGGTCAATATTGCAATGCCCAACGCCTCTTCCGGCATGAATGCTGCCAAGGCCGAAGCCCCATTCACGTTTCCGCCATGATCGATCACCTTTTTTCCCCGGAACATGTCCACGGTCCATCCAAGGGCATATCCCACATTCATTCTCTCCGGAAAACTGAAGGGAAAAATCTGGTATGGAATATTGGGCGTATGCAATTGGACCATGCTCTGTTCTGAAAGCAGTGGACCTGCCTGTGAATGACCGTTGTGCATCTGAAAATCCACCCATTTTACAAACTCCCCTGCCGTCATGTTCAATCCCCCTGCGGGTGCAATGGCCTTCAACTTTAACGGTGCATTTTTTTGATTCACCCCTTCTTCATCTGGTGTGTACAGGCTGGCATAGGGCTGTTCATCCCCATTTACCGCAAAACTATAATGTTCTATATTGAGAGGCTGCAGAAAGTGTTCTTCCACAAACATTTCCCAGGGCTTTTTGCTGATTTCTTCTATGAACTGTCCAATCACCGCATACATCTGATTGGAATACTGGAAGGTACTGCGAAAAGGCGTATTGGCCTCCAGATAAGGCATACGGTTGACGGTCAGATCCTTTCTGTCCAGATCATTCCAGTTGTACCACATCATATCGTGGCGGGGCACTCCCGTTCTGTGGCAAAGCAGATCTCTGGCGGTAGCCTGTTCCGTAGCCACTGGATCATACAGGCTGAATGCAGGCATGTATTTTTTCAGAGGCGTATCCAAATCCCATTTCCCCTGTTCACACAACTTTACCACACAGGCTGCCGTAAAGGATTTACTTGAAGAACCAATGGGAAGGAGGTGGGCATTGGTCAGCTTTTCTCCTTTTTCCAGATCTGCATAACCAAACGCCTTTTGATAGATGACTTCACCGGATTTTACTACGGCAATCTGCACCCCCGGTACATTCATTTTTTTCATTGCCTTTTGAATTGTCTCGTCCAATCCTTTTAAAAGCTCCATTCTTGCTCCTTTCATTTTTACTTTTAAAATATATTTTTGAATTTATATCTTTTCAGTAACATCCCAGGTGAAAAAAAAGTGCAGACTCTTCCCCGAGCTGCACCTTTGCCATTCCTGTTACCAAATCAAGTATAGGTCCCGGAAATGTTATTGTCAAGATATTTTTTGCATTTTTTATTCTTAAAATTATATCTATGCTGCCTGCTTTACACAGGGCGTGGACGGCTGCTTTCCCATCAGATGCCGCATAGTATGGATAAAATCTATGCTCAAGGGAATGCATGCCCCAACCCAGGCCAGCGGGCCGGCCCAGCAGGCTCCCGAAAAGCCGATCTGGGTAGCCAGAAATACTGCTGCCATACTTCTCATCACCAGTTCTGTTATTCCGGCGACAGTAGGCATAACACTTCTGCCAAGTCCCTGTATGGTATTTCTACAAACGAAGAGAATGGCCAGTGCCCAGTACATGGCACCATTAATCCGCAAATAAGTCTGCGCCAGATCCAGAACCTCTCCCGCTTCATTTCCCACAAAAAGGCCTGCCAGCTGGTACCCCGCAAATATATTGACGGCCCCCATGATCATTCCAAAAGAGATGTTCAAAATGCTACATTGCAGAACCCCTTTACGAATCCGATTCACCTTACCGGCTCCATAATTCTGGGCTGCATAAGTGGCCATTGTGGTCCCAAAGGAATTCATGGGCTGCGTGGCAATCTGGTCAATTTTCTGCGCTGCCGTAAAGGCGGCCACAGAAACTGCCCCCAGTCCATTCAGAACAATCTGCAAAATCAGGGTTCCGATGGCAATGATGGACATCTGAAAGCCCATGGGCAGGGAAGTTTTTAAATGCTGCAGGATCTCCCAGCCACTCACTTTCCAATCGGCTGCTCTAAGATGTAAAATGGGCAGTTTCAGGTAAATATACCCCAGGCAGAGAAGGCCGGAAACAGTCTGTGCAATCACTGTGGCCCAGGCGGCTCCCGCTACCCCCATATTAAATGCTAAAATGAACACATAATCCAGAATAATATTGATAACGCTGGCCACAATCAAAAAAATCAGGGGGGTGTGGCTGTCTCCCAACGCCCGAATCAGATTGGAGAGCAGGTTAAACAACATACTGGCAAAAATGCCTGAAAAGATGACCACAATATAGCTGTAAGCATCATCGATAATTTCATCAGGCGTCTGCATCAGTTCCAGAATCTGTCTGGCCAAAGGCACAGCAATGGCCGTCAGCACAATTGTGATCAGCAGGCTGATCCACACACTGGCGGCCACGCTTCTTTTTACGCCCATTTCATCCTTAGCCCCGAATCTTTGGGCCGTTATGATGGAGAGACCACTGGTGGCCCCCATAGCGAAGCCCAGAACCAGAAAGCTGATGCTGCCGGTGCTTCCCACTGCTGCCAGCGCATTTACCCCTATGGTTCTCCCCACAATGAGCGTATCCGCCATGCTGTAAATCTGCTGGAAGATATTCCCAATCAAAAGTGGAATGGTGAAATATATAATTAGTTTTACCGGACTTCCGGTAGTCATGTCTTTTGTCACAGTATAACCCTTTCTTTTTTCTGCACATACTTCAAGCTGCAGGGTTTATTATAAGCGGTTCTTTTCCAAATAATAATGTCTTTTATTGTACTGTTCATGTATATTTTTGTACTTTGTGCAACTTACTCCCCCTTATTTTCAAAGTCTCATTTTTTTCTCCAGATTTGCAATGATTCCCAAATCGGCAGGCAGCCAATCCACCTCCCGCAGGGTCTCTTTCGTCAGCCACCGGGCCGCTTCATGCTCCAATAGTACCAGATGTCCGGACTTGACCTCCGCCAGGAAGCAATCCATATGCAAATGAAATGCGGGGTAATCATATTCAACGGTATAAAACAGCTCTCCCACCTGGATATCCGTTTCCAGCTCCTCCTGGATTTCCCGAATCAATGCCTCTTGGGGTGTCTCTCCCCGTTCGATTTTCCCTCCGGGGAATTCCCACCCTCCTTCAAATTCACCATACCCTCTCTGGGTGGCAAATATCTTTTGAGGGCATTTCATGTTATCACAAATAATGGCGGCAACAACGTATATGGTTTTCATGGGGCTCCTTCTTCTTATCATAGTGTAAAGTACTCATATATATCATTTCTAACCGGAACAACTAGCTTGAATTTAAAATTAACAACTGGCAGATCAGCCCCCGTATTGCTTTTTATGGTGGTCTCCTGCCAGGCCACTGGCTCAACCGGCCCCATATAATAAAAGTCCGTTCCTTCTCCATCACTTTTTTTGACAAAAAGGAAGAGTTTTAATCCATTTTCCCTGTAATGGATGATGGTTTGCGCCTCTTTGCTGTCCAAAGAAACTCTGTTTCTAGTCATCCAGCTAAAGATTTGTTCGTTTAGAAAATGGTCTGCATATTTGGTGGAATCAGAAATATTCTCTTCCTTTTCATATGTTACAAAAATAGGGCATGTGTCATATTTGATGCGATATCCATAAATCGTGGCACTGTCATCCTTTTCCCAGTTCAAAAGTCTGCAGACATCCTTCCTGGAATATTTTTGATAAAGCACTAAATTATACTGATCGGCATGCATATATTCTGCTCGCCATTTGTGCATGCCAAATTCAATAAGCTTACATAGTTCCTTATAAAAAGGGCGTTCCTGCAAATATAGGTAAAAGGCAGTCCCTCTGCGCAAAAGCCCCGCTGTCATATCTTCCTGCTGAAAAAAAGAAATGGATTTAAATTTTCTCACTTCAGAATCACGGTTCAGAAATTGCATCTCCAGCAAATGCAGTGCAGAATCATAATCAGCCAATCGAAATGGAACACTTTCTCCACTCAATGCTTCCTGAAAATCTGATAATGTCACATTCTCCTTCTCCATTAACAACTTTAAAAGAAGGAGCTCATGTACCCTCTTTCCATTGAGAAACATCTGTGAGACGAATGCGAGAATCTGGGTTTCCTCTTGGGATAAGCATACCTGGTAAGATATATCTGCTCTCTTCAAGAACTGGTAGTACGACCCGGCTTCGGCCACAAATAGCAATGGATCTACCTCTCCATACTCGTAAAAATCTATCATGTCCGGGATTCTTCCCAGCTTATTTTTCAAAAGTTCATACTTCTCCTTCAAAAATCGAAATCCAATTTTTATTTGATCAACCGACTGAAAAATCCTTTTTTTGGAGATCTCATCAAAATGAATTGTAGATGCTCCTGGAATAATCTGGGCCCCTTCTCTCACATAACGACGGATGGTATCCTTGTTATAGCTTCTATCCCCTGAAAGAGCAATGGGAATCATGAAATTATTTTCATAATTTCCAATAAAGTCCAACACCACAACGCATTCTTTTCCAGGCGCTTTTCTCAGTCCTCTTCCCAACTGCTGAACAAAGACAACGGGACTTTGGGTTGGCCTTAATAAAATCACCTGATTAACACCCGGAATATCCACACCTTCATTAAATATATCTACAGTTATGATGTAGTCTAATGCCTTTTCATTTTCCCTGTGTTCTAAACGGGAAATGGCTTCTTCCCTCACTTGCTGGTCATCTAACCCACTTAAAAAGACAGTCCTATATCCTCTCAAATTAAATTTATCAGATAGGATTCTCCCCTCTTCCCTGCTTCTGCAGAAAATCAGGCCTCTTAATCGGTCCCCCTGGAAACCAAAGTATTTTGACTGCCGAATAATATGATCCACCCGCACATCAGAAACCAGTCTACTAAAAGTGGTTTTGTCTTCAATACTCTCTCCTTCTATTACCAAGTCTGTTATTCCAAAATAATGAAAGGGACAAAGCATATCCAATTCCAATGCTTTTTGCAGGCGAATCTCGTATGCGATTTGATAATCGAAGCATTCATATACATTGAACTGATCCATACGATCTGGCGTAGCTGTCATGCCCAGCCAAATCTGAGGAGAAAAGTAATCCATCAGGGTTTGATAGCTGGATGCCCCTGCATGATGTGCCTCGTCTATGATAATAATATCATATCGATTCTTCTCCAGCTGGTTTCTATAGCTTTCCTTGCTGATGGTCTGCATTGTGGCAAACAATGCCGTCGCTTCCTGATCTTTCTGACCACCGGATAAAATACCATACGTATAAGCATTTCCCAAAACCTGCCGAAAACTTTCCATGGCTTTTCTGGCAATCTGCTCCCGATGAACGACAAACAAGAATCGTTTAGGTTTTAAATCTCGCATGGCGAATGCTGCAGCATAGGTTTTCCCTGTACCTGTGGCACTCAATAGCAGTAACTTCTTTGCACCGTTTTCTACTAATTTTTTCATCCTGACTACGAAGGCCGTCTGCATTTCATTCGGTACCAGACGATATTCTTCCAGCTGTGGAATTTGTGTACTTAGTGCAATTTTCTTCTGCTCTTTTGCAATACGATATTGTTCCCTATATGTATCACATATTTCTGTATATACCGCTGAATGGGGATCTGACCAAAGTCGTTCAAACGCCTGTATCACATCCTGCCCCATCTGGCCGTCTGACATGGAAACCAACCTTGTATTCCATTCCTTGTTTCTGGTTATGGCATCCATGGTCAAATTGGAACTACCAATGATGAAGCGATAAGTTTCTCCCCTTTGGAAAATATAGCCCTTAGTATGAAAGCCTTCCCCCTCTGTTGTCCGAAACATACGAAGGGAGATATTGCTAAACTTCTGTAGCAGATCCAATGCCTCTGGCGCACTAAAATTCAGGTAATCCGTTGTTAATATCCGTCCGGGAATCCCCTTGCTTTCCAGCTCCTTTAACGTCTGTAGCAAAGGGATAATCCCCCCTTTTGTGATAAAAGCCACACTCATGGAAAAGGAAGAGCAACCTAAAAGTTCCTCTTCCAATACGGCAAGCACTTTTCTGCCTTCTTTATAATCATTATAAACCAACGCCGGCTGCATGGCCAAAGGAGAGGTTTCTCCCCCATGAATAAAGGCTGTTTTCAGGCCCGCCAGTACATTATCCTGCTCTCCCATTGTGTTTATATTCTCCGTTAAGTATTTGTTGAAGACGTATTTGCGGCCATTACCGTTGTCATCACCGCCAACATGGCCATCTCCTGGGCAATAACAGCCGCCAGGCTGCTTTGCCATACCACCATTACGCCTGTGTCATCCAGTCTGTATTGTTGTAAAACCAGCAGGCAGGCGTGCATCCTTCTCTGGTAGGAAGAGATGCCGCTCCAAAAGCCAAATTCTTTTCTTTGGCGCAGCCATTCATCCATGGAAACCACAGCCTGCACAATTTCATCCGTCTCCCTTGGCAAATCTGCCATGATGCCCAGTACAGGAAGTTCAAAATCTGATCCCAGGCTGCATTTTGCCTGTCGAAGGCCGTCCCACAGGGCAATGGCCCTGGCACATTTCACTTCCGGTGTTTGAGGGGAAAGGGCCAGCACGTGGCTGAAGGCCTGCACCATATTCCCGGTATGAAATTTCTTTTTAAGCAGACGATAGCAGGCCTCCCCATCCTGTTCCAGATCTTCCGGCGTCCGGTCAGACAGCGCCATCATGGCACAAAAGGGCATATCCTCCTCTGAAGTCAGAAAGGGATGGTTCTTTTTTATTCGTTTATACAGATCCATGGCTTTATCCGTCATGATTTTCTGGTTCTCTGTGGGCACATGCTCTGCAATGACCATTGCCGCCAGGGGCAGATAGGCCGTGGAAAACAGGCCCTTACGAATCTGTTCGTAAATTTTCCGTCCATCTGCAAGCAGAACTCTGGGAGAATCGGAAAGGGTCAGCATGGTCACAATGCTTTTTTCCAGTGTTCCCCGAAACGCGGAAAAAGCCCCCAGTTCTTCTTTTAAGTGCCCCAGTTGTTCCTTCAGTCTTGCAGAACGCAATGTTTGATTTTGCAAAGTGGCCATCTGGGCACAACAAAGCCGCATCGCATTGCCTTCCCAGGAAAAGGTTTCTTTCATCACTGCCAGATTGGTACAGAGTAATTCTCCGCCGGGGATATTCACATTACTCATGTTTCCTCCTATTTTCTGTGCTGTTTCTTTGGATTGTCTTTTCTCTCTGGTCCTATTATATGCCCAGGGGCTTTTTCTGTACAGTCCAAAAGGCTTACAAAATGTGAAACGTTTACAGTAACAACAGTAGCGTTCCCCCTAAAATGCCGCCCAGTCCCCAAAGCTGCCGGCAAGTTATTTTTTCTTTTAGCACCAAACAGGAAAAGGCAATGGTGAATATAATGCTCAATTTGTCCAGGGGGACCACCAGACTGGCGGGCCCGGCCTGCAGCGCCCTGAAATAGCATAGCCAGGACAGCCCTGTAGCCAGTCCTGAAAGAAAAATAAACCACCAATTCCTTTGCGTCAGGCTGTGCAGTCTGCCCTGTTCCCCTCTAAAGGCAGCAATTCCCCAGGCCATCACCAGCAACACCAGCGTGCGTATGGCGGTGCCCAGGTCTGCATCCATATTCTGAATCCCGATCTTGGCTAAAATAGAGGTGCCCGCAGCAAACAGAGCGGACAAAATACCATAAAAAAGCCAGCTTCTATTTCCCCCTGCCGTCAGGTTTTCTGCCCTTGTCTGATTATGCGTCTTATGTTTTTTTCCTGCAGGCCTCTGTCCAACCATGATCCAGGTGCCCCATCCCATGAGCAAAATGCCAGCCCAGGAAAAAATGCCTGGCTTTTCTCCCCAAAAAACAAATGCCAATAGAATGGTCAATATGGTGCTGCTTTTGTCCAGCGGTGCCACCAGATGTACATCTCCCAACTGAATGGCCTTAAAATAACAAAGCCAGGAGATGCCTGTGGCACCCCCTGACAATATTAAAAACAAAAAAGATTTTCCGGATATTTCCGGCAGCATTTTCCAACTGCCGCTAAGTCCAACAAGCAGCCAGGCAAAAACCGCTACCACCAATGTTCTTAAAGCCGTTCCCAGGGTGGAGGGTACTCCATCCATCCCAATTTTGGCCAAAACAGCTGTCAGACCCGCAAAAACAGCAGAGCTTAGGGCATAGACAATCCACATACCAGCCTCCTTCTCAAGGCTTCATTATACCATAACCCCAGATTAATAACAGCTATTAATGGATGCTTTCCATATTCCTTAAAGGGATGTAGAAATAACCGGTGCTTTTGTACCTGCAGACAGGTACAGCATATCCAGTATATTTTGCAGATACATGCCTTCCTCTGCTTTCACCAGGAGAGGTTCTTTCCCCTGGCAGGCCCTGACAAACTGCTCCAGCTCCTTTTTATGCAGGTCCTCTTCGGGGAAAAACGGAAATTTCCGGTCCACAGGACAGCCATCCTCCATACCATATATTTCCAAAGGAAAAAGCTCCGCCCCGGCCCTGTCTCCAAAGATTTGCACACTTTTAATGTCTTTTTCTCTCATATGCAGGGCAAAAGAAGTTTCCAGCCGCAGACTGACGCCATTTTGAAAGTGAATGTACCCAAACAGGCCGTCTTCCACTGTATATCTCCTGCCCCCCTCCCATTTTCCAAACAGGCCATTTCCACCCGCTTTTCCAATGTAATCATAGGCGTCTGCACATACATAGGCCACTTCCGGATAGTCCAGAAGGTAAAGGGCCGTATCCAGCACATGGGCGCCAAGATCAATGAGGGGGCCGCCCCCCTGCATTTCCCGATTGGTAAAACTTCCCCAGCCCGGAATACCTCTTCGTCTTAGCCATATCGCCTTCGCCCCATAGACCACGCCCAATTCCCCCTGCTTTAATTTCTCTTTTATCAAGGCCACCTGTGTTCCATGCCGCATGTGAAACCCATACGTCAGCAATCTGTTCGCCTCTTTTGCTGTCTGCTCCATTTCCTTTGCTTCTTTCAGGGAAATGGCAGGCGGTTTTTCACATAGCACATGGCAGCCGGCCCGCAAAGCATCCATGGTAATCCTGGCATGAAATGTATTCGGCACACATACACTCACCAGATCCGGCTTTAATTCTGACAGCATTTGCATGTGATCCTTATAGCCTCCCGGTATGTTGAATTGGGCGGCCAGTTTTTTTGCAGCTTCCAGATTTGTGTCACAGATGCCCACAAGCTCCACATCTTCCATACGCTGATAATTGGGAATATGAGAGACGCTGGCCACCTGACCCGCACCAATGATCGCTGCCCTTAGTTTTTTCATCGCTTTACCCGTTTCCTCTTTTGACTGACAAGCTCACATAAACTGTTTCATATATGTCACGGATGCCCGGTATGCCTGAAGGGGGGCCTCTCCCCGAATTCTGCCTTCATTCACCACCGGACCCTCATAACCGATTTCCTTCAGTGTACTCATATGCCGCCTGAAATCTATGGAGCCGGTTCCCGGCTGGTATCTATGGTTTTCCGCAATATGAATATGCCCGTAATACGACTTATATTTTTTGAGAGAGGCAGAAATATCATCTTCTTCAATGGCCATGTGGTAAAAATCTCCTGTCACCTTTACCCGTTCGAATTTCCCTTTTTCTATGATTTTTACCGCATCCTGAATGGTGTTGAGCATATGATCCTGATAGCGGTTCAACGGCTCCAGATACAGGTACGCCCCACATGCCTTTGCCTCCTCATCCAATACCTGTAATGAGGCCAGAATTGCCTTCTCATCCCCCTCCCTGCTTCTGGGAGAAATCATGGGCGGCAGTCGAAAGGTGAACATGCCCCAGGCAGCCGGTACCACCACTCCGGTCCCTCCCACCTCTGTAATGGCCCGGAGGATCTGCTTTAAGTCTTCCACCCCATTCAGCCTTCTTTCTTCAATAAAATCGCCGATCCATCCCCGGTATCCGCCACAGGCTGTGGACACCGGCAATCCGGTGGCCGTCACCGCTTCTTTCACCTCCTCCACATGATCCACCAGCATTTTACCGTCTATTTCAAAACAATCAAACCCCATATCCCGGATAAACTGGAATTTCTCTTTCATTTTTACGGGGAAAAAATCTCTGTCCTGTGTGCCAAGCCACATTATTCCTCACCTCCAAATCTTACACCCATTTTGATGCTCTCTTCGGGATGCAGGTCTACATACCGGCAGAACCCTTCTGCTGCTTCTGCGAATGGCACCACGGGAAATATAATATCCTCACAATTCAGGTATCCATTCATCAACATCTCCCAAACCACATCTTCCAAACGTTTTCTGGACCACCTGGGATATTCCGGGTTAGGTTCACTGCAGGCTCTGGAGAACACAATCTTTCCATAGTTGTAGTGGGCCTCCTGCCCCAGCCACAATCCGGCAGGGAAAGGCTTTGGAAATGCCACATAGGCAATGGTTCCCCCATAGGCCAGTCCTTTCAGAGAGGCCTGCAGAGCCTGTACACTTCCACTGGTTTCAATCACCACATCCACCCCTGCTTTCCCTGTCAGGTGCTTCATTTCATATCCCACATCACATCCTGCCGTGTCCAGCACATAATGGATCCCGTTTTTTAATGCGATTTCCCTTCTATGCAAAATCGGATCAATGCCGATTACCTTATGGGCCCCCAGCCTGACCGCCATCTGCGCAGCCAGTTGTCCGATTGCCCCAAGGCCCACAACCGCCACATTGTCTCCCGGCCTCACATTGCCATCCCGTATGCCCCCCAGCGCAAACTGGGCCGGATCATAACAAACTGCATTCTTTTCCGAGTCCTGGGGAGACATCTTTCTCAGTTTATAATTGTTTACACCATTTACAATCTGGGTTTCCTGGATAGGCCCGTAGGAGCACACCCGGTCGCCAACGGCATATTCTGTCACCTGGCTTCCAGTTTCCACAACCCTTCCCACAAACATATTGCCCAGAGGAAGGTCCCCAAATTCAATTCCCCGGGGCTCCTCTTTGTCCCGTTCAATGAAAATTCGCCACGCATCGTCGAATTTTCCGTTGATAAAAGGGGTGGTTCCCCGAAAATCTGCTGTTTCCGTACCGTGCTTGGGGGAGGCAAATTCCACTTTTACTTTTACTTCATTGGGCTGCAAGGTTCTGTCCTCATATGCCTTAAATCTGGCTACCCCCGGTGCTGCTGCCACTAATTTCTTCATCTGTTTTTCCTTTCCATTATCTGTTTGTAAGACTTACCTGACATTGCCGGATTTTAAAATCCAGCAGGCTTCATAAGGATGCAATGCTTTCTTATTCTCTTCCGGCTCAATGGCCAGCAGATTTTTTCCCTGAAAATGTTGCGGTGAAAGAGCCACCCTCTCTCCGGAAACATTAATGAGAATCTCTATTTTTTCTCCTGTATCCTCTGCCTCCCTTTCCAGGGCAAAGACCCGGGAATCCAGAATCCGTATTTTTTGTGTGGCATCCGGGGAAAAAGCCTTATGCTGTTTCCGGATTTCCAACCGGGCATGCAGCTCATGGAAAATGTAGCTTCTGTTGGTATCTCCAGATAAGTCCCTTTCCAGTTTTTCCACAGACAGCTTTTCCCGGTTAATTCTTCTGGGAATTCCTGAAATTTCCTTCCCATAATAATCATTGCGGGACCCCAGAAGGCTGTGAATATAAATTCCGGGAAGGCCCTGCAAAGAAAGAAGTATGGTTTCTGCCGCCAGAAATCTGGCCAGCCGGATACTGTCCTTTTCATCCGGAGAGGCCAGAGCATCCTGGTAATTAATATTCAGCTCATAAGGGCTTTTTGTGCCATCCCCATTGTTCTTATAGGAAACCACACCCCCGTTTTTCAATGTGGCTTCCACCAGGAATTGCTGCTCCTCCTTTGTGAGAATGCCTTCTGTCGGTCTAATGCCAATGCCGTCATGAGAGCTTAGAAAGTTGAAATAGGCTGTGCCTTTTTCCGGCACATCCAGCCCCTTTGCCCAACTACTTAATTTGGAGGCGTCTCCCGTCAAAAGAGAAAACATGGTCAATGGCGGCAGAGGAAACTGATAAATCAGGTGGGCTTCATCTCCGTTTCCAAAATAACTGATGTTCTCCCTGTAGGGAACATTGGTTTCCGTAATCAGCAAGGTCCCCGGCATGTAGTCTTCCAAAACCTTTCTCATCAGCTTGATGATCTCATGGGTCTGGGGAAGATGCATGCAGCTTGTTCCGGGTGTTTTCCATAGAAATCCAATGGCGTCCAGCCGGATAAACCGGGCACCTTGCTCCCCATATGTAAGGAGCACATCCATCACCTCCAGCAACACATCCGGGCAGGCATAATTCAGATCCACCTGATCCTCGCTGAACGTGGTCCATACATACTTTTCTCCCTCCGCTGTTTCAAATGAAGTC
>CAYRQT010000005.1:5123-12917 GCA_964426655.1 uncultured Cuneatibacter sp. | reverse complement strand
AGGGCTCTTGGCCTTGTTACCTGGCTGTAATCTGCTCCTGGATCTGCTGTAATAAAATAATCTCTGTATGGCGCTTCACATTTGAGAAATTTCTGAAACCACTCACTGCTTTGGGAAATGTGATTGACCACCGCATCGAACATAAGGGAATACCCCCTTGCCAGGGCCCGAATATCCCCCCAGTCCCCTAAAGAGGGGTGAATCTCCTTAAAGTCCACCACGGAAAATCCGTCATCGGAGGTGTAAGGAAATATGGGCAGCAGATGGATGGCATGAATGGCTCCTTTCACGTAACGTTCCATAAAATTTCTGAGGGTGCAAAGTCCTGCCTCTCCCTCCTTTACCAGGCTGTCTCCATAAGTAATCAGAATGGTATCCTTTTCACTAAGCCAGTTTTCTTTCTGTTTTTCCTCCCCTTTGTGCCCATACTTTTCAAAACGCTTTTCCATGCTGTCTGCCAGCCACTCTGCCTCTTCCCTTCCGTATATTTTGTATAGATGCTCCAGCCATTCCTGTTTTCTGATCATTTCTCCTCGTCCTCTTTCCATATATGCCGGGTACTGCTTCCATGGATGTAAACCTTTTCCCGGACATCCCGGTATATATTGTCCCTGATGGCAACCTCTCTGGCGTCATATATTTCTATGGCTTTGCTGCTTTGGGCGAACACATTGTGTTCTATGCTGATTTTCTCATTGAATGGACCTTCAAAGCCCTGTGATTTTATGGCTACACAGGCACAGCCATAGATTCCATATCTGGGTTTTGTTCCAATATTGCAAAAATAATTATCTTTGATCCGTATATTGGACACATGGTCACTTTCACAGTGGGTGTCCAGCTCTGCCCCCAGCATAATGCCTGCACACATGATGGTTTCATACCGGTTCTTTTCCAGCAATACGTTTCTGCAGCGAATCAGATGCCCTGCGCCTGCAATATTGCGAAATACAGAATTCCTGCAAATATATTCCTCCGGCTCCCAACAGCCTGCATTTAGAAGGGCCCCCAATGGGATATCCGGGGACAGGGCTTCTTCAAAGGTGATTACGTAGTGCTGCATGGGATTTTGGCTTCCCGGGACCACTGTCCCTGCGGAAACATCTTCGGCCTGACGGGTCTCTTCCATTTCTCTGTTGCCCAGGCTCCAGTGCTGAATCAAAAAGCCCCTTTCCCTTCCCTGCTCCCTGAAAAATGGATGTGCCCGTTTTTAGCGGCACCGGTGCGTATTTGCATTTACAAAGCACCGTGTTTTCATTCAGTCTTTTTTCCAAAACCAGATAATGGCTCTGCACATTTTGTCCATCCATTCGCACCCCTTCGAAATGGCAATTCTCTATTTTGATTTTTCCAGAACATCGGTGTATTTTCCAGCCATCTCTGGGCCCGGTGAAAAACTGACGGGCAGAAGGGGCAATTTTAACCCTGTCCCCGGTAATGTGGGTGCAATTCTCCGTTAAAATACCAAATCCATTGGTATTTTCAATATGCACCTGCTCCAGTCTCAGCTCTTCGCATCCTCCGAAGAACAATAGGAAATCCGTTTTCCCAGACTGGTGAAAGGACAATCCCTCTCCCTCGTGGATTTGTCCGGCCAGAGCTTCGTCCTCCAGCTCGTATCTGATTCCCAGCATCTTTTGGAAGCGTTTGTCATACCCAAAGCCATAGGTCAGACTTTCTCCCAATAATTTTCTTTCTGTTATGTCATACCGATTCATGCAATAGGCAGCAAGCTCCTCGGGGCCTTCTTCCAAAGAAAGGAGTCTGACCGTAATCTTCCCCTTTTCTATTTTTCCACGATGGCAGAATACGCCGTTTCCGGTCTTCTGGAGAAGCAGATATTCCTCACGGTAAGGTTTTTGCAGTGTTCTGCCCATATAAGACTGGGCAGAAGGATCTGGGGTGTCTGGTCATTATAGCCGGTCAACAGCGTTTTCCCCTCCTCTGTACCGCAGAGGGTGAGGTGACTGAAATGCCGAAGCAGAATATGACAGTCCTTTTTTTCCACATCTTTGCATCCATCATCATGTGCAATGGACCGGGTCTTTAGCGAATGAAATGAGGAAAAATGGTATTCCCCCGGCCCAAACTGAATGTACGCTGCCTTCTGCCTAAATGCCTCTTCTATGGCAAGGGTCGTTCCGTAAAAGGCGTCCCTTTTATCTTTGACATAATCATCTACATGGATTCCAATGCCCTTCATGCCCCTTTTCTCCCCTGATAAAATATAGATATTTTTCTATTTCTGCAGTCAGTACTCTGGCAATTTTCTGGTATCCTTCTGCGTTGGGATGCACATGATCCTCCAGGTAGTGTTTCTCGTTTTCTGCATGGATCCCTACGCTTATTCCCATTTCTATTACAGGAAAGCCAAGCCGTTTTCCCATCTGCCGAATGCTTTGGGCATACTCTTCCAACGTGTTGCCCACTGCATTCTCCGTAAAGAACCCATTGCCGCAGATTTTTCCCTGATGTGGCGTTTCATATCGGAATATGGGTGTAGCCCAAACTAGAAGAGCCTGCGGATTTCTTTGACGAACACAGTGCACGGCTCTGGGGATGGCCTCACGAAAAGCCATTTGTTCCACCCCCCAGTACCAGTCATTGCTGCCGTGCCACACCAGCACCAGATCTGCGCCCATGCCCTCCGTTTTTCCCAC
The DNA here is from genome assembly GCA_964426655.1 of uncultured Cuneatibacter sp. Lineage (GTDB taxonomy): Bacteria > Bacillota > Clostridia > Lachnospirales > Lachnospiraceae > RGIG8306. The sequence goes on along the minus strand of CAYRQT010000005.1, from coordinate 10,257 downwards.
CTGGCTTTGCAGAATGCCCAGCATGTGATTCGGCGTCCCTTCGCACAGGCCGCTGGAGCCTACCGCATGATTTTCAATTTCTTTTATGTGCAAAGCCATTCTGACAGCCTCCAGGTATCCCCCATTTCCATGTGTCCCGGTAGAAAGACTGTCCCCGTAAATAATCATTTTGTTCATTTCAACACCTGTCCTTTTCACCACCTATTGGGCCTTTCCCTTTTCCTGCATGATTTTTAACAGGCCATAAATGACAGAATATTCCGGATCCTTTGCCACTGAAAACCGCACTTTACCCCAGGGGGGCCAGACCTTTCCCAACACGCTTTCTTCAATTGCCATTGCCAGCTTTTCTCCTGCCTTCATAATGCCCCCCGCTTAAAATAACCATCTCCGGGTCATATGCCAGAATCAGATTGACAATGCCGTCACTGTACAGCTGAATCTGTTTCTGCATAATATAAGTAGCCAGAGCATCTCCTTCTTTCCAGGCTTTAGCCACCTCTTTTATGCCTGGATTCGGCCAGTCCTTCAGTACACTTTCCGATAAATCCATCCGACCGAGTGCCTTTTGCACCTCCCTGGCGCCCACATACGCTTCCAGGCACCCGGCGCCTTTGCAGCTGCAGGTTTTTCCCCCGCTGCAAATTACAAAATGTCCTCCCATGATGCCGGCCTGCTGATGTGCGCCGTGTAGAATGCGCCCCTCCATACAGGCCGCAGTGCCCACACCAGTGCCTAAAATCATCATCACTGCATTATCACATCCCTGGCCGCATCCAAAGCTGATTTCTCCAAGAAGTGCTGCATTGGCATCATTTTCCATCACCAGGGGACATCCAAATTTCAGTCGAATCCATTCCGGAAACGGAAACCCTACTGCATCCATATATTTTCCGTTAACAGAAAGGAGCCGGCATTTGGCACTGTCCACTATTCCCGGAATGGCAATGCCCACCTGTTTAAAGTTCTTTATCCCGCTTTTTTGCAGTGTTTCCTTCACTCGGTCCAGCCCCTGCACAATGCCCCTGTCAGAATAGGCCGGAATCTGTGCCTTCCAGGCTGGCTCCTGTGTATTGTTTTCAAAAAAAGCTAACTTAATGCCTGTGCCGCCCAAATCTATTGCCAGATACATTTTTCACCTCATTACCAGGTCTGCTTTTCCACGCGCACCCTGGCACATATGACACCCACTCTGCTCTCTGTGTTCCCCACCGGACATAAAAGATACTCTTTTACACTTTCCGGCACAATAAAGGTCTCCGCATAATGTATAAGGAATGGGGAGAAGGCATCCTTCGGAGATTTTACTTCTATCGCCTCCCCTTCCACCAGATTCAGCACATTCACACTTTCTTCCGTCTTACATAGGATTTCTCTGGAAAACCATTCTCTGGTCGTTTCAATAAACTCCAGCTCATGCAACCCTGTCCTTTCCTGCTGGTACCCTTCCTCCTCCCGGAGTGTCTGCACCTGATTTACCAGCTCCCCTTTGACCCACGCCGTGTCACGGTCCATCTGAATGGCTTCTTTTCCGTATGCAAGATGAACCGGCCTTGGCCGTCCATCCAGTCCCAGTCTTCCCCAATCCCATAATTTAAAGGTGAAAATGTAGGGGGTTGCCGAAATTTCCAGAATCATGGTATCCCGCCCGGAGCAGTGAATGGTGCCGGGGGGAATTAGAATATGATCGTGTTTTTTTACAGGTATGGCATTGATCATGGTTTCTGCCGGAAAATCTTCTTTTCCGGTCTGGGCCTCTTCCAGAGCCTGGAACAGACTTTCCCGGCTTACGCCGGTTTTGACACCCAGGTAGACAACCGGTGTTCCTTCTTTTCCCACATCCAGAACATAGTAGGATTCCTCCTGTGTATAGTGCATGCCAAATTTCTCCTGAATCCCATCCACCAGTGGATGCACCTGCAGGCTAAGGTTCTGTCCCCCCATGGTATCCAGAAAATCAAATCGAATGGGAAACTCTGCCCCAAATCTGGCATGGACCTTTTTCCCAAGCAATTCTACCGGTTGATATAACACCAGATCCATGGCCGGGATTTCAATCACAATATTGTCACAGCCAAGGAGCAGAGAATTTTCTTCCGGCACACAATCAAAGCACCAGGCATAATTTTCCGCACCTCTGTCCAAATCGCACACCTCTTTCATCCACTGGCCCCCCCATATGCCAGGATCAAAAAAAGGAACCAGACGAAATGGCCGGGCAGCTGCCTGCTGCAATCCGTCCCGAAAGGCCTCTCCGGTCAGCATTTTAGGCATCCCTGTAAGATTGGTATCCAGAATATAATCCATGGCTTCAAACTGCTTTTTCTTATGCCTGTCTGCCACTCTCCATTCAAAGAAAAAGCCCCATTTAAATTTCATCAGATTGTCGGTATAGCCCAGTGTGTGCTTCCAATTGGTGATCTGGTTTCTGCGCAGTCTTTGCTGAATTTCCCAGCGGGCCAGATCTGCATACACATAGATGTCCGGGATCACCGGAATATTGGCACCGGCTCCATACAGAATAATTAGCCCTTTGGTCTTAACAATGCGGGTCCTTACTCTGGACAGGCCCTCCGGCTCCAGCAGGTCCTTGTAGGTTTCCAGGCACATCTGTCCGAAAACCCTGTCCTCCGTCATTCTCTCTTTCACCCTGCTGCTGATATGCTCCCCCGATTGAAAAATCTCCTCATCAGTAAAAAACACGGCTGCCGGATCTAATGGCCTGATCAGGTTTTTTCTAATTTCCTCATAATTTACTCCAGGATAGCAATCCAGGACCAGAATGACTGTTGACTGCTCTCTGAAACAGCGCTCAATATCCTGCTTTAAACGGGCTACGATCTGTTCATATCCCATCCATGCCGCATTCTGGTGATTTCTGATGGCAACATAAGGATTTTTCTCATATACATGCATGCTGTCTCCATTTCTGTTCTAAAAAACACATTTTGTATTGCCGCACACCTTCACTCTTTTTTCCTTTCCTCTATAGCGAACCAGGAGGGGGAAGGTGTCCCGGGTGTGAATGGTCAAGGCAATCTCTGTGCCCTTTTTATCTGCCTGCAGGTCTGCTTCCTTTCCGCTGAACCAGTATTGCCGACAGCCCACACTGCCTTCTTCCAGAAAGGTTTCCGGTAGCTCCCACACCAGTTCATCTCCCCCTTCAGGCACCGATAAGCCCACCCCATACTGGATAAAATATAGTATGGGGGCCAGGCCGGACCAGCCCACCATATCCGCATGATCCGAATTGCCACTGCTGATCCATTCCGGAGGATAATTTTCCCAGATGGTGCCCGTATCCTGAAATACCCGGTTTAAAACATCCAGGTGATTCATGGCAATATCCTTCGCCAGTTTGTTATATCCACATTTTTCCAGTCCAAGCACAATCATGGCATTTGTGGGTGCCCATACCGAGCCGCTCCAATAGCCGCCCATGGGATCATACTCTTTTTCATCGGCTGCCAGTACCGGTACCCGGTGGGGACGATTAAAAGTTTGGGGATCCTCCAGCCATTGCGCCAGTCTCTGCTGCTGTCGTTGATCTGCTGCCCCAGAAAGCAAAGCCCAGAATGCAGCCGCTGTTTTCATGCCGCTTTGTTCTCCGGCGAAGGTAACATCATAATAAAAGCCATCCTCTTCATTCCACATATATTGATTGATGGCTATTATGGTATCCTCTTTATGGCGCTGCAGGAATGTTTTCCTCTCTTCCTTCTCTTTTGGCGCACATCCCTTCTTTTCCAGCACTTCCATCATATCCAGCAGCGTGCTGGCAAACAGAACCATTTCACAGGTTATGTCCACCCCAAATCCCAGATAACGGTTTCTTGGGGAATTATCCATGGAGGCCCAGTCCGTCACATACAACCCATTTGCGTGACGCAAATGATAATAAAAAGCCAGAAAATACTGGTAAAGAGCCTCAAAAACCAAAGATAACCGCCTGACATCCCCGGTGTGGCAGTAACTTTGCCATTCCGCCATGGCCAGAATGGGATGATTTAAATTGTCCAGGGTCAGGTATGGATGCTTTTCCACCTGTCTTCCCAGCTCCGGCTTATACATCTCCTCATATTCCAGATGCATCATTTGTCCCAGTCCCCGAAAACCATATTGATTATGAAAGTAGGAATACAGCGGCTTGTCATATGCATTTACCCATGGCAGGAAATCCCTGCCGGTCTCTCTTACCATTTCCCTGGGAATTTCTCCATCATCAAATTGCTTGCAATAGAAATTGTCCAGAGAGCGAATCCCCGGAATATATGGATGGAACAGATTGCAAAACAATGTCATAAAACAGGTATCCCACAAAAAAATATTCTGATTAAAGGCAGCATCCACAAAATTGCTGACAAATCCACTTTTCTTTGTGGGTTTATGCACATTCCCAAATAGAACCTTTGTGGTGTACCAGTAACACTCCCGCCACTCCGGCTTTGCCGTAATATACGGATCCGGAAGCCACTGCCTTACCTCTTCAAACACCGGAAGTTCGCCGTCCTCATACGCCTTCTTTCCAAAATACATGCCCCGCTCTGTTTTCTCCAGAAAACCATACTGTCTTTCCATTTCACTTCCCCTATTCTGCCTTTGGCCTGTTGCAGTCTTTTAACACCCTTGCAAAATTTTCCACTGTAAACTGCAGATTTCTCCCTGCATTCTTCAGCATATTCTTCACCGTGTCCATTTTTTTTAATATGCAGAAAATTGCCGTAATACCCTGGGCATAATATGCCTGTTCATCTCCCCGGCTCATGCCCACAAAGGCAATGACCGGTTTTTCGTATCTCCGGGCTATTCTGGCAATGCTGATGGGCACCTTTCCTTCCAGACTTTGTGCATCCATTGCCCCTTCTCCGGTAATCACATAATCACAATTTTGTATTTTCTCTTCCAGATGCAATGCCTCCATTACATATTGGGAACCACTGACATGCCGGGTTTCGCAGATGGCATACAGGGCCGCTCCCAGCCCCCCGGCTGCCCCTGCCCCCGGGATAATATCCACCGCTTTTTTCGCTGCCCCGTTGAGGACCTTTGTATACGTTTCCATGCCCTTTTCCAGAAATATCAGTTCTTCTTCCCCTGCTCCCTTTTGTCTGCCAAACATATATGTGGCCCCTCT
>CAYRQT010000005.1:2141-5101 GCA_964426655.1 uncultured Cuneatibacter sp. | reverse complement strand
CGGTAACCTGCACATCCTTCAGCCTTTCAATGGGCTTTCTCAGCTCCATTTTTGCAACATTCCCCAGGCCCATGCCCCCGGGTGACACTGGATTCCCCTCTATATCTGAAATCTCTGCTCCCAGCGCCTGCAGCATTCCGCAGCCCCCGTCATTTGTTATGGTTCCCCCCAGTGTCAGCACCAATTCCCGGCACCCCAGATCCAAGGCCTTTTCCATCAGCTGCCCCACGCCATAGGTGCTGGCTATCAGGGGATTCTTTTTTTCTTCTGGAATTAGCATAAAGCCACAAGCCCTGGCCACCTCAATAATGGCCTTCTTCCGGCTGGAGATCCATACAAAATCTGCATCAATGGGTTCCCCCAGAGGGTTCCGTACATTACAATTGATTTTCTCCCCCTTTTCTGCCAGGCAAAGGCATTCTGCAGTGCCTTCTCCCCCATCTGCCATGGGTGCCATTTCACATTCTGCTTCGGGTATGATCTTTTGAATAGCCTGTTGGATAATCTCTGCCGCCTCAATGGCCGAAAGACTCTCCTTATAAGAATCAGGCGTAATTAAAAATCGCATTTTCTCTCCTCGTTTCTCCCTTGCTACCTGATTCTCAACGAGGTTTCCGGGTCAAAGAACATGACCATATCCTTTTTAATGTGAATGGAAACCTTTGTTTTGTTCTTTATATCCATATGTGAAACCGTATGAATTTTCGAGCTCACAGGCCCGATATTCGTAATCAGGATGGCGTGGGACCCCTGGGGTTCCACAAAATCAATTTGTGCCTCTCCAAAATATCCCTGTCCCTTCTCCAGATGGGGGGACACTGCCATGTATTCCGGCCGTATGCCCAAATCCACTTTCCTGTCCACATATCTACTTAATCCGGCATGAAAGACTTCCGGTATCTGATAGCGAAATCCCTCTCCCTGGGCAATGAGCAGATTTCCTTCCTGTTTTATCTGTGCATCGAAAAAATTGGTGGGCGGCGTTCCAATAAATTCCGCCACAAACCTGGTGGCACTGTCCTGGTAAACTTCCATGGGTGTGCCGATCTGTTCAATTTTGCCTTTATACATCACGATAATGCGGTCTGCCATACTCATGGCTTCTGCCTGGTCATGGGTCAAAAAAATACTGGTGGAGTGCTGCTCGCTGTGAATCCTTTTTAATTCTGTTCTCATGGTCACCCTAAGCTTTGCATCCAGATTAGAAAGGGGCTCATCCATTAAAAAGATTTTAGGTTCCACCACAATGGCCCTGGATACCGCAACCCGCTGTCGCTGCCCCCCTGACATCTGACTGGGGTACCGTTTTAACAGACCCTGAATTTCCGTGGCCGCTGCTGCTTTCTCCACCCGTTTTCGTATTTCGACTCTTGGAATTTTCTGCAGCTTTAAGGGATAGGCAATATTGTCAAATACCGTCATATGGGGCCATATGGCATAACTTTGAAAAATCATGGAAACCCCTCTGTCCCTGGGCTTTTTATCCACGATACTTTCTCCATCCACAAGAATATCTCCCCCGGTCACCTCTTCCAACCCGGAAATCATACGGATGGTGGTGGTTTTCCCGCATCCGGAGGGGCCCAGGAACACAATGAACTCTCCCTTTTCAATGGAAAGATTCATGTCATTTACAATCAGAGGCCCTTTTTCCGTATATTTTTTTTGCAAATTTCTGATTTCAAGATAGCTCATTCTGGTTCCTCCTATAATTCAACACCGCCCCACATCTGTCCAATATATCTACGTATAATGAATGTAAATACCAGTGCGGGCAGAATCAATACAATACTTCCTGCTGCAGCATATTGTATTCCGCTGGACGTGGTTCCAATGGCCTTGTACACCACAAGCGCCAGCGTCTGATTCCGATTGGTCAGAATCAATGCCGATATGGTGTCATTCCACGCAGTCAGAAAGGAATACATCGAGCTTGCTGCCATTGCCGGAAAAGCAAGGGGTAGTGTAATCTTAAAAAAAGTCTGCACCGTGTTGCCGCCAAATACAAGGGACGCTTCCTCCAGTTCTTTATTAATACCCACAAAAATGCTACTGGTAATCCAGGAGGTCAATGCGATATTGGGAATGGAATACAGCAGCGCCAGTCCCAGCATGGTGTCATACAGACCCATCCGAATCAAAAGCACCGCCATGGGAATGCTAATGCCCACAGTAGGAAACATTCTGACGATCAGCAGGGCCACATTCATCTGTTCCCTTCCCTTAAATCGAAATCTTGCTATGGTATATCCTGCAATGCTGCCCAGTGAAAGGGAAATCAAAATGGTATACGCAGATACAATAAGGCTGTTTTTCAAAGCAGGCACGGCATTGGGAATAATTTTGAAGAATTGTCTGAAATTGTATAAGATGTTTTTGTGATAAGTAAAGGTTTTCCCCCCTTCCGTCAGGGTTTGCTGAAAATCCTTCAGCAGTTCTTCCCCGGAAATGGTTACGCCATACTGTCTTGCAAAATGTTTTTCCAGTTTATCTCCATCATCTGTGGTCAAAATAGAGGTATAGCCGTATCCATCTCCCCGATCATAAAAAATTTCAAATTTCTGATCCTCTGTAGGTTCCACATATACGGTTACCGTGGTGGAGGGAAAAAGCTTTTTAGGAAACTGGGCCAGTTCTGCCGCATTAGAGAAAGATACTGTCACAAAGAACAGAAGCGGGATTAGCACCAGCATGGCCAGACCCGCCAGAATAATGCCCATTACTGTCTTTTGTATCACATTCAATCGATCCATCATGCTTCCTCACCTCCTGTTTTATTCTTTCCTGCAACCCTTAAATAGATTACCGTGGCAATTAAGACCACCACTGTGGTAATGAAGGAATAGGTATAAGCCAGTTTTGCACTAGTGTCCACCCCCGGAATGGCATCTACATAAAAGGCAATCCGCTCCACCAGAAAAGGGGCTTTGGAATAGCCCAGTACCATTACTGCAATGGAC
>CAYRQT010000005.1:0-2131 GCA_964426655.1 uncultured Cuneatibacter sp. | reverse complement strand
CTGCAGGGCAGCAATCATTCTCATAATGATGGAAGTGGTAATGGATGGCTTCAGGATGGGCAATGTGATATCTTTGAAAATCTGCCATTTATTTGCGCCAAAGGTATAGGCGGCCTCCTTTAATTCTCTCTGCATCCCCTGTAGCCCCGCAATCAGGATGATCATTACAGAAGGTGTAACCGTCCATGTGTCAATGGCAATGAGCAAAAATACTGCCTCCATTCCTTCCGCATTCATGAACACCAGCGGTTTATCAATGATGTGCATTGCCATAAGAGAAGAATTGATCCAACCATCCCGCACCAGCCCGGTTTTCCACAAAATTGCGGTTGCTGTGGGAGTGATGGCCATGGGGATCATGGCAAGGAACATGAACCATTTCGACCCTATAAATTTCCTGGATAAAATAACCGCCAGAAGGAGGGCTATCAGGTACTGCAGGATCACAGATACGGCTGCAAATGTGGCCGTATTGACAATGGCTTCCGAAAACAGGGCTGACTGGGCCATCAGCTTAAAATTTTCCGTTAAGGAAAAGGTGCCGTCCATTCCTATAAATACTTCTTTTACTCCTGAGATCACCGGTACCAGCCAGAAAATAGAGTAGTACAGAAATATGGGAAATAACAAAAGGTACGGCGCCGCATGTTTTAAAATATGTGTTTTTTTCTGCACGGTCGGTGTCCCCTTTCTTGTTAAAATATGGTTTAAGAAAAGGCACCAGAAGGTGCCCTTTCCCTGCCAAATATGTTATTCCGTAATTTTTAAAGCATCCAGCGCAGCCTGCTTTTCCTCCAGGAAATCATCCCCTGGTACAGTTTTTGTTTTGAGAACTTCATTGAAGATATCTCCATATAACAGTTTAACTGCATTCCAGTCGGTATATTGTGTCGCAGGAACACCGGAAACAATGGCAGTGTCCAGGATTTCAATTCCGGCCTTCATTACAACATCATCCTCTGTCAGGATATTGCCCACTTCTTCAATGGGGCTCAATGCGCCGCCATAATTCGAGCAGAAATCATAATTCACTTCCGGTCTGGCAATGTATGCCAGGAAAGCCTCTGCCAGATCCCCGTGGGGTGCATCTTCCTGAATACCATAACACCATGCACCGGATGTGGAGCCTACCCCTTCACTTCCGTGAGGCGCTGCACCAATAATAAAGTTATTGGGTGCTGCATTGTAGCTGGTTCCCGCAGGAGCCATATGAGAGAATGCAAGCCATACATCTCCCCTGTCCATTGGTTCTGTTACTGCCGTATACTGATCCTGCTCTGCATAAAAGCCGTCTGCATCTGCAATGTCTGCAATAATCTCCAGTGCACTCTTAAATCCATCGGAAGAAAATTCCGGAAATCCGCCTCCATAGGCCAGACTCATGCCCGCCATAGGATATAGCAGCTGTGAACCTGTCATATTGGCCGGCATCATGGTTTTTCCGGTTCCCTCTCCTTGGGCAATGGCTACTGCCCATTTTGCATACTCTTCCCAGGAAAGGCCCGTTTCCACATCTTCCTGTGTCAGGCCGTCAGGCAGGTATTCCAATGCCTTTACATTTGCGATCAGCACATATACATCAAAGGAATTGGGAACAAAATAGCGCACGCCATCTTTGTTGGTGGTGTTATCAAACATACTTGTGTAAGTGGAGCCGGTGCCATCCACAATGGCTGTGATGTCCTGCATCCATTCTCCATTTACATAGGGAGCCATATTGGCGGTATCTGCATAAATAACATCCGTTACAATATTCCCGGACTCCTGCTCTGTTTTAATTTTTGTTATGGCGTCCGCCTGTGCCACAAAATCCACATTTACCTTAACATCATATTCCTCTTCAAATCCTTTGAAATATTCATCCATCAGGTATTCTTTTTCATGTACCTCCGGTGTACCGCTGTACAAAACATTTAATTCCTTAGATGTAATTTCATTCCCTTCCGTGGTTTCCACTGTGCTTTCTTCTGTGTTCCCCTGGGTGGTTTCCTTGCTTGTCTCCTTATCATCACTCTTTCCGCATGCGGCGAATGCGGTGACGACCATAACTGCAGCCAGTGCCAGTGCCAATTGTTTTTTCATGTTTATAATCCACCTTTCTGCGAAAGGCACCGATGGGGTTATGAAACAC
>CAYRQT010000004.1:103023-117084 GCA_964426655.1 uncultured Cuneatibacter sp. | reverse complement strand
GTATACGCTGAGATGATGTAAGGCCAATACCATAAATATAAGTAAGACCGATCTCAATACGTTTTTCTCTTGGTAAATCTACACCTGAAATACGAGCCATGTGTGTGTAGCACCTCCGTTAATTTGTTTGCCTTTTATACTTTATAAAATAAAACAGTTTGAACAACACCTCCTGGTGGTTCATTCTGCAGCCGCCCAATTTGCCTTTTCTGAGCCTTGCTTTTCAATAAAAATAAACATGAATAAACGCACAAAAAGACACGGTGTGGACACCGTTTCTCCTGCATTTTGTTCACACAGTCTTTGGTGGCAGAGAATCATGCACCGGAACAGGCCTTCCAGCTCTCTACTCTGGCCCAATTATCCCTGACGCTGTTTATGCTTAGGGTTTTCGCAGATTACGCGAATACTGCCTTTTCTCTTGATAATTTTGCACTTTTCACAGATAGGCTTTACTGAAGCTCTTACTTTCACAGTACATTCTCCTTTCACAAAGATTGCTCTTCATCATATCACAATTCACAATTTGATGTCAAGCAAATATTAAGAAAACCTCTATTTATCCCTCCAGATAATGCGTCCCTTGGACAAATCATAAGGGGATAATTCAATTGTAACCTTGTCTCCAGGCAGGATTCGAATATAGTTCATCCGAAGTTTTCCGCTGATATGGGCCAAAACCTGATGTCCGTTTTCCAGCTCTACCTGAAACATGGCGTTGGGTAATTTCTCAATCACTTTTCCTTCAATTTCAATTACATCTGCTTTTGACATGGCGCACCTCCTGTTCTCGTTTGTTGTTCTTGTGCATATTCCTTCCTGATTCGCTTTAAATGGTATTTAATTTGCTCATTTGTGCACGAACTGCCCAAAATCCCATCAGCCAGTAAGACTGTATGTCTGGGATTCTTAACTTTTGGCCTATCCGTTGTAAACACGTTTCCATCAGCCAGCAAAAGACGCTGTCCCCTGCTTTCCAATACCACATAATATTTACCTTTATCCCTACCTGAAAGACTGATCACCGTTTTAAAGGAACTATCCTTCATGGAGCATACTGAGAACCTCCGGCTCTCCCTCCGTAATCAGTACAGTATTTTCATAATGGGCAGACAGGGATGCATCTTCTGATACAAATGTCCAGTCATTTTCCAGGCAGTACACCTCATATGAACCTATGTTGATCATGGGTTCTATGGCCAGCGTCATACCAGGTTTAAGCAAAATTCCTTTTCCCCGTACTTTATAATTAGGGACTTCCGGGTCCTCATGCAGGTTCTGACCAATGCCATGCCCCACAAGATCCCGAACAACACCATATCCGAAATATTCTGCATATTTCTGAACTGCAACAGAAATTTCATGGAGATGGCAGCCTGCCTTAGCATATTTTAACCCTTCAAAAAAGCTTTGCCGGGTAACTTCAATCAGCTGCCTGGCTGATGGTGAAATATCACCCACAGCATGAGTTCTTGCCGCATCAGAATGATAGCCATGTATATAAACACCTGCATCTATGCTGACAATATCCCCCTCCTGTAGAATACGGGATTTAGAAGGAATGCCGTGAACCACTTCTTCGTTCACAGATACGCATATGGAAGCGGGAAAACCATTATAATTCAGGAAAGAAGGCATAGCGCCATAGCTACGGATAAACTCCTCTGCCATGTGATCTAATTCCCAGGTAGATACCCCCGGTTTTACCGCCCTCTCCAGCTCCTGATGTGTCAGTGCCAGAATTTTTCCTGCCTCACGCATGAGTTCAATCTCCTGCGCGGTTTTTATGGTTACTGCCATATTATGCTCCCAAAACTTTAACGATGTCTGCAAAAACATCGTTCATGTCTTTTGTGCCATCCACTTCAACAAGTACGCCCTGCAATGTATAGTAATCGATCAACGGCTGGGTCTGCTCGTGATATACATTCAGTCTTTTCTGAACGGTTTCCGGCTTATCATCATCCCTAAGGATTAACTTTTCGCCACATTTATCGCAAATGCCCTCAACCTTGGTGGGTATGTACACCAGATGATACGTGGCCCCACAGGCTACACAGGCTCTTCTGCCTGCCATACGATCAACAATTGCCTGATCCGGCACTTCTACATTTATGGCAAAATCAATTTTTTCATGAAGTGCAGCCAGTGCCTTATCCAGACTTTCTGCCTGCGGAATGGTTCTTGGAAAGCCATCCAGAACATATCCTTTTTTGCAATCCTCCTGCTGAATGCGATCAACAACTAAATCCACAACCAGCTCATCCGGTACCAGTAGTCCCTGATCCATATAGGACTTTGCCTTTTTTCCCAGCTCCGTACCATTCTTAATGTTTGCACGGAAAATATCTCCTGTGGAAATATGGGGAATCTGATACTGCTCTGCAATCTTCTTAGCCTGGGTTCCTTTTCCGGCTCCCGGCGCACCTAACATAATGATTTTCATAGGTCACTCCTATTCTAAGAGAAAAACCAACATGCATCTGCAAATAAGCCTCCTTCCCCGATATACGGGAAAGGAGTGCTCCTTATGTATTTAAAAATCCTTTGTAGTTTCGAACGACCATCTGTGACTCAATCTGCTTTAATGTTTCCAGAACAACACCTACAATAATAATCAGGGATGTTCCGGTAAAAGATAGATTTCCTACTCCAAAAAGTCCGGCAAACACGATGGGAACAACGGCTACGATCATTAGACAGCCTGCGCCAATAAACACGATATAGTTTAAAATTCGTGTGAGATAATCTGCAGTGGGTTTTCCAGGACGAATCCCAGGAATAAATCCCCCCTGTTTCTTCATGTTTTCAGACACCTCCACTGTATTAAATGTAATGGAGGTATAAAAATAAGAAAATGCCACAATCAGAACCAGATACAGCACAAAACCAATGTTATAATACCATGCCACATCCGGATTACACCAGTTGGATGTGGTCAGTATGCCAAAAATTGCTAAAACATACTTGTTGCTGATAGTAAAGAACGACTCAATCAAGGCAGGAATGGACATCAGCGTAGAGGCGAAAATGACAGGAATAACGCCGGCTGTGTTCACCTTTAATGGAATATGGGTCGTCTGACCACCAATCATTTTTCTTCCCTGTACTCTTTTTGAGTACTGAACGGGAATTTTACGAACTCCGTTCTGCAACAAAACGACAAAGATAATCATGGCCAGGAAAACGGCCAGAATCAGAACCGCTGCTGAGATGGCAGGGGCAATTCTCTTTCCTGCTACAAATGTTTCATACAATGTTGCAAAATCTGAAGGAATTCCCGCCAAGATATTAATCAGCAGGACAATGGATATGCCGTTGCCCACGCCCTTCTCTGTAATCTGTTCCCCAATCCACATCAGCATGGCACTTCCCGCCGTCAGTGTAATGGTGACTACAACCACGTTATACCACGCATCATTTGTAAACAACCCCTGGCTTCTGAAACCTATGGACATGGCAATGGATTGAATCAATGCCAATCCAACTGTCACATATCGGGTAATTTCTGCAATTTTCTTTCGTCCCTCTTCTCCATCTTTCTGGATTTCCTCCAGTTTGGGAATGGCTATGGTCAAAAGCTGTATAATGATGGACGATGTGATATATGGTGTGATACTAAGTGCATAAACAGAGAAATTTTCAAATGAACCACCGGTGATGGCATTGAAAAAATTAAAAGCATCACCGCTATTGGCCATCATATAACTGATGACACTGCTGTCTGTTCCGGGCACAGGAATCTGTGACCCCAGACGAACAACCACCAGCATCATAAACGTGTATAACAACTTCTGACGTATTTCCTTGACTTTAAATGCATCTCGAAGTGTTCTTAACATCAGATCACCTCTGCAATTCCACCAATAGCCTCAATCTTAGCTTTTGCACCTTCACTAAATGCATTCACCTTAACAGTCAGCTTCTTGGTCAGGTCTCCATTTCCCAGAATTTTTACGCCGTCTCGAGGATTCTTTACGATTCCTGCAGCCACTAAACTCTGCACAGTAACTTCCGCGTCATTTTCAAAAACATTCAGTGCATTCACATTAATTGCAACAATTTCCAGTGTATTCCTGTTAGTAAATCCTCTCTTGGGAATACGTCTGTATAGAGGCATCTGACCGCCCTCAAAACCGGGTCTGGGTGCTCCGGAACGCGCTTTCTGTCCCTTGTGTCCCTTACCGGCTGTTTTGCCGTTTCCTGATCCGTGTCCGCGTCCACGTCTAAAAGCATTGGAATGAACGGAACCTTCTGCAGGTGTTAAGTTTGATAAGTCCATTTTTGCACCTCCTTGCTCTTATTAGATTTCTTCTACCTTAACTAAGTGTTTCACATGCCAGATCATACCTCTGACAGCCGCATTATCAGGTAATTCTACCGTTTTATTTAACTTAGTAAGTCCAAGAGCTTCTGCTGTGGATTTCTGCTTCGGAACAGCACCGATGGTAGACTTCACTAATGTCACTTTTAATTTTTCAGCCATGATTCTTCCTCCTTAGCCTAAAATCTCATCAACAGACTTACCACGGAGTTTTGCTACCTCTTCCGGTGTCTTTAAAGCGCTCAGTCCTGCCAGCGTTGCCAGCACGACATTTTGCTTATTATTGGACCCCAGGGATTTGGTACGCACATTCTGGATGCCGGCCAGATCCATTACGGAACGGGCAGGGCCGCCTGCGATTACACCAGTACCATCCGGGGACTTCTTTAAAAGCACTTCTGCACTTCCAAACTTTCCAATGGTATCATGTGTAATACTAAAATTTTCATCAACCTGTACGGTAATCAGCTTCTTAGCAGCATCTTCTTTTCCTTTACGGATCGCTTCCGGAATTTCAGCCGCTTTGCCGATACCGGCACCAACATGTCCGTTCTTGTCACCAACAACAACTAAAGCAGAAAAACGGAAATTACGACCGCCCTTTACAACCTTAGTGACACGCTTGATTGACACTACTTTATCTTCTAACTCAATATTGCTAGTATCAATGATTGTACGTTTCATGTTTATCCTCCTAGACTAGAATTCCAGACCAGCTTCACGAGCTGCATCTGCCAAAGCTTGAATCTTACCCTGATATATGAAGCCGCCTCTATCAAAGACAACACTGGTAATGCCGGCAGCTACTGCCTTCTTACCGATTACTGTTCCAAGATATGCTGCAGCTGCAACGTCGTTGGTTTTTTCTAACTCAGCCTTAACATCTTTCTGGAGAGTAGAGGCTGCCACGAGAGTCTTACCGACTGTATCATCGATAATCTGTGCATACATATGGTTATTGCTGCGGAATACAGCCAGGCGAGGTCTGGCAGCAGTTCCGTTGATGTGCTTACGCATTCTTCTATGTTTTTCCTGACGAACTGTACTTCTGGATACTTTGTTAACCATTCTCTCTCACTCCTTTCTTTACTTCTTGCCGGTCTTACCAACTTTACGTCTAATGGTCTCATCAGCATATTTGATACCTTTGCCCTTATATGGCTCCGGAGCTCTCTTCTCTCTGATTTCAGCAGCGTATTGGCCAACCTTTTCTTTATCAATGCCTTTTACAATAATCTTGTTCTGTCCTTCCACTACAGCTTCCAGACCTTCCGGATCAATCATTTCAACAGGATGAGAATATCCTAAAGAAAGAACCAGCTTATTTCCCTGTTTTTGTGCTCTGTAACCAACACCATTTACTTCCAGTGTTTTTGTATAACCCTCTGTCACACCTACCACCATATTGTGGATTAGGGTGCGGGTCAATCCATGCAGAGATTTCATTTTCTTCAGATCATTGGGCCGGGTAACATGTACCTCAGCACCTTCCAGTTTGATAGTCAGTTCTGCAGGTAATACTCTGGTCAAAGTCCCTTTGGGACCCTTTACAGTCACTTTATTATTTTCTGCAATATCCACAGTTACGCCTGCGGGTACAGCGATGGGCAATCTACCTATACGTGACATTTGCCATTCCTCCTATATTCTCTTACCAGATAAAGGCCAGTACTTCTCCGCCCACATGCAGATTTCTGGCTTCTTTGTCTGTAATTACACCCTGATTTGTAGAAATAATTGCAATGCCAAGCCCTCCAAGAACTCTGGGCAGTTCATTGCTGTTTGCATATACACGAAGACCGGGCTTAGAAATTCTCTTTAAACCAGAGATTACCTTCACCTTCTTGTCTGCACTGTATTTTAAAGTTACGCGGATAGCCTGGAACGCTCCATCATCCACTAACTCATATTTTTCGATATACCCTTCCTTTACCAAGATGTCGGCAATGGCCAGTTTCATCTTAGAAACGGGGATATCCACTGTATCATGCTTAGCAGTATTTGCATTACGGATTCTTGTAAGCATATCTGCGATCGGATCACTCATTCCCATTTTATATGTCCTCCTTCCTACTCGTTTACCAGCTTGCTTTCTTCACGCCAGGAATCTGTCCCTTATACGCTAATTCACGGAAACAGATTCTGCAGATACCGTATTTTCTCAGGTATGCATGCGGACGACCACAGATTCTGCAGCGATTGTATTCTCTTGTGGAGAACTTCTGGGTACGCTGTTGCTTAACTTTCATTGAAGTTTTCGCCATGGTATTTTCCTCCTAACTATTTCTGAAATGGCATGTTGAACAGGGACAGTAACTCTCGGGCTTCTTCATCGGTCTTTGCGGTGGTTACAAATATAATGTCCATTCCTCGTGTCTTATCCACCTTGTCATACTCGATTTCCGGGAAAATCAGCTGTTCTCTGATTCCTAATGCGTAGTTTCCTCTGCCATCAAAAGCGTTAGAATTTACACCTCTAAAGTCACGAACACGGGGCAGGGACAGGTTTACCAACCGATCCAGAAATTCGTACATCTTATCGCCTCTTAATGTGACTTTACAGCCAATAGGCATACCCTCTCTGATTTTAAAGTTTGCAACAGACTTCTTTGCCTTTGTGGTAACGGCTTTCTGTCCTGCAATGGTCTCCAATTCCTTCACTGCGCCATCAAGGATCTTTGCATTTTCTTTCGCCTCACCAACGCCCATGTTAATCACGATTTTGTTCAACTTAGGCACTTCCATAAGGTTTTTATATTCAAATTTCTTAACCATCGCAGGGATAACTTCACTGTTATAAAACTCTTTTAATCTACTGCTCAAAGCCTGGAACCTCCTCTCTCTGCATCATTACTTGGAAGCGGTTGTAACCTTGTCGATTACCGCTCCGGTCTTTTTATTGTACCGAACCTTTTTCCCGTCCTCAAGACGATATCCCACGCGGGCCACTTGTCCATTATCCAAAAGCATAACATTGGATATATGAATGGGGGACTCTTTGCTGATAATGCCGCCGTTTGGATTTCCAGCTCCGGGCTTGGTGTGCTTGCTGACCATATTCACACCTTCTACAATGACAGTTTCACCCTTTACGGCTAAAACTTTTCCTTCTCTCATTTTATCTTTTCCAGTGATCACCCGCACGGTATCACCTTTTTTAATCTTACCAGCCACTGATGACACCTCCTTACAGTACTTCGGGAGCCAGGGAAACGATCTTCATGAACTGCTTCTCTCTTAACTCTCTTGCAACGGGCCCAAAAATACGTGTGCCCCTGGGATTTCTATCTTCTTTGATGATTACTGCAGCATTCTCGTCAAACTTAATGTAGGATCCGTCTTTACGACGTGCACCTTTTACAGTACGTACCACAACAGCCTTCACTACATCACCCTTTTTAACAACACCACCTGGTGTTGCTTCTTTAACGGAAGCTACGATGACATCACCAATATTTGCATATCTTCTCGTGGAGCCACCCATAACACGAATGCAGAGCAGTTCTTTTGCACCGGTGTTATCAGCAACTTTCAGTCTAGTTTCCTGCTGAACCATCTTTAATACTCCTTCCAGTCGTATTATTCCTTCAATTACTTCGCTTTTTCAATCACTTCAACCAGTCTCCATCTCTTATCCTTGGAAATGGGCTTAGTCTCCATTACGCGAACAGTATCCCCGATATTACAGGTATTCTCTTCATCATGTGCTTTCAGCTTATAGGTTCTTTTAACGATTTTTCCATATAAGGGATGCTTAACGTGATCCTCAACAGCAACGACGATGGTTTTCTGCATCTTATTGCTGACAACTTTACCGGTACGAGTTTTTCTTAAATTTCTTTCCACAACAATTCCTCCTTCCTGGCGTTACTCAGCAACTCTGGACTTTTCAGCGATAACGGTCTGTATCCGCGCAATATTCTTACGCACTTCCGTTACTCTCGCTGTGTTGTCCAGCTGGTTTGTTGCGTTTTGAAATCTCAAATTGAAAAGTTCCTTTTTAGCAGCTACTAATTCCTGATTTAATTCCGCAACAGATTTACTTTTTAAATCCTGCACAAATTTATTCGTTTTCACTGTTATCACCGCCTTCTAGTTCTGCACGAGACACGATCTTGCACTTGCAAGGCAATTTATGCATAGCCAAGCGAAGAGCTTCTCTCGCGATTTCCTCCGAAACGCCTGCAATTTCAAACATTACGCGGCCCGGTTTTACAACTGCCACCCAATACTCCAGCGCACCTTTACCGGAACCCATACGTGTACCGGCCGGTTTAGCGGTTACCGGCTTATCCGGGAAAATTTTGATCCAAACCTGTCCGCCACGCTTAATATAACGAGTCATGGCCACACGGGCAGCTTCTATCTGATTGGACTTAATCCAGCAGGGCTCAAGTGCCACAATACCAAATTCTCCATAGCTAATCACATTACCTCTGGTCGCTTTTCCTCTCATGTTGCCCCGGAATTGTTTACGACGCTTAACTCTTTTAGGCATTAACATTTATTTTCCGCTCCCTTCCTTAGATGCTTTTGCGGGAAGTATTTCGCCCTTATAAATCCATACCTTCACACCGATCTTACCGAAGGTAGTATCCGCTTCAGCAAATCCATAATCAATATCTGCACGAAGTGTCTGCAGCGGAATTGTTCCTTCGCTGTAGAACTCTGTACGAGCCATATCCGCACCACCCAGACGTCCGGCCACACCGGTCTTAATTCCCTGTATACCGCTTCTCATGGAACTGGACATAGAGGATTTCATGGCTCTTCTGAAAGAAATACGGGCCTCCAGCTGAGCTGCAATTTTTTCTGCCACAAGCTGGGCATCCTGGTCAGGCTTGCGAATCTCTTTGATGTCAATAAATACGGTGCCGCCTTTTACAAGCTTATTGACTTCACCTTTTAATTTTTCGATTTCTGCGCCGCCCTTACCAATAACAAGGCCAGGCTTCGCTGTATAAACAATCACCTTTACACGGTCATTGGTTCTTTCAATCTCTATTTTAGAAATACCGGCACTGTAAAGTTTCTTCTTTAAAAACTTTCTGATTTTATAATCTTCTACTAAATTATCTGCAAAGTCAGCCTCTGCATACCATTTGGAATCCCAGTCTTTGATCACGCCGACTCTTAGGCCATGAGGATTAACTTTCTGTCCCATATATTCCTCCTTATCTTTCGTTCAGCACTACGGTGATATGGCTCATCTGTTTCTCAATCCGATAAGCTCTGCCCTGTGCTCTAGGTCTGATTCTTTTCAATGAAGGGGCTTTGTTGGCGTAGCAAGCGTCTACGTAAAGATCCTCCACTTTCATGTTGTTATTATTCTCTGCATTGGCAACGGCAGATTTTAACAGTTTCAGAATAACAGCTGATGCATAACGGGGATTGTAGGTGAGAATACCGATGGCAGTATTCACGTCCTTTCCACGAATGGCATCCAATACAAAGCAGGCTTTCTGAACAGACACGCGGCTGTATGAAATGGTAGCGGACGGTCTGGAATCTTTCTGTGCATTTCTCTCTCTTTTTATTTGGGATCTATGTCCTTTAGCCATGGATGAAACCTCCTTTCAAACGTTACGATTATCGACGGGATTTTTTCTCGTCTTTTCCATGTCCTCTGTATGTTCTGGTGGCCACAAACTCACCCAGCTTATGTCCTACCATATCCTCTGTTACATATACCGGAATATGCTTTCTGCCGTCATGTACAGCTATGGTATGACCAACCATCTGGGGGAAGATGGTGGAACGACGGGACCAGGTCTTTACAACGGACTTGTCGTTCTTTTCATTCATGGCATCAATTTTCTTTAATAAATGTGCATCTGCAAATGGCCCTTTTTTTAATGAGCGACTCATAGGTTAACCTCCTTATTCACAAATTATTTCGCTGCTTTACCGTCTCTGCGTCTTACAATCAGTTTGTTTGAATGCTTGTTCTTCTTTCTGGTCTTCAAACCAAGCGCAGGCTTGCCCCAAGGAGTGCTCGGACCCGGACGACCGATACCGGCCTTTCCTTCACCACCACCGTGAGGGTGATCATTGGGGTTCATTACGGAACCGCGAACTGTAGGACGAATACCCATGTGTCTCTTACGCCCTGCTTTACCATAATTAATCAGGGCATGATCGCCATTGCCCACAACACCGATGGTTGCTTTGCAGGCGATAGGAACCATTCTCATTTCCCCTGAAGGAAGACGTAATGTAGCATACTTTCCTTCTTTTGCCATTAACTGAGCAGAAACTCCTGCAGAACGTACCAGCTGAGCGCCTGCACCGGGGTACAGTTCCACATTGTGAATCTGTGCGCCAACAGGAATCAGACTTAAGGGAAGGGCATTGCCCACCTTTGCCTCTGCATGCTCTCCGCTCATGACCTTCATCCCTGCGGTAAGGCCAGCCGGCGCCAGGATGTACGCCTTTTCACCATCTGCATAAGAAAGCAGTGCAATATTGGCGCTTCTGTTAGGATCATATTCAATAGCAACTACCGTTGCCGGAACGCCATCCTTATTTCTTTTAAAATCAATCAGTCTGTATTTTCTTCTGGAGCCGCCACCGCGATGTCTAACGGTGATCTTGCCCTGATTATTTCTGCCCGAATTCTTTTTTAAGGAAACCACCAAAGATTTTTCCGGTGCCGCCTTTGTGATTTCGGAAAAATCGGAACCGGTCATATTTCTTCTAGAAGGTGTATATGGGTTATACTTTTTAATTCCCATTTTTGTTACTCCTTTCAACCTATATCTCAAAAATTATCACGTACCACATACATGGCAGTTTTTCAACCAGCCTCCAAGGGCTGCGTATAGTGTTTGGACCGTTTTTACAGTCCCTCAAAAATCTCTATATCCGCACTATCGGCTGTAAGGGTAACAATAGCCTTTTTGGTCTTTGCGGTCTTTCCAAGAACCATGCCTCTGCGGCGTGTCTTGCCATCTTTGTTCATGGTATTGACAGAAGCCACTTTCGTTCCGGGGAACATTTTCTCCACTGCTTCTGCAATCATACTTTTATTGGCCAAAGGGTTCACCAGGAAGGTATATTTCTTTTCAGCCATGCTATTCATGCTCTTCTCGGTCACTACCGGTTTCAGAATGACATCATAGTATTTAATATCAGCCATTATGCGTATACCTCCTCAATTTTTGCAACGGCTGCCTTTGTCACAACCAGCGCATCATATTTCAGCACATCAAACACATTCAGCGTGTTGGTCTGAGATGTTTTTACATCCGGAAGATTCCTTGCAGACAGAATTACATTCTGGTCCAGATCTTCCAGCACAACCAGTGCCTTACCAACATTCAGGTTATTTAATACGGCAACAAAGTTTTTGGTTTTGATGGCATCAAAAGACAAAGCCTCTACTACCACCAGCTTGTTCTCCTGAACCTTTGCTGTTAAAGCTGAGAGCAGCGCCCCCCTCTTCTCCTTCTTGTTCAGCTTAAAGGAATAATCCCTGGGAACCGGTGCAAAAACGACGCCGCCCCCCTTCCACTGAGGTGCTCTGATGGATCCCTGTCTTGCATGGCCTGTTCCCTTCTGCTTCCAGGGCTTTCTTCCGCCTCCGGATACCTCAGAACGAGTCTTTGCCTTTTGTGTTCCCTGGCGATTATTTGCCAGCTGGCTGGTTACAGCCATTTTAATCAGATGCGCATTGACCTCCACGCCAAACACTGCATCATTCAGTTCCAGATCACCAACGACCTGGCCTTCCATATTGTAAACAGATACTTTTGCCATCTGTGTGTCCTCCTTCCTTGTAAAAGATTAGTTCACTTTTACGGTCTCTTTAAGGGTAACCAGGCACTTCTTTGCACCCGGAACAGAGCCCTTGACCAGCAGCACATTGTTTTCAACATCCACACGAACCACTTCCAGATTCTGGATGGTGATTTTAACAGCGCCCATATGTCCGGGCATCTTTTTCCCCTTCATTACGCGGCCGGGAGTGGTTGCCGGTCCATTGGAACCTGCATGACGATGGAATTTGGATCCATGTGCCATAGGCCCTCTGGACTGTCCGTGACGCTTAATGGCGCCCTGGAATCCTTTACCTTTAGAGATTGCTGTTGCGTCGATTTTATCGCCTTCCGCAAAAATATCCGCCTTGATTTCATCCTTCACGGCATACTTCTCTGCATCTTCAAAACGAAACTCTTTCACATATCTCTTGTATGAAACACCCGCTTTATCAAAATGTCCCTTTACCGGTTTGTTGATCAGTTTTTCTCTCTTGTCAGAAAAACCCACCTGCACAGCACTGTATCCGTCATTCTCTACGGTTTTAACCTGTGTCACCACGCAAGGGCCGGCCTGCAATACGGTTACCGGCACGATCTGACCTTTGTCATTGAAGATCTGGGTCATGCCAACCTTGGTTGCTAAAATTGCTTTCTTCATGTTTTACCTCCTGTTTTCTCTACAGCGGATTACCTTTCGGCAATCATCCTAGAACAGTTGTATATCTCGGTCTTTCTTCTTACCTAATATATTCACCAATTCAGGATTGTTGCAATGTTATTTTGTTTTCATCTTAATGTCGATGGCCACACCGGCAGGCATCTCCAGTTTGGAAAGGGCATCCACTGTTTTCTGATTGGGTGTGATGATATCAATCAGTCTCTTGTGGGTTCTCTGTTCAAACTGCTCCCGAGAGTCTTTGTACTTATGTACTGCTCTCAAGATGGTTACTACCTCTTTTTTGGTGGGCAACGGAACAGGTCCGCTCACCTTTGCTCCAGCCTTCTTAACGGTGTCGATGATTTTTGCGGCGGACTGATCTACCAACTGATGATCATACGCCTTGAGTGTGATTCTCATTACTTGACTTGCCATAAAAAAAGTCGCCTCCTTTTCGCACTTTTAAAATAAGTACGACAAGCGGTGACTGTACACTTGCCCGTGTGTGTCTGCATTTGACGCTATTACAACGTCTCCTGGTGTGTCTCCACACGTCATTTCTGCATATTGCAGATGATTCAATGGTACAGTGACTTGTCGCCAGTTTCCTAACTTGACATTCGCTCCACGGAAAACCTGTCTCTAAGGGACAGCAACCTCACGTTTCAACGCTATCAATGCCACAGCACGTTAAATCATACTATACTCCAATATAAAATGCAAGCTTTTTTTTCAAAAAATCAAGGAAAATCCTTCTTTTTTTATTTGTTGACGCCCATTCACTGCTCCTCTATAATATAGGAATGAAAGGCAAAGGAGAGGATTATGTTTTTAGCAGATCAATGGCAGGACTATGAGGTCCTGGATACTTCGGCAGGAGAAAAATTAGAACGTTGGGGGAAATACCTGTTGGTTCGCCCTGATCCCCAGGTCATTTGGAATACATCTCGCACATCCAAAGGGTGGAAGAAGCCAAATGCTCATTATCACAGAAGTTCCCGTGGTGGGGGAGAATGGGAATTCTTTGACCTGCCCCAGCAGTGGAGCATTTCCTACAAGCTTTCTTCCGGCACATTGAACTTTCAGCTAAAACCCTTTAGCTTCAAGCACACCGGACTATTCCCTGAACAGGCCGCAAATTGGGATTGGTTTTCTCAGCTTATTTCAGATGCGGGACGCCCCATTAAAGTGTTGAACCTTTTTGCCTATACAGGCGGCGCCACTCTTGCCGCCGCCATGGCCGGGGCATCTGTCACACATGTAGACGCCTCAAAGGGCATGGTCGCCTGGGCCCGTGAAAACGCAGTTTCCAGCGGATT
>CAYRQT010000004.1:32769-103013 GCA_964426655.1 uncultured Cuneatibacter sp. | reverse complement strand
GACAACGCCCCCATCCGTTGGATCGTAGATGACTGTATGAAATTTGTTGAAAGGGAGCGGCGGCGCGGAAACACTTACGATGCCATAATCATGGATCCTCCCTCCTATGGCCGTGGCCCAAAAGGAGAAATTTGGAAAATTGAGGATGCACTTCACCCCCTTGTAAAGGCCTGTGTCCCCCTCCTCTCCTCTTCCCCTCTCTTTTTTCTCATTAATTCTTACACCACAGGTTTTGCCCCTTCTGTCCTCTCTTACCTTTTAGGCCTTGAGATGGAACCCCGGTTTGGCGGAAATATCGAGTCCAGTGAAATTGGATTGCCAGTTTCTTCCAACCATCTGATTCTCCCTTGTGGCTCCTCCGGTCGATGGATGGCTGCCTCCAGATAAATGATAAAAAACGAACCGCCCCGATGATTACCGGGGCGGTTCGTTTTTTATCATATTATTCTTAAAACAGATTATGCAAGAATGGAAACAACACGGCCAGAACCAACTGTACGTCCACCTTCACGAATCGCAAAACGAAGACCCTGCTCCATAGCGATGGGATGAATCAATTCGATGGTCATCTCTACGTTATCACCAGGCATGCACATTTCTACGCCTGCAGGCAGGTTGCAAACGCCGGTAACGTCTGTTGTTCTGAAATAGAACTGAGGTCTGTAGTTGTTGAAGAAAGGCGTATGACGACCACCTTCATCTTTGGTCAGTACGTATACCTGAGCAGTAAACTTAGTATGGCACTTTACAGAACCGGGTTTAACCAGACACTGTCCTCTTTCAATTTCAGTTCTCTGTACACCACGAAGCAATGCACCGATGTTATCTCCAGCACGAGCCTCATCCAATAATTTACGGAACATTTCGATACCGGTAACAACAACCTTGCGGCTCTCTTCCTTAATACCAACAATTTCCACTTCATCCTGAATATGCAGTGTTCCACGCTCTACTCTACCGGTAGCAACAGTACCACGGCCGGTAATGGAGAATACGTCCTCAACAGGCATCAGGAAAGGCTGATCTACAGCACGAACAGGATCCGGAATGTAGTTATCTACAGCATCCATCAGTTCCAGAATCTTGTCTCCCCAGGGACCCTGAGGATCTTCCAGAGCCTTCAGCGCAGAACCCTGAATGATAGGTGTGTCATCGCCAGGGAATTCATACTCATTTAACAGCTCTCTGATTTCCATATCAACCAGCTCAAGTAATTCAGGATCATCTACCATATCGCACTTGTTCATGAAAACAACGATGTAAGGTACACCTACCTGACGAGATAACAGGATGTGCTCTCTTGTCTGTGCCATAACACCATCTGTTGCAGCTACAACAAGGATTGCGCCGTCCATCTGAGCAGCACCGGTGATCATGTTCTTTACATAGTCAGCATGTCCCGGGCAGTCTACGTGTGCATAATGACGCTTAGGTGTCTCATACTCAACGTGAGAAGTGGAGATGGTGATTCCTCTTTCTCTTTCTTCCGGAGCCTTGTCAATGTTTTCAAATGCAACAGCTTCACCTGTACCATATCTCTCATGAAGAGTTTTGGTAATTGCTGCAGTCAAAGTGGTCTTGCCATGGTCAACGTGACCAATGGTACCAATGTTACAATGCGTTTTGCTTCTCTCAAATTTAGCTTTAGCCATTTTATAACGTCCTCCTTATAAATATCATGCCGTCCGGCACGGGCCCCGCAGGCATTCCCCCGGGGGCATGTTTTTAATGGGCTTAAGGTAACTAGGTTGAAATCATTATATTGCATGAACTCTATGTTTTCAAGTACTTCTTGGGCTAACCCGTACTTGCGTTACCTGATTACTTACCATTCTTCGCTGCCAGAACTTTTTCCTGTACAGACTTGGGAACGGGTTCGTATTTCTCAAAGAACATGGAGTAATTTCCACGACCCTGGGTCTTGGAACGGAGGTCCGTGGAGTAGCCGAACATTTCAGCCAAAGGCACATAACCCTTAATCATCTTGCCGCCGCCAACGTCTTCCATTCCTTCAATTCGTCCACGACGAGAGTTGATGTCACCAATAACATCTCCCATGTATTCTTCCGGAGTGGTCACTTCCACCTTCATGATGGGTTCCAAAAGCTGTGCGCCGGCCTTCTGCATCGCTTCCTTGAAGGCCAGGGATCCGGCAATCTTAAAGGCCATTTCACTGGAATCCACTTCATGATAGGAACCATCGTACACGGTGGCCCGGATACCCAGTACAGGGAATCCACCCAAGATACCGGCTTTTGTTGCTTCTTCGATACCGGCACCAACCGCAGGAATATATTCCTTGGGAATAGCACCACCCACAACTGTGGAATTAAATTCAAAGGTCTTCTCCGCATTGGCATCCATGGGCTCGAATTTCACCTTACAGTGTCCATACTGACCGCGTCCACCGGACTGCTTTGCGTACTTGCTGTCCACGTCCACCGCTTTGGTAAAGGTTTCCTTGTAAGCAACCTGAGGAGCACCCACATTGGCCTCTACCTTAAACTCCCGAAGCAGACGATCCACAATAATTTCCAAATGGAGCTCGCCCATACCGGAAATAATGGTCTGTCCCGTTTCCTGATCGGTGTGTACACGGAAGGTAGGATCTTCCTCTGCCAGCTTGGCCAAAGCCTCGCCCATCTTCTGCTGTCCGACTTTCGTTTTAGGTTCAATGGCAATATCAATTACGGGTTCAGGGAACTCCATGGATTCCAGTATAACCGGATGCTGCTCATCGCAAATGGTATCCCCCGTAGTAGTCAGCTTGAACCCAACCGCAGCTGCAATGTCACCGGAATATACCTTGTCCAGCTCCTGCCGCTTATTGGCATGCATCTGCAGAATACGTCCAACGCGTTCTTTTTTGTTCTTTGTGGCATTCAGCACATAAGAACCGGAGTTCAATGTACCCGAATACACACGGAAGAATGCCAGTTTCCCTACAAAAGGATCGCTCATGATCTTGAAAGCCAATGCTGCGAAAGGTTCATCGTCAGAAGAATGTCTTTCCACTTCATTGCCATCCTCATCCACACCTTTAATAGAAGGAATGTCCGTAGGGGCAGGCATAAACTCAATAATGGCATCCAGTAATTTCTGAACACCTTTGTTACGATATGCTGTACCACAACATACCGGAATGATCTGAACAGCAATGGCCGCCTTGCGAAGGGCTGTTTTCAGCTCTTCGTTGGTAGGCTCATCTCCTTCCAGATACTTTTCCATCAGATCATCATCTGTCTCGCAGATGGACTCTACCAGGTTCAGACGGTATTCATCCGCTTCATCTTTCATGTCATCCGGAATAGGAACAATGGAGATGTCCTCGCCCTTCTCATCGTTATAGATGTAAGCCTGCATCTCAAACAGGTCGATGATGCCCTTAAATTCATCTTCTTTACCTATAGGAAGCTGAATAGGCACTGCATTATGGCCAAGACGTGTTTTGATCATATCTACAGCACGATAAAAGTTTGCCCCCAGAATGTCCATTTTATTGATGAACGCAATACGGGGTACATTGTATTTGTCAGCCTGACGCCATACATTCTCAGACTGAGGCTCCACGCCGCCCTTTGCACAGAACACACCTACGGCACTGTCCAGTACACGCAGGGAACGCTCCACTTCTACAGTGAAGTCTACGTGTCCGGGTGTATCGATAATATTGATACGGTTTTCCAGTGCGTCAGGAGCAGGCTTGGTCTCCTTCTCCAGTGTCCAGTGGCAGGTTGTTGCAGCGGAAGTAATGGTAATTCCTCTTTCCTGTTCCTGCTCCATCCAGTCCATGGTAGCAGTGCCTTCATGAGTATCACCGATCTTATAGTTAACGCCGGTATAATACAGGATTCGCTCAGTCAATGTGGTCTTACCAGCATCGATATGGGCCATGATTCCAATATTCCGGGTTCTTTCCAACGGATATTCTCTACCAGCCAAGGTATTCTCCTCCTTTTTCTGCTTTCGCTTCGGCTAACCTTAGAAGCGATAGTGAGCGAATGCCTTGTTTGCCTCTGCCATCTTGTGCATATCTTCTTTCTTTTTCACTGCTGCACCGGTGGAGTTAGCGGCATCCAAGATTTCGTTCGCCAACCGGTCTTCCATGGTCTTTTCCCCTCTTTTACGAGAGTATAAGGCAAGCCAGCGAAGCGCTAACGCCTGTCTTCTTTCAGGTCTTACTTCAATAGGCACCTGATAGGTAGCACCACCAATTCTTTTTGCTTTGACTTCCAGAACTGGCATGAGATTGTTCATGGCTTCCTCAAAAACTTCCAATGCAGGTTTTCCGGCTTTTGCCTCAACCTTTGCAAATGCGCCATAAACGATTTTCTGTGCAACACCCTTTTTTCCATCTAACATAATGTTGTTGACCAGTTTGGTCACAACCTTATTTCCGTAAATAGGATCTGCTAATACGTCTCTTTTTTGCGTATGTCCTTTACGTGGCACGGTTCTTCCCTCCTTAATCCTAACTCACCTGCCATCCAGCTGCTGCTGAAGGAGATAAGCATAATTATATCATCGGTACTCACAAGTTATCATGAAGAGGGTTTTTCACTCTCTCTGTCATGTGTACGTGCGCGGTTCTTGTCTCTATAACCCTGTCATTTATCTTGCAACCGTCAAGAGGTTATTCGTTCGAATGCCGGCACTTCTTCACGATGTGAAGTTCTCACTTTGTGAAGACGCAATAATAATTGGTCTCTTATTTCTTCGCTTCTTTAGGTCTCTTAGCGCCATACTTGGAACGGCCCTGTCTTCGCTTTGCAACACCAGCGGTATCCAGTGTACCTCTGATAATATGGTATCTTGTACCGGGTAAGTCTTTAACACGACCGCCACGGATCAAAACAACGCTATGCTCCTGCAGATTATGTCCTTCGCCGGGGATATAGCTTGTTACTTCAATACCATTGGAAAGACGAACTCTGGCGATTTTTCTAAGCGCTGAGTTAGGCTTCTTGGGAGTTGCAGTTTTAACAGCTGTACAAACCCCTCTCTTCTGAGGAGAGCTTACATCTGTCTGCTTTTTGTGAAGAGAGTTATATCCCTTTTGCAAAGCAGGTGCTGTGCTTTTCTTCTCACTCGTCTGTCTGCCTTTTCTTACCAACTGATTAAATGTAGGCATTCAAATTCACCTCCTGTAAGTTTTTTCTAACATCCTGATGCATACGTCCGAGCCGGTTGTACTCTTTTCCACGCAAAAAAAACGCAGTCTGCACGCATGCCCTATCATTATATCCATGCATATGATAGTTGTCAAGAAATAATATGATAAATAAATGAAAGTGGACGGGCAGGGTTTTCAAACACCTGCCCGCTTTAAGAAAATCATTCTTCTTCCTTTTTTTTGCTGTCATTGGCATAGACAAATTTCATATCCGATAAATCCATGGCCGGTGCACCATCTTCGGTTTCTTCTAACTCTTCATCGAACAGAATTTCATCGTCTTCAGGCAGATCCTCATCCGCCAGATACCTTACATGCTCATCGTTGGTGGCTTCTTTAGCCTGCTCCATGGCTTGAGCATCCGTAGAAAGACGTACGCTTCTGTAACGTTTCATACCAGTTCCTGCAGGAATAAGCTTTCCAATAATTACATTTTCCTTCAACCCGATCAGCGGGTCGATTTTGCCGTTTATGGCCGCTTCCGTCAGAACTTTTGTTGTTTCCTGGAAAGAAGCTGCCGACAGGAAAGAGTTTGTTGCTAATGATGCTTTTGTGATTCCCAGCATAATACGCTTACCTTCTGCCGGTATCTTTCCCTCTTTCACAAGTCTCTCATTGGTTTCATCAAATTCCAGTACATCCATGGTAATGCCTGGCAGGTATCCGCTGTCTCCGCCTTCTTCCACCCGGATCTTTTTCAGCATCTGCCGCACAATCACTTCAATATGCTTATCATTGATTTCCACACCCTGCAGCCTGTATACCCGCTGCACTTCCTGAATCATGTAATCCTGTACCGCCCGGGTACCTTTGATTTTCAGAATATCATGTGGATTCACACTACCCTCTGTCAGCTCATCTCCAGCCTCCAGCACCTGATTGTCCTGCACCTTAATGCGCGATCCATAGGGGATCAGATAGGTTTTGGAATTGCCGGTCTCCGAATCTGTGATAACGATTTCCCGCTTTTTCTTTGTATCTTTAATGTTGGCCACACCTGCAAATTCGGCAATGATGGCCAGGCCTTTAGGTTTTCTGGCTTCAAAAAGTTCCTCCACACGGGGAAGACCCTGTGTGATGTCTCCACCAGCCACACCACCGGTATGGAAGGTTCGCATGGTCAGCTGTGTACCGGGTTCACCGATAGACTGGGCCGCAATGATGCCGACTGCCTCGCCCACCTGTACTGCCTGACCTGTGGCCATGTTGGATCCGTAGCACTTTGCGCAAACACCCACATGAGAACGGCAGCTCAGAATCGTACGTATCTTCACAGAATTTCTTCCCTGCTTCTCCAGCACTTTCATAACGCCAGCAGCACGCCGGGGCGTAACCATATGATTTCTTTTGACAATGACTTCACCTGTGTCCGGATCCACAATGGTTTCCGCTATGAATCGTCCGGTTATACGCTCCTGCAGGCTTTCAATTTCCTCGGCACCGTCTGTAAATGCTTTTATTTCCATGAAAGGAATGTCAATTTCTCCATTATCATCCAGACGTTCTGCAGAACAGTCCACATCCCGAATAATCAGATCCTGTGAAACATCCACCAGTCTTCTGGTCAGATAACCAGAGTCTGCGGTACGCAGAGCCGTATCGGAAAGTCCCTTGCGGGCACCGTGTGCCGAAATGAAGTATTCCAGTACATCCAGTCCTTCACGGAAGTTAGACTTGATGGGCAATTCAATGGTATGACCTGATGTATTAGCCATCAATCCACGCATACCGGCCAGCTGTTTGATCTGCTTGTCGGAACCACGGGCCCCGGAATCTGCCATCATATATATGTTATTGTATTTATCCAACCCGTCAAGGAGAGCCTTTGTAAGAGCATCATCCGTATCTTTCCAGATTTCCACGACCTGTTTATATCGCTCTTCTTCCGAGCACAGCCCACGGCGATAATCTCTTGCCACTGCATCCACTGCTTTTTCTGCGTCAGCAATCATCTGCTTTTTCTGGGCCGGAACAGTCATATCACTGACGGAAACCGTCATGGCGGCTCTGGTGGAATATTTATACCCCATAGCCTTTATGGCATCCAGCACCTCTGCAGTACGAGTAGCCCCATGGGTGTTTATGACCTTCTCAAGAATCTGCTTTAGGCCTTTCTTTCCCACATGGAAATCCACCTCCAGTTT
Source organism: uncultured Cuneatibacter sp. (assembly GCA_964426655.1). Classification (GTDB taxonomy): domain Bacteria; phylum Bacillota; class Clostridia; order Lachnospirales; family Lachnospiraceae; genus RGIG8306. The sequence continues at coordinate 95,696 of CAYRQT010000004.1, read as the reverse complement.
CAGCTCGTTGCCCGGCACACTTCTGTCCACAAATCCCAGATCCTGGGGCAGGATTTCGTTAAAAATAAATCTTCCCATTGTGGATTCTATGGTTTCCGTGTGCATCTGCCCGTCAGCCAGCACTTTGCTGACCCGAACATGAATACGAGAGTGAAGTGTAATGACCCCATTTTCATAAGCCATTATTGCCTCGTCAACGCTCTTGAAAAACTTCCCGGTTCCTTTAACGCCTTCTCTTTCCTGGGTCAGATAGTAAATACCCAGAACCATATCCTGAGAGGGCACTGCCACGGGTGCACCATCGGAAGGCTTAAGCAAATTATTCGGAGACAGCAAAAGGAAACGGCATTCTGCCTGTGCCTCCACAGACAAAGGCAAATGGACCGCCATCTGGTCGCCATCAAAATCGGCATTATATGCCGTGCAAACCAGGGGATGCAGCTTAATGGCCTTTCCTTCTACAAGGATGGGCTCAAAGGCCTGAATACCCAGGCGGTGCAGTGTAGGGGCACGGTTCAGCATAACAGGATGCTCTTTGATGACATCCTCCAGCACGTCCCAAACCTCCGGCTGCAGACGTTCCACCATCTTCTTTGCACTTTTTACATTGTGGGCTACACCGCTCTTGGCCAGTTCCTTCATAACAAAGGGCTTGAACAGCTCGATGGCCATTTCCTTGGGAAGTCCACACTGGTAAATTTTCAACTCAGGGCCTACTACAATTACGGAACGTCCTGAATAATCCACACGTTTCCCCAGCAGGTTCTGACGGAACCGGCCCTGTTTCCCCTTCAGCATATCGGAAAGAGATTTCAGGGTTCTGTTTCCCGGTCCGGTAACCGGACGCCCCCGGCGACCATTGTCAATCAAGGCATCCACTGCTTCCTGCAGCATTCTTTTTTCATTCCTGATAATGATTTCCGGCGCTCCAAGCTCCAGCAGGCGGGCCAGACGATTATTTCTGTTGATGATTCTTCTGTACAGGTCATTTAAATCAGAGGTAGCAAAGCGACCTCCGTCCAGCTGTACCATGGGACGCAGATCCGGAGGAATAACCGGCACGCAATCCATGATCATCCATTCCGGGCGATTTCCGGAGAGACGGAAGGCCTCTACCACTTCCAGGCGTTTGATGATTCTGGCTCTCTTTTGCCCCGCAGCATCTTCCAGTTCTTTTTTCAGGCTCTCCGCCTCTTTATCCAGGTCGATTTTTTTCAAAAGTTCCTGGATAGCTTCTGCGCCCATGCGGGCTCTGAAAGCTGTGTAGCCATATTTGTCACAGGCCTCTCTGTACTCTTTTTCCGAAAGCACCTGTTTTTCAATCAGGTCTGTTTTTCCGGGATCCAGAACAATATAGGAAGCAAAGTACAGCACCTTATCCAGGACCCTGGGGGAAATATCCAGCACCAGCCCCATCCGGCTGGGAATCCCCTTAAAATACCAGATATGGGAAACGGGTGCAGACAGTTCAATACGCCCCATTCTTTCCCGACGCACATTGGCTTTTGTAACTTCCACGCCACAGCGGTCACAAATGACCCCTTTATAGCGAATTTTTTTGTACTTTCCGCAATGGCATTCCCAGTCCTTGCTGGGTCCAAAAATGCGTTCGCAGAACAGACCATCCCGTTCTGGTTTCAACGTACGATAATTGATGGTCTCTGGTTTAGTGACAACCCCTTCATTGTACCAGCTTTGCCACTCCTTACTGTTTTTATCAGCTGGTTCTGGCGTACGCCGGGACCAGCTACGGATTTTTTCCGGTGAAGCCAGACTGATCTGTATGGCATCGAAGGTCATGGGTTGATAGGTTTCGTTATTGTTTTCCGGCATCTGTGGCACTCCCTTCTCCTATTACATCACAGGTCGATTGCAACATTTCATGGATTACTCTTCAAAGTCATCTTCCGGGAAATCCAGAGTATCCTCCTGTGCTTCCAAGTCTTCCTCTTCTGCTTCCACGTCTCCCTCCTGGGAAAGACGCCCTGTGGTGTAGCCATGCTGAGAGAATTTATCCTCATCTCTGTAGCGATGATCTCCCTCTATGACGGAACGCAGATCGGTATTGCCGTAATCACTGGTTTCCATTATTTTCACTTCTGTATAATCTTCATTCAGAACACGCACATCCAGGCAAAGGGACTGAAGCTCTTTTAACAGCACCTTAAAGGATTCCGGAATGCCAGGTTCAGGAATGTTCTCCCCTTTAATGATGGCCTCATATGTTTTCACACGGCCAATCACGTCATCCGATTTTACAGTCAGAATCTCCTGCAGTGTATAGGAAGCCCCATAAGCCTCAAGTGCCCAAACCTCCATTTCACCGAAACGCTGGCCACCAAACTGGGCTTTTCCACCCAGCGGCTGCTGGGTAACCAAGGAGTAAGGACCTGTGGAGCGGGCATGAATCTTGTCATCCACCAGATGGTGCAGCTTCAGATAATGCATGTGCCCGATCGTAACGGGGCTGTCAAAGAACTCACCGCTACGGCCGTCGCGCAACTGAACCTTACCATCTCTGGATAAAGGAACGCCTTTCCATAGTTCCCGATGTTCCAGATGCTCGCTCAGATAGGTAAGCACTTCCGGATTCAGGGAATCCTCATGTTTGGATTTAAACTCTTCCCAGGACAAATTGACATAGTCATTGGCCAGGTCCAGCGTATCCATAATATCGATTTCATTTGCTCCGTCAAATACGGGCGTGGAGATATCAAATCCCAATGCTCTGGCAGCCAGACTCAGATGAATTTCCAGAACCTGTCCAATGTTCATACGGGAAGGCACCCCAAGAGGGTTCAGTACGATGTCCAGCGGACGTCCGTTTGGAAGGAATGGCATATCTTCCACCGGAAGCACCCGGGAAACCACACCTTTATTTCCATGGCGTCCAGCCATCTTGTCCCCGACAGATATTTTCCTTTTCTGTGCAATATAAATTCGTACGGTTTTGATGACGCCCGGGGGCAGCTCGTCGCTGTTCTCCCTGGTGAACACTTTCGTGTCAACCACAATACCATAAGCTCCGTGGGGTACTTTCAGGGAAGTATCTCTTACTTCACGGGCTTTTTCTCCAAAGATAGCCCGTAAAAGCCGCTCTTCAGCAGTAAGTTCCGTCTCTCCCTTAGGTGTCACTTTCCCTACCAGAATATCCCCTGCCCGCACTTCTGCGCCAATGCGAATAATGCCCTGTTCATCCAAATCCTTTAGGGCATCGTCGCCCACACCAGGTACATCCCTGGTAATTTCTTCCGGCCCCAGCTTGGTATCTCTGGCTTCGATTTCATATTCCTCAATGTGGATAGAGGTGTAAACGTCCTCCTGTACCAGTCTTTCGCTAAGGAGGACTGCATCTTCGTAGTTATAGCCTTCCCATGTCATAAAGGCAATCAGCGGGTTTTTACCAAGTGCGATTTCCCCGTTTTTGGTGGAAGGGCCATCAGCAATGACCGTTCCCTTCCCCACCCTGTCCCCCTTGTTGACAATGGGTTTTTGGTTGTAGCAGTTGCTTTGGTTGCTACGTTTAAATTTCTGCAAATGATAAATATCCTTTGCTCCTTCATCCGTACGGATAATGATCTCGTTGGAAGCGGAACGCTCCACCACACCGGGATGCTTTGCCACCACACAAACACCAGAGTCTACAGCGGCCTTATTTTCCATTCCGGTACCCACAACCGGAGCTTCTGTGCGCAGAAGAGGCACAGCCTGCCGCTGCATGTTGGAGCCCATCAGTGCCCGGTTGGCATCATCGTTTTCGAGGAAGGGGATCATGGATGTTGCCACAGAGAACACCATTTTAGGAGAAACGTCCATCAGATCCACCGTACTCTTAGGGAACTTGGAGGTTTCTTCTCTTCGCCGTCCGGATATGTTTTCATTTACAAAGTGACCGTCCTCATCCAACAGCTCGTTGGCCTGTGCCACAATGTAATCGTCTTCTTCATCTGCAGTCAGATAGCAAACCTCATCGGTTACCACTGGATTCTTTGGATCGCTTTTATCAATGATGCGATAGGGTGCCTCAATAAAGCCGTACTCATTGATGCGGGCATAGGAAGCCAGAGAATTGATTAACCCGATGTTGGGACCTTCAGGGGTTTCAATGGGGCACATTCTTCCGTAATGAGAGTAATGTACGTCACGCACTTCAAAGCTGGCCCTGTCACGGGAGAGGCCTCCTGGCCCCAATGCAGAAAGTCGCCTCTTATGGGTCAATTCCGCCAGAGGGTTGTTCTGATCCATGAACTGAGACAGCTGTGAGCTGCCGAAAAATTCCTTAACTGCAGCGGTCACCGGCTTGATATTAATAAGGGACTGTGGCGTAACGCCTTCACTGTCCTGAGTAGTCATACGTTCCCGCACCACTCTTTCCATACGGGAAAGGCCAATGCGGTACTGGTTCTGCAAAAGCTCACCTACTGCACGAATTCGACGATTACCCAGATGATCAATGTCATCTGAAGATCCAACGCCTTCTTCCAAATGCAGGCAATAATTAATAGAGGCAATGATGTCTTCTTTTGTAATGTGCTTAGGCACCAGTTCACTCATCCGGCGATGCAACACTTCTTTCAGCTCGGCTACCTCTGCCTGACCAAATTCGTTCAGGATTTCCATCAGAACCGGGTAGTAAACCATCTCGTGAATGCCGGCATCTTCCGGCGCAAAGGGGAGATACTCTGTTGCATCTACCATCATGTTGGAAATAACCTTGGTGTTGCGTTCTTCGCCCTGAACCACCACATAGGGAATACCTGCATTCTGAATCTGTGCCGCCGTTTTTCTGGTCAGACGGGTCCCCGCCTCAAAAAGCAGCTCGCCTGTACTGCGATCTACGGCATCCTCTGCCAGAACATGTCCGGCCAGACGATTTCTGAACATCAGCTTCTTATTGAATTTATAGCGCCCTACCTTCGCCAGATCATAGCGGCGAGGATCAAAGAACATACTATTCAGAAGGGAGGCGGCACTGTCCACACTTAAAGGTTCGCCAGGGCGGATTTTTTTATACAACTCCAGCAGGCCGTCATTATAGCCCACAGCTGTATCTTTCTGCAGGGTTGCCACAATTTTGGGATCTTCCCCAAATAACTCTAAAATCTCTGCGTTGGTTCCCCAACCCAGAGCCCGAATCAACACGGTTACCGGCACCTTTCGTGTCCTGTCTACCCGCACATGGAATATATCATTGGAATCCGTGTCATACTCCAGCCACGCTCCCCGGTTGGGAATGACCGTTGCACTGTATAGGCGCTTTCCAACCTTGTCATGCGCAATGCCGTAATAAATGCCTGGAGAACGCACCAGCTGGCTTACAATAACCCGCTCTGCACCATTGATGACAAAAGAGCCAGTATCCGTCATTAGGGGAAGATCTCCCATATAGGTCTGATGCTCTTTTATTTCTCCGCTTTCCTTATTAATCAGCTTCACGTTGACTTTCAGGGGAACGGCATAGGTGGCATCCCGTTCCTTGCATTCGTCTATGGTGTATTTGATATCATCCATACACAAGGTAAAATCGCCGAATTCCAGACTTAGCTGTCCGTTAAAATCAGTGATCGGGGAAATGTCCTCAAACACTTCGCGCAGACCTTCGTTCTTAAACCATTCATAGGAATCCTTTTGGATTTCAATGAAATTAGGCATTTCCAGAACGTCTTTTTGTTTTGAGTAAGTCATTCTAACATTTTTTCCTGATTGGACAGGTCGAATTCTGTTTTTTTCCATTGACGTTTTCACCCCTGTTTTATTCAAATATTGCTGCATTTTTTCCGTGCAAACCCCAAAAAAGAGCGCACGAAGGCACATGCAGCCACAATAATGTACAGACCATACTAACATGTCCGGCACCATATGTCAATCACTTTTTCTCTTGTCAGATATCTTTTCAAATGTTATAATGGCAGTTACGAGTGGATTTTTATTGGATCAAAGGAGGACCCCTGTGTTAGCAGATTTTTCAACCCCCATGCCGGTAACCGCCATTTCCGGATGGCAAATTGCCCTGATCATCATTCTGGTGGTTTTAATCGGGCTCGTTGTCGGCCTTTATTTCTTCGGCAAGCGCTTGGAGAAGCAGCAAAAGGCCCAGAAAGAACAGATGGATGCCATGGCTCAGACGGTTTCTATTCTGGTCATAGACAAAAAGTACATGAAATTTCGAGATGCCAATCTGCCAAAAGTGGTCGTGGATCAGACCCCCAAATACATGCGTCGCGCCAAGATGCCCTTTGTTAAGGCTAAGGTGGGACCCAAAGTCATGACCTTGATTGCAGACCAGAAGGTTTTCGACATTTTGCCGGTAAAACAGGAAGCAAAAGTTGTGATCAGCGGTCTCTACATCACCGAAATCAAAAGTGTACGGGGCGGCATTCCTACTCCTCCCCCGAAGAAAAAGGGGCTGGCCCGCTTTCTTCCCAAGAAAAAATAATACAGCAGAAAAAGAAAAGGTTGGCGCTTTGGCTCCAACCTTTTTGTCTCATTCTGTTTCCTCTTCCTGCCAGATTTTCACCTCTTCCAGTTCTTCCGCCAGAAGGCGCAAGCGGCAGACTTGGCGATTCCCCCCAAGATTCATGCTGTAAGAAATACTCAAAGCCACATGTTGGGGAGATGTCTCCAGTTCAGTCATCACGTCTTCCAATTCGAAAGGGATGGGCCCATAAGGTGTTTCATAAATACCGGAGCAAGGCATTCCATTTACAAACACAGCCTTCATTTGTACCGGACCTTTCTTTGACAGTTCTGCCCGCCCCTCCCGGATGCGCCAAAAATTGTGGATGGGTGTGTCCAGCCCCTCCAAATGTTCATCATAGCTGATATAGCGCACTTCATCCCGGAAGTAATATGTCCCTCCGGCAATCACTTCAATTTTTTCTGTTACAGCCTCCTGTCCATCCGTTTCCAGTTGCTGGGATCCGGTAACCGTTACCATAATTTTCTTTTTCATTTTCGCCGCTTTCTTTTCACCCGTTCCGATGCATTGCCAGATCCAGCAGTTGCTGAATCAGTTCCTCTTTCCTGATACCCTGTTTTTCCCAGAGCATCGGATACATGCTAATAGACGTAAAGCCAGGCATTGTATTGATTTCATTAAAAATCACGTCACGGCCGGAAAGGAAGAAATCCACACGAGAAAGGCCATAACCATCAATGGCCTTAAAAATCCGAATAGCATCCTGCCGGATTTCTTCTTCTGCTCCCTCAGGCAAAACAGGAGAAGTGTCCGTTTTAGAATCTGCATTGTGATACTTTGCTTCATAATCGTAAAACTCCGCAGCTGCCAGAATCTCACCCACTCCAGAGGCCCTGGCCCGCAGGCCGCCCAGAACCGCGCATTCCACTTCTCTTCCTGAAATAGCCTCTTCCACCAAAATTTTCACATCATTTTCCGCAGCTATATGCAACGCTTTTAAGAGATTTTTTTCATCCGTTGCCTTGCTGACTCCACAGGATGAGCCGGCTCTGGATGGCTTGACAAATACAGGAAAGCCCAGCTCTTCCACAATTTCTTCCACAATTTCAGTCGGATGTTCCAGCTGCCCCGCATGCAGTGCTACATACCTGGCCTGCCGGATCCCCAGTCTTTCCACCACCATTTTGGTGTGAATCTTATCCATGGCCACCGCAGAGGCCAAAGTTCCACAACCTACATAGGGAATTTTAGCCATTTCCAAAAGCCCCTGAATGGTACCATCCTCCCCATAAAGCCCGTGCAATACTGGAAAAACAATATCTACCGGAATTTCCCGAAAACTGCCATTCCGTTCCATCAGCAGGCATTTCCGCGTAGCATCAGGAAGAAGATATGCCCGATTCTCATATTTTTCCCAGGAAGTCCCGGTAAAATCCTCCGTCTCCGGTACATGAATCCAAGCGCCTTCCCGGGTAATTCCCACAGGGATTACCTGATATTTTGTCCGGTCTATGGCCATTGCCACATTTCTCGCAGACACACAGGATACTGCATGCTCAGAGGACTGCCCTCCAAATAAAATCACAAGATTTTTTTTCATATTTGCTCCCCGGCTTTCCCTGAAGGACGTATGCTCTCTGCGATCGTCATTTCCTGCCTCTCAATGTGATACCTCATACGCGCCTTGGCATCTGACAGTTTTCTTCGGCGAAGCGCTTCTATAATGCCATTATGTTCCGTCACCAGATCCAGTCGTTTGCTTTCATATTTAATATATTCCAGTCGGAATCTATAAATTTGCTCCCGTAATCCATTCATCATTTGAACTAATTTCTGATTATCCGTAGCTGCATAAATCACGTCATGAAACGCTTCATCCCTCTGGGCAATAAAAATAGGATCATTGCTCGCAAAGGATTCCTTAAAATCCTCATTGGCCTGGATCAGTTGATGCAGCTGGTCATCCGTAATTCTCTGACAGGCCAGCTCTACTGCCAGGCTTTCCAGGGTCCGTCGTACCTCCAGTACATCTCTCAGTGTTTTTTCTGAAATGCATGCCACTTCCGCGCCTTTCCTGGGAATCATCAGCACGAGCCCCTCCAGTTCCAGCTTGCGGATGGCTTCCCGGACAGGTGTACGACTAACTCCCAGTCGATTGGCCAGGGCAATTTCCATCAGCCGTTCCCCTGGAGCCAGCTCCCCTTTCAAAATTGCCTGCCTGAGCGTGTTAAAAACCACATCCCGTAAAGGCAAAAAATCATTCATGTTCACTTTCAGATACTCTTCCATCCTGGAGTCTTCTATTCCTGACATGGGTTCCCCTCCTTATCGATTATTTTGATCCAAACCAGGTGGTGATATAACATTGTCCCACCAGTCTGCTTTTTTTTAATTTATCCCAGGCCCTCTCCGCAGTATCCTTACGATCGAATATTCCAAAGACCGTAGGGCCGCTCCCGCTCATCATTGCTCCCAGTGCTCCCTGCTGCAAAAGCAGTTTCTTAATTTCCTGAATCACCGGATGAGCCGGAATGGATACTGTTTCCAATACATTGCCCATGTGTTCTGCTATTTCCCGAAGATTCCCCTTCCTCAGTCCATCTATGATTGTGTCTATGTCAGGGTGTGCCACGGTATCCAATTTTAAATTTCCATATACATATTTTGTAGAGACACTAATGGGCGGTTTGCCAATGACGATATAGGCCGGAGGTGGCGGAGGCAGAGTCTGCAGTTTTTCACCAATGCCTTCCGATAACGCAGTCCCCCGCATGATGCAAAAAGGCACATCCGCCCCCAACTTCAATCCCCAGTCCATAAGTTCCTGCTGATGCAGGCCCAGACGAAACATCCGATTCATTCCTACAAGAACAGCCGCTCCATCCGTACTGCCTCCAGCCATTCCTGCAGATATGGGAATGTACTTGTGCAAGCGGATGGACAACCCACTCTGAATATGAAATGCCTCCTGCAGAAGCTTTGCCCCTTTTACCACAAGATTATTCTCATTAACCGGCAAATAGGGCAGATTGGTCGTCAGACGAATCCCTGGTTCTGCCTCTTTTTTTATGAGAAGCTTATCATGTATTCCCACCGTCTGCATAATCATGCGCACTTCATGGTATCCATCCGGCCGTTTCCCCAGCACATCCAGTCCCAAATTGATTTTTCCATATGCTTTCAATTGGATTGTATCCATAAATGCTCCTATGTATATTGTATACCAAACATTATACCATGGGAAAAAGTCATTTGCAATGTTTCGATTTTACTTTATCCCCCCCCGCTTTGATGTTATAATGAAGCGAGACTGATTGCCGGAAGGAAGGGAGCCCCTTATGAAATGGAAGCTGGATGGAAAGCTGATTAAATATTGCCTGTATATTGGCATTACGGTACTGTTGGTGCATGGCATCCTCAGTATTTTTGACAATGTTCCCGGCATATGGAAGAATCTGCAGTCATATGTTCGCTTTACTGCCAATTTGGTCAAACCTCTTTTGGTGGGCATTATCATTGCTTATCTGCTATGGCCCCTGCTTTCCCTGTTCGAACGATTGTTTCGACATTTTAAGCTATTTCGGTTTTTGTCCAAACGCCCCCGACTCTTACGTGGCCTCTGCGTTATGCTCACATATGCTTTGGTATTAGGCGTTTGTGCAGGTCTCATTATCGGAATATATCTCATGGTGGGCGGACAGCTTTCTGACAGCACTACACTCACAAAAATTATTGAATTTATTAATTCTCAAATTGGCAATACCACCATTGACAGTAGCTATATCGATCAAAAACTGGAAGACTGGAATATTCCCTTTTTATCCAGCTTTGTGCAGGATAATCTTTCCAAGATTATCGAATTCATGCAGAAAATCCTGATGATTTCCGTGGATAGCGTTGTTAATTTTGTATTTAAGTTAGGCAGTAATCTGTTCATGGTTTTCATTGCACTGATTTTAAGCATTTACCTTCTCATAGATAAGGAGTTCTTTACAAAACTTTTAAGCCGCACCTATTTTATTATTTTTCGTGAAAGTCGGGCCGGAAAGCTGATGAAAAGTGCTTTTCTCATCTTTGATGAGACTTTTACTCAATTTCTGAAAGGGCAATTGCTGGAAGCCTGCTTTGTAGCCATTCTCTCCATCATTGTATTGTTCATTATTGGCATACGCAACCCCATCACTATTGGCCTGATCGCCGGTATCACCAACATGATTCCCTACGTAGGCCCCTGGATTGGCACAATATTGGCTGTGGTCATTGCCTTCCTGGGCGGAGATTATATGAAAGTCATTTGGGTAATCATCGGCTTTCAGATTGTACAGCAAATCGACAATAACCTGCTGGCCCCCAAGGTAGTGGGCGGACGCGTGGGGCTTCATCCTGTATTTACCATGACAGCCATTTTGGTGGGTGGAAGTGTAGGTGGACTTCTGGGAATGCTCATTGCTGTCCCTATTGTAGCCTCTATTAAAAACATCATTGTAATCTGGTATAATCAGTCCGGTCTGGAAGGCCGCCGTTTGGATGCAGCTGGCTCAGAAAGGGACTTTGCCTCCCTGTTAAGACACCGTGCCGCTATGAAAGGAGATACTCCTCCCAGGGAAACTTTCCCCTGGAAAATCTGGTCTGCGGCCAAAAACGACTCCGCTCCACCTGATGATGAAGATGACATCTCTCCTCCCCCCTCTGCATAAAAAAGTGGCTTCGACACTCTCAACTCCCCTGCCCCTCACTCATGAGGGGTTAGGGCTTTTTCTTTACCTAACTTCATTGCAAAGATCCTTCCTATGGCGGTGTCTTCCGGGGCTATCCTCATTGCGCTAATCTTAAATATGTTGCCTTCCGCTGCAAAAGTCGTTTCTGCCCTTCCTGTTGTAATATGTACATCCTTCATCATTCATTTTCTATGTCCTGCAAGCTTATTTCCTGCAACATCGTCATTGTGTGTTCACCATTCCTAAAGAGCTTCGAATCTTCTTCCCTAAAGATAGAAATCTTCTGAACTGTCTCTTTCATTCTGTCCATGATTGCGTTCTCCGCATGTTCCAGAAGATGAATAAATCTGAAAATTTCACTCCATGCTGAATCTGTGTTCTCCACACCTTTGGCCTTAAATGGAATCCTCCTGTCCACGCTCTTATATCAGAAGGTGGCGCTGGTAACTGCTCCCCTGGCGTCATGTTAAGCATTTTGATTATCACTTCCTTAAAAATTCCTTTCAAAAAATCCTTCTTGAACGTATGGCAAAAATCCATGGTGCTTCTTTCAGAAAAGTGAAAAATTCCATCTACCATTATTAAACGAATGGCTTTTATGTTCAAGCCAAACCTAATCCATGCACTCCCAAAATCACCATTCCATATATCAGCCGTTATCTTTGACGGCCTGTTATTGCTACTTCCCGTATCAGCGCTTATAACAGGAAATTTGTGACCTTCCACTATACCCGGCATGAGGATAATAAGTTTGTTATCGAATGTATCCCTGCTCTTGATTTTATCAAAAGGCTGATTGTTCATATCCCGGAAAAGCACTTTAAAATGCTTCGTTATTATGGTCTTTATGCCAAACATCACAGCCAGGAAAAGGGATTTCACCGCTGTATTTCCGGAGAAAAGCGCGGGTTCCTTCTTTCTGCTCTATATTGGCAATGGAAGTCTGCTACAAAAAAACGCGCGATTTAAACAATACCGAAAGGTCATGGGCTCTGGATAAATCCGTGCTCATCATTCTCTCCATCGTCAAATCGTGCAGTTTCGCCAAACCCTACGCAATCATTTCATAAACAACGCAGAGTCCCCTTTTCTCCGCTTATTTGCTATGCAATTTTTGTTCATCTAATCTTATACACTATTCTTGAGGACTTTCCTATAAAGCCAAAAATCCCCCCATACCAAATGGGGGGATTTCCTCAGATTTTCTTTTTCTTTTTTTTCTCTTCTTCAATATGCTTTTCCATCTCATCCAAAGGGTGAGTCTCTTCTTCCTGCGGTTTAACATATTTACCAAAAATTTTAAGCAAAACAGCAGAAGATCCATATAAATAAAAGGCACCAAAGAGGAAGCATAACGGCGGAAGCATGTAGGAAAGTACCAGTGCAGCAGCGGCCAGCAAGGCAACCAGAATGGTGCGTAGCAAATGCCGAAGGCTCAGACCAATGGAAAATTTGATAAGCGCCCAATTCTTTTGATAAAATCTGGCCAGAAGCGGAAACAAATATAACCCCATAAGAAAGACCGCAATCAGTACAGCAAAAAGAACCCCTTGCAGGATGTAGGCATACTGCCAGGTACTGGACCGATAAAAAGAAATATCCGCAATCAAAACCAGGTAAACCCCCAGAAGAATGAGCCAAAGTACTGTAGCTTGTTTGAAGTTTTCTTTAAAGGCCCGAAAAAAAGTACGGAATATATAATTTTCTTCATTTCGAACCACCTTGAACATGGTATAATATGCCGCCGTGGTAGAGGCCCCCACCGTCACAATGGGAATACAGCAGATAACCCATAAAAGTCCCAGCAGAAAAATATCAGTCAGCTTGTTAATCCCCATCCAAAACGGATTTTCCAAATCAAATAATTTACCCATTACATTATATCCATCCTGTTCTATGTATTTAGACCATTATAAACAATTTTTGAATCAAAAGCAAAACATCTGGAAAATTTAATGCATTCTTTATAATATCCGGACAAAACCTCATGGACGAAAAGCAAGAATCTGCTATAATAGTCATATTGTATAAATACAGAGGAGTTCGTTTTATGGCACAGAAAGATTTAGAAGAACAGGCAGTTCGCAAAACATTTAAGGGAGAACTGCAAAAATTAAAGGATATGACTCTCTCTCAGAAAGCAGAATACATCTACTCCTATTACCGCATTCATATCCTGATCATTGTCCTGGTCGTTCTTGCAGCTGTTTATGGCGTTTACACTGCTACCCACCGTCAGGATACCGCCTTTCAAGGTGTCTTCCTAAACTATACCCTTTCCGATACCACAATAGACGAGACAGAAGCCTCCCTGAGTACGTATTTTGCCCTGTCATCCGATTACACCACAATATTAGAATCCGGCCTGTATGTAGGTGAAGAGGCGACAGACTATACAGGTGTCATGAAACTTACCGCCTATATCTCCGCCAAAGAACTGGACATGATTATCGGCAATACCTCGGCAGTTCAATATGTAATGGGGATGGAAGGCTGGGACGATTTATCCACGCTTTTGCCAGCGGAACTGTATACACAGGTTGAATCCCGCATTGCCCACATTGAACCCATTGTCTATGAGGATTCCACTTCTGATAATTCTTCCCAGAGTGCTGATGGTAATTGGGTCCTGGACATTACCGACTCCATTTTCGTACAGAACCTGGGGCTTTCCACCGAAAATCCGATTTATCTGGGTTTTGTGACCAATTCTCAACACCAGGACAACAATATTGCCTTTATGCAATATATTTTGGATTTAGGTTTTACAGACCAATAACCTGTCCCTTCCTCACTCTTTAATGACATACTGCATCTCCAAAAGGGGCTGTCCCATTTGTTCTTCCGGGCCGCTCCTTTTTTTAAATCCCAGTTTCTGAAGAAGTTTTACAGAAGGGGTATTTCCAGTTTCTACAAACGCACAAAGCATCTGCAAATCTGTCTGCTCTCTCAAATATGTCAAAATCAGGCGGCCTGCCTCGTATCCAATCCCTTGTTTTCTGAAAGCCGGTTCAATCCAAAATCCAAGGGCCCATTCTTCCTGTCTCAGCTCTAACCCTGCAATCCCGCAAAATACACCGTTATTAAAAACGGCCCACAATCCCCATTCCCAAAAGGAATACATCTGCTGAACATACGCAGTCATATATGGAATAAAGTCTTCTTCTGCCAAAACTTGATTCAGTCCCAGGCAGATCAGTACGTCTGGCAGACTGTCTATACATGCCATTTTCCTAATGTCTTCTTCCGCGAATTCCCTTATCAGAACATCTTCCGTCTTCCCAATAATCAGCGGAAGATGGTGATATCGCCTCCAAACTTTGTCCAGGAATTTTTCCTTCTCCTCCGCCTCCATTGTATCCCAATCCTCCCAGGAGGCAATCCAGTACCCCAGTTTAGCATTGTCCATATAAGCAGAAAGGGGGGTGGCTGCCCCAGGACACACCCCTGCTGCCGCCACTCCCCTATTTTCCGCTTCTTCCATCCATGTCAGCTCATCTGTCACCCACACGGTATGCCCTGTTGCCGTTTCATATGAAATCAGCATTTTTCCGGCTCCAGATAGGGAACGCCAAAAGTTTCCACTGTAACCTTTTTCATCACCTGAGGCACATAGGGTCGATCGCTATAATCCGTTTTGGTTTTTGCAATCTGATTGACCACTTCCAGCCCTTCTACCACTTTTCCAAAAGCCGCATAGGCGCCATCCAAATGAGGAGAGGTTTCATGCATGATAAAAAACTGGGAGCCTGCTGAGTCTGGCATCATGGATCTGGCCATGGAAAGGACGCCTGGGGTATGGGACAGTGGATTATCAAATCCATTTTGTTTAAATTCTCCCTTAATCTGATAACCGGGTCCACCCATTCCAGTGCCATCCGGGCAACCGCCCTGAATCATAAAACCTGCAATCACCCTGTGAAACACCAGTCCATCATAGAACCCTTTACCAACCAGCGAAATAAAATTTCTAACTGTGTTAGGGGCAATTTCCGGATACAACTCTGCTTTCATTACACTTCCGTCTTCCATTTCAAAGGTTACTATCGGGTTTTTCTTTTCCATTTCTAGTTCGTCTCCTTATAGATATTGATTAAAATTTTCCGCCGCCGCCATGGCTGTGACTTCCCCCTCCTCCGCCGGATCCACCGGAGAAACCACCTCCCCCTCTGCCGCCGGAATTGGTTTCAATACGGCGTTTGGTGGTTGTGGTATGGGTGAAGAGATCTGACTGGTTCCTGATCTTAAAGCCCCCATCTTTTACAAAAACATTGCCACTGACTTTGCTACCAGTTTTATTAAAAATCACCAATAGCACTACAATGGCTGCACTGATGCCCATACTGATCAGCAAATTTATGAGTAGACGTTCCCCTGAGATGCCCCCGATATCACTTTCTGTGTTCCAGTCCTGGACATCATCATTTGACAGGTCCCCGTCATATTCCTCCTCACCGCTGTTTTCATTTATCCCGCTATACATTACAGCAGACTCCAGGAATGCATATGCCCCTTCATAATAATCTCCGGCGGAAAAATACTCCCTGACCGTTTCATAAATCTGGTTTATTTCACTATCCGTATAGAGGAAAGCCACGCCTTCTCTTTGATTTTCCACAAAATACATGCCTCTGGTCTGCATATCCACAAGCATCAGGAGTGTAGCGCCATCTGCCTCATCATATCCCAGTCCCTCCTGGCGAATAAAGGCCCTTGCATAATCCACCCCGCCATTGTCTTCATCCACTTCTCCGCTATATACCGTAAGAATGGCCACATCCATCTCAATTTCATTCGCCACAGTGTCAATTTCTTCTTCCAGCATGCTGATTTCGTCCTCTGAGAACAGGCCTGCTTCATCATATACTCTGGAATCCTCCGGCGTATATCCGCATAACAGGACAGAGGAAACAGCCAATAGCAAAATCAGACAGTTTGTTTTTTTTCGTCCCTTCCAAATCATAGGAGCACCTCCAGCAAGGTTAGGAAAGCAAATAATACGACCGTCGAAATGAGAAAAGCAACCGCAGCACGTCCTTTACTTACCGGAAGCTTTCCCACAATTTTTCCAGTCACACCATTTAATGCCACCGGGTAGTCCTTTCCCTGATACCGACAATGCAGCATCCATACGGGTAGCATGGCATATTCCGCTTTATTTCGCTTCAAATGCACCCTTTCCTGAATAGGTACCACTGTAGCATACCCTTTAATCGTGTTTCTGGTGGCCTGCAGGCTATAATCACTGGCTCTGCTTTCTGCACGCCCTGCCATCTGGTCTGCAGTAAAATTATACCGTTCTGCCTGAAATCCGGAAAGGTATGGCATATCAAATGCACTTAATTTTTTATAGTCAAAAGGTTCCAGCATTTCCATCATGGAATCGTCCATTTTTTTTGAAGCATCTATCGGTATGCGCTCATAATCCACTGCCACGTCCCGGCTGACAAGAAAATGATCTGTATAGATGTACTCATAGTTTCCGGATACTCTCCTCCGAACCCGGGTGGCCCTAGCCACCATGTCCACATCTGCATGGATATCATAAAGCCAATAGGGTACATATACACCGCTGATGGTATCCAGAACAGCTTCTTTGCGAAATGCAGCAGGTGTCAAAAGGCCTTTCCTGGTCCAATGGCGAAACTTTTCCCTGGCATTGGTTTTATCGTAGGCAAAAGGAATCACCCAACGGGGCTTTGCTGTTCCGGAAAGCCGACTGGCTATCAAAGTGGGGCTTCCGCAAAAGCTGCAAACAGTGGCTGCAGTGTATGCATCTCCCATAATCTGTGCTCCGCAGTTTTCACAGGTATACCCGGTAAAATGGTCCTCTGATACCGCCTCATCCATATGGGCCTCCGGCGCTACCTCCACCGTTTCCTCTTTTGTGGTTTCTTTCAAGTCCTTAATAGGAATAGTGGTCTGACAGTGCTCACACTCCAGATGATCACTGCCTTCCTTGTATGTCATTGATGAGCCACAATTTGGGCATTTATAGCTTAAGACCATTTTCCCTCCTTTTACTGAATGCGAACAGCATGCACAACTACCCGATTTTCCGCATCGTCCGTACAGGTAACCAATGTTAGAAGAGTCTGATCCGTAGTCACCTGAATGCCTGTATCATATATACGCAATCTCATCATGGTGTCCAGGTAAGACTGATAACTTGCCTTCGTTTCCAAAACTGCCACATAAGCTCGCGCTACCGGTGGACTGATATATACTGCGCAGATTTCATAAACTCTGGTTTCTCCCGGCAGGTACACCGTGATATTCGGATAGCTTTCCCAGAATCTTTGAGAAAGGTATCTGGTCAGCTGGCTGAACATGGTATCATCTTTTCGATTGTGCCCATATACAATGGTATTGTACCAGTCAAAGCCAGCACTCTGTCGGTAGTCCACAAAAAGAGCGCCTGCCGCATTTTCCACATTGGCCGCAGTATACCGCAGATAATGCTGGTTATCCGTTCCCTGTACTACCGGGTAGTTAATGGTTGTACCTGGAATCTGAATCCATGCCACAATATCCGGATTCATTTTTTGAAGTTTTTCAAAATTGATTTCCGGTCCCCTGTCCGCAGAAGAAAGGGCAGGATATGTTTTCTCTTCTTTTGCAGATATAACATTTTCCTCTGTTGTCAGATCTTCAGAAGATGTTTCAACCACATTCAGAGATTCTTCCTCTGTCTCCGGCTCTTTTGTTTCCTCCTGATCATCCGTTTCCTGTAAGGAAGACTGTTCTGGTTCTTCTGTTTCTTCCAAAGAACCGACTTCTGCAATCGTGCTTTGTGCCGGAGTCGTCTCTTTTACTCTCAGGTTGATCAGGAACAGACCGAGCCCTGCCAAAAGCAAAATTCCTATTAATAAAAGGGCAAAAAGATTTCCTCTGTTATTCAATGGCTCTCCTTCCTCCACATACAATCCACATCTAGGGGTATTATACAGGAATCCACCTACATTGGCAATGCTACAGTTCTTGCAAACTTCTTAAGATATGTCTCCATCATGCAAAAAAGCATCTGCAGGGGCAAGTATCCTGCCCCTGCAGATGCAGGCATAGTTAGTGTTATATCCTTCTTTACTGTATTCTGACCGCATGTACCACGAAACGATCCACCGCATCTTCCGTACAGGTAATCAGCGATATGATGGTATCTGAAGTGGTCACTTCCACACCGGTATCATATAATTTCTTCTCATCAATTTCTTCCAGATACTGGGCATATTGTACATCTGTAAGGTTAGGTACATAGGTGAAATCTACGCTTCCATTAGAATATGCTGCAAATATTTTGTAAATACGCTGCTCCGTAGGCGTCTCTATGAGCACATATGGATTTTCCTGCCAGAAAGCATATTCCTTGTATTCCAACAAATCACTGAACATAGTGCCGTCATTTCGATTGTGTCCATAAATTAAGGTATTGTTAAAATCAATATCCCTGCTTTGCTGGTACTGAATAAAAATGGCGCCGGCATTGTTCATGATGTTGGAAGCCGTATACCTCAAATAGTGCTCATCGTCAGAAGACATAACCACTGGATAATCTATACTGGTGCCCGGCACCGTAATATATGCGCAAATATCCTCATTCAGCATTTGCAGTGCCGTAAAATTAATGGTACCTTCAAATACTGGAAGGGATTCCGTTGAACCAGTCTCTGAGGATGTCCCAGTTCCGGAAGATTCCGTTTCTCTTGCAAGGGATTCCAATTCCGCATAATCTTTTTTGCTTTCCCAGGACTCCCTATAATAACTAAACAATTGATAAGCAGAATACAGGGATACAATAGCGGCAATACATATGATCATATAGCGCAAGATATCCGGCCACTTGGCTCTCTTTTTTCCTGCCATTTGATTTCCTTTCCTTTTTAGTTGCCTTTTTCCAAGTCTGTCCATTATACCCGAAGATGCCTAATATTGCAACGCCAATCCTTAAGAAGTGGCAAAATGCCCCCGGAAGCCTGCAAATCAGGCATAACCGGAGGCATTCCTTCTTAATATTTAAGCTGTTTTAAAAAATCATGCTTTATCAACGGACCCAAACAATTCCATTTTTTCTTTTACTGTAGCCTTAATGGCTTCAAATCCGGGAGCCAAGAGCTTACGGGGATCAAAGCCCTTGCTCTGCAAGTCTTTGCCTGCCTCTATATATTTTCTTGTGGCTTCTGCAAAGGACAACTGGCACTCTGTGTTAACATTTATTTTGGCTACGCCCAGAGAAATGGCTTTTTTGATCATATCTGCCGGAATACCTGTACCGCCATGCAGTACCAAAGGCATATCTCCTGTCAGCTTCTGAATAGCATCCAGTGTTTCAAAACTTAAACCTTCCCAGTTTTCGGGATATTTCCCATGAATATTGCCGATGCCGGCAGCCAACATGGTCACACCCAAATCAGCAATACGTTTGCATTCCTGGGGATCTGCACACTCGCCTCTACCGATGACACCATCTTCTTCTCCACCAATAGAACCTACCTCAGCTTCAAGAGAAAGGCCCTTTTCGCCGCAGATTTTAACAAGTGCTCTGGTCTTTTCCACATTTTCATCAATGGGATAGTGGGAGCCATCAAACATAATGGAGGAAAACCCTGCCTCAATGCATTTCAAGGCTCCTTCATAACTACCATGATCCAGATGCAATGCCACCGGAACTGTGATTTTTAATTCTTCCAGCATGCCATTTACCATGCCCACCACAGTCTTATAGCCACACATATATTTTCCTGCGCCTTCGGACACACCCAAAATAACAGGAGAATTCAATTCCTGTGCGGTGAGAAGAACGGCCTTTGTCCACTCCAGGTTATTGATGTTGAACTGTCCAACGGCGTAATGTCCGGCCTTTGCCTTTACCAGCATATCCTTTGCTGAAACTAACATATTCTTTCCTCCATCTTAATTAATATCATTTTATGCACTGCAGCTTATTATACTCTATGCAGAGGCAAAAGGAAATAGAAAACTTCCGATTGACTAAACAGTGCCTTTTATGCCATATCTGCCGCAATATTCTGGGCCAGGCTGACAAGATCTGCCTCCTGCTCTGGTTTCATGGCAGATTTAATGGTCAGTACCGGTGCGATGATTTCCATTCCCTTCATTTCTTCCAGTAAGGCTTTCATCAATCTGCCGGATGCAGGTGCCCAGGTTCCATTCTCCATCAGAGCAACATGCCGATTCTGCAGAGCAAGAGCCTGCATATCATGCAGCAGATTCTTCATATTGGGATAGATACCCGCATTGTATGTGGGAGAAGCAAACACCAGATGACTGCATCGGAAAATCTCTGCAATCAGGGTAGACACATCTGTCTCTGAAACATCATACATGGCGATATTCTTTACCCCTTCTTTGGCCAGCTGCGTCCCCAGTGCGAGGGCCGCACTCTGCGTATGTCCGTACATGGTTCCGTAAAAAATGACCACAGCCTTTTCTTCCGGCACATAACGACTCCACAAATCATACTTTTCCACAAATTCCCGGATATGACTGCGAATGACAACGCCATGAAGAGGCGCAATCACATGAATATCCAGTCCGCCAACCTTTTTCAGCAGGTTCTGCACCGGAGTTCCAAATTTGCCCACAATATTGGCGTAATACCTTCTGGCATCAGCCAGCCAGGCATCCGGAAAATCAGCTTCATCATCAAAAACATTCCCGGCAAGGGCGCCAAACATGCCAAAGGCATCGGCAGAAAACAGTATTTTATCGGTTTCATCAAAAGTGACCATTACCTCTGGCCAATGTACCATGGGTGCCATAAAAAATTTAAACGTATGGCGGCCTGAAGAAAAAGTCTCTCCCTCTTTAATCACAACGGCATGACTGTCTACATCGAACTGATAAAACTGTTTCATCATTTGAAAAGTCTTGGGATTACCAATTATTTTCAGGTTCGGGTACCGGAAACAGAGATCCTGAATGTAGGAGCAGTGATCCGGCTCCATATGATTGACCACCAGATAATCCAACGGGCGGCCCTTCAGCAAACGCTCCAGATTTTCGCAAAACTGATTTCTGACAGAATCATCTACCGTATCCAGCAAAACAGTCTTTTCATCCAGTACCAAATAGGCATTGTACGACACGCCTCTGGGGATGGGAAAGAGATTTTCAAAGCGGGACAAGCGTCTGTCGCTGCCACCCACCATCCAAATATCGTCTGTAATCGCTCTAATGCAATCCATTGCAAACTCCTTTTCCATTCTCTTTTACGTGGCAAGTATAACACATTTAAACGTTGTTTTCATCCATTTATTGATAAAAAATTGACTTTTTTCCCTGTAAATGCTAGGCTTATGAGGATAAAACGCTGGAAATCTTTCTTACAAGTGAGGTATTTCATGAAATCCTATCAGACCATTTTGTTTGACTTAGACGGCACGCTCCTGGACACCATAGAGGACCTTACTGATGCCGTTAATTATACCATGCGCACGTTACAGGCCTGCACATGGACGGTGCCGGATGTCTTAAGTTTTGTAGGAAATGGCTATGAAGCTCTTTTGGCCCACTGTCTTCCTTCAGGAAAGGACGACCCTAGATTTTCTCAGGCCTTAATAACCTTCTCAAATTACTACGGAACCCACTGCAACATAAAAACAAAACCTTATCCCGGCATATTGGAACTCCTTTCCATGCTTAAAAGCCGGGGTGCCAAAATGGCCATCGTTTCCAACAAAGGGCAGGCTGCAGTTCAGGCACTTTGTGACCTGTATTTCTCACAGTATATGGACCTGGCCGTAGGTGCACGACCGAACATGCCCAAAAAGCCGGCTCCTCCCATGGTAGAACTGGCGATCCACTCTTTAAATGCCTCGCCGGAAACCACACTGTATGTGGGGGATTCCGAGGTGGATGTCCACACTGCATTAAATGCCGGTGTAGACGGAGCCGCAGTGCTCTGGGGCTTTCGCACTCGTGAAGTGCTCCTTTCCCATGGCGCCAAAAAGCTGTTTCCCACGGCGGATGCATTGGGAGATTATATTCTTGGGAAATAAAAGAAATAAAGAAGGCTGTTCCGTTCAATCCTGGCGGGACAGCCTTCTTTTGATTTTATTCCGATTGATTAAGTGCAGCCCGCACAAATCCCTTGAAAAGAGGATGAGGCTTATTGGGCCGGCTCTTAAATTCAGGATGGAACTGCACACCCACAAAGAATGGATGCGCCTTAACTTCCACCGCTTCCACAATGGATTCATCCGGAGACATGCCCGCAATGGTCAGTCCTTTTTCCTGCATTTCCTGTCGGAAATCATTATTAAATTCGAAACGATGCCGATGTCGTTCATTAATGGCACCGGTCTGATAACAGGATGCCATGTTGGTTCCTTCCACAATTTTACAGGGGTAACTTCCCAGACGCATGGTTCCACCCTTTTTCGTGACGCCCAACTGTTCTTCCATAATATCAATCACTTTATGCTCACTGGTAGGATTAAATTCCCCAGAATTGGCATCTGCAAAGCCACAGACATGGCGACCAAATTCAATGACCGCAATCTGCATGCCCAGGCAAATGCCCAGATAAGGAATCCGTTTTTCCCGGGCATACTGGCAGGCCCGAATCATCCCTTCGATGCCCCTTTCACCAAAGCCACCTGGAACAATGATTCCGGATGCGTCTCCAAGCAACTCCTCCGCCGTTTCTTCCGTAATTTTCTCACTGTCGATCCAGTCTATTTCCACTTCCGTTCCCCAGGCATAGCCCCCGTGATAAAGGGCTTCCCGAATAGACAGATAGGCATCGTGAAGCTTAACATACTTCCCGACCAAAGCAATACGCACCACTTTATCCCTTGCCTTGATTTGTTCAACCATAGTTTTCCAGGAACTTAAATCCGGCTCTTTCCCCACCAGTCCCAGCTCTCTGCAGGCAACGGAGTCCAGTCCGTTTTCGTGAAGCATGAGTGGGGCCTCATACAGACAGTTCAGTGTGATATTTTCAATGACACAATCCTTTTTGGTATTACAGAAAAGTGCAATCTTAGCTTTTATATTATCTCCAATAGGTGTATCCGAACGTGTCACAATAATGTCCGGTGCAATACCAAGTGCACGCAATTCCTTTACCGAATGCTGTGTTGGCTTGGATTTATGCTCATCCGATCCACTCAAATATGGCACCAAAGTTACGTGTATGAACAGACAATTCTCACTTCCGATTTCCAGGGATACCTGCCGGATAGCCTCCAAAAAAGGCTGGCTTTCAATGTCTCCTGTGGTTCCTCCTATTTCTGTAATCAGAACATCTGCCCGTGAAGTTTCGGCCCCCATGTAAATGAAGCGTTTGATTTCCTCTGTAATGTGCGGAATCACCTGCACGGTCTCTCCCAGATATCCGCCGGTTCTTTCTCTGTTAAGAACATTCCAATATACTTTCCCTGAGGTCAGATTCGAGAATTTATTCAGATTTTCATTGATGAAACGTTCGTAATGCCCCAGGTCCAGGTCAGTTTCTGCTCCATCTTCCGTCACAAATACTTCCCCATGCTGGTAGGGGCTCATGGTTCCCGGATCGATATTCATATAGGGATCTAACTTCTGTGCTGCCACATGAAATCCACGGGCTTTTAACAATCTGCCAAGAGAAGCGGCGGTAATTCCTTTTCCTAATCCGGAAACCACGCCTCCGGTCACAAATATGTACTTCGTCATCCATTGCCTTCTTTCTGCATTCTCGAATTTTCATTGTAACGCACAAAGTTCGTGGCCAGGAACCTGACCACAAACTCTGAACACAATTTCTCATATAATGCCTTATCATACTATAAATGGGAAGAAAGGGCAACCACATTTCTACTCAAGTGCCCCTTTTTTCACGCCATCCCACACATTTCCCTCTTCATACCCGGTAAAGCAACGGGTGCAATAAGGCAATCCCCCTTTGCTACAGGCCCGCTTTAATCCATCCACACTGATATAAGCCAGACTGTCTGCTCCAATGCGCTTTCGAATTTCTTCCACGGTAAGCTGATTGGCAATTAGGTTCTCCTCACTGTCAATATCTGTACCAAAATGACAGGTGTGCGTAAAAGGCGGTGAAGACACACGCATGTGCACTTCCCTTGCCCCTGCCTCTTTCAGGGCTTTTACAATATTAGCCACTGTGGTTCCGCGCACAATGGAATCATCGATCAGCACAATCCTTTTCCCTTCAATGTTGGCACGTAGAGGATTCAGTTTCAGTTTAACGGCATTGGCCCTCTGCGCTTGGGTGGGGAAAATAAAACTGCGTCCGATATACCGGTTCTTGGCAAAACCAGAAACATTGGGAATACCGCTTTCCAGTGAATATCCCATAGCTGCCTCCAGCCCGCTGTCCGGCACTCCACAGACAATATCTGCATCCACCGGAAACTCTCTGGCCAGTTCCCTTCCCATATTACTTCTAGCCTCATAAACACTTAATCCATCTATGATAGAGTCCGGTCTGGCAAAATAAACATATTCGAAAATACAGATTCCTTTACTCTCCGTATGAAGGGCAATTTCTGAATGGATCAGCTTTCCATCCTGAATCACAACAACTTCACCCGGCATTACATCCCGCAGGAAAGAAAAACCACAACTGTCCACTGCGCAGCTCTCTGAAGCAATAACCATACCACTATCGTTATACCCTAAACAAAGAGGGCGAAATCCAAATGGATCCCGGATGGCAATTAATTTGTGTTCACTGCTAAGAACAATCAGGGAAAAGGCTCCCTCCAGGTAACGTGCGGCCTCCACAACTCCTTTTAGAGCATCCCCTTTTTCCAAAATGTAGTAAGCAATCAGAGAAGAAATCACTTCGCTGTCGCTGCTTGCCACAAAATCAATTCCCTTTTCCTCCAGAACGCGGCGCAGTTTTCTGGCATTGGTAATATTACCATTGTGCACGGTTGCAATTCTGCCTGTCAGATACTCTGTAATAAATGGCTGTACATTTTCTGGTGTGTTGCAGCCAGTGGTGGAATAGCGGTTGTGTCCTACTGCCAAATGGCCAGCAGGCAATCTCTTAATCTCCTTGTCCTGAAACACCTCATTCACAAGTCCCATATCCTTGTGGTATTTAATAGTGTTCTTGGACATAACAGCAATTCCAGCGCCCTCCTGCCCACGGTGCTGCAAAGCCAGCAAGCCATTGTATGTTATGCCGGCCGCATCATCCGTATCCACACTCACGCCAAAAACCGCACACTCCTCATGCCACTTTTCTGATTGCATTCCGTTACCTATCCTTTCACCTAGCGATTTTCATACATTTCCAGTATTTCCCGGGCAACATTCCTACGGGTTTCCCGGTGATCCATGGCTTGTCTTTCAATGTACTTGTGGGCCTCCTCTTCTGTCATGCCCTGATAGGTAATCAGGAGTAACTTGGCCCGGTTAACCAGCTTGATATCTTCAATTTTCTGGATCAGCTTGTCATTTTCTTTCTGCATCATGGACAGGCGGCGCTGTGCCACATTTGCCAGCTTCAGGGCGTTCCACAGGAGGGTTTTGCTGATGGGTCTTCCCACGGTAATCACGCCGAAATCCTCCACCACCTCTGTTACCTCATCTAGGATTTCCCCTCTCACCACAAGAATGACCTGGCAGATGTTTTTTTCTGCAATACTGATCGCCAGGTTCTCCCCCAACTCATTTGGGAGGGGTGCATTGATGAGACAGACATCAAAATCCCTTTCCAGAAGCATACGCTTAGCCTCTTCTCCACCCCGAGCAACCGCTATGTCCGAGCAAAAATGCTCTGCAAGATAATCTGTGAAAAAAGCCGCACCCTTCTCTGTGGAACACACAACCAATGCACTTTCCATAGATATCCTGTCTCCTTTCTAGCGGACTCTTCAGCGCGTACGCTCCTTGCAGGCAATATATTGCCTCACCACATGTCCCCCGAGGGTCTCCCTTACAAATGCGCTTTTTTCAGTATAGGTAATGGCCTCCGACAGACGTTCCGGCAACATTTCAATCTCCTTTGTTTCGGCGTATGTCGCTTTATTAAAATCAAGATCTACAGCTGGCGGCAAAGGAAGCTCCTCAGCAATTCCCCGCATGCCCGCTTCCAGAATCAGGGAAAAGGCCAGATACGGATTCAGGCACGGGTCAGGAGATCGCAGTTCCACCGCTTTTTGTTTGCCCATAGTATTGGGGATGCGAATCAGTTGCGCATGATTTTCTCTGGACCAGGAGATATGTTTAGGGGCTTCATACTCCCCAAATCGTTTGTAAGATTCTGTGGTGGGGTTCAAAAACATCGTCATGTCCTTTATTTTATCCAGAACGCCTGCCATAAAATGATACATCAGGCTGCCTTCATCCAAATCAAAAAGATTGACGCCATCCTTATATACGGCGACATGAATATGCAAGCCGTTTCCGCTTTCACCCGGTAATGGTTTGGGCATAAACGAGGCATACAACCCATTCCGGGATGCAATGGCACCTACCACATTTTTAAAAGTAAGGAGATTATCCGCTGTAGCCAGTGCATCCGCCGCCCGGAAATCAATTTCATTCTGACCTGGCCCGCTTTCATGATGGGATACCTCCGGCTGCAGGCCCATTTTCTCCAGAGACAGGCAAATTTCCCTGCGGATGTTTTCTCCCTTGTCAGCCGGAGCAATGTCCAGGTAGCCCCCATTATCCAGAGGCTTATCTGTGGGATTCCCATCCTCATCCGTTTTAAACAGATAGAATTCGCTCTCTACTCCAATGCGGCAGACATAGTTTTGAGACTGCCATTTTTCTACAGTATTTTTCAGTATCTGTCGGGAATCATAAATAAAAGGTACCTTTTCGCTAGTCATGATATTGCAATAGAAGTGGAGCACACGGCCCTGCTGGGGCCTCCACGGCAAAATCGTTAGCGTATTGGAATCAGGTACCAGAAATAAATCTTCACGAGTTGTATTGTGCAGACCGGCAATCCCGGATGCATCAAAAGGAATGCCTTCCTCGAAGGCCTTTTTCAATTCACTGGGCATTATGGAAATATTTTTTTCCCGACCCAGCAAATCACAGAATGCCAGACGAATAAATTTCACGTCATTTTCACTTACAAAATCTAATACTTCCTTGATGGAAAGACCCATTGCAAACCTCCTCTTGGCTTAAGGCTGCCTTTTTCTGCGCCACACAGAACTATCCTACTCTACTTCTAATAAGCCGTCAAGTGTATCCAAAATGACAACTCAGAGAATTTTCTTTGGCTTTATACTGACTTTATGCATAAAACCGCCAATTTCCTGTCATCACAATGTCTCGGGAGCTCCTTTTGGAACCCCCGAGACATTTACTTAATCATATATACATCTGTTTTAAAAATCAGATCACTTCACACTGAAGAGCATTTCTGCATATGTAGGATATGCCCAAAACTTCTTGGGTGTTACCACTTCCAACGCATCAACAACTTCACGAACAGCTGCCATAGCGGGAATCACTTCATCTCTGTAGTATTTTGCCTGCTCATAGGCGCCTTCTACTTCGCTAGCCTTTAATTCCTCTTCTTCAAGCTTGGCTACCTTCCCATACAGGCTGTTTGTCAGTCCAGATACCTCTGACAACAGTTTCCCTTCCAGACTATCCTCTGCGGAAACGCCCAGGCTCTTCTTCATGGAAAGAATTTCTGCCAGTTCTTTCTGGAATGCCAGCGCCGAACCGGTAATTCCCTTTTTCACCATATCAACCAGAGTGAGAGCCTCAATATTGATGGTCTTGGAATAATTCTCCAAAAGAATCTCATAACGGGAATGTACTTCTGCTGCGGAGAACACCTTATGCTTTACAAAAAGCTCTACATTCTCCTCTACAATGAAGGAAGGAAGTGCATCAACTGTGTCACGCAGATTGGACAATCCTCTCTTTGCAGCTTCCTCAACCCACTCAGGGCTGTACCCATTGCCATTGAAGATGATTCTCTTATGAGCAATGATCGTATCCCGAATCAATGCCAGAACATCTTTCTGGAAATCAGTTGTATTTTCCAACTTTTCTGCCATCTGCGTAAGGCTTTCGGCCACAATGGTGTTCAGAATGATATTCGGACCGGAGATGGAGAATGTTGATCCCAAGGAACGGAACTCAAATTTATTTCCGGTGAATGCAAAAGGTGATGTCCTGTTACGATCTGTATTGTCCTTGGGAATATTCGGCAGCACGGCTGCACCAATTTCCATAAAGGAACGCTCTCTGTCACAATAGCTGACAGCCTGTTCGATGGAATCCAGGATAGCTTCCAACTCTTCGCCAACAAATACAGACATAATGGCCGGCGGTGCTTCATTGGCTCCCAATCTGTGGTCATTTCCTGCATTTGCAACAGAAACTCTCAACAATTCCTGATAATCATCCACGGCCTTAATAATGGCCGTCAGGAAGAACAGGAACTGGATATTTTGAGAAGGCGTTTTTCCAGGCTCCAACAGATTCTTACCTTTATCTGTTGCGATGGACCAGTTATTGTGCTTACCGCTTCCGTTTACTCCTGCAAAGGGTTTCTCATGAAGCAGGCAGGCCAAGCCATGCTTAGCTGCCACTTTCTTCATCATTTCCATGGTAAGCTGGTTGTGGTCTGTGGCCACATTTGTGGTCTGGAAAATAGGAGCCAGCTCATGCTGCGCCGGAGCAACTTCGTTATGCTTGGTCTTTGCCGTAATGCCAAGCTTCCACAGTTCCTGATCCAGATCTTTCATATAATCAGACACACGCTGTTTGATAGAACCGAAATAGTGATCCTCCAACTCCTGTCCCTTGGGAGGCTTTGCACCAAAAAGGGTTCTGTTGGTGTATTGCAAATCAGGTCTCTGCTCATACATGGTTCTGTCGATAAGGAAATACTCCTGCTCGGGGCCTACAGTTGTAATGACATGCTTGCTCTCTGTATCACCAAAGAGTCTGAGGACACGTGTAGCAGCCTTGTCAATCGCCTGCATGGAACGCAGCAGGGGGGTTTTCTTGTCCAATGCCTCTCCACTGTAAGAGCAAAATGCAGTGGGGATGCAAAGAGTATCATCTTTAATAAATGCATAGGATGTGGGATCCCATGCGGTATAACCTCTGGCTTCAAAAGTCGCACGCAGTCCGCCTGAAGGAAAAGAAGATGCATCCGGTTCTCCTTTAATCAGTTCTTTACCGGAGAACTCCATAACCACCCGGCCATCCGGTTCGGGTGAAATAAAGCTGTCATGCTTTTCTGCTGTAATTCCGGTCATAGGCTGGAACCAATGTGTAAAATGGGTTGCACCTTTTTCAATTGCCCAATCTTTCATTGCACTTGCTACCACATTCGCCACATCAAGCGTCAGAGGCTCGCCTGCATCAATTGTTTTACGCAATGATTTATAAGTATCCTTTGGAAGCTTCTCCTTCATCACCGCATCATTAAATACCATGCTACCAAACAATTCAGGTATGCCTTTCATATAAACTACTCCCTTCCGCCGCATCGCAGCCTTACACTTTGTATATTTTACCTAAAAACAGAGGTGCTGCAGTTTCATTTCATACATAATTTGTATATTTATTCATCTCCAGCATATAAAAAAGGCGTGGAGGAAATAAACCTACAGCGCCTTTGCCATTTATGATTCGCATTGTATATCATTTTAAGCTCATTGTCAACTCGTTTTCACTTAATTAAATTAAGCAAAACTTCTCATTTTATTATTTTTGTTCAGCATTTTCCTTTTTTTCCTTTTCAAACAAGGAAGAAAACCTTTTTCCTATAGAGTGTAGCAACTGACGGTTACTTTCAGAGATTAAAAGCTCCATACCAAGAACCAGACCACTGCGGGTTTTATCATCCATTTCCTTGTAAGCCTTCAGCATGGCTTCCAGTCTGGACAAGCGTTCTGTTTTCCAGTCCGTAAACGTTTGTGTACCTGCCGCTTCGAAAATACCAAACAACCCTTCCACGAAATCTTCTTTCTCTTCATAGGTCAGTGTCTCCATCCATTTTCTGACAGTCCTGTTCATACGGAGGCTTTCTTCTGTCAATCCTGCTTCATCGACGAATCTGCAACCTTCCACTGCCCACAAAAGGCCATTGTGCTGCAAAATGCCTACGCCCTGGCTGTTAATGACCCGGAAATCCTCTCCATGTTCCAACACCATGCCAATAATGGAAGACTTCGGCACTATAGTGTGAATCCTGCTCTGCACCCTTTTATATTTCTCGCTCTCCACCAGCGCTTCTCTCAATCCCGGTCCATCATTGCTATAGATATCCAATACTCTGTTTTGAAGTGAATCCGGAAGCTGCAAAGCACTGAACACAGCAATATTCCCCCCCTTAGAATGTCCCCCTACTGCAAAATATCCAGGAAGGGCCCCGCAAACCTCCTTCAGGTAAACTGCCCCTGCCTGCTGTGCAGGGATTTCCGCTTTAAAACTTAACTGAAAATCTTCTTTCCACCCTGCTATGGAATCATCTGTGCCCCGAAATGCCACAAAGTGGCGATCCTTTCGCACCGTGAAAATAACAGCAGAAAACTGTCTTGTTTCCTCTGGATCCAGAATGACGGAGAACCCGTGCATGCGAATATCCTTAAACCGGGGCATTTTTGAGGCCTTCTCCAAAATGATCGGCACTTCTTTATAGGCCGGCATACTCACAATATATTCCGTTTTGTTTTCCTTTTCGAGCCACCTTGTTGCAGCTTCCTGAAAAGAAATACTACTTTCCAGTCCAATTTTATCTGAAACTATTCCTCCCCACTCAATGTACGAAAACATGGAAAGCAATAAATTATCCACCTCATTAAAAGGATCTCTATCAAAAGCCAGATCCCCCCGCCAGCTGACATAATCTGCAATGGTATACAAACCTTTACCTCCTTAAGCTCAAGGGGACATACCCCTGCAGGAAATCCTGCCGGGGTATGTCCCTATGTTTATTCTTCCATATTGCAGGTACTTAAATTATGTAGGACCTTGTACAGCATTGTATACAGGGATTGGGCTTCCTCATCGGAAATTGCCAGGCATTTTTTCATGTGGACCGGCACCGAATATGCTTTCTCTTTCAGTGCCTCCCCCTGCTTTGTAATTCTAACTATTACATTGCGCTCATCCTCCCTGGAACGAGTCCTCTGAATGTAAGCCTTTGCCTCCAGTTTTTTTAATACTGGGGTAAGGGTTCCGGAGTCCAGATACAGATGTTCTCCCAAAGTCTTCACATTCATCTCCCTCTCTTCCCACAGCACCATCATGACAATATACTGGGTATAGGTCAGGTCGATTTCATCCAGATAAGGCTTATACCTTTTTACAATTTCTTTTGCACAGGCATATAATGGGAAGCACAGCTGATTCCCCAGTTTAATGCCATCTTCTTTACTAAAACTCACCCAATTCCATCCTTTCCTGCTGATTATGCCAACATGCTGATTATTTCTGCTTTTGGCTTTACGCCAATAGAGCTGCTAATCAGTTTTCCTTCCTTAAATACCAGAAGTGTTGGGATGGTCATAATATTGAATTTCTCAGCCAGTGCAGGTTCCTCATCCACATTGATCTTGCAGACTTTGGCATCCTTTAGTTCCTCCGCCAGCTCCTCCACCACCGGAAGCAACATTTTGCAGGGACCACACCAGCTTGCCCAAAAATCTACCAGTACTGGCCTGTCTGCCTGTAAAACCTCTTTTTCAAAACTCTGTTCTGTTACAACAATCGCAGCCATAATGTCCTCCTTTATTACGCTTGTAATGCTTTGGCAATTGCCTCTTCTACTACTGAAAGACTGGTTGTGGGCTCAAAACGAGCCAAAACCTCACCTTTTTTATCCACTAAGAATTTCGTAAAATTCCACTTAATATCTGTCTTTTTTGCGTAGTCCGGATCAGCCTTTCCCAAAATATCTTCCAGGATTGGGGTCAGTTCATGTGCCGGATCAAAGCCTGCAAACCCCTTTTGAGCCTTCAGATAAGTGTAGAGCGGATCTTCTCCCGGCCCGTTCACTTCCAACTTGCCAAAAATGGGGAATGTCACCCCATACCTCATGGTGCAAAACTGAGCAATCTCTTCATTTGTTCCCGGTGCCTGTCCCCCGAACTGATTGCAGGGAAAATCCAGTATGGAAAATCCTCTCTCAGCATATTTATTCTGAATCTCTCTCAGCTCATCATACTGAGGGGTAAACCCACACTCTGTTGCAGAATTGATAATCAGCAAAACCTTGCCCTCATACGCCTTAAGGGAAACCTTCTCTCCCTTTCTGTCCTTCACTGTAAAATCATAAACACTCATGTTATCCTCCTATAGCAGTGCCTTTAAGTTGCTCTCAATCTGCTCCGGTTTTGTGGTGGGCGCAAAACGCTCCAACACTGTTCCATCCCGATCAATTAGAAATTTTGTAAAATTCCACTTGATGGCATTACCGAAAACACCACCCGTCTGCTCCTTCAGGTACCGGAATAAAGGAGCTTCCTTATCTCCATTCACTTCAATTTTTTGGAACCGGGGGAATGTGGTCTGGTATTTCAAAGTACAAAACGCATTGATCTCCTCTATGCTTCCCGGTGCCTGCCCTCCAAACTGATTACAGGGAAAATCCAAAACAACAAAACCTTTGTCCCGATACTTTTCGTAAAGATCCTCCAAGCCTTTATACTGTGGAGTAAACCCACAGCCAGTGGCAGTGTTCACAATCAAAAGCACCTGCCCTGCATATTTTTCCAAAGGAACCAGTTCATTCTGATCATTCAGCACTGTAAAATCATAGACCCCCATTGCGATCCTTTCCTTCCCCGGTTTTTAAGCCGCCGTAAATCGCCACATATTATTGTGTTATATTATATTGCGCGCAATCTTTATGAGTTAAGAGTACCCGTTTTCTTTCAAAATGTCAAGAGGAAAACGGGTCAATTATTGAATTATTTTCCGTTGCTGTCAAACGCACCTGCTATTTTTTCTTCTCTTACCAAAATACCGTGATAAAGAAGTTCGCAATAGGGCGTAGGAATCTGTAGCTGTTTGCCTAGCCGAACCACTTTTCCTGCAAACATTTCCACTTCTGTTTTCCTTCCGGCCCGCAGATCCTGCAGAGTAGAAGGCAAGTTGGCAAAAGGCAGATTGGTAATAACGGTTTCCTGATGTGCAATATCCGCCTGAGAAAGCGGAATCCCCAATTTATTGGCTATCAAAATCACTTCCTGCATGGCCGCTCTTCGAATAAAGTTGGCATCTTCACTGATATGATAGGCCCCAAA
The DNA here is from genome assembly GCA_964426655.1 of uncultured Cuneatibacter sp. GTDB lineage: Bacteria > Bacillota > Clostridia > Lachnospirales > Lachnospiraceae > RGIG8306. Next base: position 62,346 of record CAYRQT010000004.1, on the reverse strand, counting down.
AGGCACATCCAACAGTGCACATGTCATATTTTCGCCCACATTACACATGAATTTGAACCAAAGCCCCTTAACCATATCCTGATCGATTCGATAGCGAATACCGCAACGATCAAACAGCTCTCTGATGGCTTCTACCCGCTCACTGTAAGTGTCATTTATTCTTTCCCCAAAATGAACACTTCCCACCTCCGGGTTAAACTCCGCCACTCCATTCTGCATGACAATAGAGACACGCATGTAGGAGTAGAGCACATGTTCCCAGCCATATACGGCTGCCAGTTGCTCTTCACTGTCCACGCCATTCATGACGCACAAAATCTGGGTATGTGGACCGACCTGATGCCGAATATCCTGTATAGCCTGTTTAAGCCCCGTATCTTTTACAGCCATAATAATTAAGTCTACAGGCTCTCCTTCCATGGAAGGTTCTACCAAAGAGAAAAAATACTGTTTGCCATTCAGGAATATGCCTTTATCCCGCAAACGTTCTTTCCTCTCTCCTTCTGCCAGGACCCGAAAATGTTCCTTTCCCAATACAGCATCCAGCCTGGGGGCGAAAAAAGATCCCATTGCGCCCAGCCCTATCAATGTCACATTCTGAATCGTCATTACATCCTCCTGACTGCCATTTCCTTATTCCCCTCTTTCATCTCCCCAGAAAAAGAGAGCCACAGTCCCGGGACCCGTATGACTGCCAATGGTAGTACCGATATAATTGATCAGCACCTTTTCCTTCAGATTGGGAAAAGCCTCTTCAATCATATCTGCCAGGGTTTTGGCATCTTCATAGCAGGCAGACTGGGAAATATAGCATTGATCCGCATAGGCAAGCCCCCCCTCTGCATGCTCCACCATACGGTCAAATGCTGCCTTAATTGCCCGCTTTTTCCCCCTCAGTTTAGAACGGGGAATCAGGCGCCCCTCATTATTGACGTTTAACAACGGACAAAGATTCAAAATGGTGCCGAACCATCCTGCTGCCGCTGTGATCCGTCCGCCCCTCACATAAAAAGTAAGATCCATGGAAAAGAACCAGTGATGCAAATGCAGCTTGTTTTGCTCTACCCAGTCTCGCAAAGTATCTATATCCATCCCGGCATCTCTTCTGTCAGCCATAGTATTCATCAGGAGGCCATATCCACTGGATGCAGCCAGTGAATCTATCACATATATTTTGCGCTCCGGAAAAGCCTCTTCCATCTGTGCCTTGGCAATGAGCGCTGAATTAATGGTGCCCGATATGCCGGACGAAAGACACACATGTATCACATCCTGCCCTGCTTCCAGGTATTTTCTAAAGTGAGCCGCATATTCTTCAGCATTTACCTGAGAGGTTTTTGTCATTGCCTCCTGCTCCATTTTTTTATAGAAATCAGGAAAGGAAATGGACTGTCCCAGGTCATCCAGATATTCCACCCCATCCATTTGATAGTGAAAAAAGACGCAGGCGATCCGGCGCTCAGCCAGATGTTGTGCAGTTAAATCCACCGTTGAACAGCAGCTGATCATATAATCCGCCATCATATTTACCTCCCAAAATAATCTTATGCCCATTATACTGGACATTATTTCCAAAAGCAACCCGCTTTTAATTGGTATGCCCATAATATTCTATATTGGTACTTTTATAAATACCACTTGCGTGATATGACATGTATAACCAAATTCCAAGGAGGTTATGTATGAAAAGCAACACCGAGCAACTCACCCGTACGGCTCTTTTTGCAGCTGTTATATTTCTGACCACCAGATATATTCAGATTCCCATTCCCCTAGGCTATGTCAACCCAGGCAATGGGTTGATTTTATTCTCCTGCCTGTTTCTTTCCATGCCACAGGCTGCACTTGCAGGCGGCATTGGTTCTGCTCTGGCTGACCTGGCATCCGGATATCCGATTTGGGCTATTCCCACCCTGCTGATCAAGGGCTGCATGCCCCTCCTGTTTATGGTTCTGCGCCGTTTGATTCATACCGCTAATTTGTGGATGCTGATTCCTTCAGCTGCAATTGCCCTGCTCGTACCAGTAGTAGGATACACCTTTACTGGAGCCATTTTATATGGAAGCCTTGGCGCCGGTCTGGCTCAGGTACCGGGGCTCCTGGCGGAAATGGCCGCCAACGGGATCTTGTTCGCTCTTTTGTATCCCCTGCATGGCAAAATAAAATCTGCATTAAAATTATCCTGATACGAGGTGCCTCATGAAAGCTTTCCCCCATACCGCCCCTAAACGTCTGGCTATAATCAATGATCTCTCCGGCTATGGTCGATGCTCCCTGACAGTGGCCATGCCCATTGTTTCTATTATGGAAGTACAGGGCTGCCCTCTTCCTACCGCCATTTTGTCCAATCACACGGAATTCCCCTACTATTTTTTTGATGACTATACGGACAGAATGGCTCCCTATATGGAAATCTGGGAAAAACTTCATCTGACGTTTGACGGGATTCTTATTGGTTTTTTAGGCTCTTCTGCCCAGATACAGTTAGTGGAACAATTTCTTTCCCGATTCAAAGGCCCTCAGACCAAAGTAATTTTGGATCCGGTCATGGGGGATCACGGCAGGCTCTACAGCACCTATACGGAAGAAATGAGGAAGCAGATGTCCCGTCTGGTTTCCCATGCAGATATTCTGACACCCAATTTAACGGAGGCCTGTTTTCTCACAGGACTGCCTTATTCTGGTGAGGCACCTTCTTTGGAAAAGCTGGAGGAAATGGCATCCTTTCTGCTGACAACAATGGGCAATCCCCATTCCGCTCTGGCCATAACCGGCATTCCTCATGTGGAAAGCGGAGATGCCTATGTGGCCAATTTTGTCACATCAGCCGGTTCACCCGGACAGCTTCTATGTGAGCCCAGGGTGGGGAAAGAGCGCCCCGGGACCGGGGATATCTTTTCTTCCATCATTGCCGCCAATGCTCTCCGGGACGTTCCTTTTTCCGACTCGGTATGGCAGGCTTCTCATTTTGTCAGCCAATGTATACAGGCCAGTATTGCTGCTCACATTCCTTCTTCCGAAGGCGTTTGTTTTGAACGATTGCTTTATCAATTATCGCCTGCTGCCATCGCCGGAAAAAAAAGCCTGTAACGCCCCCATTGCTGCAGTTTCTTCTTTGCCCGACACCTCCAGCATCAGCCTGGTGCCCATTCCCGCCTCCATGGCCATCAGATTCAGCACACTTTTGGGATTTACTGTCAAATCCCCTTTGATGAAGCAGATTCTGGCATCATAGGCACTGCAGATTTCCATCAGGCGTGATGCCGGTCTTGCATGTAGCCCCCCCGAAAATGCAATGCATATTTCACAACGCAGCATACGAAAGTCTCCTTTCCCTATATCTTTATATCTCCATTATACGATATCTTCCCCCCCTTCAGAAAGCATATTTTCCAATGATTTTTCCTAAAATATGACCGGCCTCCCCAAGACATGTTTACACTGTCTTTGGAAGGCCGGTTTTTTCTGAAAATATGTATTATTTTTTCAGAATATGCATATCTGCCAATCGGTCCAATGCCCCCCTCAGGGTATCATCCTTTTTAGCAAAATGGAATCGAATCAGATGATTGATCTCCTCCTTGAAGAAACTAGAGCCCGGAACAGCTCCCACTCCTACTTTTTCAGCCAGATCTTCACAGAACTTCAAATCACTTTTGTATCCATATTCGGAAATATCTACCAGCACATAATAGGCCCCTTCCGGCTCTGTAAAGGAAAAACCCAGGTCCCTCAACCCATCAATGAATATATCCCGCATGTGGGTATAATGTGCCTGTAGTTCCTCATAGTACGACGCTTCAAATCGAAGGCCCGTCACCGCCGCTTCCATCAGAGGAGCTGCCGCCCCCACAGTAAGAAAATCATGCACCTTCTTTACTCTCTCCATAATTGGCTCTGGCCCAATGACATATCCCAGACGCCACCCGGTAATAGAATAGGTTTTAGAAAGGGAATTACAGGTGATGGTCCTCTCCCACATACCAGGCAATGTTGCCAGATAGGTATGTCTGTGAGGAGCATAAATGATGTGCTCATACACTTCATCCGTAATGGCATAAGCATCATATCGAATTACCAAATCTGCAATAACCTGCAACTCTTCCCTGGTAAATACCTTTCCGCAGGGATTAGAAGGGTTACAGATCACAATGGCCTTGGCACCCTGGCGAAAGGCATCTTCTACTTTTTCCGGATCAAAAGAAAAGGTGGGGGGGACCAAAGGTATATAAAGGGGTTCGGCACCGGATAGGATGGTGTCCGCTCCGTAGTTTTCATAAAAAGGGGAAAAAATAGCCACTTTATCCCCTGGATTAACCACTGTCATCATGGCCGCCATCATGGCTTCCGTACTGCCGCAGGTCACCACAATTTCTGTATCCGGATTTACAGAATGCCCTGAAAAATGGAACTGCTTCCTGGCAAGAGCCTCTCGGAAATTCTGTGCGCCCCAGGTGATGGCGTACTGATGGGGGCCCTCCTTTGCCACTTCTGCCAGTCGATCTGTAAGGGCTTTGGGGGGATCAAAATCCGGAAAGCCCTGAGATAGATTAATGGCACCATATTTATTGGATATCCGGGTCATTCTCCGGATAACAGAATCTGTAAAATCTGCGGTACGTTCACTTAACGGTTTCATTCCTTACTCCTTTGCCAGATAGGATTGTCCTGGATTGAGAATTTCTTTTGGATCCCATGCCTTTTTGATCTGCCGCATCAATGCCAGATTTTCCTTTGGGGTATGGGTTAGAAAATAAGGCTTTTTAGCCAGTCCAATGCCATGCTCCCCAGAGGTCAGTCCCCCCAATGCGTAGGCTTTTTCATACAATTTTGGCATTACCAGATCCAATGCTTCTTCCCATTCTGCGTCTGAGCGCTTTCCCCTTACCACGCACAGATGGACATTCCCATCTCCTGCATGGCCAAAGCTCACCATCTGCACCCCTGTTTCCTCTTCCAGGCCATTGACGAACTGAATGAATCTGGCCGTCTGATTAATGGGCACTACAATGTCAATGGGTTCCTGCTCCGAAACATGCTCTACTGCCTTAACAAGTGCTCCACGAATCTTCCAGACGGTTTGCAACTCTTCCGGATTATCCAGTCGTATGTAATCCAGTGCGCGATTCTGCAGCACCACCTTTTCCAATCGCCTACTGTTTTCCTCCACTTCATCCACCGTGCCATCAAAAGAAAGCAGGATATAGGCATCTGCCTGCGGGTAGGGAAATTGCAGGTGCAAAAAATCCTCCCCCAACCGGATGACTTTTCGTTCCACGAACTCTACTGCTGTAGGATGGGCATTTTCCCTCAGGACTTTCAGCACACATTGTATGCCCTCAGAGAGAGAAGCAAACGGAACCACTACTGTAAACATGGTTTCCGGTTTGGGCACCAGTTTCAGTGTAGCCTTTGTAATAATGCCAAGGGTCCCTTCAGCCCCAATCAGCAGCTGCTTAAGCGCCAGCCCGGAGCTGTCCTTAATGTTTTTACTACCCAGCTGAAGAATTGTTCCGTCTGCAAGCACCACCTCCAAAGCCCGCACATAATCCCTGGTCACGCCATATTTGACTGCCCGCATACCACCTGCATTGGTACTGATGTTCCCGCCTAAAGTGGCCAGCTTTTCTCCCGGATCTGGTGGATAGAACCATCCTCTGGCTTCTACATATGCCTGAAAGTCCTGTAGCACCGTTCCGGCCATGACTGTGGCAGTCATGGTCTCTTCATCCAGTTCCAGAATTTGATTCATCAAATGAAGATCCAGCACCAAAGCCCCTTTAGCAGGCACAGTGGAACCCACCAGATTGGTGCCTGCCCCTCTGGCGGTTACCGGCACATTATGGGCATACGCCCATTTCATAATATTTGATACTTCCTCTGAGCTGATGGGAAAGAGAACAGCCCGGGCGTCCCCCTGCAGCCTCCCCAGGGTATCACTCTGATACTCTGGGGGCACAGTTGTCCAAACCCGGGTCTCATCGGCCACCAGCTGCCGTAATTTCAAGACTTCGCCCATTCTCATCACTTCCTTATTTATCTGCCAAAAAATCTGTATCCCAGCCTACTTTAATAAAATATCCGCCATAGCTATCATTAAAGACTTTCTCGGTGGCATCTGTCTGAAAAGCCTCTACCACTTTACGATACACTTCCACCTTATCTGCATCCTCCAGATCTGCAGATCTTGCTGCAATCAGATTCCAATATTTTGTTTCATCCAGGCTACTGTCCGCAAAAATAGCGTCAGACGTCTTTAATCCAAAGTCCAAAGCATAGTTCCCGTTTACAATAGCAGCCGTAACATCACTTAGAGTGGACGGAATGGTATTAGCGGCCAGCTCTTTTATCTCAATCTGTACATTATAGGTCTCGATATCATCAATGGTGGGGCTGAAATCAGCATCATCTTTCAGTGTAATCAAGCCTGCTGCCTCCAGAACCTTCAAGGCTCTTCCACCATTTGTCACATCATTGGGAATGGCAATGGTATCTCCATCCTGAATTTCTGATACAGATGTGACCTTTTCGGAATACAGGTTCAAAGGAATAATAAAGGTATAGCCGATGGTTTCAATTTCATATCCATAACTTGCCACCTCTGTGTCCAGATAAATCTGATGCTGGAATGCGTTCAGATCGATTTCTCCGCTGTTCAAAGCATTATTGGGTGTAGTGTAATCAGAAAACTGTACAATTTCCAGATTTATACCTTCCTCCGCCAGTTGTTCCTTGGCCGGAGCCCAAAGTTCCTCGTATACAGAGCCCACGACTCCCAACTTCACTGTGGTGGTATCACTGCTGCTCTCTTCAGATTTTTTGCAGGCGCCTAAAGCCAGTACAACCCCTGCCGCCAACAATCCTATTGCTAATAAATGTTTTCCTCTTTTCATAATATACTCTCCTCCTGTTTTTAATGGGTATTTCTTTTGGCTACCCAGTTGCCGATAATCTGAATTACGCTCACCATCAACACCAATACAATGATGGTGGCATAGGTAACATCTGTCTGATTTCTGTCATGTCCGTAACGGATGGCATAATCTCCCAGGCCGCCGGCCCCTACCACGCCCGCCATGGCTGTAAGGCCAATTAAACTGATTAAAGTAATGGACACTGCCCGGGAAATCTGGGGAATGCTTTCTCTTAAATATACCTGAACAATGATATCCAATTTACTGTCCCCCATAGCCTCAGCCGCCTCAATCAGGCCTGAAGGCACTTCTGCCAGAGCACTTTCCATCTGTCTTGCAAAGAAGGGCACCATTCCGAAGATCAGGGGCACTATAGCGCCGTCCGTGCCAATGGCCGTTCCCATAATGGTGCGGGACAGGGGCATGACAAAGGTTAGCAGAATAATAAAAGGAATAGACCGAAATAAGTTAATGACTTTATCAAAAATCTGGTACACTGGCTTGTTTTCCAAAATTCCGCCTTGATGGGTTACCACCAGCACAATTCCCAAAACAGCTCCCAGCAGAATACCAATTACGCCGGAACGAACCACCATGTCAAGTGTCTGCCATATACTCTCTACAAAGGCGTCGCTTTTATCTGCAACATTTGGAAATAATTTACTGAGCCAACCGATCATCTTTAATCACCTCCACACCTACATTTTTTTCCTTCAGATAGGCCAGAGCTCCATCTATATCCTCCGGCTTTCCGTCCAGAATGGCCACCAGACCGCCTAACGGTTCCTGACCAATCAGTTCGATATTACCAAAAATGATATTGGCATTAATATGAAACTGTCTGGAAATGGTGGACACCAGCGCTTCAGAAGCACTGCGTACCAAATATTTGAACTTTACAATGCATTGGCCTGGTTTTAACTGGGTGATTTCTGCATGATCTTCCAACAACTCATAAATACGGGACAAATTGGAAGTTGTGTTAATAAAGTCTGCCGTAATTTTCTGCTGGGGATTTGCAAATACAGTAAACACATCCCCGCTTTCCACCACATGCCCATGCTCCATAACCGCTACCCGGTCACAAATCTCTTTAATCACCTGCATTTCATGGGTAATTAGAATGATGGTAATCCCTAGTTTCTGGTTAAGCTGCTTTAAAAGTTTTAAAATAGAATGGGTGGTCTGCGGATCCAGTGCACTAGTGGCTTCATCGCAAAGAAGCACTTTAGGATCGCTGGCCAGGGCTCTGGCAATGGCTACACGCTGTTTTTGTCCTCCACTTAGCTGTGAAGGATAGGCATTGGCTTTGCCTTCCAACTCTACCAGCCTGAGCAATTCCTCCACCTTTGCTTTTTTCTCACTCTTAGACAATTTGCTGTGTCGAAGAGGATATTCAATATTTTTATAAACTGTTCTTGCGGAAAATAAGTTAAACTGCTGGAAAATCATCCCGATTTTTTTTCTTTCCCTGCGCAGGCTGGCATTGCTCAGAGCTGTCAGGTCCTCCCCATCCAACCGTACTGATCCGGAGGTGGGTCTTTCCAGCAGGTTAATACATCGCACCAGAGTACTCTTTCCGGCGCCGCTTAATCCAATGATGCCAAAGATTTCTCCATCCTGAATGGTCAGGCTCACATCTTTGACAGCATGCACTTCCGTTTTTTCTAATGAAAAGTCTTTATTAATATGTATTAACTCTATCATCGCTGCGTCATCTCCTTGTTTAGGATAGTTGCTATCATAGCATTCGTTTCCTGTTATGAATAATTGCAATATTTGATAGCCGGTTATAGTTTTTCTCTAGAATAATGAAGAAAGACTGTTTTTCAGTGGATTTTCTGCTATATTGAGAAAATAGAGACTTTGAAAGGAGAATTAACCATGTCAAAAGAAACCTCCCCTTCCCGGGAGAGCCTGCGCCAGGCCATAAAATTTACTCTTTTCTCTGTTTCGGCCGGGGTTATACAGGCGCTAACCTTCACACTGCTTTCATAGCTGACAGATTGGCTATACCGGCCCTGCTACCTCATTGCCCTGATCTGCTCCGTTCTTTGGAACTTTACGCTAAACAGGCAATTTACCTTTCATGCAGCCAATAACATTCCCCTTGCCATGCTAAAAGTGCTGGCCTATTACAGCGTGTTCACTCCTTTGACCACCGTAGGGGGGCAGTTCCTCACAGACCAGGGACTATCCCGTTATCTTGTGCTTGCCTTAACCATGGGGCTAAACCTGGTCACAGAATTTCTGTATGACAAGTATTTTGTTTTTCGTTCTCCGAAATCTTCATAAAAAGACCCCCTGCGTGTCAGTCACCTGCCACACAGGGGGTCTTCTCATTCAGAAATAAAGTATTTTTACTCTAAAATGACCTTAATAAGTTTTACAAGATACCAGTCAGAATCCGACTCATACAGCACAGCTTTTGCATAGGCTGGATTATCTGTGATAATATTATCCACTCCCAGCCGTTCCAGCCGTTCGATTTCCGCTTTTGTGTTGACCGTCCATGTATGAATGGTCTTTCCATGTGTGTGAATTTCATCCACCACCTCTTTTGTCACCAGCGTGGACTTCATACTGAAAAAGTCAATGTTCTCATTGTCCAAAAGCCCTGTATAAAGCTGATACAAAATGTACCCCGTCTGGATGTCCGGATTCAAAGCCTTAACCTGCTCCAAACATCCAAAGTTGGTGGAGAAAATCACACACTGGTACTCCATGTCATATTCCTCAATTAAAGCCACCACCTTTTCCACAAGGCCCTCTTCATCTACATGATATTTTAAATCCAAATTTAGCATGACCTGCCCTTTGGCCAGTGCAAATACTTCTTCCAGTGTGGGTATAGTAATCCCCGTGAACTCATCCCCCATCCAACTTCCGGCATCCAGCTGGGCGACTTCAGCATATGTAACATTCCAGATTTTCTCATTCAGCCCGGTTGTCCGTTTTAAACTTGCATCATGCAACAGGACCGGTACCCCATCCGAGGTAAGCCGCACATCAATTTCCACATAATCCGCCTGTTCTTCAATCGCTTTTTCAATGGCCGGCAATGTGTTTTCCGGTACGCTGTGAGAGAACCCCCTGTGAGATGTCACCAGGACCCTGTCCAAATTTATAGCTGACAAAGGTGTTCCATTCCTTAGCGTTGTTACAAAAAAATACGCGCAGGTTCCGGCAATCAGCACTGCCATTAACAGCAAAATCCGCTTTGGATATATTTTTTTCTGTGATCTTCCAAATATTACAGATAAATCCTCTTCTTCCTCCAATGCCTCTTCCGAAAACATCTGATAACGGAAAAACAAATGAACGGACAGAGCAAAGTTTCCGCCTGTGCAAAACAGAAAAATGAGAATGGAAACCAATGGTCTCATCTGATCCTGAATGGTAATAAAGGTGGCCAGCGCCAGGTTTTGATTAAGGGTACCGGAAACTAGGAGAGCAGCCACAAAAAGGAAGAAGATATATACCAGAAGTACCCCGAAAAAGAGGAGAATATTCCACCCCAGGAACAGTCCTGCAATCCGCATCCGGGGCTGCCCCTTTTTCCAGTGGGACCGCTTTCCAGCTTCCTTTAGATCCTGCCCCTCCAGTGTATAATGATGCAGGAGGAAAGGCCGTCCAAAAAGAACAGAAACCAAAAGCACCACAAGAACCGTTGCTGCAATACCCCAGAACACCACATTCGGTGCCTGAACCACAAGGAATCTGGCCATCCGATTTTTGCGGAACAAATATATAATCAACGGAAGATTACATAGCAGCATAATTCCCCACACTCTAGGAATCAGCGCCCAGTTTTTTCTGACAAACCCCTTCACCAGACGCCATACGGATAATCCCAGCAGTCTGAAGGTTCTGACCCGCTTTCCTTTATTGATTTGGGAAAAATAAAGCAGATGGAACTGCATTTCCCAAAGCAAAAACACACCCAGGAGGAAAAACGCCAGCAACAAATAAAGAATGGTCACGGGATGTGCTATGAACCGCAGAATATTGTCCACTGTTACATACCGAATTCCCACAACTGAAAGTGTCTTCTGTCCCAGATTCCCCAAAACAGGATAGAGGATTAACACGGAAATTGCCAGTAATATCGTCTGCCCAGCGACAAGCCCCCAGAAATGCTGCAGCAAAGTTTCCAGTGTTACACCATAGCTGCTATTTCTAAATTTCGATTTTCCCATCCCTGCGCCTCTCTCCCATTTTCTTTAACTATTCTACCACAAATGCGCTTCCACATAAATCTATTTTATTCGTTTTACTGATAATAATTGCACCGTTAACTGTACTGCCATTGTGCACATCAGAGAGGCAGGGCCCATGACTGGACAATGAACTAAAAACACAAGTGCAGTTATATAAAAAAGCGACGAAAGACCCTGCCGCATCACCTCTGGTGCAGCGTAGGACATCGTCACTTTCCATATTTTGCCCTCAGTACCGCTTCTCCTTGCGGTCATTTGACCAGGATGGGAGCATTATACCGTTTTTTCTATTTTTTGTAAATGCCTTTCTTTGTGCCCAAATACCCATGCAGACAGCCATGCAGTAAAGGGAATAGAGAAGACGACTGCTATACTGCCGCAAATGCCCTGCACTATTTCAATGACCATCAAATCCATATTGAATAACTGTAACCAGCTGTATTGATACATATAGAAGATGACCAGAAGATTTACCGAACTTCCGGTAAAGGCCAAAATCAGCGTATCCGTCATAGTTCCCATAATATCCCTGCCAACGTTCATACCGGATTTCCAGAGTGCCTTATACCCCAGATCCGGATTCAGTGTCTTCATTTCGTATACTGCAGAAGCAATGGACATGGTGGTATCGGTGATTGCTCCAAGAGTGGCGATCAGTATACCTGCAAAAATCAGATCTTTAAAAGAGATGGAGGTATATGAAGAGATAAAAAACAAATCTTCTGCCTCAGCTGTCTGCAGGCTGGACAAATGGATCCATTTTCCTACTGCACAGGCCATCCCTCCCGCAAAGGCGGTGCACAAAATGCAACCCAGAGTAGCCACATAGGATTTTGCGGTAAACCCATTGATCAGAATGTGAGAAACCGATGTGGAAATAATGACCATGAGGATGGAGGCCAGAATGGGATTCATCCCTTTGATCACCAAGGGAACAAAGAAAAAGACAATGGTGGTCAAAGAAAATCCCAGCGCCAGAATAGACTGAGCTCCCTTCCTTCTTCCAAAGAACAACACTACTGCAAAGAACAGCAGCACAAGAAATCCCATTTCCCTTTCCCGGCTGTAATTTTCTACCGTTGCGGTAACAAAGTCGTCATAGCTGGCCAGAATCATGACCGTCCCCACCTCTGCAGGGTGATTATCTGTTCTACCCACAAAATTTTTTGCTACAATAATGGTCCCCGCATCATTTCCGCTGATAATTTCAAACTCCAGTTCCTGAATGCCAATGTTCACAAAAGGATACTCCGGATCCGGTGCCAGTGTATCGGAAAGAACACTGATGACTTTTGCACGGGCAATTTCCACGCCCACCGGCGCATCTCCGGGAAGAGGAAAGGACAGGGTGACATTCAAATAGATCATGTAGAGAATAAAAAGTGCCAGAAAACACCCGAAAACGATTTTTGCCGCTTTTATTTTTTTCATATGATTTTGCACTCCTCTGTGAAAAGCAAGGGAACCCTGCCCGCAGAAAACGGGCAGGGCCAGAGAGGGCATTCCTTTACTTTTCCCTTTTTTATTTATTTTGTCATGTAGCTAAGCAGCAGGATGTAGTCTGCTGTGTTGACCACCCCATCCAGGTCAATGTCACAGGCCGTCTGATCCTGTTTCTGGAAGTTTGCCAGTGCAATGGACAAATCCAAGAGAGTGACCTGTCCATCCCCGTTAATATCCGAAGCACTCTGGTAGGAGTGAATGGTTGTTTCTGCCTCTTCGCCAGTAATAGTAATCAGATTGTATTCTGCATTTGTGCCTTCATCATTTGCGGATGCAGATTTGAACTGAGTCAGCTCCACAGCAGTGGTGCCTGCCGTCAGGCCCTGATTAACGGTGAAGGTAAGCTTGACAATGTCTCCAGATGCAGCTGTGTTGGCAGTGGATGTGCCAATGGTTCCAGAAACCACTCCGTTTTCAGCGGTAATCTCACTGACCACCGTATTTTCAAGCAAACTTTCCCCTTTTACAAAGGTCAGCTTATCCGGATCATAGGAAGCGGTAAACTGGTAAGCATTTGCACCATCTGTCTGATCCAAATGTACATTATAGGTTACGGTGGAGCCGGTTTCCGTCACACCTACTTCAGATCCGGTAATCTCGGCCTGTGCAATTTCCCGTTTTACGGTAATGGTGTCATACAGATATTTCTCTGTAGTAATGGTATCTGTATCTGTATCATATTTGAACATATATGCATTCACCGTGAACTCGGTACTGCTGATTTCGATTTCCGTAATAACCTGCTCTTTTTTTACATCGCTTCCGGTATCTGTGGAATTTACATCCAGGAAGGAGTAACCCAAAGCAAGGGGATCTCCTGCGGAAACAGTGTAGGTTTTCTGAGAGTACCATTTCAAACCACCAGCATGTCCGCCGACCATATACATCGGGATATTTAAAGGATCAATCACCACATTATCCGATTCTTTGACAACCGTTGCTTTCTGTCCTTCGCTGTCTACGAAACCTCTGGAATACACATGATCATGTCCCTGCAACACCAGATCCACATCCAGTTCGATGAAAACGGGTGCCCAATATTTTCTGGCCTCCACAATATCCGAATCCACAATGTGGGATGCACCGGTATATAATGATTTATGGAACCCTACAACCACCCACTGGCCTCTGGCTTTTGCCTCTGTAGCCACCTGGGTCACATATGCTTTCTGTTCTTCCCTGGCATCTGCATCATACCGGGCTGTTTCCAGGTTCAGCATGATAAAGGTGGCTGGGCCATAGTCAAAGGAATATACTATGTTACCTTCTTCGGCTGGAGCATTAATGTGACGGTTCATGGTGTTGTTGTCATGATTTCCCTGTACAATGGCAATGGTATTATTGGCAAAGAGATCAGCTCCGCCTGTGGGGAATAACCCGCTGTTTTCAAACAGCAACTCCCACTGAGTTTCATTTGTGGCTGTATCTGTCTGATCTCCGGCCAGATATACGAAATCTAAATCCTCAATCTGGCTGACCTCGTAGAGAGTTGCCCCCAGGGCCTTGGCATTGGTTGCATTGGATACCTGTGTATCTGCCAGATAGGCAAATTTAATGGTCTCGTCACTGCCTTCTGCCGGTGCCGTTTTAAAACTGCCTGTCTTCGTCCCTCCTTCTACCCCAACGGTATAGGTATACCAGGTATCCGGCTGAAGATTTGTCAGTGCAATGGCATGAAACCACTTGTTGGAAGAGCCCTGGGAATGTGTGCCTTCAGCTGTTAATGACTCTTCTTCTCCCTTGATGCCGTAGTGAATCACCGTATCTGCTTCATCAATGGTGGTGTAGGTAATGTTGATTTCGGTGGATGCATCATCTCCAAAGTGAGAGTTTAACTGAGAAGGGGTGATGTCTGCAGTCCCCGCAATCAGTTCCATGGCAAAATAAATATCCGAACTGTTGGCATCCCTGTTATGCACAGAAACTGCAATGGTATTTTCTCCTTCTACCAAGAGATTCAGATAGCTGGTCAGATCCAGCTGTGTCGTTCCGCTGGCATCTGAGGGCTCATTCACATAATTCGCAGCTGTGCTATGCCCTACAGAACCCTCACTTATATAGGTCCGATTCACTTCTGTCCCGTTGATATAAAGTACGAAGCCATCATCAAATCCCACTGTAGCTTTTAAAGAGGAAAAATCTGCCAGGTTGGATACTGTAAAGGTATTGCGAAAATAATAGGTCAAAATAGCAGGCTTTGTTCCATTGACCAATGTTCCTGTTGAAATTGCTCCAAAGGTATCGTTATAGTCCGTTGCGGGGTATCCCAGGGGGGCTGTGCCCGTGCTCCAGGCACTGTCATTAAAGTCTGTTGCAAAGAAACTCTGTGCATACATGTCCGTATCTGCATCGCTGTATTTCCAAGTACTGCTCTTGGAAATGAGCACCTGCTCCTGGGTTGTGTCCTCTGCAGCTTCTGCAGAGATTAGCTTTGAAAAGTTCACCGGGTATCCTGAAAATGCCGAAAATACTAGTGCCCCTGCGCAAAGCAAAGAGACAACTCTTGTCCATTTTTTCATGGTCTTCTCTCCTTTTTCGTTGTTAATTCTCCTTCTTTTCTGTTCCCTTCTTCGCCCTCATTGTGGCATGTATATATAAATACCCCAGAACCAGATTCCCAGCCACACTGACCATTAGTGCCATTAGCATCCAGGCCGAAAAACTGCTCCGTGTAGTATCTCCCTCTTCAGAAGCACTTCCATTTTCGGTGTTCTCCTGTGCTTCTGATGTCTCCGTCCGTACTTCTTCTTCCTCTGTTTCTTCTCCCTGTAACTCTTCTCCCTCTGTTTCTGCTCCCGTCAGATTTTCATCGTCCTCTTCCTTTTGCTCTTCTCCTGAAAGACTGTTCTCATTCTCATTATCATTATCCGCATCCTCATTTTCTGCATTTTTTGCAGTAGTCTCCTCTTCGGCTGACGTATGTGAAATGGCAATCGTCTCTTCCTGATCAGAACCAGTTACGCCATCCCCGCCACTGCTGCCGCCAGCGGTGTCTTTGCTTCCTGATCCCTTATTTCCTTCAGTACTGTTTCCGTTTTCCGTTGTACTACTCTCCCCCTCATTGGTTCCGTTTCCCGTTTCATCCTTTGTTCCAGTGGAGCTTTCACCGCCTGTTTCTGTCATCTCTTCCTGCTCGTCTTTGCTCACCAATTGGATACTGGCTTCAGGATTCTCGGTCTCCTTTGTAATTCCCCCATTTTCTTTGTACAGATAGGTGACACTGTGCAGAATAAGATCCTCATCCGACGGTGCCGTTATTTCTATGGCAACAACAAGGCTATCCTTTCCGGAAAATAGATTGTCTTCTGCAAAAAAACTAATCCAGGTATACCCTCTCCCCTGAGAAGGTCCGGCTGCATAAGCCCCCTCTGGCGCCTCAATTCCTGTAATTTCCACCCCATCCGGCACTTCAAACGCAATCTCAACACCTGCATATGCTTTGGACTCTTCAAAAGTCAGGGTGATTTCCACTTCCTGATCCTCATCGGAATAATAGATATTTTGTGGCAAAAGGATGGTGCCGGCGGATGATGTAGCCAAAACCTCCACCCGTTCCTGCCAGATCAGCATTACAGCAAACAAGATTACCCATATCATTTTTATTTTTTTCATTTGTGCCGCTCCTTATTCATTCTTGAGACATTATACGGAATTAATGTAAATCCCCTGATGGGTTGCATCTAAAATGGAAGTAAAGACAACATAAAAAGCAGCCTTTCGGCTGCTTCTTATATTTGCTTATTTTTTCAAACTTCCCGTGATGACAGGTGGTCTGTCAGATGCATGGCAAAATACCTGTTATACTCTGAGAAAGACATGTTTCCAAAAAGCAAATGAGGCTTTAATTCCCCCTTATATTGCAAAAAATCGGAAATGCTCTGCCCGAGAATTTTTTTCCCCTCCTGAAAAGTTCCCTCCTGTTCCTTCCACGCCAGCCCCGGCACATCTGCTGTAAGATTATGTCGCATTGCCCCCTTTTTCAAAAAAACATGAAGGGCCAGCTTTCCTATGGTCCCTCTGATGATTGCCGGTTTCATCTCCGGGTAGCCCTCCATACTGAATGCAATGGTCTGGGCACAATGCACCAGTGTGTGATAAGGGGTCCAGCCCTCCACCTTTGGCACATCTTTCTCTTCTAAATTCTCGATGCCTTTTTGGGCCTCTTCCAACGATGCAAATATCATACTGCATTCCCCTTTCCGAAAATATACTTTTTCACTTTATTGTATGCCTTTTCTTCCCACTGTCAAGAAGAATGCAGAAAAGGCATGCCCCTCCGCGCACGAAAAAGGCATACCTCTTCTGATAAAACATTTGAGAAAGAGAGTTTATGAAAAAATGAAATAGGTCAGCGAAATTAATGAAAAATGGTTTGTGAGGCCAGAAGCAGCAGGCAGATGGCAATAATGCCTCCTACAATCAGTCTGTCTAATGCCTTTACAGATATTTTTACCTTTTCGTAAAAGTTCATCCGATCCCTCCTTATTTGCGTACCAGATATTTTCTCATATCAATGGCACAGGCCACCAAAATAATCAGTCCCTTGATCACATACTGCAGGTTAGCATTAATGGACAGGAAATTGAGTGCCACAAAGATAATTCTCAGCAGGAAAACACCGGTGATTACACCGCTGATTTTTCCGGTACCACCTACAAAGGACACTCCGCCGATTACGCAGGCTGCAATGGCATCTGCTTCATAGTTCAGTCCTGTCTGGGCCGTATTGGATCCAATACGGGCGGATTCAATGAATCCGGTGATGGCATACATCACACCTGCCAGGGTATGCACCAAAATGGTTGTTCGCATTACATTGACACCGGATACATTTGCTGCCTCCGGGTTAGAACCTACTGCAAACATATTTTTCCCAAAAGTAGTCTTATTCCAGACAAACCACATGAAAATGACCGTGATTACTGCAAACCACACATAATTGGGAATGGGCACTCCTGCTACAGAGAGAATGCTTCCAGTTACAAAAGTCTTATAGGATTTATCCAGTCCCGAAAGCGGCTGTCCATTATTTCCATTCAGCATAATGTACATCAGCAGCAAGCCATACACAATCAGCTGCGTAGCCAGAGTAACAATAAAGGGATGCAACTGGAACTTTGCAATAAAGAACCCATTGACATAACCAACTATTGCTCCAATGATAATGACCAAAAGGATGACCAGTGGAATGGGAACAACCCCCAAGTTGGGAAACATTTTGGAGGCATAGGTCACAGACTGCAACAGGGAAGCAGAAACACAGGCAGTCAGTCCAACTACACGCCCTGCTGAAAGGTCAGTACCGGTAAGCACAATGGTTCCCGCAATGCCTAGTGCAATAGGCAGATTGGCTGCTGACAGACTGACAATATTAATAATAGATGCCGTTCCCAAAAAGCGGCTGTTCTGAAAATAGGTATAGATGATCGCGATGATCAAAAGAATGTATAGTGCATTCTTAATCAGAAATTCTTTCCAGTACGCCCATTTTTCTTTGCCATCCAGTGCTTTATATTCATCAAGACGATTTTTCAGATTGCTTTGCCATTTTTCGATAGCCTTCAATGTCCTGACCTCCTTTATACATATTTTGCGGCAAGCGCCATAATTTCTTCCTGGGTCGTGTTGCGGGCATCCACCTGACCGGCTACTCTTCCACCGGACATTACCAGGATCCGGTCACATACGCCTAACAGTTCCGGCATTTCAGAAGATACCATAATGATTACTTTTCCCTTTTTGGCCAGGTCAATAATCATCTGATATATTTCGTATTTTGCCCCTACATCGATCCCCCGAGTCGGTTCATCTAAAAGAAGGACCTCCGGGTCCGTTAACAGCCATCTTCCCAGTATGACCTTTTGCTGGTTTCCACCAGATAAATTTCTGATTTTCTGCTCCTGGGAAGGGGTTTTTGTCCGCATGGCATTGATAGACCACTCCGTATCCTTTTTCATAGACTTTTCACTTAGATACAGCCCAAACCGAAGGTGTTTCTTTAAACTGGAAATTACCGTATTTTCCCGAATATTCAAAATTCCGAAAATTCCGGTCGCACGCCGTTCTTCTGTTAAAAGAGCAAATCCATTTTTAATAGATTCTCTGGAGTTCCTATTAAGGCATGATTTACCATGCAAAGTGATTTTTCCGGACTTGCGGGTGGCAATCCCAAAAATACTCTCCAGGGTTTCGGTTCTTCCACTGCCATCCAGCCCTGCCAGTCCAAGAATTTCCCCCTCTTTTACGGATAGTTTCACATCTTTTAAGAGAGAGTACTGCGCAGTAAGGTTATCCACTTCTAAGGCTACCTGCCCAGGCACATTGTCCTTAGGGGGGAACTGATTATTCAATTCCCTTCCAACCATCAATTTAATGATTTTTTCCGTGGTCAGGGACGAAGCAGGCTCCGTAGCCACCCAGGTCCCGTCACGCATTACCGTAACTTCATCAGATATCCGCAGAATTTCTGCCATCTTATGGGAAATGTAGATGATGCCGCAGCCCTGATCACGTAACATATTAATGATACGGAAAAGCTGCTCCACTTCTCTTTCCGTTAAAGAAGAGGTAGGTTCATCAAACACAATGATTTTCGAATGGAAGGAGACCGCTTTTGCAATTTCCACCATCTGCCGCTGAGAGACAGGCATCGTGGACATTATGCGCTTGGGGTCAACATGTATACCAAGCTCGTCAAAAATCCCCTTTGTATCGTTATACATTTTTTTCTCATCTACGAACATGCCGGCCGTCAGGGGATAACGACCCAGCCAGATGTTGTCCATTACATTTCTTTTCAGGGCCTGATTCAGCTCCTGATGCACCATGGCCACCCCATTTTCCAGGGCTTCCTTGGAATTTTTAAAATTAATTTCTTTGTCATCCAGATAAATATTTCCATAATCTTTGGAATAAATTCCAAACAGACATTTCATCAGTGTAGACTTTCCTGCACCATTCTCACCCATCAACGCATGCACAGTGCCTGCCTTCACCTCCAAATGCACATGATCCAACGCCCGCACACCGGGAAATTCCTTGCAAATGTCTACCATTTTTAAGAGTACTTTTTCTGAGCCGTTTATGACAAGTCACCCCTTCCTAAAAAGCTCCCACGGAATCCGAAGATTCCGTGAGGCTCTGATGTGATATTTCCTTATTCACCAGTATATTCTGCATAAGGGATGTAAATCTTATTTGCCAGTGTTTCAGACTTGTTCAGATTGTCGGTATCTGCCAGCAATTCCTTACCATCTACCACATTCTGTACCAGCTGTACAATACCAGCTGCCATACCCTCTGCATCCTGTTTGATGGTACCAGTCATCTTTCCATCAGCGATCAGCTGTTTCGCAGCATCTGTAGCATCCACGCCGAACACAGGAATGGTGGTGCTGCCTGCCTCTCCGGTGTTGTAGCCCTTATCATTCAGTGCAGAAATAACACCTTCTGCCATACCATCATTGTTGCAGATGATCAATTCAATCATGTTGTCATTATCTTCATTGTACTGTGCCAGGTTAGTGGTCATATAGTTATTGGCTGCAGTTGCGCTCCAGTTTCCATCCTGATCCACCTGATATTTATCGGAATTGGAACTGTCAAAGTATACCAGTTCTGGAAGACCATTTTCTGTTAAAACAGCGTTGGCATCCTCTACACTATATTGTGTACGATAGATAGCTTCTACATTTCCCAGCTGTCCCATAAACATGGCATAGCTGATTTCACCATCGCCATTCAAATCCACTGCATCAAAATTTTCTACCAGATAGTTGCCAATCATCTGCCCCTGCATATGACCTGCTTCCGGTGCATCTGTTCCTACGAAAGCCACATCATCATAGCTGCCAAGAACCACACCTTCTTCATCATCTGTTTCCACTGCACGGTTAAAGAAAATAACCGGAATGCCTGCAGCTTCTGCTTTATCCACAATAGCCTGTGAAGCATCCACAGAACCGGATGTAACAATATTTACCACCAACAGGTCAGCTCCCTGGCTGATAGCGGTATCAATCTGCTCATTCTGGGTGGTCTGGTTGGAGTTGGAATCATAATTCTGATATTTGATGCCTGCTTCATCCAAAGCTGCGTCCATTGCCGTACGCACGCTGGAAATATAGGTATCGCTATAAGTATAGTAGAATACCGCTACATCCTTTGTTTCGTCTGCTTTCTTACTGCATGCTGTCACCCCAAATAACATACAGCTCGCAAGCCCCAGTGCCAAAAGTCTTTTTTTCATAGTAAACCTCCTTATAAAAAATGTGTCCAGTTAAGGGTGTCTCCCTCCCCGGGGATTCCCTCTCACTGAACACATTATACGGAAGTCTGTTTTAAAAATCTTTGCAAAATATTATGAAGAAGGTATAAAATTCTACTGCATCTCTCCAAAGGAAAACAAAATTCTCTGGCATTCCTCAGAATACATGTTATCCCTTGTCACCAGCGTGGTGGATGTATCCACCTGAGTATCTACTTTTTTCCCGTAAAGCAGCTTATACGCATTTTCAACCCCAAAATAGCCCATGGCATAGGGATTCTGCACAATTAAAGCATCCACCTCCCCAGATTCCAACATACCCACAGAAACCACATTGCTGTCAAAGGCCACCACATGCGTGGTATCTGCCAGCCCAAGCTCCTGAATGGCATACCCCACTCCCAGGCTTGTCCACTCATTGAAGGTGACAATTACATTGATTTCCGGATTATCATTTAAAAGAGCAATGGTTCCTGCTTTGGCCTCCTCCGTAGTGGATACCACATTTGTGGTGATAATGGATTTGACCCTTTCATCCTCTTGTAATACTTCCCGCAGCCCCCGCTCTCTTTCCTGTCCGTTAAAAGAACTGACCCCATAATTAACAACCCCCACATGAATATCTTCTTCATCTGTGTCCAGGGCCGCTTCTGCCGCCATTTTACCTGCTTCATAATTATCCGTTCCAATATAGCTGGAAATCAATGAGGAATTCACATTACTGTCAATAACGACCACCTGAACCCCCTTATTCACCGCTTCTTCCACGGCAGAAGCATTGGCCTCATATCCTGTGGCGGACAGTACGATCACATCTGCCCCATTCTCCAAGGCTTCATGCACATATAAATTCTGGGTGATACTATCTTCCTCATATTCCGGTCCCTGAAAGGTAATATCCACATTGTATTCTGCGGAGGCTGATTTTGCGCCAGCGTAGACACTTTGCCAAAAGGCAGATACAGTGGATTTAACCACAAAAGCCAAATATGGTTTATCTGCTGTGGCTGAATTGGCACATCCACTCAGAAACAGTGCGCAGACAACTGCCACTGCGCCCATTTTTCCGCTACTTCCCTTCATGGATATCCTCCTTTCTCACCTTTGGCATGCGGATGGTGACCTGTGTTCCCTCATCTAATTCACTTTGGATGGTCAGCCCGTATTTCTCCCCAAAATATATTTTAATGCGATCATTCACATTTTTTATGCCGATTCCTGTTAGATCACCCGGTTCCCGATTCAGGATGCCTTCTGCTTCTTCCGGACGCATCCCCACCCCATTGTCCGTGATCAGAAATATAATATCATTTTCCTCGCTTTTCAGCACTATATGGATTTCTCCTTCATCCACCATCCGGTTCAGCCCATGGTAAATGGCATTTTCAATAATGGGCTGCAGGGTTATTTTATTGCAATAATACTCCAGGCAGCTTTCATCCACCTGAAAGGTGTATGTGAACTGATTTTTGTATCTGAATTTCTCGATTTGCAGGTAACGGGAAGCATGCTCCAGCTCATCCCGGATAGGAATCATTTCCTTTCCCCTGCTGATGGAAATGCGGAACAGCTTTGCCAGTGCATTTACCATCTTAACTGCATCCTCATTTCTTTCTTCTTCACACAACCAACCAATGGCATCTAACGTATTATACAGAAAATGAGGATTAATCTGGGCCTGCAGTGCCTTAAGCTCCGTTTTTTTCAGGGTAATTTCTTCCTGACGCACCTGATTCATCAGCTTCTGAATCCGATACACCATATGGTCAAAGGAATTTGACAGATCTATCATTTCTTTACTTCCCTGAATGGCCTGAAAAGAGAAATTTTCTGCGTTCCTTTCAAAATCCTTCATGGCATGAATCAGGCTTCGAATGGGTTTGGAAATGTAATGGCTCAGCCAGTAACTGATGAGAAAAGTCGCCAGTACCACTGCAAGAAGCAAAAAAAGATTATAAAAAACAACCCTTTGTGTTCTGCTGGCAATTAATTCATCCACATAACTGACACCCACCACCTTCCATTCACTATTATCCAGGCCATTCACGGTATAAATAACGTTATCATCCAGCATGGCCCCTTCCAGCCCGGACAATTTCTCTGTATTTTCCGATTTTAGTCCAGAAAAAATCAACTGCTGCTGTGGATGATATATGATGGTCCCCTGCGCATCCATGATAAAGCAGTATCCATGCTGCCCAATGCCCACATCATCTACGTAATCAGCAATTTGAGAAAATTTAATATCCATGATCACCCTTACCGTGGTGCCATCTTCCTGCAGCATATCTTTGGAGATCGACACCACCCAGGGGAAGTAATTTTGGAGCAGGGTTTCCACATGGGGACGGCTCACATTCACTTCCTCTTTCGAATAAGAGACACCCACATCCCAGGATAGATTCTTAAAGATATTCTCCTTTAATGTCTGCGTTCCTGTGTAGGCTTCCTCCATCACCCCACTTTCTGAATATACCGTCAAAGCCGCCACATCAGTTCGCAGTTCCACCAGGGACTCCATCAGATATGCTTTATCTTCTTTATCCTCTTGATAATATTGGCTGATCTGATCCATTACCTCATACATGTCATCCAAATAGGATTCCACTGCATTGGAGGCCTGCACCACCGCCTGACTGCTGGCTGTGACTGCATCCTGTTTCATGGAATTCTGATAGACCACCATAAAAATGAACATACTGGTCAGCACTGCTGCGGCCACCATTCCCATAATCAAAATCATCATAATGACCGGTAAAGACAGTGGCTTTTTAAAATGGCACTCCCATTTTCTTTTTTTCATGGCTGCCCTCCCTCTGCAGAGGACATACTTCTTTCCTGCCGCATGGCTGCAGGAGACTGCCCCACATACTTTTTAAAACAGTAGCTAAAATAATGTTGATCGCTGTAGCCACATCTTTCTGATATTTCCCTGATTTTCATGGAAGTTGTCAAAATTAATTTTCTAGCCTCATCCACTCTTCTCCGGGTCAACAGATCCACAAATGTCTGCCCCGTGTGTTTTTTGATCAAACTACTCAGATAATTGGGGCTGACGCCAATTTCCTGACTCACACAGACCAGGGATAGGTTGACGTCCATATACCGGGTATCAATCAGTTGCAATGCCCTGTCCGTCAATATTTCGCTACTTTTCTTACGCTTATCTGCCACCAGATCTCTGGCCTCTTTACAAAACTTTGCCACCCGTTCTTCAATTTCTTCCATGTTGCCGTCAAACATGTGCATCCGCTTAAAAAAGAAATCCTCTGCCAGTTCTGCACTGGGATCTTCTTCCGAAACCGCATACAAGATACGGCTTACAGCAGATAGAATCTGCAGGAAAAGAAAATTAAGCTGCACCCGGGAAAGCATGTGGGTTTCCACATTTGCAAACAGCCGATGCAGGCATTCTTCCAGCTGCGCTCCGGACCCTCCTCTGATCAGGCTCTCCACCTCTGTGACCATCGCCTGCAGGTTTTCCGCATCCATGTCGGCAGAAGGCTCTTCATCTGAAATATAATGCACCCCACTGCTGGCATTGCCCGCATACCCCATGGCATTTATGGCCTCCCTGTATTCTTCATGCAAAAGCACCAGTCTGTCTACAGGACGACTAATTCCCATAACACAACGGACATGGAGAATTCGTTCCATGCTCTGCACAATTTCCCCTGCAAGAATGTGCAGGTATTTCTGAAGGGCCGCTGTCGTTCCCATTACCAGAGAAATCACTTTATTCTCACTGAAGAAACTCCTAAACCGCAAATATTTATGCAGAATAGAATTAATAGCATGCACATTTGCCGGATTCGTAACATTATTTCCCTGGGCATCCCGTATCACCGTGATAATGACACAATACTGAAAGTGGCTGTTTTCCCGCAAAAGGCCATGCTGACAGGCCTGCTCCAATAGGAGCCTTTCCCTTTCCTGGGAATAATCCGTCTGCATATCATCCAGCAACAGGGGAATCAGATAGTTGATTTCCCCTTCTCCCGCCTGTCGGATATCTGCAAACTCTGCAAATTGCTTATCCATTTTCTGGCGCACCTGAATCAGAGCCCCTGTGAGCTCCTCCATGGAAATAGGCTTTAACAGGTAACTGATGATGTTGTACTGAATGGCCTGCTGGGCATAGGTAAAGTCGTCATATCCGCTAAGAAAAACGATCTGCGTGGCAGGACGCACCTCTCGCACCTGACGGGCCAGTTCGATGCCGGAAATAAAAGGCATACGGATATCGGTTAATAGAAGATCCGGCTCCTTCTTCTCCACCAGCTCCAAAGCCTCCACACCGTTTTCGGCTTCTCCCACCACTTCAAATCCGATGCCTGACCAATCCATTTTCCGCAAAATAGCTTTTCTTAGTTCTTCTTCATCGTCTGCAACAACTATTGTGTACATGAAGTCTCCTTCTTCTCACCCCTGTCAGATTTTCAATCCGCCGACTATGCTCCTTTTTATACAGTTGTATTATATATGATTCCCGTTTTTTTTCCTATATCTTTATTTTTCATTTCCGGGAAACAAATAAAGAATGACAGAAATCTTTGTTTGTTATGTAATTAACTTATAAAACAAAAGAGAGGATTTTTTATGTTAAAAAACAAAGTTGCCGTAGTCACGGGCGGAACCAGAGGAATTGGTTTCGCCATTGTCCGCACATATCTGCAAAACGGTGCCAAAGTCATTCTGTTCGGTTCCCGCCAGGAAACAGTGGAGAGCGCTTTAAAGCAGTTAAAAGAGGAAAACCCTGCCTGTCCCGTGGAAGGCCTTTTTCCGAATCTGTTGAACGCAGAAGAAGTAGCCGCTGCTATTGACGACATCCATACCCGATATGGGCGCATTGATATTTTAGTGAATAATGCGGGCATCTCTCAAAGTACCACCTTATATGACTACAAACCCGGCGAATTTGACAAAGCCATGCATATCAATGTCAGTGCTTTGTTCAACACCATTTAGCCAGCCGCAAAATATATGAAAGCCCAGGGCGGTGGCTGCATCCTGAATACCAGTTCCATGGTAAGTCTCACCGGTGCTGCCGGCGGAGTGGGCTACCCTACCAGTAAATTTGCGGTAAATGGCCTGACCATTTCCCTGGCCCGTGAACTTGGTCCGGATAACATCCGGGTAAATGCAGTTGCACCCGGCGTTATAAAAACAGATATGGTAGCCGCACTTCCAGATGCAATTGTAGACACCCTCGTGGCACATATTCCCCTAAAAAGAATTGGTCAGCCCCAGGACATTGCCAACGCCTTCCTGTTCCTTGCCAGTGATCTGGCCTCCTATGTCACAGGTGAGATTCTCTCTGTTGACGGAGCCATGCGCACCTGATCTTTTCTTTCTTTCATCCGCTCCTCCAATACAGTACCTGCTGTCAGAGTTCTGTATTGGGGGATTTCTATTCTAATCCATAAACAGTATTTAGCAACCAGATGCCTGTTGATGTGCGAAAGACCTTATCCCGTACGTTTTGGATAGCTGCCATGCTACATTCCTCTTCATAAGCGTTGACCAGAAAGTCTGCCTCAATTAAAATTTGCAGATCCGGATCTTTTATGTTTTTGTAATGATGATGACTTCCGATCATCTCACATATATGCTGTACAAAGTCCGGCGCACATCCCCGGGCTTTTAAGAAGGCCTCTGCCAGTGGCGGTCCCTCTATTTCCTGATAAGTTCCTGCGCTGCTATGATATTTTTCTTCACTGACTTTGATGCCAATATCATGCATGTAGGCTGCCACCTCCAGGCTAAACAGCCTTTCCTCTCCCACATCTTCTTTTTCCCCAATCCACCGAGCAAACTGATGTACCTTTAAAAAATGTTGCATTCTCTTGGGATCCCCTCTATAATACTCCACCATATAGTCTCTGACATCCTGAATCTCCATGTGATCTTTGCTCCTTCTTAACCTTATTTTCTTCAAGTTTACTCTATTTTCCTGTTTTTGAAACACCTTTTTGCAAAATAAGGGCCGGAAGATTTCTCCTCCGACCCTTTAAAAATATTCATAAACCCCCTTTATATATCCTCTTCAAGACTTTCGTCCGCTTTCAAAACAGCATTCAGCATGACTGTAGCACCGGAAGTACAGTGTTCCGGCGAGGAATACTCCTGCTCACAATGGGAAAGTCCATCTCTGGACTGCACAAAAATCATGGTAGTGGGTAGCATATATGCTGCAAACTGTGCATCATGCCCCGCTCCGGAATGAATGTATTGATGGGAAACCCCCAGTTCCTCTGCAGATTTCTTAACATAGGACACCAACGTCTTATTCCAATATACGGTATCTCTGTTCCATGCTTTCACCACCTCACAGGTACAGCCATTCCAGATCTTGTCTGCACAGCTTTTTACAACAGCCAGCACCCTTGCCAATTCTTCCGGATTTTCATGTCTGGCATCCAGGGAGAAATCAAAATAATCCGGCACGCAAGTGTGAACGCATGGGTGGCAAACCACTTCGCCCGTAGTATATACCAGATCCTGAATTCCCAGTTTATCGATTTCTTCATGGAGATAACAGAGTGCCTGGGCAGCTGCAAAGAAAGCATCTTTTCGTTTAGGCATGGGAAAAGTCCCCGCATGTACAGTCTGACCGTAAAAACGCAGGCGGTAGTTGAACATGCCCAGCACACAGTCTACCACGCCAATTTCATTACCATTATCCTCCAGAATAGGTCCCTGTTCAATATGGGTCTCAAACATACAAAGATACTGTTCCGGGTTCAACCGGTTCTTTTTCTCACCCACAAACCCAGATTTGGCCAATGCTTTTCCAAAGGTATCCGTTTTGTCCAGTATGCTGGCAGAATTCATCATATCTTCATACTTGAATTTCCCCCGAATATCCTCTGGCAGGTAGGGGTAGCAGACAATACCGGAAACCATCATAGCCGGTGGATACAGGGAGCCCTCTTCGTTTGTCCAGATCATGGCTGTCAACGGATGCTTGTGGGGAATCTTCTGGTCATGTACTGTCTCCAACACTTCCATGGCTGACATTACCCCCAGAATACCATCATAATTGCCGCCGTTCTTAACGGAATCACAATGGGAAGCCATAACAATCCGCTTAGCGTCTGGATCAGTACCGGGAAGGGTAGCATAAATATTGGCCACATCATCCACTTCAATTTCAGCACCAATGGCCTCCATTCTGCGAAGGAATTCCTTTCTGGCCAACAGATCCGCCTCGGACAAGGTGTATCTGGTAATGCCACCGTGCCCTGCATCCCCAAATTTACTCATGGTCTGAATCTTATCCGTCATTCGCTCTAAACTACATTTGTACATACATTTTCCTTCCTTTCCTGTTCCATTCAGTGGAACACCCGTTTCCCTGGTGTAATGGCTTCAACCGGACAGACTGTCACACACAGATGGCAACCCACACATTTCGAAGCTTTTAATATAGGTTTTCCTGTTTCTTCATCCCGTTCAATGGCCTGGTGCCCCCCGTCATAGCAGGAGAGATAACATCGACCGCAGCCTACACAAAGCGATCTCTGAAATCTGGGATAACAGATACTGTCCCGATCCAGTTCTTCTGCACTGATCACATGGGGTAAAGCAGCACCAATCACTGAGGTCAGATCATGCATGCCCATTTCCTTCATATATCCGGTGATTCCCTCCACCAGATCCTCAATAATCCGGTATCCATATTGCATAACAGCAGTGGTAATCTGCAGGTTTTCACACCCCATGGTCAAAAATTCTACTGCATCCCGCCAGGTCTCAATACCGCCCATTCCACTAATGGGTGTCTGAGCCAGCCTGGGATTTTTCCGCATATCATGAATAAACCGTAATGCAATGGGTTTTACCGCTTTACCGGAATATCCCCCCACTGCCGTCCGTCCTTCCACGTTTGGCCCTGACTGAAAGGTAAAGGGATCTACATTCATCACACTCTTAATGGTATTGATGGCTGCAATGCCATCTGCCCCACTCTCCATTGCTGCAATGGCCGGCAGTTCCATATTGGTGATATTGGGCGTCATTTTGGCCAGTATAGGAAGACGCGTCCCTTTTCGTGCAGCCTTGGTATATCTCTGCACCAGTTCCGGATTCGTTCCCACATCACTGCCCAATCCTTCCATGGTCATATGAGGGCAGGAAAAATTACACTCAATGATGTCTGCCCCTGCCTCTTCCATTTTGCGGGCCAGATATGTCCATTCTTCTTCATTCTGTCCCATTATGGAGGCAATAATGATTTTGGTGGGGTAGTTTTCCTTCAGCGTTTTAAGATAATGCAGATTCTCTTCCAAAGTATGATCTGAAATCTGTTCAATATTTTTAAAACCAATAAAAGGATTGTTCTCTTTGGCCAGCTTGTCAAAGCGCGGAGAGACCTCTTTAGGTACAAAGGTCCCAATGGTTTTAAAAGCTACGCCTCCCCATCCCATGTCAAAGGCTTTTGCCACCATCTCATAATTGCTACCCACCACTGACGAAGACAGGAAAAAGGGATTTTCACATTTTACACCGCAAAAAGTCATGGACAGGTCCACTGGTGCTTCCGTTGGAAGAGAACGGGCAGATCTGGCCATTTGCGACATCAAGGTGCGAATGGCTACCGGCTGATCTACCTTTCCGCGCAAACATGCTTTCTCACAAGCTACCTCTTCGCATCCTGCACAAGGTGCTCCCT
>CAYRQT010000004.1:28482-32759 GCA_964426655.1 uncultured Cuneatibacter sp. | reverse complement strand
GTCTGAAGCCAGTTTTTCCGCCGTCCAGGTGTTTTCAAATCGCATCGCCCGGATTACCCGGTCTGGATTCATTCCGTAAGGGCAGGCCCCGGTACAGGGGCCCTCCTCACAAAGAAAACAATTTCCCGTCTGTGTTTGCTGCATTACTTTTTCATAGGGCATACGCTTATCTCCTTATGCTCTTCTTATGTGTGGTGCACGCTTCACAAATTTACCGTCTCCTGGCTCTCCAACATACGCCCCCTGGTCGTAAACCAGTTTTCCTCTCAAATAGGTCTGTACTGGATAGCCGTGAAGGGTTTTCCCTTCCCAGATGGTGTGATCATAGTCGGAATGCATGTTGTCCACATGAATGGTGAACTCTTTAGTGGGATCATATAACACAATGTCCGCATCCTTTCCCAGGGCCAGAGACCCCTTATTGGTGCAGCCAAAAATTTTAGCAGGATTTGCAGAACACAATTCCACCGCCCGCTCAAAAGTAATTTTTCCCTGATTGGCTGCGTCCAACATATAGGGATACAGATTTTCAATACCGGCACATCCATTGGGGATTTTTGTAAAATCATCCTTTCCCCAGTCTTTTTCATAGCTCTGGAAAGGGCAATGATCTGTAGCCACTGTATCGATGCTGCCATTTTTGATGGCTTCCCAAAGGGCATCCTGGCTTTCCTGTCCCTTCATGGGTGGAGAGCAAACAAAATTGCGGCCGTCTTCCCTTTTATATACATCACAGGTAAACTCCAGATATTGGGGACAGGTTTCTATGTAAACATCTGCACCACCCATTTTCGCATCAACAAACGCCTCCAGCCCTTCTTTATCGGCCATATGGACCACGTACAGGGAGGTGTCCAGATTTTTTGCCCAGTGAGCTGCTCTTTTATCTGCCTCTGCTTCCACAAATTCCGGACGACTCATATAATGATACCAGGGACCGGTCTTTCCTTCAGACAGGAATTTTTCCACATAATAGTCAATCAGATCAGGATTCTCCGCATGGACATTGATCAGAGCCCCGATTTCCTTTGCTCTAAGCATCAGTGTGGCCAGGGTCTTATCATCCACCATCATGCCTTCTCTTTTATATACAAGGAAACACTTAAAGCTGGTAATCCCCTCTGCCACAGCCGTTTCCATTTCTTTCAAAATCTCGCCGTCATTCAGATTGGTGATGCAACAGTGAAACGCATAGTCCACACATGCTTCTTTTTCACAGATTTCTTTCTTGCTGTTAATAAGATCCATAATGGTTCCGCCCTTACGCTGCACCGGGTAATCAAAAACAGTGGTTACACCGCCGCAGGCAGCAGCCCTGGTTCCTGACAAATAGCTGTCGGCAGATACGGTCCCTCCAAAGGGCATGGCCAGGTGTGTATGGGCATCAATGGCTCCCGGCAAAACATACAGGCCGGTAGCATCCACCACTTTGGGGGCCGGTCCCTGCAAATCCGTGCCGATTGCCGTGATTTTTCCATCCGTTACCCCAATGTCCCCCTTAAATGTTTCTTTGGCTGTTACAATTGTCCCGTTCTTAATCAATAAATCCATGAGAAAACCTCCCTTTTCTGGTAACAGGGAAAAGAACCCCCCGGGGGGGTTCTCCTCCGTATACTACCTGCTATTTGTGCTTTTTACTTCTTCTTATGCTTACTCAAAATTTGCATATTTGTAAACCAGAACCAGACCAGATCTCTGGTAAACCTGTGCCACTTCCACCAGATCCATTCCTGCTGCATCTGCTGCAATCAGGTTAGATACCCAGGTCACACCAAAATCTACTGTTCCATTGTTAACTGCTGTGGTCTCGCCAATGTCTCCACCACCGGGTACAATGTTAACAGTCAGGCCCACTTCATCATAGTACCCTTTATCCAGTGCCACATAATAGCCCATGAACTGTGCCTGAGGCAGCCACTTGAGCTGAATGGAAACTTCTGTCTTCTCCAGTTCACCAAAATCTTCATCTGCGGATGCCGTAGCCTCTTCCCAGTAAGATGTGTCCACAATATCATCCAATGTCATGCTCTGAAGAGCCTCCGCGGCTGCAGAGTCATCCAGCTGAATATAGGTTTTTGCCAGATCCAGTGTGGTCTGCAAAGCATCCTCATCCATCTTGCCCAGTTCCGTAACCGTATTGCCTTCCGTATCTGTTTCCACCAGGTATTTAACCTGTTCAGCCATATAGGACTGATGCTCAGCAGAAACGCTGGAACCGTAGTTGTATACAATTTCAGCTGCTTCTTCAGGATTTTCAATGGCGTACTGCCATCCTTTCATGGAAGCATACAGGAATGCTTTTACGGTATTGGGATTTGCCTCAGCGAAAGCTTTTGTAGTGAAGATGTTATCCTCCAGCATGGCCACACCCTCATCGTTCATGTCGATGTATCCAACCGTATCTCCGTATCCATAGCCGCCATCGTAGTCATTGACTACCAGCCCCAGTTCATTATAGGTCATGGCAGATGCCAGGAGAATGGAGTCATCATCAAATCCATCCATGTCGAACGCCTGGCTGAGATAATCTGTAGGCTGCCCATATTTGGCCAGAAGGGCTTTGACCTCATACTCGTTTCCAAGTCCCCAGTTTCCTACCTTTCCCTCAGAGGCTGCCTTTTCGATGATTGCCTGTGCGGTAAGACCCTCCGTTTCTGTGGTCTCCTCTGTGGTTTCTTCTGCCTCAGCAGCTGTTGTATCCTCTGCTTCAGCAGCTGTTGTTGCAGCAGTCGTTTCTTCTGTAGTTTCTGAGCTGCTGCAGCCGGCCAGCAACATAGCGGACATTGCCGTTACGCACGCCAGTGCCACCATTGCATTTGTTTTTTTTCTCATATACTCCTCCTCTTCCTGCCCTAATCGGGCCTGTATAATATTTAGCCTAGGCATTCGCCGTAATTCAGCGTCGCTTCAGCAAAACACTCTCCACCAGTAACAATATGATATACATTACAATGCCAATCAGACACGCCGCCGTAATATAGGCCCAGGCAGTGGCATACTGTGCCAGCAGGATGTTTTCCCTGATCTGTCGTCCCACACCGATGATGTATTCTGCAAAATATTCGCTAACCAGCGCACTGATAACACTAGATGGCACACTGACCTTCAGGGCAGTAAATATATAAGGTACACTGTTTGGAAGTCTGAGCTTTGTAAAAATAACCACTTTTCTGGCTGCATATGACTGCATCAGATCTTCTGAATAGGGTGGAAGCTCAGTAAGTCCCCTGTAGGCATTCACACTCATGGAAGCAATACATATGATGGTCACCACCAGGATTTTGGCCAGCATGCTTCGGGTGTTGGCATCCTTACTAAAATCTTTGGTCCAATTAGTCATAACCGGTGCCAAGGCAACGATGGGGATGGCATTAAATGCTCCGACAATGGCCAGCCCCCCTGTTCCCCACACCGGAAACACGGCCGCCAGGATAGCCAGCAGATACCCAATAACAGAACCCGCTGCAAGTCCCACAAGTGCAACCAGAATGGTGGCCTTGGCATTCAGCCATATTTTTGCACCATTTTCCACCATGATACTGAAAATTCTGCCGGGAAGCGGCAATGTAAATGTATCCGTCCCCAACATCCTGTGTAGCAGCTGCGTCTGCCAAAGCACCAAAAGAATGATTCCAAGACCCAGGGGAAGTAAAATACCCACAAGTTTTGTCGCTGTGGGACTTTTTTTGATTTTTTCAGATAAGGTCGGTGGTCTTTTAATCATTATTTCTGTTTACCTCCCTTTCTTTTTTCCGGAGAAACCAGTTTCTCCAAAAGTCCCATCAGAGAAAAGCTGAACACTCCGATAAATGCACTAAAGAAAACAATCTGCCAAAACACATAAATGGACATGGCATGTTTCAGAGACTGGGACAGCATACAGCCCAGCCCTCCATTGCCCTGCAGGGTATCTACAAGGATAGATGCAGTTATGGCCATGGGTGCTGCAATCTTCAGGCCGGTAAAAAAATAGGGCTTTGCGGAAGGAATCAACACCTTTGTATATATGGCCCAGGGACTCGCCGCATAGGAATACATCAGCTCCAGCTTTTCCTTCTGTACAGCATGGAAACCTGCCAACGTATTGGTTGCCACCGGATAGAATGTCAAGATGGCGGCAATGACAATACGGCTCTTTTCAATGTCCTTGGTAATGGCCAGAACGATGGGAGCCATACCCAGTATGGGAATCATCTGAATCAGCATAAGATAAGGAGAAAGTGTTTTTTCCACAAATCCGGAAACCTTCATGATCAAAGCCAAAACGAATCCATTAC
>CAYRQT010000004.1:20043-28472 GCA_964426655.1 uncultured Cuneatibacter sp. | reverse complement strand
CCAACCCCCCAGAGGAAACCTATGCCCGCTCGAAAAAGAGTGGCCCCCGCATTTGTGTAAACAATCTGCCAGGCCGTCATTTTATTGCTCACCGCTTTTGTGCTGAAAACTGAAGCGACGATCTGCCATAAATGGGGAAGGATATTTTCCGGCGTACGCTTCGTATTGGCCACTTCAAACGCTGCAAGCTCCCAGATGACAACCAGCACAGCAATCCAGACCAGAATAACCAGCCATTTTTTTGCTTTTTTCATACACTCCCTCCCTCAAAACTGTTCCGAATTTTCAGAACAAGCTCATTAAATGCAGGAGAACTCTTCATTTCCAAGGTGCGGGGGCGGGGCAAATCAATATCAATAACTGCACTAAGGCGGCCAGGATGAGGGGATAGCACACACACCCTGTCCGAAAGGAACACTGCCTCACTAATGTTATGAGTAACAAAAATAACTGTCTTATTGGTCTTTTTCCATATACGCAGTAAATCTTCATGGAGCTTTTCTTTGGTAAATTCATCCAAAGCAGAGAAAGGTTCATCCATCAGCAGGATTTCAGGCCGCAGTGCGATGGCTCTGGCAATATTGACCCGCTGCTGCATGCCACCAGACAACTGATGAGGATAGCTGGCCGAGAACTTGGTCAAACCCACCATTTCCAGCATATCATCCGCCCTTTTGCTTCTTTCCTTTTTATCAAAATGCATAATCTCCAATGGAAGCTCCACATTTTTTTTGACTGTCCGCCAGTCAAACAACACCGGGCTCTGGAAAACAATACCAAACTTCTGCTGTTGCCGAATTTCCATTGGGGTCTGTCCCTGGATGTGGATTCGTCCCTCTGTGGGTTCCTGCAGATCTGCAACTGTACGCAGTAACGTGGTTTTCCCGCAGCCAGAAGGCCCTACAAGGGAAATGAATTCTCCCTTACAGATGTCCAGAGAAACATCTGACAGAGCCTGCACCAGATTCCCTTTCGGGTCTGTAAAGCTGACACTCAGATTTTTGATTTCGATTTCCACTTCTTTGGTTGCTGTCTGTTCTATCATATGCATCTCCACTTCATCGCCGGTGTACAGGCTTCCGGAGGATGGGAATCCGGAAAAGCCAAAACAGAAAAAGCACATGGCAAAAGGAGGAAAGAAATGGCCCCTTTGCCATGTGCTCTGTTCAGATAATATAGCCATTATAGCAAGAAAATGAATTGTTGCAATACACTTCAAACCAAATGTGTTTGTGCCAAAGCACATTTCCTGCCCGATACTTACTGAAAATACACTTCATTTTCTTTTGTTCAATCTGAAATATCTACAAATATTGCCTCATGGTGCACTTGAGGCAGTATTGTATCCATAATATCCCTGGTGCGAATTTTCAAACTGCTGGTGTTGATACATGGATGAAATGCCAGGAACTCTTCTTCCAAAAGGGCTCTGTCCATCACCAGCTGCACCTGGTTCTCCCTGTCATTCATCAGTCCCAGAAGGGAGACTGACCCAGGTGTTACATCCAAAAAAGACTCCATCAGGGCAGGATTGCCAAAAGACAGGCGCGGACTTTTCAGCTGCTCGGAAACTTCACGGGTCCGAAACCGCTTATGCCCATTTAGAACCAGCAGATAGAACCGGGTCTTCTGCGTGTTGCATAAAAAAAGATTCTTACATATGGGTATGCCAAACATTTTCTCTACTTCCGTGCAATCCTCCACCGTGGCCATGGGCGCGTGGTCAATGCGTTCATAGGCTATGCCGCAGGCTTCCAACATGGCATAACAGCGCAGTTCTTTTTCCAATCTGTGCTCTTCATTTTCAGGCTTTCCTTTTTCTATGCTAAGCGAATGCAACTGCATGTCAGAATCCCCTCTTCCAAATAAAACATATATTCAGCATCCTAACACACTCCTCACTTAAAATGAAGTACAATTCCCATTTTATTCATTTTTTTTGGAGATTCACCTTCTTAACATAAGAAAAGCATGTTCCTTCGTCACTTCAAAAAAACATCCGGGCCAATACCTGACCCGGATGTTTTTTAATATTGTTTACAGCAGACTTTTGTATAATGCGGCTATTTCTTCCACACTGGTCTCTTTGGGATTTCCCGGACGGCAGGCATCTGCATATGCAGATTCTGACAGGAAAGGAATATCCTCTTCCTTTACTATTTCCTTTAAATCAGCCGGGATGCCCACATCTATGGAAAGTTGCTGCACCGCGTCTACAGCAGCTTTCCTGTATTCTTCCTGGCTCATGGTCTCTGTCCCTTCCACGCCCATGGCCTTGGCAATATCTCTATACTTTGTTCCCGTTGCATCTGCATTATAGGCCATCACCGTTGGCAAAATAATGGCATTAGCAACTCCATGAGGGGTATCATACAGAGCTCCCAGAGGATGAGCCATAGAATGAACGATTCCTAAACCCACGTTAGAAAAGCCCATTCCGGCAATGTACTGTCCCAACGCCATACCTTCCCGGCCATCTGGATCATTATTTACAGCCTTTCGCAGGCTTTTGCTGATGATTTCGATGGCTTTCAAATGGAACATATCTGAAAGTTCCCAGGCCCCTGCAGTAATATATCCTTCAATTGCGTGGGTCAGTGCATCCATACCTGTAGCTGCAGTCAATCCTTTTGGCATGGTGGACATCATGTCCGGATCAACAAATGCTACCGCAGGAATATCGTGAACATCCACACACACCAGTTTTCTATGGGTTTTCTCATCAGTAATAACATAGTTAATGGTTACCTCTGCAGCAGTTCCTGCGGTGGTAGGTACTGCAAAAATTGGCACTGCTTTATTTTTTGTAGGTGCCACGCCCTCCAGGCTAACCACATCCATAAACTCTGGGTTATTGATAATAATGCCAATGGCCTTTGCTGTGTCAATGGAAGAACCTCCTCCAATGGCTACAATATAATCCGCATCAGCTTTCTTATATGCTGCCACACCTTTTTGCACATTTTCTACAGAAGGATTGGCTTTTATTTCACTGAATATTTCATAATCCAATTTCGCCGTTTCCAGGGCATCCAGCACTTTTTGTGTTACCCCAAATTTCAGCAAATCAGGATCTGAGCAAACCAAAGCCTTCTTCAGCCCTCTGCTCTGAGCCTCCTCTGCGATAGCCTGAATTGCACCTGCTCCATGGTAGGAGGTCTCATTTAATATGAATCTGTTTGCCATGTCGAAAATCTCCTTTTTTCATATTTTATGTGTCCAGTATAGCACATCTCTATACAAAAGCAATGTATTTCGTTATATAATTCACAAATATTTCATGTATTTTTCTTAGTTTTTCTTTTCTTCAATTTTTCTTTCTGCGCAGCGTTGACCCTTTGGGATTCCCTGATTTTTTGCAGACTTTTTCTTTGCGTAAATTCATCCAGACTATTGTTTTCAAAGTAACACTGTACAGGGATTGGAAAACGAATATACATTTCCGCAAGTAGCCAGGCCGCAGCCAGCTGTACATAACGAGGCTGTGCAACGTCCTTTTGGTATAACTCTTCCAGCCCATTTAGAATATCCGCCACCCGGTTTTCCTCCAGATAATAGTTCAGCTCCATTACAAGGGCAAAACGAACGGTATACTCCTCCTCCTTTTTTAGGCAGGTCTGCAAATACCTCCACATTTCCTCTGAATATACTTTTGCGATCTTTAACCCTGCACAAAAGCTGTCACATAAAGACCAGTTCTGGATCCGTGGCAAGAAGGCCGAAATTCTATGCTCTACTTCCTTCCATGTTCCGGAAGAAGCCCCTATGAGCATACCCTGAAGCATGCGTTCTTCAAAAGTATCACCCCACTCCCTGCAAAGGGCTTTTTCTCCCTCTGCTATTCGCAGTTCTCCTGCCAGCCTGCGTAGTTTGGGCAGAGGAACACCCAGAAGCTGCTGATCCGGTGGCAAAAGTTTTTGCATAAACTGTCTGTATTTTTCATCTGATAGTTCCTTCAGTTGTTTGAGCATACACGCATCCATTTCTTCCTCCTCTATAGAAAAGCCATTTGCATCCTTGGCAGCCTGTGTTATACTATTAGGGAAATCAATCACAAAGGAGATGCCATGTATATTTTGCGCCCTATCCGATCTGCAGAATACCGCGAGGCCGAAGCTCTGACCCGGGAGGCTTTTTGGGATATCTATCGCCTCGGATGCATTGAGCATTATCTATTACATATTTTGCGACGTTCCCAGGCTTTTATCCCGAAGCTGGAATGGGTGGTCCAAATGGATGAACATCTGGTAGGGCATATTGCCTATTCTCATATGTTCCAGCTGCCAAACCGCAACATGTGCCCGGAAATCATTTGTCTGGGGCCTGTTTGCATACATCCCCGCTACCAGAAGCAGGGCATGGGCAGTGCTCTCATTGAACACACGCTTCACCTTGCCGCCTCTTTGGGATATAAAGCTGTGCTACTTACGGGGGACCCTGCCTTTTACGCTCGCTTTGATTTTCATCCCGCCTCTGTCTCTGGCATTTATTTGCCTGGGATGGACCCTGTCGATGCATCGCCTCACTTTATGGCTTGTGAGCTTAGTGCAGGATTTCTTTCTTCCCACAGTGGATGCTATGATTTTGATGCCAGTTTTTTTCAGAAAGAAGGATTTGAAGCTTTTGAGTCCACCTTTCCGTCCCGCACTTCAAGGGCGCCTCTCCCAGAGGATTTGCCTTGATCCTTATGGCATATCTCTGCATATCTGCATAAAATCCCTCATTGCTTCTGTTACATATTTATTTTTATGCCATATTATATATAGCCGCCGTCTTAAAGCCAGCCCCGTAATGGGTCTGGTCAGCAGCTTCCCCTGATCCAGGCTGGGTTTTGCCAGCAAAAAGGGCAGAACCGTTACCCCCAGTCCATTCTCAACTCCACTGATAATAGCCTGTGTACTTATGCTTTCCCATGCTGGCTGAATTTCTATCCCCTGCAAAAGCAAGGCACTTTCCAATACTTCCCTTCCTCCGCTCCCTTTCTCCCTCATAAAAAAGGGTTCTTTTCTTAATGCCTCAGGCTCTATAACACTTTGAAACCGCCACGGATGGGAAGGGGCAAACAGCAACACCAGTTCATCTTCCTTGAAAGCGCTTTTATTCAGATGATTGCTATGAGGAATCCCTTCCATCAGGGCAATGTCTATCTGATTTCCAAGATACCTTGTTCCAGCTTTTCCGAATTATTCACCTCTGCCTTCACCTGTATTTCCGGATGGACGCATTTTAAACGCTTTAGGTAGTCGGGCAAAAGACAATTTCCAATGGTTACACTGGCCCCTATGTGCAGGAGCTGAGCTCCCCCCCATGCCTGTGCACCCATCTCCATTTCCTCAAACAAAGCAACCATATGCTGCGCATAGGGAAGCAAACGACTGCCAGCCTCCGTTAGATATAGTTTTTTGGAAATTCTATCAAACAACTGTATGTTATAGTGCTTTTCCAGTTCAGAAATAGCTACACTCACTGTAGGCTGTGCCATGAACAGCTTCTTACCCGCCTTTGTAATACTCTTCTCCTGACACACCATCACAAAAATCTTTAAATGTCGAATTGTCATCTTTCCCCATCCCATATTCATTAATACATACAAAAACAGCTATGAAATATATTTAATAATACTATTATCATAATTCTTTTTCAAGGGGTATACTCAATGACAGGGAGGTGCCTATGAAAAAGAATATACGTAATTATCTTAAGCTGTTTGGGGCCACTTTTTCTTTAAGTGCCCTTACCTTTGGTGGAGGCTATGTCATTGTTCCTCTTATGAAAAAAAAATTTGTGGATCAGCTGGGGTGGGTAAATGAAGCTGAAATGCTGGATATTGCGGCCATTGCCCAGTCCTCCCCTGGCGGTATAGCGGTAAATGCCGCCATTCTACTTGGATGGAATATCCTGGGGCCCGCTGGAGCTTTGGTTTCCATTTTGGGAACAATTCTGCCGCCCATGCTCATTCTTGCCGTTGTTTCTCATTTCTACACCGCTTTTCGGAGCAATGTATGGATTAGTGCCCTGCTAAAAGGCATGATGGCTGGTGTTTGTGCCATCATTTTTGATGTGGTCATCCACTTAGGTGGCACTATAATCAAAGCAGGAAAGCGACTTCCCATTTTGATCATGGGTGTTGCTTTCCTGCTGTACTATATTTTTCATATTAATATTTTTTTCATTATTCTGTTTTCCGGTTTATTAGGTGCCCTGGTTGCCCTGCTGGATGCGCACACGGGAAAGGAGCATTTTTAACTATGATCTACCTGCAATTGTTCTGGAGTTTCTTTCAAATTGGGCTTTTCAGCTTTGGCGGAGGAATGGCGGCCATGCCTTTGATTCAGGACCAGGTGGTCCGATTACATGGATGGCTTTCTCTCTCCGAATTCACTGATCTGATTACCATTTCCCAGATGACCCCCGGCCCTATCGCCATTAATTCTGCCACTTTTGTGGGGCTTAGAATCGGCGGCCCCGCTGGTGCTTTGGTATCAACAATAGGGTGCACCCTTCCTTCCTGCGTAATTGTTTCCCTTTTGGCCTGGGTCTACCATAAGTATAGAAAGATTACTGTCATTCAGGGGGCACTGGCCGGTCTCCGTCCCACTGTGCCAGCTTTAATTTTATGTGCAGATCTGTCCATTCTAAGCCTCTCTTTTTGGGGAACAGAAACCTTCTTTGGCAGTATAGCTTCCACAGACTATATTGCCGTTCTCCTTTTTTTTGCTGCGTTATTCGTTCTGCGAAAATTTCGGCCCTCCCCCCTAATTACTATGCTGGGGTGTGGTATAATTGGTGGATTTTTCTATCTGATATTGTAATTGCCGGAAATCCACTTATTGGATCACATCATAAGGCCAGTTGATAATTCCTCCAAAATCATATACATTGGTGTACCCCAGTGCAACGAGCTTCTTCGCTGCCTGTTCACTTCTGTTCCCAGATCTGCAATAGACCAGAATTTCTGCCTCTTTATCCGGCAGCACATCCGAAACATCTTCTCCTATTTCCGTATTTGGCAGAAGAAGGGCATTTTCAATGTGGCCGCTTTCATACTCCTCTGCCGTTCTCACATCCAGAATTATGATTTCATCCCCGCTGTCCATTCTGGCTTTCGCCTCTTCTGCAGAGATGGTCTGATAGGTTCCGGTTCCACTGCTCTCCTCCTGTTGCACTGCAGAGGAGGATGTGGTCAATGCAGACTCCGTGGATGTCCCTGAGGGACCAGTGAAAATACTGGCCACCAAAAGCCCCATAATTAGTCCATACAATACGGACATTAGCGGATTGGAGGTGATGGGACAGGACTTTGAAGAGCAGCCAATCATCTTATACAGAACAAAGTAGCCAAACAATGCCCCTAAAAGAGCACCGATTCCATATTTCCACATATTTATTTTCCTCCGTTTTTAAAATGTATTTCCATCTTACAGAAATGCCCGCCGTTCCTCTGTGACCTTGTCACCTCATTTCAACACAAAAAGCCGGCTGAAGGGGTTTTCTCACCCTAAACAGCCGGCTAAAAAATAAATTAAAGACTCAATCTGCCAAAACGGTAATGGCCTTTTTGGTAATGACAGTGACTAAATCAATAATCCAGAATACCAAGGTAATAAGATTGACAATATATCCCAGGAATTCCGGAAGAGAGAAGAAGGACACAATGGATAAGATAAATGAAGCCAGCATAATTCCGCCAATTACTCTCGCACCCGTCGTTTTTCCGCCCAGGCGATACAGCCCTCCGACCAGTCCGTCAAAAAAAATGACCAACAGCAATAAAATAATCCATGGC
Organism: uncultured Cuneatibacter sp.; assembly: GCA_964426655.1. Classification (GTDB taxonomy): domain Bacteria; phylum Bacillota; class Clostridia; order Lachnospirales; family Lachnospiraceae; genus RGIG8306. The sequence goes on along the minus strand of CAYRQT010000004.1, from coordinate 20,686 downwards.
AGATCTTTAATTGATGCTCTAATGCTTTCCATACAGCAACCTCCATTTTCAAAAATTAACTTCTATTTACATCCTACTCGTTTTCATTTAGATTTTCAACCTTTTTCTTCTGGCCGCCTCAGAAAAACGTAATGATTTTCCTGGGAATGTTCTGAAGAAAATGAAAAGGCCAGGCGGTCAAACGCCTTCATACTATCCGGCTTCTCTGCCTTATTCTCTGCCAGGAACCGAACCATTTCTCCTCTGGCCATTTTCGCATAAGTTCCCTTTTCCAACAACCTGTTCCCGGAAGGCTCCAAAAATTGACAGGTAATGACCCGGTCCCCTTCCCTAAGATATGGCAATATGGCTTTGCTATACTCCCTGGAGGCCAGGTTCACCAATACCCTTTCCCCCTTATGAAAGAGTTCGTGATACAGCCGTTCTCCCCAAAAGTCATAAAGATCTTTTTTGTTTGCAGGATGCACGGAAGCCTGCATTTCCAGCCGGTATGGTACAATACCATCCATCGGTCGAAGCAGACCATAGACGCCGGAAAGTATTCGAAGGTGCTGCTGCACATACTCCAGCATACTCTTTTCAAATACCGCAGGAGCCATATACTGATACTGAGAAGGGTGCATTTCAAAAAGGATGTAATCCG
>CAYRQT010000004.1:0-20033 GCA_964426655.1 uncultured Cuneatibacter sp. | reverse complement strand
TGAATCCCTTCATAGGCCAATATGGCCGGTGTAAGGCCTGAATTTGCCCGCTCTTCCTGAAGTCTTTGATAATTTTTCTCTGCCAGAGCTTTGCTACAGCCCCAGATGCCTTGTAGCTCCTCCATTGAAAACTGGCGCAGATAGTCCATAATTTCCCGGGCCTGACCCAGAAAAACCGGTGAAGTGAGAGGCAGAAGGGTTTCTCTATCCCGACGCATCTTTTTCGCCGGCGAAATAATGATTTTCATATCCTGTCCTCTCGTCAGTTCTCCACTTCCTCCAGCAATTTGGATGCATCCGCAGGTGTCAGCGTCTCCACCTCTTTCAGTTTCCGGTTGATCTGTCGGGTTCTGGTTCCAATCAGTTTATCCAGCTCCTCGCTGGTCTTATCAATATTCCCTTTGGCTTTCTCCAGGACTGTCTGGAATGTGGAGAATTCTGTTTTGACAGCTCCCAGAACCCTCCAGACTTCTCCCGAACGTTTCTGGATAGCCAGTGTCCGAAATCCCATCTGCAAACTGTTCAATAATGCAGAAAATGTAGTTGGCCCTGCGATGTTAACGTGATAGCTCTTCTGCAAGGTTTCTACCATTCCCATGCGCACCACTTCTGCATACAGGCCTTCAAACGGGAGGAACATGATGGCAAAATCCGTGGTATTGGGGGGATCAATGTATTTGTCGTGAATATCTTTGGCACATCCCTTAATCCGGGCAATCAGGACATTTCTGGCCGCTTCCACCTTCTGCCCATCCCCTGTATCATATGCATCTAAAAGCTGGGCATATGTTTCTCCCGGAAATTTGGCATCTACAGGCAAATAAACCTGTCCCTGATCCTCCCCTGGGAGTCGAATGGCATACTCTACACGATTTGCACTGCCCGGTTTTGTGGCCACATTTACCCCATACTGCTCCGGCGTCAGAATTTCTTCTATAATGGCTCCCAACTGGTACTCTCCCAATATTCCTCTGGTTTTCACGTTGGTCAGCACTTTTTTTAAATCGCCCACACCGCTAGCCAGATTTTTCATCTCCCCCAGCCCGGTGTACACCTCCTGCAAACGGTCATTCACCAGCTGAAAAGATTGGGTAATTCTATCCTCCAGCGTTTTCTGCAATTTTTCATCCACTGTTTCCCGCATACGGTCAAGTTGAGCATGATTGTCCTGTTGCAGGGACTCCAAGCGGGCAGACACTGTCATCTCCAGTCGTTGCTGGCTTTTCTCCAGCATCTCTCTTAGTTCTTTTAATCTGACATCCTGCCGCTCAGCCGTCTGATTGTACAGATCTGACGAAAATCTGGAGAACCTTTCCATGGACTGCTGTGTGGACTGGCCAATTTCCAGTCGATTTCTTCCCATTTCCTCCCGCATGTTTCGTTCCAGTACAGCCATCTGCTCCTGCAGCTCCAGCCGAATCCGATCCGCAAGCTGCTCCTGCGTTTCCTGATCCACCCTCATTTCCTTCTTCTTCCAGGTCAGGCCAATGTTCAGCAGGATCCCCGCCAAAATACCTACCTCCAGAATGATCTGCAACATGTTCTGTCCTTCCTTCGCTCTACATAAATGTCTTCGGATTGGTGTACCCTGGTTTCACTTTTAAATTTTTCTGATCTTTGATATATGTGTTATACACCTCTTCCCACTGGGAATAGCTGTATTCTTCCACAGCCACAGAAATATATTTTTCCGGTTTACCAAGGGTTTTTTCAATCACTTTTGCAATCTCTTCTGCCGCTTTCTGCAACTGGGCCTCGCTGGGCCCGCTAATGGTTTTAATGATCACATGGGGCATATGTTTTCCTCCTTTTTAATCGTGTCTTTGGTCCATTCGGCTAAATATTTCACAGAAACGGGCTGCAAATGAAGGCTCTCTTCCCCCTTTATACAGATGTGAGACATCTGCAAAAGCAGACATCCGGAAAGCCGCTGTGCCCTCTCTGCGTTCCTCCGTAATCAGGGTGGTCACCGACGAAGGTGCCGCACAGAGTCCCTGCCACAGAACCAGCGGGGAAATATGCAGCAAATGACTAAGCAATACGCACTCTACGCCAAAGTGGCAAAAGAACACCAATGTGTCCTCATTGGCCCTGACCGCCTGATAATTGTACCCTTCTCTTACATATCCATGCTCAGCCAGCAACTGATCAAAGGACGTAATCACCCAATGGTATTCCTCCTTTACATTTCCTTTTGCCATGGGCGCCGGAAGCAACCATCGCTCCTTGTCAAAGTAGTCCTCTTCCTGTGTCCATGTACCAGGCAGCCAGTCCCAGACCACATGACTTTCCTGTTCTTCCCCCGGCTTATGAATTTTAGCTGCAAATTCCCGCAGCCATGGGCAAACCTGTGCCTCTCTTCCCATTTTTTTCAATGTCAGTGAGGCCGTATCCCTTGCTCGTCCCAGTGGAGAGACATAAAAATCCTTTACATCCAGTGTGCTGATTCGATCTGCCAGCAAAGCTGCTTCTTTCCACCCCGTCTCCGTCAGGGAATCTATTTTATAATCCGGATCTGCGTGCCGTATAATTAGTAGTCTCATTTTTCCTCCGCGTACATATATTCTAGTCTTAATGAAAAAAATCGTGGATTAACGGCCATAAGGTGTCTTTTCCCACAATATAGGTGTCATGCCCTTCTCCCTCCAGAATGGCCAGCCGGCTGTCCGGAATATTCTCATGAAGCCGCGCAAAACAGGCAGGCTCCACCACATCCTGCTCTCCTCCAATAATGTATGTGGGCAGATGAATGCGGGCAACATCTTCCATTTCAATGTGGGGCTCTTCCAGCATAAGACGCAAAAGAGGGGCTCCTGTTTTTTGATATTGTTCCTGCAATGCCTCCCGCACCTGAGGCTTTAAATCTTCCGGCATACAATTTACTCCCAGAAGCATCATTTTTCTGAGTAGTGCCGGAGCTCGCATGGCCAGCAGAAGGCCAATGATGGCACCATCGCTAAATCCCAACAGGTAGACCGGGCCTGTATTTAGCTTGAGAAGCATATTTTCCATGTCCTCCGCCATGACCTGGTAACTATATTGAGCTGTTTTTTCACTCCTGCCATGATTGCGGCTGTCCGGACAATAAAGCGTATACTCTTTGCTCATTTTTCGGACAAGTGGGTCAAAAATGGTGTGGTCCTCCCCATTTCCGTGCAGCAGGAGCACCGGTGCTCCACTGCCTGTCTTCTCATAAAAAATCTCTGTGCCGTTGACCTTAATCTTCATTTTTTTCTCACCCTTCCTGCTGCAAAATGCTTCCAGACCAGTACAGGATTATGCAAAAGCATCCTTGGCCCCGCATACTTCATGACACGGCGAATGTATTCCTGCATTTCCGGTTGATAGCATGGCCGCGGACACTGACTGCAAAAGGTTTTTTCCGCCATGCGTGGGCACTTTGCCGTTCTGCTCTGCCCATATTCCAGTAAGGATTCGCACGCTGCACACAGCTTACCGCCGTAGGTTTTATGCTTCCCCCGACAGTATATATGTACCATTTTTTCCATCACCAGCATTTCCTGACGACGCTTTTTTTCCACATCCATAGGCTTTTTCATTTTTCCGTTATCAGACAATCTGCACCTGGCAAACAGCCATGGCCTCCAACGCCCGCTCATGACTTTCCGGGCTAACACCGGCACAGCAATGGCTGTCTACAATGAGGGGGATTTCCGGAAGAAATGCCTTGATCACCATCGCATTGGAGATGACACAGATGTCTGTACACAGGCCAACCAATGTAATACTTTCAATAGGGTCTTCTTCCTGCATTTTCTGTAATTTCTCTGCAAGCGCATAGCTTCCAAAGGTATTTTTATCGATAGGGGCTTCTGTAAGCAGGGCCCCAATATCCTGCTGAATTTCCCACCCGGATGTCCCTTTTACACAACACACTACCGGAAGTTTATTTCCTTCCTGTGTTTCCAGATAGTCAGGAGAATGGGTGTCACGGGTTGCTAACACAATACCATCAAACGTTCTGATTTTTTCAATAACCGGTGCAACAATGCGTTCCGCCTCTTTTGTGCCAAGTGCACCATCAATAAAATCATTTTGCATATCCACTACCACCAGTACCTTCAAGCCATTGACCTCCCTTTTCATAATATCTTCCATTCTATTGCATTTTCACTTTAGGTGCAACCCTGCCGGAACGATTTATCTCTGTCTCCAAAATATGCAAAAAAACAGGAGGGCTCTTTATCCCTCCTGTAATCCTTATTTTACCTCCAGCATCCACTGAACAGCCGGTTCCAGAAATCGGTTCCAGAAATTCCAGTCATGAATCCCCGGTCCTTCCTGATAAACATAGTCTGCTCCTTTTTCTTTCAGAAATGCTGCAAAATCCCGATTGGTCTCCAGCAGGAAATCTTCGGTACCGCAAGCCATATAAATCGGCGGATTTTTCCTGCCTTCCTGACGGTTCTTTTCCAGAAGCACTTTGGGGTTGTTTTCACTAATGTCCAATTCCTTCAAATTTCCAAAAACTGCGGTGTAATACTCATAATCCGCCATCCCGTTATGCTCCCCTGGCTTCATGTCCGACAAGCTGTCCGTAACCAGGGCAGGAGAAAGTGCAAACGCAGCCTGAAACCGATTTGGATAAGCAAGCGCTGTGTGAATGGCACCAAATCCCCCCATGGAATACCCTCCAGCATAGACATTTTCCTTTTCAACGGAAAGTGAAAATGTCTTTGCCACATATATGGGCAATTCTTCTCCCACAAATTGCCCATATGCTCTTCCGGTCCCCTTTCCGTTCAGATAAAAGCTATTTTCTCCGGAAGGCAGAATCATGACCAGATTATATTTTAAAGAAAGCGCCTGCGCCAGACTGCCCAGCATCCAGTCAAAGGTATTTCCGGAATATCCATGCAACAAAAGCAGCATTTTAGGCGGTCTGTCATAGCAAGGGTTCTCTTTCACCATCTCTTCAGAAAAATCATTGGGAAGGAACATATGAAATGTGGTTAGGCGCATGAGTGCCTGGGAAAAATAATTGACTTGAAATAAGGCCATTTCTTCCTCCTTTTTACAGATACAAAAAAGGCTCTCCAGCATCAATAAATTTAACTTCTATCTCTCCGGTTATGGAGGACATCCACGCTGGCATGTGCTTCATTCCTGGTTCCTCGCTTCTTTCATGCCCAAGCACCAGCATAGCCTTGTTCAGTCCCAGCTGAGAGGCGTCCCGAATATAAGCTGTTAATGTCCATTCTGTAATATCTCCGCAGATAGCCAGATCCAGCCGGTGCTTTTGCATATACCGCATGGGCAGATTTTCTATCCCCAGTCCCAGGCTTCCGCCACCGACCAGCACACCCACTCGCTTCACCTGCATTTCAGGATTGCCTACAATCTGCACCACCTGCATCTGACTCTTTTCTTTAAAGAACTGGCAAAGCTTTGCCAGAGAAATTGCCGGAATCTCGTAAGCAGCGCCAAATTTATCCAGGAAATCGTCCGATGCCGGCATGGGAATTCTATAATTCCTCCAACCGAATTCCTCTTCAAATCCCCGATAAATACCGTCCTCCGTTCCCATATGCATATGATCATGAAAACGCCAAACGGCAATCTGATATTTATCCAGCAACGCCTTTTTCTGCACATAAACCGGATCATCTGCCAGCCATTCAGGAGAGTCTTCTCCTGTGAACCAGGTGGGTTCATGGGTAATAATCAGGTTAACGCCTTCCCGGGCTGCCTGGCGAATGACATCCACTGTGGCCATGAAGGTCACCGCGATTTTTTTTACCTGTGTATCCAGGCTGCCTGCTATAAGTCGATCACAGGTTTTTTCCTCCGGGATGGGCACGGCCCCTGTTTTCCGGATCACACCGGAAATCACTTCTGCAACGGTCATTTTTCTCTCCTTTTATGCCTTTGTTTACTCTTTTACTGCACCAATTGTAATGCCCTTCACAAAATATTTCTGAAGGAAGGGATAAATGATCATTATGGGCAGAATCCCTATTACGGCAATGGCCATTCTGGCTGTGGTTGTGGGGAACTGCCCTCCCGTGCCTGTTACACTGGTACTATTGGCAAGCCACGCAATATTGTCATTAATCTGGTTAAGAATAATCTGGATCGTATAATATACGCTTCCGTTTCGGGAAGTCAGGTAATACAACCCATTTGTCCAGTCATTCCAGTACACAAGGCCAGTCATCAGCCCAATGGTCACATTAATGGGAACGGACAGTGGCATAATAATTTTCCAGAAAATTCCAAATTCACTGCATCCGTCTATACGGGCAGATTCTTTTATGGACTCCGGTATGCTGAATTTATAATAATTTTTCACCAATACCACATTAAAAGCATTTAATAGAAGATTTGGCAAAATCAGTGCCCAGATGGTATCCCTGATGTTAAACACCGTGCTCCAGATATAGTAACTGGCCACCTGCCCGCCACTGAACAGCATGGTGAAAATACATAGAAAATTAAGTAGCCTTACCCCCGGCAGATTATCATTGGCCAAAGCATATGCAAACATACTGGTAATGATCATGCTCAGGCCGGTGCCGATTGCTGTCACCAGAAAGGTATTAAAATAGCCTCTACCTAATACGGCAGCTTTTGACAAAATGTATTTATATGCCGCAAAATCAATGGCTTTGGGAAAAAAACTGTACCCATCGGTCATGACCACACTTTCCTTTGTAATGGAAGCCACCACCAGCAAAATGAAAGGAAGTACAGCTGCCAGTGAGAAAACAATCATGACGCTATTGGAAATCACTTTCCATTTTAATGTGTCTCTGCTTTTCATATCATCCTCCTTAGAATAAAGCACTTTCCTTATTTACTTTTCTAACCACAAAATTGGCTGTCATAATAAACAGGAAGCCCACTATAGATTGGAATACACTTGCAGCAGAGGACATGCCAAAGTCATAATTTTTCATCAAGGCATTATAAACATAGACATCAATGGTCTGGGTAACCGAGTATAGGGCACCTGAATTTCTGGGGATTTGATAGAACAGTCCAAAATCCGAGGAAGCGATTCTGCCCAAAGAGAGTACCACCAAAACAATAATGGTGTTTTTAATCAGGGGAATGGTAATCTTTTTGATCTGCTGCCATTTTGTTGCCCCATCCAGCATGGCTGCTTCATAATATTCCTGGCTGATGCTGACAATACTGGAATAGTAAATGATCATCATATAGCCAGCATTTTTCCATGTGTTGCAAATAAATAATATATAGGGCCAGTATTTCTTTGTGCCATACCAGTTGATCGTATCCAGTCCCAACGGCTTAAGAATAGAGTTATTTAACAACCCCACATCCTGGGCCAGCAGAGCATACACCAGATAACTGGCAATGACCCAACTCATCAGATAGGGAATCAGGATTAAGCTCTGGTATAATTTGGAGAATTTTTTATTCTTTATCTCATTCAGGCAAATGGCCAGCGTAATGGCAATTAATGTGCCTAAGACCAGAAATGCCACATTATACAGAATGGTATTCCGGATAATCACAAAGGCTGTGCTAGTCTTAAATAGAAATTTGAAATTATCCAGTCCGCTCCAGGGACTTCCCCAGATACCTTTTGTCACATCCAGCTTTTTAAATGCCAGCAAAATACCGTATAGCGGCATAAAATTGTTACAGATCAGATAAATCATCCCCGGAAGTGCCATCAGGTAGAAGGGGATATACCCCTTCCACCTCTTTGCACTTCTACCGGGTCTGCTGTCCACCTTTTGCTTAATCATGCTTCACTCCAAACGTAAATAGTTATGAACAAACTCCGAACCGGTTATTTTATTGTGCTGCCAGCCATGCGTCTAACTGAGACTGGTTGTCACTGATAACATCATTGATTCCTGCTGCTTCCAATGCACTCAGAAACTCTGGAAGGACAGTCTCAGCATCCACTGTTCCATAAGTTAAAATGGGCTGGTACTGGGAAATTACGCTGTTGACCGCTGCTTTCTGCGTAGTCACATTTTCAGGATTGTATACATATCCAAAAGCCACAGACATGGAGCCTTCGGAGAGGACAGCCTCATTGTAGCTTGCATATTCATCATAAATCTCAGTTGTTAGCGGAGCGAACTGAGGAATGGTCAGCTGATTGCCATAGATAGGTGCTGTAAATCCCCAGGATACGGTTGAAGCATTCAATCCTTCAGGGTAAGAAATAATGGCTTTGCTTCCTGAAACGCTCTCCTCAACATTGTAATCAACGCCTTCCAGTCCAACGGAAAGGATGGTATCAATGTCCTCACCCAGTTCTCTTTCCTGATAAAGCAGATTTAAAAACTCCATCGTCTTTTCAGGATTTTCACAAGTGGTAGGAATGGCCCACAGACACATGGAAGCAATACCGCTTGTGGTATAAGATTCGCCGATTTTTATTTGTGTCAGGTCGTATCCGCTGTTGTCTTTCATGGTCTCAAAGCCAATGCCCGGGGTCATACCGCCGAATGTGCCAAGATAATTCCCTTGTGCCAGTGTTTGTGTGGTACCATCTGAAATGGTTACCACATCCGGCGAGAAATAGCCGGCGCTATACCAATCCTGCATTCTCAAACAAAATTCCTTATATTCATCTGTGGCAAATTTATTAACGATGGTCGTGTTACCTGTGAGACCTCCATCCAACAATACACCGGAGGCATCGTCCGTGCCCAGATTGTCCGTGGGATAGAAAATATTATACAAGTCATATGTGCCATAGGAAGCCACTGCATAATGGCCGCTGCCGTATTTTTCCACATATGCTGCAAACATTTCTTCCAGTTCGTCCAGAGAATAAATCTTATCTTCATCAATGGTGATGCCTAGCTCGTCCAGTAAATCCGTTCTTGCTACAAAAGTAGGGGTAACACCCACCACACCATTTACCGGAATGGCATACAGATTATCTCCCTGATACCCCAGCTGCATAATTTTTTCATCAACATTTGCCGCAATATCCGTACCATATTCTGCATATACCTCATTCAGATTCATCAGCATGTTCTTGCTGGTGTAGTTGGCAATAGAATCCATTCCGCTACCATAGGGCAAAATACAGATCAGATCCATTTTCTCACCGGAAGTAATGGCAAGCGTACTCTCTGACTGCAAATCCCAGGCTGCCACCGGGCTCAGCGTTACGGTTACACCAATTTCCGGTTCCACAATTTCGTTAATAGCCGCCTCAATCTCGTCAATTCCGGATGGCACCGTCCCCCATGTCATCACCTGCATAACGATGTTGTAGGGCTCCTCCTCTTCACTTGCTGCAGTTGTGGTTTCTCCACTTGCAGCTGTCCCGGAAGTCTCCGATGTGTCTGAACTTTTTCCGCAGGCTGCAAGGCCAAATGCCATCAGCACTGCCATGGAAGTTGCAATTACTCTTTTCTTCATAAACTAACCCTCCAAAACTTATTTTGTTCTTTCATTATAGATGATTCTAAAAGAATTCAACATGCAGTATTCGACACAAAACTTTCACTTTTTCGTACAGATTCTCCCCCTTGGTTTCTTTTTTTCCAAAGCTATATTATAATGAAGACATTCCGGAAAGGAGCTTTGCCATGAAACGGAAACCTTATCCCCTCATTGTCAAAAGTATTTTTGCGTTAATTATCCTCCTCCTTCCCCTTAATCTGCTGTCTTTGCTCACCACCGCCGAAGTGATGAAAAATGCACAGTCCACACTGTCTGATTCCGTATATCTGCCTCTGAATACACAAATGGAGCTGATTGATGCCCAGATCAGCAATACCAATTTTTTCCTATACAATATTCTTCAAAACAATGCCGACTGTATTGCCATGCTTAATCAAAATGACGACTGGAAGTATGAATACCATAAAACCCAGCTTTACTACTCTGTGAATGAAAACCTGGCCCTTTCCAATGCGGCAGATCTTCTCTTTTTCTATATGGACAAAAAAGATGATCTCCTGCCCATTTACAAGGGCTCCGACAAACCCGTTACCCGTACAGATATAATGGATGTCCTGCTGAGTTCAGACCTTTCCGATGGCAAATGGCACCTTCTTTCCATAGAGGGAAGGATGATTTTGTCCAGGACAGTGGAACAAAAGACCTACCGTTACGGCGCCGTGATTGACCTGTCTTCTTACATTACTGAGATTTCCCGCATCATGTCATATTCCTACAATACATTGGCGTTTTCCGATGCTCCCATGCAGGAAAGCAACCAGAACATGGCCTTTTCTGTAAAATCCAGCCACACCTCCCTGTACTTAAATTTATCGATTCCCAAGTCTGAAATCACGCAAAACATTGATTTGCGTATTCGGATCATCAGCAATGCCATGCTAGCCTATCTGCTGATCATCCCTGTGTTGTACATCCTGTTCCGAAAATATGTGACCCGTCCCCTGTCGGTTTTAAATCAGGGCCACCAGCAATTGGTCATGGGCAATGAAAATTATCAGATTGAAGTACCTGCAAAATCCCGTGAATTTCAGCAGGCTTATGCTTCTTTTAACCACATGGCCTCCACTTTAAAGCAGCTGCGCATAGAAAAACTCAATAAAGAGCTTTCGGAAAAACAACTGCAGCTGGATAACCTCAAGCTTCAGATTCGCCCCCATTTTCTGTTAAACACATTGAATTTTTTATACACACTGGTTCAGACTGGGCAGATGGATTCTGCACAGGATTTGATTCTGTATCTATCCAAATATTTTCGTTATATGTTTCGCACAGGAAAGGATTTGGAAATGTTTGACAAGGAACTGGCTTTGATTCAGGAATATATGAAAATTTCAGCCCTGCATTACCCTGACAGCTTTCAGGTATCTTACCAGATTGACCCTTCCATCAGCCAGATGCGCATTCCTCCTCTGCTTCTGCATAATTTTTTTGAAAACATTATTCAGCATTCCCTGATCTCCGGAAAAATCATACATATCATTTTCTATGCGGAGTATGAAGACCATGTGGTAACCATCCAGATTTCCGACGATGGCCGGGGGATGGCGCCAGAAATGGTGGCGCATATCAACGCCATGGATTTTTCCACAGAAAAGAGCAATACCCATTTGGGCCTTAGAAACTCCGTCAACCGTATCAAATACTATTATGGGCAAACCGCTTCCCTGACAGTAGAATCCGCCATAAACCGGGGAACCCTGTTTACCCTTAGAATTCCCTACAACCTGGACTCTCTGGAAGGGGAGGACGAATGACGTGATCAAAAAGGAGCTAACATGAGATTACTGATGGTGAATGATGCCATTTTAGAGGCAGAAACCATGAAGAAAGAAATTCACTGGGAAAAATATGGCATTTCGGAAGTTTTTGTCCGCTTTAATGCAGAGGATGCCCGCCTGCTGCTTCAAAAAGAACCTATTGAAATTCTCTTATGTGACATTGAAATGCCCGGAGAAAACGGAATATCTCTGATTCGATGGATTCGTCAGCAAAATCTGGATATGGAGTGCCTGCTTCTCACCTGTCATGCCGATTTTGCCTACGCCCAGGAAGCCATTGCCCTTCACTGCCAGAATTATATCCTTCTGCCTGCCAAATATGAAGAAATCGGTGACGCTGTTTTGCAGGCGGTAAGGCGACACCTGGCCAATCAGGAGAATAATCGCCTGCAATCTCTTGGAAAAGACTGGCTGGCCACAAAGCAGGACCCTGTACTGGATGCCTCCAGTCAGTCCCCAAAAGCCATTATCAATGCCTGCCAGAAATATATTTTAGAACATATCAGTAATGAAAACCTCAGTATCAGTGATTTGGCTGATCAGTTTTATATTACACCAACTTATTTAAATCGTATTTTCAAGCGGGAAAATGGGTTAAGCATCAGTCAGTGGATGATTCAAAAGCGCATGCAGCTTGCTGTGGGTTTAATGGAAAATACGGACTATTCTGCCATTGCCATTGCGGCGGAAGTAGGGTATCTGAATTATCCTTATTTTTCTTCTGTTTTTAAAAAATATTATCATTTATCCCCTTCTCAGTACATCAAAAAAGTACGCAATACAGAAAACCCGGGAATCCCCTTTGATAAGAACAGTGCAAAATAAAACAACTGGGTATCCTACCAGTTTTTTTCTATAAATTTCATTACCTGTGCGTACGCTTCTTCAGATAAAAAACCGCCTGTTCCATGCCCCGCTCCTTCCAACTGAAAAAAAGACACTTCCTTTCTACTACAATGTATTTATGGTTAATCTCCCTTACAACCAGTAAGGATTTATCCATCTTGTTACTTAAGCTGTTAGAATGTAGATAGCAATGGTATATCGGTTCCTTTCTTGGACTTCGCGTCCGTAATTTAGACTGATAACCAGCTCCTCATTCGCAGCGTTCGTTTTATGCAGGTTGAACTGCCTTTGGTACGTTCGTGTCATCCCACAGTAGATTGAATAAGTAATGAGTAAAGCTGGTGCTTATCCATTGTAATAATTTTAAGGAGTGACAAATATATGAACGCAGTAGGTATTGATGTTTCTAAAGGCAAAAGTATAGTTGCAATCCTCCGCCCATATGGAGAGATTATTTCTACACCATTTGAAATCAAGCATACTTCAAGTGAGATCCTTTCACTCGTAGAACTAATCAAATCTGTTGAAGGCGAATCACGAATCGTCATGGAGCATACTGGACGTTATTATGAAGTTCTCGCTCATCAACTATCACAAGCCAATCTTTTTGTTTCTGCTGTTAATCCAAAGCTCATCAAAGATTTTGATAATGATTCTCTTCGCAAAGTAAAATCCGACAAAGCTGATGCTGTTAAGATTGCTCGTTATGCACTTGACAAATGGCAAAATCTTAAACAGTATAGTGTCATGGACGAATTACGCAATCAATTAAAAACCATGAACCGTCAGTTTGGATTTTATATGAAGCACAAGACGGCTATGAAGAACAATCTTATCGGCATCCTTGACCAGACCTACCCTGGTGTTAACACCTACTTTGATAGTCCTGCCCGTAGTGATGGCAGTCAGAAATGGGTTGATTTTGCATCTACTTACTGGCACGTTGACTGTGTTCGTAAAATGTCATTAAATGCATTTATTGACCATTATCAAAAATGGTGCAAACGAAACAAGTACAACTTCAGCCAAGCCAAAGCTGAGGAAATTTATGGAACTGCAAAGGAACTTGTTCCTGTACTTCCAAAGGATGAAGTAACAAAGTTTGTTATCAAACAGGCTGTTGATCAGCTTAACAGTGCATCAGTGACAGTAGAGAGTCTCCGCACTCTTATGAATGAAACTGCTGCTAAACTTCCTGAATACCCCATCGTTATGGAGATGAAAGGCGTTGGTCCATCACTTGGTCCACAGCTTATATCCGAGATTGGTGATGTAACACGTTTTCACAGCAAGGGAGCCTTAACTGCTTTTGCAGGCGTTGATCCTGGTGTAAATGAATCTGGAACCTATTCACAGAAAAGTGTGCCTACCTCAAAACGCGGCTCTGCTGATCTACGGAAAACCCTTTTTCAAGTAATGGATGCTCTTATTAAGACAATGCCACAGAATGATCCTGTTTATATGTTTCTTGATAAGAAACGGGCTCAGGGCAAACCTTATTATGTTTACATGACTGCTGGAGCAAATAAATTTCTTCGCATCTACTATGGGCGAGTGAAAGAATACCTTTCAACTCTTTCAGGATCAAACTAATCTAAGACTCTGATTTTCGGCCAACGCTTTGTGGTGGTCTTTTTTTGATACCAACTTTTCAACCTGTATAAATTTCTCAATATTCATCAATTTAGTCTTGACTTTTTATTTGCAGGCTATATTTCTTCAATTTTTGATATAGCTGAGCAGATTGAGAAAAGGGTACCAGCTCATCCCTGGTTCCATGCATGAGCAAAATTGGAGGGATAACACTTTCTTCATTAATCCAATAAATCGGGCTTATTTTCTTTGCCAGTTCCGGTTCATTTGATAAATCCCTCCGTCCCACAAGCCATCCTTCCGGACTTTCTGCCCCCAGATATGACAATCCCTCCTGCTTCTCCCTTAATTCCAGCAGGTCGCAGGGCGCATACCAGCTTACCACACAGTTAATCATCTCTGGATTTGAAAAAGCAATACCAAGTGCTGTATGCCCACCGCTGCTGTTTCCCCATAGCCCAATCTTTTCGGCATTAATGTGATATTTTTCTGCATGGTCCTTTAAATAACAAATTGCCGCTTTAATATCTTCAATCTGGGCCGGATACACTGCACCTATGTCCGTGGGGCGATATTCTGCGATAGCAAAAGCCACCCCTCTGGAAGCAAAATATTGGGCTTTATCCAGCCCGGTCCACAGACGTTGTCTATGCCAAGCAGAGCCGGGTACATATACCACCAGGGGATAATCGGGAATCTTTTCAGTGGGGTTTGGATAAAGCTGATCTGGGAGGAACAAATGAATATGCTGTTCCTCTCCATCAAGGGCCTGATAAACGATGTTGGGAATAACGTCCACCAGACCCGTTTCTTTTTCTTTCCAGGATACATTGACAATCCCATCCATTTTCATTCTTTTCCTCTCTGCCCAAATCATGTCGCATATTGCCATGTATTATAAGCGCTGATACAAAGAATAAGCAACATCAGAGCAATAAATAGATATTCCACAGCTTTTTCATTCATTCGCCTGTTCAATTTTCTCCCTGCAATGCCCCCCAAAACACCTCCTGCACACATCTGTAGCAAAATTTCCCACCGAAAGGAGGGAACGGTTCGGGTACATATTGCCATTAAAAGGCTTGCCATCTGGCTGAATAAAATAATGTACAGGCTATTTTGGGCTGCCGCTTTGGTTCCCATGGAGAAGAAGAAATATAGAACCACCAGGTTAATCGGCCCTCCGCCAATACCCAGAAAGCTGGATAACACTCCCAGAGAAAGCCCAATTAGCAGGCAGGCTGCCTTGCTGTGCACATGAAAAGAAGGGACACGCTTTTTAAAAAGGGTGTACAGAAAAGTGAATAAGGTCACCAGGAACAGGCAACCTCCCTGTACAGCTCCAATGCGATTAATATCCGTAAAAAGACTACTGATCCAGTTAAACAGCCCCTTTCCGCCCATTCCCCCTAAAATTGCTCCAAAAGCCAAAGGGGTGCCAATGGAGAAATTAATCTGGCTTTCTCCGGATATCATGGTTTTGCTCACAGAATATCCGCTCATACACAGAACCGTACATCCCGACATGAAGCTGATTGCCGGCACCGTGTCAATACGAAATAAATCCAGCACAGGCTTAATAATGACGCCTCCGCCAATCCCACAGATGGCACCTGCCACAGAAGAAAGAAAACTGATCCAAAAACTGATATATCCCATATACTTTCAAGGCATTGCCCGCTTTCTCTTTTCGATCAAACCCGATGCCTGCCTCCTATTCTGTAATTTCTTTCTTTTTTCCTTCCCAAAGAGGGACCCCTAGAAGTACTTAACAAGATCCGCCATTCTGGCCCCATTTTGAATCAGTGTACAATCAGGCTTTGGTTAAAAATCCCTTTGAACACATTCGCCGTCAGGAACCGACCATGCGTTGCCAGGCTGAACATTATCAATAGAAAAATCAGCATGCAAATGGGAAAGACCAGCGGGAAGGCCCTTTTCCCTTTTATTATTTCCAGACGGTCATTCAGGGTCAGCTTGGGGACAAAAGCCTCCATGGTTTGATTGTTTTCATTCATGATTTCCTGCCTCCCTATATCATACAATTAATGAGCTCTGCCGAACTAAACCCATTCTGCCGAAAAAATTCACCTGTCACTTTTCCGTTTCGCATAATCAGAAGTCTGTCACTCATTCCGCACAACTCCGGCAATTCTTCTGAAATCAACACCACTGATTTTCCCCTTTTTTTCATTTCATAAATCAGCTGGTACATAGCTGCTTTTACCCCAATATCAACGCCTCTTGTCGGGCAATCCAAAATCAATATATCCGCATCAGCAGCCAGCCATTTTCCAAATACGACCTTTTGCTTATTACCTCCGGACAGGGTCTTAACCGGCTGAAAAATGCTGACGCATTTTATGGCAAGAGCATCCACCTGCATCTGTGAATATCATTTTTCTTTTTTTCCAGAAATAAAAAATCCGAGTCCTCGGTTTTTTTTGTAACCAGTACCGCTGATATTAGTAGGAATATCAGCGCTAAGTATCAAAGATTCAATATCCCTGTTTTTTGAAACATATCCCATCCGATTATTAAAGGCAACCTCCCCTGAGGTGATTTTTACCCCTTTCTCTTTCAGACAAACCTCTCCGTACACGACCTCTTCAATACCATAAAGCGCCCCCCCAACGTGTGCATTCCACATTCGCTTAATCCGCCGATCCCAAGGATTTCTCCTTTATGCAAATCCAGATCAAAACAAAGCAGATCCTGCATGGTGGTAAGATTTCTGGCCGAAAGGACCACTTCCTCTTCATACCCATCCTCATCAATGCGATAATAATGCCCCTCTACTTCCCGGCCTATCATCTTTTGTTTGATGCTTTCAGCTTCAAAGTCTGCTTTGTCCATATTATCAATAATATTGCCATCCCGCAGGACCGTAAGCGTATCGCTGTGCTCCATGATTTCATCCAGGTCATGGCTGATGAAAACGACTGCCTTATTATTCTCTGCTGCTTTATGCATCTGTCTATACAGTATCTCACGGCCTTTTTCTGAAAGTGCCGTAGTCGTTTCATCCACAATGAAGATTTCCGGATCGTGTGCCATGGTTTTGGCCACTTCAATTAATTTTCTCTGCTCCATATTGTAGGCCCCTGCAGAGACTCCCGCCTGGATATCTGAAATGCCTATTTTTTCCAGGGCCTTCTGGGCTTTTTGAATCATCTTTTTTTTGCTGATAAAGGGCCCCACCCTAAACTGCTCATAGTCTCCAAGAAAAATATTTTCCGCTACTGTAATATTGGGAATGGTACCCATCTCCTGCACAATAATACCAATTCCGTTGTGCACAGCTTCCAGAGATGTCCTTGGACTCCAGGGTTTCCCCAAATAAAACATCTCCCCGCTGGTTGCAGCCTGAATCCCTGCAATAATAGAAGTCACGGTAGACTTCCCTGACCCATTTTCCCCAATCAGTCCTCTGATTTCTCCCCGTCTGATTTCCATATTCACATGATTTAAGGCAACAGTAACACCAAAATTCTTGCACAAATCTCTGACTTCAACGAGGACTTCGCCTTTTTTGGACATCTCTCAGCCTCCCACTACACTTTCACAAAAGCTTCTGCTTTTTACTCTTATATTATCTTTATTGTAATCTTTTGATGTGGGCAGGCTCTATATATTTCACGGTTTTTTAATCACGGCATTCCGCTAAGAGCAAACGGGAAGAGGCTTTTCTTCAAAAAAACGACTTAACCATGTTGAAAATACGTGCTAAAATGCAGCTTGCATTCGCAAAAAAAGGAATCCCCGTTTTTAGCAAAGGGACTCCTCTCATAAGAAAAAAGGGACTGCCTGTTATGGTTTATTATCCTCTATTTCGATTCCATTCTTTCTCCGATCTTCCTGTGGAGTAACGCCAAACTGCTTTTTATATGCTGAAGAAAAGTGGCTAAAGTTTGTGTAACCGTATCGGGCAGCAATATAGCTAACAGACAAATTCGTTGTCTGAATCATCTTTCGCGCCGCCTCTAATTTCTGCTGGATGATATAGCTTTTAACAGATATGCCCCTCTCCTTGCGAAACAATCTGGTGATATAATCTGTGTTTAGATGTACCAGGTTGACAATGTCCTCCTTTCTTAAATTCCTATCCAGATTCAGGTTGACATATTCTTCTATTTTTTCCACAATTTCTTCCTGAGATCCGGACAGTAGGATCTCGTCATAAGTTTCCGCCACATAATGGATCAATTTCTTCATTTCCTCCAGAGAGCGCATACCATTTCTGTACAATTCCATGGTTTCTCTGGTCCCAAACAAATCCGAGACGGTTCACCGCTGCTGATAACATTGACAGTAAAGACCTTGTCCCGTCTGTTTACACTTGACTGGACTATCATGTCTTTTTCGATATCCTTACTGCCCTTCGGAAAATTTACGGTTTCCTCCTTGTCCTCAAGCGACAGCAGCATATCCACATCAGTTTTCAGCTTTACATTCAGATGCTCTTCAAATATCGTGATGTGGTCAACGATAAGTCCGATATCACGCTTATCCAGCTTCTCTTTGCGCAGAACATCCTCAAAAACATCAATAACCGTTTTTGCTTTGCGATTGGTCTGAATCATTGTGTTGCGCATATCACTGACTTCCGTGAACTGCTTTTCAAGCCCTGCAATTCGCTCAGTAAGCTCTGTTTCCATTTCCTCGTAAACCTGCTCACGGATTTTTGATTTAGCATCTGACTTGCCGAGAGAGGATAGCACCTTTTGCTTGTACAGTTCCTTGAGCTGATCTTTCGCATCGGTAATCTGCTGTTCAATACTGTTAACCGTTAACCCGAGTTCTGCTTCACGCTGCGGTTGTTCCTTGATTGCCTGTTCGAGTTCCGCAATCATCTTTTGGCAGTTATTACGCACACGGAGTATATACCCTTTGAGCAATTCGTCCAGCAAATCCACACGGATATGATGAGAAGTACAGCCTTTCAGTCCGCGTCTGTGATAGGTTCCGCAGGTATACGCCGCCGCAAGGTCGGGACGGGACATGGAGAACATCGGACTGCCGCAGTCACCGCAGAACAGAAAGCCCGAATAGTCGGTGGCATATTTCTTCTCTCCGCGATAGTTTGATTTTGAACGCAGCTTCAACTGCTCTTTGGCATAGGCAAAGGTTTTTGTGTCAATGATAGGATCGTGGGCATTTTCAATGACTATTTGATCTTCATCATCTATCCGCACATCTTTTCCATTAATTCCTTTGCGGGTGTATTTTTTCTGCCGCAGTGTTCCGATATAAAAATCGTTTTGAATAATTGAGCTAACCGAAATAATGCTCCATTCATTTTTGGCTTTCAGTCGTGTTGTTTTGCCCTCCGCTTCCTTTTGTGCAATCTCGTTAGCACGGGGGGTCGGCACACCGGTTTCAGTCAGGTGATTGGCAATCTTTTTATAACCCCAACCATTATTGTAGAGTCGAAATATCTCACGGACGACCTCTGCGGCGGGTGGGTCAATCTCATACTCCATCTCTTTGGTATTGATCAAACGATAGCCATAGGGAACAGCGCAAATCCATTGCCCGTTTTTCTGGCGGTTAGCAATAATATGTTTGATTTTTTTTGATGTATCGGTGACTGGCATTTCGTTCATCAGAAACTTGAACTGAATGAGCATCCAATCATCCTTGGTTGGGTAGTCAATGTTGTCTCCGATAGAAATAATACGCACTCCCGCATCACGGAGCGTTTCAAGTTCTAAAAGTCCCAGACTGTTGCGGCGGGAAAATCGGGAAAAGTCCTTGACAATAAGAATGCGGACATCGCCCGACATCAGTTCTTTTCGCATTTCCTGATAGTGTTCCCGCTGTGAAAAGGTATATCCCGAACGGTCACGGTCTTCATAAAGACGAAGCTTGGCGTCGGGAAAGTTTTCGCTGACATAGTCCATTATGATATGCTTTTGGTTTTCGATACTCGTATTTTCCTGATTTTCTTCCTGCAAATCCACGGAAATTCGAGTATATCCGTCAACTATCAATGTTATATTCTCCTTTATACTAATTTGTAACAACATTGTAACACACTTTTATAAAAAAGACAATAGGTCTTTGTAATACTTGTATTTACATTTTTGTAATACGCGTATTTACGCAGTAGTCATTCAAAAACAATAAAAGAAAACAATAAAAAAGAGCAGATATATGGAAAAACACCACATATCTGCTTTATACTATCCTTAAAGTTTTGCTTGAAGTTTTAATCAATCAGTTTTGCGGATTTTATCATTGCCCTGGCGGATTTCATAACGGTTTGCCAATCGATGTCGGAAGCATAACTGAATGATTTGCGATAATTTGTCCAAAGATTTTTCATCACCTTGCTTTCCTCAATTTCGTGCAAAATCAACGGAATATCGGAAATCAGCTTTTCAGATT
>CAYRQT010000003.1:99927-124460 GCA_964426655.1 uncultured Cuneatibacter sp. | reverse complement strand
AAAGGTAATGGAAGCCAAGCAGACACAGCTGGATGCCTGGTTAGCTGAGCAGTAACCCCTTTGGGAGGAGCCGACCGAGCAATCGGTCGGCTTTTTCTATAAAATACCTTTTAGACTCTGAAAGGGGACAAAAAGCAAAAAAATATGCCATCCGTATGGAAAGTTAAATATAAAAATCAAAAGATAAAAGGAAACCGTTTCCTGTAAAGTACTGTCAGTTACCCCCTTTATGAAGGGACAGGAAATAGCGATTATACCGGGAAGAGATGAACAGTGCCTCAAAACCGGGAATATACATTTTCGTTGATGAGGAAAAATAAAAAAGAAATATGGAGAAAAAGCATGAAATTTCAATTTAGTGTTCCTAAGGAAAAACAAGTGAGAGTAATAGTATACACAGATTGCAAAAATGAAGCGGATGATCAATTCGCATTGGCACATCATCTGATGACCCAGAAGTTTGTGGTGACAGGCATTGTGGCAGGGCATTTTGACAACCATGGGAAAAATATGCGCTATCCCGATAAGACCACTGCCTTTGAAAGCCAGAAAGAAGTGTGGAAAATGCTGGATCTGATGGGCGTAAGGGAGCAGTATACCTGCCATCTGGGAGCGGAAGAAGCTCTGCTGGATACAGCAACGCCCATTGATAGCGAGGGGGCAAGATATATTATTGAAGAAGCCATGAAGGCAGATGAAAGGCCATTATACATTGCATGCCAGGGCTCCTTAACGGATCTGGCCAGCGCCATTTTGATGGAGCCTGCAATCTGCCAGAGGATGACGGCCATTTGGGTAGGCGGTGGTGCCTATCCTGCAGGGGGCATGGAGTTTAACCTGATGCAGGATATTCATGCGGCTAATGTGCTGTTTTCTTCACAGATGCCGGTATGGCAGATGCCAATCAATATTTATAAACAGTTTTCCGTAACTTTGGCTGAGCTGCAGTATAAAGTCATGAAATGCGGTCCACTGGGAGAATATCTGTTTCGGCAAATGGTCGAACTAAACGACCAACTGGCTTTCATCCCGTTCTGGCCTCATGGAGAGGTGTGGGGGCTGGGAGACCAGGCCTCTCTGGCCCCTTTGCTTCAGGAAACAGAGCGGCAGGACAATTATGTCATGATAAAAGCTCCATTTATTGATGAAAACATGGGCTATATTCCAACAGAAAAAAATCGGGAAATCCGGGTATATCAGTCTGTGGACAGCCGTACTGTGCTGGAAGATTTTTTCTGCAAACTGGCCATTAATTACGGGGAATAAAGGGAGAAAAAATGATTCAGGATATGCGTAAAGTGCCTGTATCTGAAGGGGATTATCCTTTTCAGGCAGCTTATGACAAATGCCGTTTTGATGAAATTGGCTATGTAGAAGAGGAATATTTCATGACAGGAACTGCTAATATATACACAGAGGTTTCTCCTGATCATGATGTTGAGCCCCTTTTTGAAGGGGCTCCCTACACCACGCGCCTGTTGATTCGGCGTCCTGCTCAGGTCCGGAACTTTAGTGGAAATGTGGTGGTGGAAATTCTAAATGCTTCTGCATTTATGGATATTGACCGGATGTGGGTCAATACATGGCCATTTTTGACAAGAAACGGAGATCTTTATATTGGCATTACCAGTAAAGGACATGTGATAGATACTCTGAAAAGATTCAATCCTGAAAGATACGCAGCAATTGACTGGAAAAATCCGTTGCCCCAAAGAAAAGCCCCTGACCGTGTCCCATTTGGGTTGCTTCCCCAATATGAATCGGGGCTGTTCTGGGATATGGTAACCGAACTTGCAAAGCTTCTTCGCCAGGATGAGGAACGAAACCCTATCAGAATATTTTACCCCCGCTACCTGTATCTGACAGGCTGGTCCCAGTCTGGAAGCTATATGTCCCGTATTCTGCGTTCTTTTGACAAGAACCCTAAAGCCCCTTTGTTTGACGGGTATTTGGAGGGGGGGGGCGGATGCAGCACTGGCACCCATAAACGCCTATGAACCGGCGGTCACAGACGGGACCATGCTGCAAAATGGAGCGGTTGCCACAGGCAGTCAGATTTTGGGGCCGGCTCCCTTTATTGCAATTAATACCGAAAGTGAAATCAGGGGAAGCAACTGGATGCCGGACGGCGATCTTCCCGGATATCAGTTTCGCAGTTATCAGATGGCCGGAACAAGTCACGATTCTCTGGATAATTTAATTACTTACTATGAAGGCCGTCTATTTGAAGACTGCAAAAAATATGGATGCGAGCTGAAATTTTCCGGAGCGGAGGGAAAACCACTGGATACCCCTTATGCCTTTGTTTTTCAGGCAGCCTTACGTAATCTCTATGTCTGGGTCAGAGAGGGAGTACCCGCGCCTCGTGCGCCCAGAGTGGATTTGGAGCCGGCTACCCCGGGAGATTTTGATCCGCTGATGAAAATGGCAGGTGGACCTAAAATGCAGTGGCAGTATCATAAGGATGTTTTTGGAAATACCACAGGTGGCATTCAACTGGCCAATTTGGAATATCCGCTGGGCAGATATCAAAGTTATTCCGTAAGAGAAGACGGAAGCTATGACCCCATGTTTGGCACCTTTTATCCATTTTCAGAGGAAATACTGGCACAATTATATGGACATCTGGAAAAGTATATGATACTGGCAGAAAAAAATGCAGAATGTTTGATTGCAGCCGGATGGCTAATTCGGGAAGATAAAAAAGCATATTTGCATGCTATAGAGAAGGTTGCGATCCGTGCCGGATTAAAAGAGAGGGGATGATCCAAATCAGAGAAAAAGAAAAAAAGTTGTTTTTTGGGGCAGCGTATTATGATGAGTATATGCCTGTTGAGCGGTTGGAGAAGGATATGAAAATGATGCAGGAGGCGGGAATGAACGTCATCCGCATCGCTGAATCCACCTGGAGTACGGAGGAGCCACAGGAAGGCATTTTCGATTTTTCCCATTTGAAAAGGGTGATTGAGGCTGCGGGTAAATATGGCATCACGGTCATTGTTGGGACGCCCACATATGCCATCCCCCCTTGGCTGGCTTATAAATACCCGGATATTCTGGTGACGACAGAGGAAGGAACTGCCAAATATGGATTTCGGCAGAATATGGACATTACCAATCCCCATTATCTTTTCCATGCGGAGCGCATCATACGCAAACTGCTGGAATGTGTCAAAGATTACCCGAATGTCATAGGGTATCAGATCGACAATGAGACCAAACATTATCATACAGCAGGGGCTGGTGTACAAAAGCGATTCATTGACTATTTACAAAAAAAGTTTTCTTCAGTAGAAGAGATGAACCGGGTGTTTGGGCTGGCCTACTGGTCGAACCGGGTGGATTCCTGGGAACATTTTCCGGATGTGACCGGTACGATCAATGCCAGCCTGGCGGGAGAATTTGAAAAATTCAGAAGAAAACTGGTGGATGATTTTTTGCAATGGCAAAGGGACATCGTAGATGAATATCGCAGGGAAGATCAGTTTGTTACCCATAACTTTGACTTTGAGTGGAGGGGGTATTCTTTCGGCGTTCAACCGGATGTGAATCATTTTCATGGGGCAAAAGCAGTGACAATAGCCGGTTGTGATATCTATCATCCAACACATGACCGCCTAACGGGGAAATGAGCTGCTTTTTGCGGAGCCATTACAAGAGCCTTAAAAAAGGACAACTACCTGGTGATGGAGACACAGGCGCAGGGGCACGTATCCTGGACGCCTTATGAGGGACAGCTGCGGATGCAGGCCTTTGCGCATATTGCAAATGGGGCAAATGGGGTTCTCTATTGGCATTGGCATTCCATCCATAACGGGATGGAGACCTACTGGAGGGGGCTTCTGTCCCATGATCTTCAGGAAAACCGGCTGTACAGAGAGGCTGGGACCATTGGCGCAGATTTTGGCCGACTCTCCGGTCAGCTTTTGAATTTGAAGAAAAAAAACAAGGTTGCCATTCTGGTATCCAATGATTCTCTCACGGCTTTAAGTCATTTCCCCTTCTTTCCGGTAGACGCAGGGGTGGGTTATAATGATGTGGTGCGACAATATGCGGATGCTTTATATGAGTGGAATGTGGAATACGACATTCTTTCAGATGAAACAGAGGATTTTTCAGCGTATCAAATGGTGCTGGTGCCGGTTCTTTACAGTGCCAGGGGGGCATTATTAAAAGCTTTGGAAACGTATGTGCAGCAGGGCGGACACTTGGTGGTTTCGTTTAAATCCGGCTATGCAGATGAGAATCTGAGCGTGTATCCGTCCTGTCAGCCCCATGTACTGGGAAGATGCCTGGGCATTTCCTATCAGGAGTATACTGTTCCGGTGGATGTGCAGCTACAGGGAAAGGCGGATGGGCTGGAACCTTACACCAGGGATCTTTCGGAAAAGGAAAAGGCGGTTTTTCACTGGATGGAACTGATTCAGCCTAAAGAGGCCAGAATCCTGGCCGGATATCAGCACCCTTACTGGGGAAAATATGCTGCTGTTACAGAAAACATCTTTGGAAAAGGGACAGCATATTATGTGGGATGCCATACATCAGATGCCTTTTTACGCAGACTGCTTAAATATTGTCTGGATCGTGTGCCGGGCATGCCTCGGGATTTGCCCACTTTTCCCATCCATGTACACACTTGTTTTGAAACCACCAATAGAAAAGTATATTTTATTTTCAATTACAGCAAATCCGTCCAAAGAATAGTGTATCCTTTTGAAAAGGGTATCAGCCTTTTGAGCGGAAAAGAAGTACAGGCTAAATGCAATCTGGAACTGGCTCCATGGGGCGTGGATATTATTGAAAATATAGAACAGGAGTGATAAAATGAAACAGGTTTTTAATCCCTATTTACCTTTAAATGAATATGTACCGGATGGGGAACCCCACTTGTTTGAGGGAAGAGTTTACATATATGGTTCTCATGATAAGGCCAATGGAAAGGAATATTGTGAGGGAGACTATGTGGTTTATTCTGCCCCGGAGGATGACCTTAAGGAATGGAGATGTGAAGGGGTCAGCTACAGAAGAAATCAGGATCCGTCTAATGCAGAAGGGAAAATGTGTCTGTGGGCGCCGGATGTGACCCGAGGACCGGATGGAAGATATTATCTGTATTATTGCTTTTCTTTTTATCCGGAAATAGGCGTCGCAGTCAGTGAAACCCCGGCAGGCCCTTTCTCTTTTTACGGACATGTGCACTATCCGGCACATATTTCTGGTGGAAAGGTTCTGGAAGAATTTATGCCGTTTGATCCGGCGGTCCTGACAGATGAAGATGGGAGAGTGTATTTGTATTATGGATTTGCACCGGCCGGGGAAAAAGAAATGCACTTTCCGGAAATAAAGCCAGAAGACTTGGGAAAAATGCCCTCTGAACAGCGGGAAATCTGGATGAGGCTTTCCAAAATTCAGTTTGGAAAAGGCGCAATGGTCGCAGAGCTGGAGCCGGATATGCTCACACTAAAAGCGGTTCCGCAAATGTGCGTGCCGGGGGGACATTTGGCACAGGGGACGGGATTTGAAGGGCATGCTTTTTTTGAAGCCTCTTCCATTCGAAAAATCAATCAAAACTACTACTTTGTCTATAGCAGTCACAAAAGCCATGAATTATGCTATGCCACCAGCCAGTCGCCAACGGAAGGATTTGTATATGGCGGTACCCTGATAGCGAATGGAGATGTCGGGCTGGAGGGGAGAGAAATACCCTGTTATACGCTGGGAAACAACCATGGGGGTCTGGTAGGGGCAAAAGGGCAATGGTATGTATTTTACCACCGTCCGACCAATGGGACAGAATTTTCCAGACAAGGCTGTGCAGAGCCGGTCGAAATAAAAGAAAACGGACATATTGCGCAGGTAGAGATGACCAGCTGCGGACTGAATGGAGGACCCCTGCAGGGGAAAGGCGCATATCCGGCAGCTATTGCCTGCCATATGACAAGTATTGGGACAGAAAATAAAATTGACTACAACAATCCCATCATGCATAAAATGACACGGATAACCGAGGCAGCGTCCACAGGAGAGGTTTACCTGACGGACGTGCAGAATGCAACCGTAGTTGGGTTTAAGTATTTTGCTTTTGAACATGTAACAGAAGTGGGGCTGGAAATTCGGGGGCATTTCCAGGGGAAAATTTATGTGGCAGCTGATGAAAAAGGGGCAAATCTTCTGGGAGAAAAAGTGGTCGAACTGGATACGGATGAATGGATGACTGTTTCTGTTCCTGCCGGACTTTCTGGAAAGAAATGCAGCCTTTATATTTTGTTTAGCGGTAAGGGGAATCTGGATTTTAAATCGATTCTATTTTAAATCATGAAAACGGCAGGAGGCACCTGCCGTTTTTTCGTACACCAGTAGGGGAAGGGCTTGACAAGTGAGGGTGGGAAGGATAATTTGGGCATAGGAATTGACCCAAGCATTAAATTTAGGGAGAAGTGTATGATGAATAAAATAGAATATGCTCCTGCAGCGGCGCAGGAGGCCGTCATAAGAGGACAAAAGTATCGTTTTACCGTGTTAACATCCCGTTTGATTCGCCTGGAATATCAGGAAGAAGGGCTCTTTGAAGACGGCGCCACAAAGCTGGCTATAAACCGACAGTTTACAGTGCCTGCATTTCAGGTGACAGAAGGAGAAGGTAGCCTGGAAATTACCACTGCCCATTTGCGCCTGTATTATGACAAACAATCTTTTTCCGCAAACGGATTGTTTATTCAGCTTTTGGGAAATTACAGTGCTTATAGAAGTACCTGGTTTTATGGGGAAACCGGGGATAATTTAAAGGGGACAGCCAGGACTTTGGATGGGGCAGACGGTGCCATTCCCCTGGAAGACGGGTTGCTTTCCAGAAAGGGATTCAGTGTGGCAGATGATACAGGCTCTCCTCTTTTACTGGAGAACGGGTGGGTGGTACCCAGAAAGACAAAAGGCCTGGATCTGTATTTTTTCGGATATGGCAGAGCGTACAGGGATTGTCTGAAAGATTTTTTTCATCTGAGTGGAGCCACGCCCTTGTTGCCCCGATTTACGCTGGGCAATTGGTGGAGCAGATATTTCAGATATACAGATAAAAGCTATAGAGCCTTAATGGACCGTTTTCATGAAGAGGGCGTCCCTTTTTCGGTGGCAGTACTGGATATGGACTGGCATCTGACACAGGTGGAATCCCAATATGGAAGCGGATGGACTGGATACACTTGGGATCCGGAATGTTTTCCTGATCCGGAAGGCTTTTTGAGATGGTTGCATGAAAAGGGACTGCATGTGACTTTAAATGTCCATCCGGCAGACGGGATTAGGGCATTTGAGGACAAATATGAATCCATGGCGCTGGCAATGGGGATGGATCCTGCAAAAGGCCAAAAAATTGATTTTGATGCTTCTGACCCGAAATTCTGGGAAGCTTATTTTCAATGTATACATCATCCACTGGAAAAACAGGGCGTGGATTTTTGGTGGATTGACTGGCAGCAGCAGGGCGGGAGCAAAAAGTCGGGGTATGATCCGCTGTTCATGTTGAATCACCTGCATTTTCTGGACAGCATGAAAAATGGAAGACAGGGATTGACCTTTTCCAGATATGCAGGGCTCGGCAGCCATAGATACCCCATTGGGTTTTCCGGAGATACATACTCCACCTGGGATTCTCTGGCATTTCAGCCTTATTTTACAGCCACTGCCAGCAATGCAGGATATGGATGGTGGAGCCATGACATAGGTGGGCATATGCTGGGGAGCAAAAGTGATGAACGGTTTGTTCGATGGCTGCAGCTTGGCGTGTTCTCTCCGATTCTGCGCATTCACAGTTCCAACAGCCCCTTCTTTGTGAAGGAGCCATGGGGGTATGATGCCCATATTTCCAGCATACTGAAAAAGTATCTTTCTCTTCGGCATCGTCTGATTCCCTATTTGTACACCATGAACTATCGCTGCCATGAAGAGGGGGAGTTGCTGGTGGAGCCGCTCTACTACAGATATCCGGAGAAGGAAGAGGCATATTGGATCAAAAATGCCTTTTTCTTTGGTACGGCGCTTCTTGTTTGCCCCATAACGGTGCCCAGGGATGCCAGGACCTGCCTTGCGCCCTTTAAGGGATGGCTGCCGGAAGGCATCTGGTATGACATTTTTAAAGGAAGCCGTTACAGGGGCGGACGTGCGCTGACTTTTTACAGAGACCTTGAGGAAATCCCGGTATTTGCAGAGGCGGGCACCATTTTGCCACTGTCAAGGCAGGAAGAGGTGAAAAACAGTACGGAGAATCCACGGGGACTGGATGTGTATGTGTTTGCCGGGAAGTCCGGGACCTTTACTTTGGTGGAAGATGATTTGGCTGAGGGGGAAGAAAAAAGGGGGTACAAGGTGCAGACCCGGTTTTCCTATCAGTCCGGCCCGATGGCAGAGTGTGTCATCCAGACGGAGGATGACCAAGGCATTTTGCCTGCAGACCGCTTCTTTGTGCTACATGTTTTTGGGATAGAGTGCCCTCCCGCCGTTCAGGCCACAGGCGGTAGCAGGGAGGAAGTGGTACCGGTGCAATACGACGGGGACAGGCATGTATTGAAGGCAGACTTGCGTCAGATGACAGGAGAACGGGACATTCGAATCACTTTTACAGAGCGTACAGCAACAGAAGAAAGAAAAAAAGAAGCCTTTCAGGTGTTGGAACGGGCACAGGTAGAGTATATTCTGAAAGAAGCGGCCTGGCATGTCCTGCAGAAGGAGCAGCCTGTGGAAAGTACAATCGGTGAATTACTGACACTTCAGATGGATGAGGGGATTCTTGGGGCGCTGACAGAAATCCTTTCCCGATGAACGGTGGCAAAAGAAAAGAAGCCTTTTCGCTGAGTTTTCTGCGGAAGGCTTTTTTCTTGGCCAGGATATGGCATTTCTTCCTCGGCTCTGCTATGATAAGGGAGAACAAAGAAGGCCTTTTCGGATTGTAGGACAGGAGGGGAAGATGACAGAGGATTATGTTGTTATTAGAGCACTTTCGCCTAATGCCAGGGGAGATGCCATCTGCGCATTCGCCTACCTGGTGGTGAAGGGGAATACTATTGTGGAAAAAGGGTATGAGCTTTTAGACCCGGAAGAAGCTTTTGATCCGGTATTTAATGAAATTACTGGCACTCCCCAGGGGGATGTATCCCCTGGCCCAACGCTCCAGGATTTCTGGCTCCGACTTGAGACTGTTCTGAGGGGACAGGTAGTGGTGGCCCATCATGCCAGGTACACGCTGGCTCTCCTGAAGGCATCGCTGAAACGGTATGGCATTACAGCACCGGACTTTCATTTTTACAGCACACTGAATCTTTCCAGAAGCTGCATGGAACGCCCATCGTATGATCTGGAGGCGTTGTCGGAATTTATCGGCTTTCCATTTGTGCGAGGGGATTTGGAGGGAGAGGTAAGGGCGGTGCAGAATTTATTTGCCTTCCTGTGTGCGCAGTTCAATTTGGAAAAGGAAAAACCGGCAGTGCTGTCCCAGGGAATTTGTGAGGGGCTGGATGAAAATCTGGCAGCACGTCTTAATCAGCTGGCCGGTATCCTGGAGGGAATTGACGCAGATGGACAGATTGATGCCAGGGAAGCAGCACGCCTTGAAAAATGGGTGGAAGATAACCGGGAATATGGGATCTACGCCATTTTTGCCCGCATCATACGTCGTTTGGAGAGCATGCTGGAAGACCATGAAATTGATGAATATGAACGCATGGAGCTGGAGATGCTGGCGGCATCCATGAAAGAAAGCCGGATTTATCATGAGACTGCTCTGTCCCTCCATATTTTGCGAGGCATTATGGATGGGGTGGTCTGTAACGGAAAGCTGGAAAACAGGGAGGTGCTTCGTCTGAGAAACTGGATTCGGCTTCACCGGGATTTGCGAGGGGTATATCCTTATGACAAGGCGGCCTGGCTGATTTCCGAGGCTATTGCAGACGGTGTATTGGAGACAGAGGAAAAAGAGGGATTGTTTCAGGTTTTTGAAGAGTTTTCTGCAAGCAGCTAATGAAAAGAAAGGGGATACAGACAGAACAGGGGGGAGACCGCCTGTTTTTGTTGTGGTCTGGTGCACAAAAAACCGCATCAAATTGGACAGATGGATTGTGGTTTTTCATGAAAACACGTATAATATAAGAGACTTGCCGATTTCAAAAAACTCCGGGTAGGAGGAAGCAAAAATGTCATTTGCGGATATGCAGAAGAAAATACGAGTTGCCCAGGCCTTTGTAGAAAAGCACAGGGAAAGGGCAGAAAAAGGAGCATTACGCCAGACTTATCATTTTATGGCAGAACAGGGGTGGATGAATGATCCCAATGGCCTGATTTATTTTCAGGGGCAGTATCATATTTTCTACCAGTATAATCCCTTTGATGTGGTATGGGGCACCATGTACTGGGGGCATGCCGTCAGCAGAGATTTGATTCACTGGACCCATCTGCCCATTGCACTGGCACCGGGAGAATGGTACGACAATGGAGAAAGGGGCGGTTGTTTTTCCGGAAGCGCTCTGGCTGATAGGGACAGACTATACCTTTTTTATACCGGTTCAGCAGAGGAGGGGGGAAAAACACTTCAACGGCAGTGCATGGCCTGGAGCGAAGACGGCATCACCTTCCAAAAATATGAGAAAAACCCTATTATTGCAGAACCTCCCCCTGGTTTTGATTCGGAAAATTTCAGGGACCCCAAGGTCTGGAAATCGGGAGAGCACTATTATATGGTCTGTGGAGCGTCAAAAAATGGAAGAGGACATGTGCTTCTTTACGTGTCGGACGATCTTTTGAGCTGGACCTTTCAGAATGTGCTTTTTGAGAGCCGGGGAGAATTTGGCAGTATGATAGAGTGCCCGGATCTTTTTCCACTGGACGGAAAATATGTGCTTACTTTTTCGCCCGTTGGCGCCGGGGACAGAAAGGCCACTTATCTGGTGGGGGAATTGCGGGAGGCTACTGGAAAATTCACCTATTCTGTAATGGGAGAGGTGGACTGGGGCTGTGATTTTTATGCGCCCCAGACATTTCTGGATCATAAAGGAAGACGCCTGATGCTGGGGTGGGCCAATGAATGGGAGTGGATGCCCTGGTGGACAAATCCTGGGCCGGCACCGGAACAGGGTTGGTGCGGGGCACTCAGCCTTCCCAGAGAATTACATCTGGGGGAGGACGGAAGACTGCAATGTATTCCGGCAGAGGAGCTGAAAATATTGCGAAAGAGGCCCTATGCCCTGTATAATCTGGCGGTAAAAGAGAAAAAGATGGCATTTCCGGGCCAGGATGGCCAGGTCTTTGAAGCCTTGCTGACATTGGATCTGTCCCGTAGCACCGGAGATGCGCTGATTTTGCACCTGCGGCAAAATGGCGGGGAAGAAATTTGCGTCCGGGCAGACTTTAAAGAGCAGATGCTGTATGTGGACAGGCAAATTAACCTTGAAGCGCCTGCGGGAAAAACCAGAAGTCCCCTCCTGATGGAGGACCCTAGGTGGCTGAAAATTCATTTGTACATGGACAAAAATTCTGTGGAAATTTATACGGACGCCTATAAGACCGTGCACAGCTGCAATGTAACGGCTATGGCCTGCGGCAGCCAGAATGAACTGGAAGCATCAGGGGGCGTGGTGTATCTGAGTGCATTGGAGACCTGGGGATTGGGAGAAAAATAAAACAGGAAAAGATTACCTATTAAAAGTCAGGTCTAAAAGAAAGATTTTGTATAAAATGCATTTTAGATAGATTCGCACAAAATAGAAAGCTGGAGGAGAAGGATGGATTTGATGGAAGCCATACAAAAAAGACATTCCGTGCGTGCTTATACAGAAAAGACAATCGAGCCACAGGTACGGGAAACATTGCTGGAGCTGGTGCAGAAGTACAACCAGGAGAGCGGCCTGCATATGAGTATACAATTTGATGAGCCTGCAGGGTTTGCATCCAGAATGGCCCGTTATGGCAACTTCAGGCAGGTGGTGAATTATATTATCCTAAAAGGCAAAAAGAATGAGGAACTGGAAGAACGATGCGGATATTATGGGGAGGCACTGGTGCTGGAGGCACAGAAATTAGGACTGAATACCTGCTGGGTGGCAGCCACCTTCAACAAGAGTGGGGTAAAAACATTTGTGCCGGAAGGGGAAAAACTCTGCATGGTCATTGCTCTTGGCTATGGACAGACAGAAGGGGTTCCTCATAAAGGAAAGAATTTTGAGGGTGTTACAGAAGGCAATCCCCCCTTCCCGGAGTGGTTCAAAAAGGGGGTGGAGGCAGCTCTTCTGGCACCCACAGCCATCAATCAGCAGAAGTTCAAAATTTCACTGGTTCAGGGCGTGCCGCAGATCCGGGTATCCGGGCTGGGCATTCATACCCGGGTGGATCTTGGCATTGTAAAATATCATTTCGAGGTGGGAGCCAACCAGAAGTTTTTTCATGTCTGAAACCAACTTTTTTGAAAGAAGAAGGACAAATTTACAAGTTTTTTTGCAGCAGAAATGGTAAGTTGTCCTTAGAAAAACAGGTCAGGAGGAAAGACAATGAAGCAGGAAAAATATGTGTTATGGGAAGAAGGGGAATACCAGTACCCCATGGCCTTTGGTTTTGTGCCCAATATCCGGACGTATCTTCATGAGGATGAGAACATTCGTCCGGTCATGGTTGTGGTCCCTGGTGGAGGCTACAGTGTGGTTTCTCCAACAGAAGGGGAGATTGTTGCGAAAAAATTTTATGAAAAAGGGTATCAGACTGTTGTATTGACCTATACCACCAATTTGCTGCAGATGGCGCCTCTGGGCAGACAGCCCATGGCAGATCTTTCCCGGGCGATTCGTCTGATTCGTGCCCATGCAGAGGCATTTCACATTCACCCGGAAAAAGTGGTGGTATGCGGATTTTCTGCCGGTGGGCACCTCTGTGCCAGTGTGTGTGTACATTATGAGGATATAAAAGAAGAAAATCCCAGGTATGAAGCCTATTCCAACCGACCAAACGGAGCCATATTGGCATATCCGGTCATCAGTTCCGGCACCCTTACCCATCCTGGTTCCATGGCGGCCTTGGGAGAAGACCCAGAGGGCTATTTTTCGTTGGAAAAATATGTGACAGCCCAAACCCCTCCGGCTTTTCTCTGGCAGACGGTAGAAGATGAACTGGTGCCCGTGGAAAACAGCTATTTATATGCAAAGGCATGCAGGGAGAAGGGGGTAAAATTCGCCCACCATGTCTTTAGCACAGGGCGGCATGGCCTTTCCCTTGCCAATGAAGACTGGGCCTGGAATCGGTTCGGAGAGCCCTACACCATGGAACAGACCTATAATCTGATAGAGGCCGTAAAAGCAGATCAGATTCCGCTGCCATCCGCTGTCAAGAAAGAGGTCCTGACGCAGTTAGAGCCCCTGACCGGAGACACTTCTTCTCAGGTGCCCCAGGGCGATGTGAATGAAGAGGTAGCCATATGGCCGGAGCTGGCAGCCACGTGGCTGAAAGAAATTATCGGATAAAAAAAGCCGGCAGGTTGTCTGCCGGCTTTTTTTTATGTGGCTCATCCTGAATGGTTGTGCGTGCGGCGATAGTGAAGGGGGGTAATTCCATATTTCTTTTTGAATACATTTTGAAAGTATGACTGGGAGGAAAAGCAAAGGTAGGCACTGATTTCACTGATGGATTTATCTGTATGGGCCAGCAGGCTCCTGCCTTCTTCCAGTTTTTTTCGCATGATGAAGTCCCCAAGCTGAAACCCCAGCTCCTGCTTGAACTTCCTGGAGATATAGGAGCGGCTTTTGCCGATGGCCCTGGAAACATCGGAGGTGGATAAGGGCTGGTTCAGATGAGTGGATATAAACTGAATGCTCTGGTACACATCCCGGGACATGCCTGCAGGGATTTTTGAAGCGGCCACCCGTCGGGCAAAATCAAAGAGGGCTGTCTGATTCAGCTGTTGAATGGTATCCATCTGTTGGGCTTTTTCAGATTCCTGTATATAGGCATCACTGAGCTGATAGGCAGTCTCTACATCCAGTCCGCCGGAAATGCTGTAACGGGTCAGAAGGGTGATGGAAGTAATAAAAATATTTTTCATCTGCCGAAGGGTATTTTCACCAATTTTGCCGATGTTCATGGCGATGCTGTTCCGAGTGAGCTGCTCCAGGGCGGGAATGTTGCCTTCTGCCACATATTTGTACAGAGTTTGCTCGAAATAATAGGTGTTGTGAAAATCAGAAAGTTCCCGGGCCTGATACATACGGCTGGAATGCATGCGTTCCATCTTTTCCTGCTGAGCCTTAAATCCAGGAAGAAAAAAGCTGCGGGGATGTATGGGGGAACCCGTCCCCATCTCATGTAGCAGAGCCAGAGCGTTGGTAAACTGGTCAAAAGAGAAAAGGGGAGTTGTACGAAAAAATTGCCAAACCTCCTCCTTTTCAGAGAAGGGAATAGAAGATTCCGCCATGATTCCGGGCAGAACATTTCGTTCAATGGGAATACTGCTGACAGGGCCTGCCAGAATATAATGGGAGGAGTCTATAGAAACGATGCCATAGTAGAGAAAATCTCCGGAAAGCATGTAAGCGGGCTGGGGCTGTATATGCCGCAAAGTTCCCCGGTGCACTTCTGTAAGGGATGCAAGAATATCCTGCTGGGGAAAATGAGCCAGGCAGGTGTTGTCTCTGTAATATTGCAGGGGGAGAAAAGTGAGGTTGTGCAGCAACTGTAAAGTATGGAGAATTTTTTCAGGCATGGCGGACTCCTTTTCTATGCATGTGCACAATGATACAATATTCTGCACAAATTTACAATACCATTGGCGCTCATTCCGATACAATACACATACAAAGTGACAAGTGTTTAGAAAAGGAGTGTACCTATGGGAAAGACAAAGGAACTGGGCCTGGACAGTATGGGTATCCAGAAAACCATGCGCCTGAAGGATTATCTGGGAGATGGCATGGGACAGCTGACATATTTTTACACGGAAAAAGTGGGACTGGCTGCGGGCATGGTAGCCACTATGTTGTTGATCGCCAAAATTCTGGATGCATTTACTGATCTTGGTATGGGAAAAATCATGGATATGGGGAAGTCTCCCAAGGGGAAATGCCGTCCGTGGTTCTCGCGGATGATTATTCCCACATTGCTTATTATCATTTTTTTGTTCACAGTACCAGCCAAAGCCCCCAGTGGCATACAGATGGGATATGTCTTGATCACCAATATTCTGCTTAGCGCAGTGATTTACACGGCAATTGCCATCCCGTATGGCTCTATTATGGCTACACGGACCAGAAGTGTGGAAGAACGGGGAAAAATGGGGGTTATCCGTACTGTGTTTGGCTATGCGATAGGGATGCTTATTGCCATTTTGCTGATTCCCATTACCAATGCACTGGGTGGAGACCAGGCAGCGTGGATCAAGGTGGCTGTGGTGCTGGCTGTTGTTGCTGCAGGGGCTTTGTTTGTAGTGTATAAAACAGCCAGAGAGAACCCTGAACTGGAGATGGAGGAAGAACAGAGAGAGGAAGAAGAGGAACGGGTGCCATTTTGGGAATCCATTCGGTTGCTCCTCCAGAACAAATACTGGGTATTAATGCTTTTTGTAAATCTGTTCATTAATATTTCCTATGGCATTTCCAGTGGCGGTGGCACCTATTATGCCAAGTATATTCTGGGAAATGATAATATTGTGGCTATTTTGGGCGCAGTGGGCCTCATTCCTACTTTTGTGGGATTTGCACTGGTGGCACCCATGACAAAAAAATGGGGCATGGCCCGTACCTGTACCATTTCTGCAGGGATGGGAATTGTGGCCCTGATCATCAGAGCCTTTACGCCTTACAGCCTGGTGTCCACTATCCTTTGCGGAATGGTCACCACATTTGCAACAATCCCCATGATGTGTCTTGGGGGACCGCTGGTCAATAATTGTGTAGAATACAATGAGTGGAAGTTTGGAAAGAAAATGGTAGGCATGAGCAATAGTGCCAGTTCGTTCGGGGCAAAGGTTGGCTCCGGCATCGGCGGCTCTTTAATTGGATGGGTATTGGCGCTGGGTGGATATCAGGCTGCAGCACAGGTACAGCCTGATTCCGTTAAAACAGCGGTAATTGCGTTTTCCATTTACATTCCATTGGTATTGTTTATATGTATGTTTATTCTGTTCAGACAGTATGATCTGGAAAAAAGCTATGGAGAAATCGTAGCTGAACTTAAAAAGAGAAAACAACAGAAGTAAACGGACGGGAGGTCGGATGGATTTTAACAGAGACTGGTTATTTAGTGATGGAAAGCGTCAGGAAAGGACAGTAAATCTGCCCCATGATGCTATGCTATGGGAGAAGCGGGATCCGGCTTGTCATAATGGAGACCGCACTGGATTTTATCCGGGGGGATGCTACAGATACAAAAAATCCTTTTCTCTTACAGAGGAGGAGTCACTGCAGGATGTGCGGCTTGCTTTTGAAGGGGTGTATGGAAGAACCACAGTTTATATGAACGGCCAGGAAGTGGCAAGGCATGCCTATGGATACACTGGTTTTCGTGTAGTCCTTTCTGGAAAAGTCAGGGCAGGAGAAAACGTGGTGGAAGTGCAGGTGGATAATCATCTGGAACCTAACAGCCGCTGGTATACAGGAAGCGGGATCTATCGGCCGGTACACCTGGAAATTGCACCCCAAAATCACATCGAAAAAGTGCAGATTAGGACACTTCAGTACGAACCGCCGGTCATTCGTGTGGATGTATTTCCTGCAGAAACAGAAGCAGAAATAGAAATCCTGGATGGATCAGATTTGATGTTTCGTGGTGAGCCAGGTGAAATTCCCCTGCCGGAAGGGCAGCTCTGGTCGGCAGAGCATCCCCGTCTGTATACCTGTGTGGTAAAGACAGGTGCGGAGGTTCTCCAAAAAAAATTCGGCATTCGTCTGATTCAGTGGGGGCCTGATACTGGTCTGCTGGTAAATGGAAAAGAGGTTCTCCTGCGGGGGGGCTGTATCCATCATGATCATGGCGTGCTGGGGGCCTGTGCTTTCGGAGATGCAGAAAGACGAAGGGCACGAATTTTAAAAGAAGCAGGCTATAATGCGGTGCGTTCTGCCCACAATCCCTGCTCAGAGGCTTTCCTGGAGGCTTGTGATGATCTGGGACTGTACGTGATGGATGAGGCATTTGACGGCTGGTATATTCCAAAGACCCACCATGATTACGCCAGGGATTTTGAAAAGCAGTACAAAACAGATTTGCTGGAGATGGTGGAACGGGATTTTAATCACCCTTCTGTGATCATGTATTCCATTGGAAATGAGGTGACAGAAACTGCATTGCCCAAAGGCATTGCCCTGACAGAAGAAATGGTGAAACTGGCACATGAGGCAGATGATACCCGGCCTGTGACCTGTGGCATTAACCCCACTCTGAATGTGATGGCCGCCAGTGGAAAAGGTTTATATAAAGATGAGGGAGAATACACTCCGGAGCCTCTGCCGCCTAAAGATGGCAAAGAAAAGAAACAGGAATCCGGTTCAGCTCTGTTCAATGCCATCCAACAGCGCCTCAACTGGCTGACCCGGAAAATGGCTGCCAGTAAAAAAGCAGATCTGGCCATTCGGGAAGCGGCAGAAAAACTGGATGTTCTGGGCCTCAATTATGGGGGAACCCGATATGACATGGATGTTGTACAGTATCCCCAGCGTATGGTGGTGGGGAGTGAGTCTCTAATCGACGAATTGCCTTATAATTGGGAAAGAGTCAAAAAATACAAACAGGTCATCGGAGATTTTGCCTGGACCGCCTGGGACTACCTGGGAGAGGCCGGCATAGGGGACTGGACTTATTTCTCACGCCCGGGTGAGCTGGTGCTGGCGGGTTGCGGTGCCATTGACCTGACAGGACATCCTGGGACAGAAAACGCTTTTCAACAAATCGTCTGGGGGCTGCGCTCTGTTCCCTTCATTGGCATTCGGCCGTTGTCCATGGGGAGGGAGATGCCGAAGAAAAGCCGATGGCGCTTTACGGATGCTATTGACAGCTGGAGCTGGGAAGGCCATGAGGGTGAAAAGGCAGTGGCAGAGATATACAGTAATGCTTATGGCATCGGCCTCTATCTGAACGGGAAAAAGGTGGCTGGAAAACTGGTAAAAAATTATAAGGCGGTATTTACGCTACCCTACCAGCCGGGAACACTGGTGGCGGTGGCCTTTGATGAACAGGGAAAGGAAACCGGGCGTTCCAGTCTACAGACTGCCGGTCCGGAAACGCAGCTGACATTGATGCCGGAAATTCCTGTGTTACAGGCCAATGGACAGGATCTTTGTTTTATTTCCATTTCCCTGAC
Source organism: uncultured Cuneatibacter sp. (assembly GCA_964426655.1). Taxonomy (GTDB): domain Bacteria; phylum Bacillota; class Clostridia; order Lachnospirales; family Lachnospiraceae; genus RGIG8306. Next base: position 106,147 of record CAYRQT010000003.1, on the reverse strand, counting down.
GGATGGGCAGGGTATTGTTAAACCGGGACAGGAGGATCAGCTGACCATCACCTTGGATGGACCGGGCACTTTGCAGGGGTGCGGCAGCGCCTGTGCCAAAACGACAGATATTTTTGTGAACGGGCAATGCACCACATATTATGGGAGAGCCCTGGCTGTGGTGCGGGCAGGCTATGAGAAGGGATCCATCTCCGTTAAAGTAGAGGGAAAACAATTCGGAGAAGCTGCCTGCGTTATAGAAATTCAGTAAACATGAGACCATTCCTCCTGCAGAAGGTGTGCAGGAGGGATGGCCTTTTTCAGATGTTTTCAATGCCTGTTGATGTATGCCCTGGAATCTGTTACTATGAAGGCAGGTATGGAGAAGGAGACTGCCATGGAGAAAAAAGAGAAGGTGTATGCGGCCATTGATCTGAAATCATTTTATGCCTCTGTGGAGTGCGTGGAAAGAGGACTGGATCCCCTGTCTGCACACCTGGTAGTGGCAGATCCTGCCCGTACATCCAAGACAATCTGTCTGGCCGTATCTCCTGCCCTGAAGGCGCAGGGCATTCCCGGACGTCCCCGCCTTTTTGAAGTGGAGCAACTGGTTAAGGAACGGAATGCGTTGCGCAGGGAAAGGGCACCCGGGAAACAGCTGACAGGGGAGACCCTCCATGGCGGATGGCTGAAAAAAGATCCGACACTGGCCATTGCCTATGTAACGGCTCCCCCCAGAATGGCTCTTTATATGGATTACAGTGCCCGTATTTATCAGATTTATCTGCGCTACATTGCGCCTGAAGACATTCATGTGTATTCTGTGGATGAGGTAATGCTGGATCTGACGGAATATCCGGCAGTGCATAAGCTTTCTGCCCAAAATCTTGTTTCTGTTATGCTGCAGGCGGTGCTGGAGGAAACAGGCATTACTGCGGTGGCGGGAATGGGCCCGAATCTGTACCTGGCGAAAGTAGCCATGGACATAGAAGCCAAGCATATTGCACCGGATGCCAGGGGCATGCGCATTGCCTGGCTGGATGAACAGTCTTATCGGGAAAAGTTGTGGAACCACCGTCCCATTACAGATTTCTGGAGAGTGGGCAGGGGGTATGCTGCCCGCCTGGCAGAGCATGGACTGTACACTATGGGAGATGTGGCCAGATGTTCCCTGGGAAAACCGGATGAGTTCTACAGAGAGGAATTGCTGTTTCACCTGTTTGGCGTGCAGGCAGAACTTTTGATCGATCACGCCTGGGGGCTGGAATCTTGTACCATGAGGGATATAAAAGCCTATCAGCCGGAGCAGCATAGCCTGGGGGCGGGACAGGTGCTGCAGACACCCTACACTGCGGATCAGGCTGTACTGGTGGTGAAGGAAATGGCAGACCAGCTGGCCCTGGATCTGGTAAAACAGGGACTTGTAACAGATCAGCTTACGCTGACCATCGGTTATGATGTGGAAAATGTTAAAGAGGAGACAGCCTTGCCGGATTGCCAGCTACATGTGGATCATTATGGGCGCAAAGTGCCAAAGGCTTCGCATGGAACAGGCCATTTGCCGGAGTATACTGCATCAGGGCAGAAAATCATCTCCTGCGTCCTGGGGATTTTTGAACAGATTATACAGAAATCTTATACGGTGCGCCGCATTCAGCTGACTGCCTGCCATGTGATGGAGGAGAAGACGGCAGTTCCGGAATGGGAACAGTTGTGCCTGTTTAAACAGGAAAGGGCCGATTCGGGTGAAAGCATGGATCCGGAAAAAGAAAAACGAATGCAGCAGGCCGTGTTGCATATTCGGGAAAAATATGGCAGCAATGGAATTTTAAAAGGCATGAATCTGGAAAAAGGAGCCACAGGACGCACCAGAAACAGGCAGATCGGGGGGCACAAGGCTTAAAGAAAATGACGGATAAAAATAAAAAAACAAAGGATAGTTGTTTTCCATACCAGGACATTTTGCATGAAGAACGGCCAAAATCCAGGCGGGCACCCATGTCCAGGGCAAACCGGGCAGCACAGTTTGCTCCCTTTGCTGCTCTTACCGGCTATGAAGCACTGATTCAGGAAGAAGGCAGGCTCACAGAGCCCCGGTCAGAATTGTCTGAAGAGCAGAGGTCAGAATTGGACTGGCAGCTGGCCCGGCTGACACAGAGGGGAGGAGGGGGACTTGAGGTCATCCTGACTTTTTTTGAGGAGGATGCCAGAAAAGACGGAGGACAGTATAAGAAAATTACTGCTGTTTTAAAAAAAATCAACCATGATTACAGGACTTTGGAAATGGAAACCGGAGAATGCATTCCTTTTTCCTGCTTAAGGACCCTGTGTTGGAAAGAAATGGAAGGAGAATCTATATGATAGAAGAACAATTACTGCGCATGAAAAATGATCCCGGCTTTATTGCTGCGCTGGACCAGAGCGGCGGCAGCACGCCCAAGGCACTTTTGGGATACGGCATTGGTGCTGACCGCTACCATAACGAGGAAGAGATGTTTCAACTGGTGCATGAGATGCGGGCCAGGGTGATCCTAAGTCCCGCGTTCTCCAACGCCTACATTTTGGGAGCCATTTTGTTTGAAAGAACCATGGACAGTCAGATCAAAGGTAAATTTACGGCTGATTACCTTTGGGAGGAAAAAGGCATTGTCCCTTTTTTGAAAGTTGATCAAGGCCTCGAGCCGGAGCAGAGAGGGGTACAGTTGATGAAACCCATGCCGGGGCTGGATAAATTGCTGGAAAGAGCGGTGGAGAGGCATATCTTTGGCACAAAAATGCGCTCTGTAATCAAAAGTTATCAGCCGGAAGGCATCAAAAAAGTGGTGGAACAGCAGTTTGCAGTGGGGAAAATAATTGCAGGGTATGGACTTGTGCCCATACTGGAACCTGAAGTAGATATTCACAGTGAGAACCGTCAGGCCTCGGAGAAGGTTCTCAAAGAAGAAATCTTCAAAGGATTGGATGCCTGGCCGGTCAATACCCCCATTATGCTGAAGGTATCCATTCCGGAAATACCGGATTTTTATCAGGACCTGATTCATGATCCACGGATGCTGCGAGTGGTGGCGCTGTCAGGGGGATATGACAGAAAAGTGGCTAATGAAAAACTGGCCCTGAACCATGGATTGATTGCCAGTTTTTCCAGAGCTTTACTGGAGGGACTTTCCGATGGACAGACAGAGGATGCCTTTAATCTGGCTTTAGGGGAAACGGTACAGGAGATTTTCCGGGCATCTGCCACATAAATACAGAGAATTATTGAAAACAGGAGAGAGCCTTTCCATATATCGGCATGGGAGGGCTTTCTTTGCAGGAAGAGGCGGGCCGCAAAGAATTGTCACATAAAATTAAAATTAAGGATATAAATGGCGGGAAGAGTATGTTATAATAAACACAAAATTATACCCTGAAAGAGAAGGGAACCTTGGTATGATCAACGAAGAAAAGGTAAAACTGATGACCCGTATCGCAGCTTTTGAAACCCATGAAGAGCGAGGGGATCTCCTGACAGACGGGTATTTTAAGTGGGATTACATCTGGTTCCATGTAATAAAAAGTGTTCTGGTGGGTACCCTTACCTACCTTATTTTGCTTTCTGTTTTTGCTTTGTATCAGATTGAAACAAATGTAGAAAATATCCGTCTGGACCATGTGGACACTTATATTCTGATTGCGGTGCTGCTGTATATTGTGACCATTGCGATATACGGGGCAGCAGCCATGCTTTGTTATTCCCACCGCTATAGAAAAGCGCATCGGGCTGTGCGGCGTTATGTTATTCAGCTGAAACGGCTTTCAGCATTACAACAGGCAGAAGAACAGGTAGGAGGTACCCCACCCCATGACGAATTTATGGGTCTTTAGAGATAAAATACGTTTTTGGTATTCCCAGTACACCAACTGGATTCAGAGAGGTGCCAAGTTCCTGAGCATGTTGGTGGTCTTGCTGGTCATTAATGGGCAGCTAGGGTACCTGTCCATTCTGAATCACCCACTTTTGTTGGTGGGCTTGTCCTGTCTCTGTGCATTTCTGCCGGCAGGTACCATCCCGTTTGTGATGTATATGGTCATCCTGGGGCACTTTTCCCAAATTTCCACAGAACTGGTACTGGTTACCGGCGTCATTGGCATCACCATGTTTCTGATGTATTTCAGCTTTAAGCCTCGCAACGGATACTGGATGGGGCTTTCTGCAGTTGCTTATTTGCTGGGACTGCCAGGCCCGCTGGGAGTGGCAGCCGGTCTGACGGCAGGACCCATTGCGGTTGTACCGGTGGCTTTCGGGATGATTACCGGTGGACTGGTCAGGTATGTGCATAACAATTATGTGGCACTTACTTATAAAACTTCAGCCAGTAGCACAGTGCAGAAGCTGATTCAGCCCATAACTGCACTTTTGCAGAATAAAGCAATCTGGCTGACCATTCTGGCGGTGGTGCTTTCGCTCATCCTGGTCTACCTGTTCCGACAGATTGCACTGGCCCATGGATGGGGCATAGGCATCATCAGCGGAACACTGGTCTATATCCTTATTCAGATGACCGGGGCCTTTATGTTGGACCTGGACATCAGTTTCGGCGGTATTTTCTGGAATGCGTTTCTGGCTATTCTCCTGGGGTTTGCTCTGCGCTTTTTTCTGCATGGGGTGGATTATTCCCGGATGGAGGAGGTGCAGTTTGAGGATGAGGACTATGTTTACTATGTAAAGGCTGTTCCCAAGGTCAAAGTAACTGCTCCCGAGGTCCGGGTGACCAAAATCAATGCCCGAAGGGCAAAGGTTGTCAATAAGGGGGATGAAAAGGATACATCTACCTGAAATTAACAAGCAGAAAGAGAGGAGATTATGCTGGCAATCATAGATCTGGTAATCGGAAAACTTTCATGGGCTGTTCCCACCATTCGTTTTTCCGATATTTTTGAAATCCTGGTGCTTTCTGTTCTCCTGTATTATGTGATGATCTGGATAAAAAAGACCAGGGCCTGGATGCTGTTAAAAGGCATTGTGGTCATCCTGGCTTTTGTGCTTTTGTCCAGTTTATTTAATTTGACGACGATCAGTTTTATTATTCAGAAAGCTTCTAATATTGCCATTATGGCGGTACTGATTATTTTTCAACCGGAACTTCGACGTGCTTTAGAGCAGTTGGGGGCAAAAAACGCACTGGCGAACATGTTTTCTTTTGATGACAACCGGGTGAACGTGGAGAAACTCAATACCCAGACAGTGGAAGCCATTGTGAAAGCCTGCTTTGAAATGGGGAAAAGCCTCACCGGTGCCCTGATTGTGCTGGAACAGAAAACACCGCTGGGTGAGTATGAAAAGACGGGCATTCCCCTGGATGCTGTAGTGTCTACACCGCTTCTCATCCAGATTTTTGAACATAATACACCTCTGCATGATGGAGCAATCATCATTCGAAATAACCGCATTGTGGCGGCCACCTGTTATCTGCCGGTTTCTGATAATATGGAAATCAGCAAATCTCTGGGCACACGACATAGGGCGGCGGTGGGAATCAGTGAGGTGACAGACAGTATTACCATCATTGTATCTGAGCAGACAGGGGCTGTTTCCATGGCTGTTGGAGGAGAGCTTTTGCGCAATCTGGATGCAGAATCCCTTCGAAATAAACTGCGAATGCTGCAAAAGAAACCACTGGATGTGAATCGGTTTAGAATTTGGAGAGGGAAACAGAAACATGAAGAGAAAGCTGCTGAATAATCTGGGATTAAAAATTGCTGCCGTTCTTTTGGCTGTTGTAACATGGCTATATGTGATTAATGCAGAAAACCCTTCGGAAGTTAAGACCATTGAAGTCCCCATTAATGTGCTGAATGAAAATGTCATTTCAGAAGCTGGCTATGCCTATGAGTTCACCTCATCCCTCGTGGCAGATGTACAGGTCAAGGCCAAGCGGCTGGACATGGATGCCATAACTGCAGATGATTTTTATCTGAGCATAGATTTGGATAAAAAAGTTGGGTCGGATGAGCTGCAGAAAAGCTGCAATATTTCCATGCGCATTGTCAGCAACAGCGATATCATAGAAGAGGCCTCCATTGTCTCCGGGCTTTGGATCGACCTGGTGCTGGAACCCGTCATTTCGGTAGAGCTGCCGGTGGAAGTGGTCACAGTAGGGACCCCGGCTGATGACTACACTACACTGGGGGTTGAGCCCACGGCCACCCCGTCGACCATTACACTGACAGGGCGTCAGTCTGCTATTGAGCAGGTCTACAG
>CAYRQT010000003.1:91093-99917 GCA_964426655.1 uncultured Cuneatibacter sp. | reverse complement strand
TTGAGGGGGCTACACTGGAACTGGATGAGACCTGTACGCCCCAGCTTTTGGACCGATATGGGGTGGCCATTGAGGATGTGAGCAACATCACGGTTTCGCCGGAAACAGTACAGGTGGTGCTTCCCATTATGAAGACAAAAAAAGTGCCGCTGGTATACACTGTACAGGGAGAACCGGCAGATGGATATCGGGTAACAGAGGTGACATCCAGTGTGAGTACAGTCACTTTGGCCGGATATCAGGCCATGCTGGAGGGCATTACCTCCGTCACGATAGACTCTGCAGATCTGGACGTTTCTGATTTGACAGAGCAGAAACAGTTCGAAGTAAATCTAACGGATTATCTGCCTGAAGGGATCAGCATCTACGGTAGTGAAGAGGCCATTATTACGGTTGATGTGGAGGCACTGGAACAGCGTACATTTAAGCTGACGCTGGGTACGGAGGTGGAAATCCTCAATAAAAATGCCGGGTTGTTATACAATTTCAGTACGGATTCCGTGAATCTGCAGATCATTGGGCTCCCTGAGGATTTGAATAGTCTTTCTGTATCCACTATTATTGCCAGTGCCAATATGAGTGGCCTGGGAGAGGGGACACATCAGGTTGTGGTGGATATTACGCTGCCGGATGCGCTGACCCTTGCTACACCGGTTACAACAGTGGTTACCATTACGGCACCCACAGAAGCGCCCACCACGACGGCGGAGGACGCTGAGGCATCCTCTGAAGAAACAGAAACCTCAGGGGAAAGCACCACGGAGAACGGAACGGAAGAATCGCAATAACAGACAGAACAGATGCTTTTTTATCAGAGAAAGAGCATATAAGCAACAGGACAGGAGGAATGGCTGTGGTCAGTCAAAAAGTAAAAATTAAGAATCCCACAGGGTTGCATTTGCATGCGGCAGGGATTTTGCATCGAGAGGCCACCTGCTTTCAGTCCACAATTATGTTTACATGTGGGACGACCAGTGCTAATGCCAAGAGCCTGCTCAGTATTCTGGGGTCCTGCATAAAATGTGGGGATGAAATTGAATTGTTTTGCATGGGAGCAGATGAAGAAGAAGCATTGCAGAAAATTATTGCCTTAATTGAAGGCGGTTTAGAGGAATGAGGCATGGAAACAGAAAATCTATTTGCTGCACTGGGATTTTTGGGTGCAGCGGTGCTGTTATATGGCATCTTCTATAAAAAGACCAGAAATTTTATCAACCTGCCCGGCCTGCTCTCGTTATTCTGGCTGGGTGGGATAGGGGTCGCAAGCCTGAAATTAAGCAGGCTGTCTGCAGAATGGGGATTTCTAACCTGGACAGCCCTGCTTTCCTTTTATATCCTGTTCCTCATTGGTTATTATTTTTACGGATTTATCCGAAAATACAGTGCAAAGGGGATGCGGGCGCCAGGCGAAGTGTGCATTGTGGCACAAAACCGGCGTCTTTTTTACTGCGTGGTGGGATTGACGGCGCTTTCCTTTGGTGCTTTTCTCCTGGAGTGGGCCATTCTTGGGTTCGTTCCGGCCTTTGTCAAGGACACGCCCCATGCCTATTCCACTTTTCATGTGACTGGACTTCATTATTTCACGGTGAGTAGTGCACTGGTTCCCCCGCTGGTTACCCTGTATCGGATTCGTACGGACCGTTACAAGTGGATTGCCTATGGATGCAGCGGCATTGGACTGCTGATTCCACTGCTGACGGTTTCCCGTTTTTTTCTGATCATGTCTGTGGGAATGGTCCTATTGTTGGTAATCATGGGGCGGGCCCTGTCTTCTCCCAAAAAGACAATGGCCTACATTGGCGGGACACTTTTGCTGTTGATCCCGCTATATATTTTACTCACGGTTTTTCGCAGCCATTCCGTCAGTTACCTAAATGAAGTCTTTGAAATGAAAGATCCGGATACCCCTATTTTTTTCACACAGCCCTATATGTACATTGCCAACAATTATGAAAACTTTCATGTGCTGGTGGAAAATCTGACCAGCCTGAAATACGGCATCCGGCAACTTTTTCCTTTCCTTGCCCTTACCGGCCTGAAATTTGTTCTGCCTGCAGGGTGGATCTCTACGGAGGCTACTTTTGTGACCAGGGAAGAATTGACCACGGTGACCATTTTGTATGATGCCTATTATGATTTTGGGATAGCCGGCGTTATGCTTTTTGGATTTTTGCTGGGAGTAGCCTGTGCATGGATAACGATGAAACTGCGCCGCAGCAGCAATCCCATTATGGGACTTGTTTATGTGCAGATGGCCATGTATTGTATCCTGTCTTTTTTTACCACCTGGTTCTCCAACCCCACTACATGGTTCTGGTTCGCCATCAGCGGTATTATGTACTGGTATGTCAGCTGCCACGGACTTGTAAAAAAAAGATGAACATGTTATGATGGATGCCGTTAAATGCCGTTTGCAAAGGAGTGACTATGGAACAATACCCCTTTCTATTTGATCTGGATGCTACCATCACAAAGGCAGAAATTCTGCCGGAGCTTGCCCGCTATATCAATAGGGAAGCAAAAATGCGCAGCATCACGGAGCGTACCATGCAGGGAGAAATTCCGTTTGAAAGAAGCTTTCTGGAACGAGTGGAAATCTTGCGAGAAATTCCGGTGAGTGATGTGCGCAAAATGGTGGCCCAGGTGCCGCTGCATGAAGAGCTGGTAGAATTTATCAGGGAAAACCGGGAACGTTGCTATGTGGTGACCGGTAATCTGGATATCTGGATTGAAGAGCTTATGGAAAAAATCGGTGTCAGCGGCCATGTCTATTGCTCTCATGCCACAGTGGAAAATGATTATATCCAATCTGTGGACGAAGTCATAGATAAGGCTTTGGCCATTGCCCACTTTTCGACTCCCTTTGTGGCGGTGGGGGATGGCAATAACGATGCGGACATGATTGGGGCTGCCAGTATCGGCATCGGATTTGGGGCTGTGCGCCCCATTGCACCCGCATTGGTGCGAAATGCCACACATGCTATTTATACGGAGGAAAAGTTATGTCAGTTTCTAAGACGATTGTTATAAGTTGTGCGGGCATGGGCACCAGACTGGGTATTGGCACCACAAAAGCCCTGATTGATGTGGATGGAAAACCTCTGATTGTCCGTCAGCTGGAGATGCTTTCCCAGTACGATGACATCCGGGTAGTGGTGGGATACCAATACCAGAAGGTCATCGATATGGTGAGGACCGTCAGAGATGATGTGATTTTTGCCTTCAATCATAATTATAAGACAACAGGAACCGGTGCCAGCTTTATGATCGGCGCAGCCCATGCAAGGGAAATGGTGGTTTCTCTGGATGGGGATTTGCTGGTGCATCCGGATGATCTGAAAGCCTTTCTGGAATCCGGGGAGGAACTGGTAGGGGGGGCATCCCCTTCCACGGATAATCCTGTACTGATGACGGTTCAGGAGACAGAAGGAGGCCCCCTTATTCAGGCGTTTTCCAGAGAGAGAGGGGCATATGAATGGACCGGGCTGATGCAGGTAAGAACATCCCGCCTTCAGGGGGGAACGGGACATGTATATCAGCTTCTGGAGCCGCTTCTTCCTCTAAAAATGATGGAAATCCGCACCAGGGAAATTGACACCATGGCCGACTATGAACATGCGGTGGCCTGGATTCGCAACGGCTATCGGGATTAAGGAGCACATAACATGCCAAAGTTTTATGAATCGGAAACACTGAAAAGGGTACAGGAAACGGAAATGGACATCTTAAAGGACTTTATCCAGATATGTCAGACTTGCCACCTCACTTATTTTGCTACCGCAGGCACCGGATTGGGAGCTGTACGGCATGGTGGGTTTATCCCCTGGGATGATGATATTGATGTGTGTCTGCCCAGGAAAGATTTTGATATCCTGATTCGTAAAATTGAGGAGGAGTATGGAGAAAAGTACTATGTACTGGACACCGCTCATGACCTTAACTACCCCCTTATGAGCACCAGAATATGTAAAAAAGGAACCAGATTTCAGGAAGAATTGCTGGCAGATGTGGACTGCCCTTTTGGTATTTTCCTGGACGTTTATGCCTATGACAATATTGCGGATGACCCGGTGGGGGCCTTTATACAGACCTGGATGGCCTGGGGCTTTAGTAAACTTATGATTCTGCGCAGCATCCCTCATCCCTATCTTGGATTTAGTGGCTGGCGAGAAAAAGGGGCCAGGGCTATCTGTGTGGCTGTCCATTATGGAATGAAGTGGCTGAGGATCTCTCCTGGATGGCTGTATAGGTGCTGTAAATACTGGTGCACCCGCTATAACCATAGAAAAACTGCACGGATGGGCTATCTGTGTGATACCAGCCCTCACTGGAATACAGTGGTCAGGAAAGAAATTTATCCTTTGATAGAACTTCCGTTTGAGGATATCAGACTGAAATTCCCCCAAAATCTGCATCAGGTGCTGGTCCGATTCTACGGCCCGGATTATATGCAGCTTCCACCGGTGGAAAAAAGAAAAACTCATTATCCCCGGGTGCTGGAATTTGGTGAGGAATAAGAAAGGATTGGAGCAATATGCAGGCAATAATACTGGCAGCAGGAATGGGGAAAAGATTGCGGGAGCTGACGGCGGACAGAACCAAATGCATGGTAGAAGTGGGGGGAGTTACCCTGATTGAACGCACGTTAATGGCACTGGATCAGTGTGGTCTTAGCCGAATCATTCTGGTAACGGGATATCAGAAAGAAGCTTTAATGGCCCATGTGGAAGGTATTCCCCTGCATACACCGGTGGAGTGCCGTGTCAATGATCATTATGCCGCCACCAACAACATTTATTCCCTGTATACTGTACGCGATGCTCTCCTGGAAGAGGACAGCATTGTGTTAGAATCAGACTCTGTTTTTGAGCAGGCTGTTCTGGATAAATTACTGGCGGAGCCATATGGCTGTGCAGCTTTGGTGGCTCGTCCGGAGTGCTGGATGAACGGTGCAGTAGTTTCCCTGGATGAAAATGGCTATATCAGACATTTTGTAAGCTCTCTGAATTTTCGATACCAGGAACAGAAAGAATATTTTAAGACAGTAAATATCTATAAGTTTGACAAAGCGTTTCTGGAAAATTGTTATGTGCCTTTCTTAACGGCCTATTGCGGTGTCTGGGGCAATAATCAGTATTATGAATCCTTGCTTAAGGTGGTGGCCCTGGAAGATAAAGCGCTTATAAAGGCTATTCCATTGGAAGGAGAATGCTGGTACGAGATCAATGACATTCAGGATCTGGATATCGCAGAAACACTGTTTGCCCAAGGGCCTGCCAAAGTGAAGCTGTATATGAGTCGATACGGTGGTTACTGGCGCTATCCTGCTATGTATGATTTCTGCTATCTGGTAAATCCTTTTTTCCCCAACGAGAGATTTATGGATGAAATGAAGGCCAATTTCGAGACGCTGGTGCGGGAATACCCATCCGGCATGCAGGTAAACAGCCTTTTGGCGGCCAAATATTTCGGGTTGCGTCGGGAACAGGTAGTCGTAGGGAATGGGACGGCAGAGCTGATTAAATCCCTTATGGAAAATCTTCCGGGGAAGATCGGCATGATTTATCCTACGTTTGAAGAATATCCTCATCGAAAAAAAGAAGAGGATATCCTGCCCTATCCTGCGCTGGACAAGGATTTCACCTATAATGTGGATGAAGTGATGGCCTATTACCAGGGAATTGATATAGAGGCGCTGATTCTGATTAATCCGGATAATCCCTCCGGCCATTTTATAGAGCGCAAAGACCTGCTAAGGACGGCCAGGTGGGCGCAGAATAAAGGCTGCCGTCTGATTGTGGACGAGTCCTTTGTGGATTTTGCCGATGTGCCTGAAAGGCAGAGCCTTTTAGAGCAGGAGTTGCTGGAAGAACATCCTGCATTGATTGTTTTAAAGAGTATTTCCAAATCATTTGGAGTGCCGGGACTGCGCCTGGGTATTCTGGCTACCGCAGATCGAAATCTTATTGCTTTTATGAAAAAGGATGTGGCCATCTGGAACATTAATTCCTTTGCAGAATACTACATGCAGATTATTGAAAAATATAAAGAGGAATATGAGGAAGCCATGTCCCGTTTTATGGGGGTACGCACCAGGTTTCTGAATAAACTTGGAAAAGTACAGGGACTCAGGGTGTTCCCGTCCCAGGCCAATTATGTGCTCTGCGAGCTGACTAATGGCATGAGTTCAGGACAGCTGGCAGATATCCTTTTGAACCGGTACAATATTCTCATTAAGGATTTGTCCACAAAAGCCGGATTTTCTGGCAAAAGTTATGTTCGCCTGTCTGTTAAAACAGATGAGGAAAATGCCTATATACTTAAGGCACTGGAGGAAGTGCTGATTTAGGAGTGTGCCCATGGAAATCATCAGTATATGCATCCCCACTTACAACAGTTCTGCTTATATCCGAGAGACAATACAGTCCGTATTACAGCAAACTTATCCATTTATTGAGTGTGTGGTGGTGGATGACTGTTCTGCAGATGATACGGTGGATATCGTGAAAAGTTTTCAGGATTCCCGGATCAGACTGGTGGTCAACGAGAAAAACCTGGGTATGACAGGAAATTGGAACAAATGCCTGCATCTGGCACAGGGGAGGTACATGAAACTGTTGTGTGCAGATGATTTGTTGCATCCGGATGCGATTGCCCGGGAATATGCGGCAATCCGGAAAAGAGCCGGTGTGCAGATGGTGGTCAGTGATACCAGCCTGATTGATTTGCACAACCGCAAGGTGGGTGCTTATAAAAGGTGGCCTGTTTTTGGTCAGGCAGATGGAAAAAAGCTGGCCAAAGTGTCCATCATGTTGAATAATTTTTTTGGCGCACCCTGCAATGTGCTTTTTTCCAGAGCAACTGCGTTGGAACTGGGCGGATTTGATCCGGCGTTCACCTATATTCTGGATTTTGATCTATGGATAGGGCTGGCATGCAGGGGCGACGTATATGTGCTTCACAGAGAACTGAATGATTTCCGGATTCGGCATGATTCCAACACCGGAACCATGCTGGGCGAAAAACAGGAGGTGTATGTGGCAGAACATAAAAAGCTGGTGAGAAAGCATCAGCAGCTGGGGATTCTTCCTCTCTCTGACCGGGAGGTCATGATAAGCGTATTCCTGCGGCGGGTCAGAAATCGACTGTACCGTCTGTATCTACAGATTTTTGCATAGGAGAAAACAGACCCATGAAAAAAATTGCCATTATCCCGGCGTATAATGAACGAGAGGGGATTGTAAAAACTGTACAAGATTTGCAGACACACGCCCCCTCTTTTGATTATGTGGTGGTCAATGACTGCTCCACGGATGATACACTGGATGTCTGCGAGGCGGAAGGCCTGCATGTGCTGAAACTGCCCACGAATCTGGGCATTGGGGGCGCTGTTCAGACAGGATATAGGTATGCTTTGAGAAATGGTTATGATCTGGCGGTTCAGTTTGACGGAGATGGGCAGCACGATGCGGCGTACCTGGAGACCATGGTGGAGGAAATGAAGAGGAATGGAGCGGATATGGTGATTGGCTCCCGTTTTATCCGGAAAGAAGGGTTTCAGTCTTCCGGCATGCGTCGTGTGGGCATTCGCTATTTTACAGGACTAATCTATCTGGTGACCCGGAAAAAAATAACGGACCCCACCTCTGGCCTGCGTTTAGTTAATAAAAAAGTACTGAAACTGTTTGCTGCAGAGTATCCGAAGGACTATCCGGAACCGGAGAGTACAGTGACCCTCCTGAAAAAGGGAATGAAGGTGGAGGAAATACCGGTACGCATGAAGCAGCGGGAAACAGGAGTATCATCCATTTCCCCCAAAAAATCGGTATATTACATGATCAAAGTAAGTCTGGCCATATTAATTGCCTGTCTGCGAAAATAAGGAGAAGTATATGTCTTGGCAAATTCGAATTTTGGTGTTGGCAGTTGCAGCTCTCTGCCTTATTGGGATGCTGAACATGATACGCAGAAACAAATTGGAGCTGCGTTATGCTCTGCCCTGGTTTTTAATCTGGCTGGGAGTTGTGCTGGTGGATCTTTTTCCGGGAATCATGCAGTCCGGTGCGCGATTGCTGGGCATTGCCCTTCCCATCAACATGCTGTATTTTCTGGCCATTGTGTTTTTGCTGATCATGTCTTTTGTACTGACCACCATTGCCTCCCAGACTTCCAGACGGACAAAAGAGTTGGCCCAGGAACTGGCACTACTGCGGGAGGAGTGGGAAAGAACCCAGGTGGAGAAAGGCAAAGAGGAAGTTCATGGCAGCACAGGAAAATAGCCCCATACTGGCAGAATCCACCCTTCAACTAAAGAAAAATTTTATTTGGAACATTGCAGGAAGCACCATTTATGCACTGGCTTCCATCCTGCTGGTTTCTCAGGTGCAAAGAAGTATCGGGGAGAGCGCCAGTAATGATTTTGCCTTTGCCTTTACACTTGCCCAGATGTTTCTGACAATTGGTTATTTTGAGGTAAGGCCTTTTCAGGTGACAGATGTTTCCGGAAAATATGGTTTTTCTGATTATTTTTCTTTTCGTCTTCTGACCAGTGGACTGATGCTTTTATGCAGTGTAGTATATCTTCTGTTTACAGGGGGAAGCGGGCAGAGAATGAGCCTTATCCTGCTGCTTTGCTGCTTTAAGATGACAGATGGTCTGGCGGACGTTTTTGAAGGGGCTTTCCAGAAAAGAGGAAGAATGGATCTTTCTGGAAAATCAGTGTCTTTTAGGACACTTTTCTCCGGAATATCTTTTGTACTGCTTCTGATTATCACGCAAAATGTGTTACTTTCTTCCCTGGGATTGTTCCTGACAGGTTGTCTGG
>CAYRQT010000003.1:79675-91058 GCA_964426655.1 uncultured Cuneatibacter sp. | reverse complement strand
AGAAGCCGGTGAGGCCTTCATTTTGCAAAAAAAAGATCCGTGAGCTTTTTCAGGAAACGGCCTTTCTGGCATTGGGGGCCTTTTTGTGTATATATATTTTTCAGGCGGCTCGTCTGGAAGTGGACCGTTCCATGCCGGCCTATAATTATATTTTCACGGCGCTGTTCATGCCCACTTCTTTTATTAATCTGGTAAGTGGCTTTTTATTCAAACCCATGCTTACAACCCTGACCATGACCTACCATCAGAAAAAATTGCGCAGATTTTCAGTGTGGATGCTAGGGCTTTTAGGCGGCGTTGCGCTTCTTACCCTGGTGTGTCTGGCTGGGGCCTGGCTTCTGGGGATTCCGGTTCTTTCTGCCATTTATGCTGTGGATCTGACAGACTATACCCAGGATCTGCTTTGGCTGATCCTAGGCGGAGGATTGAATGCAGGGGGCATTCTGCTGTATTACGGGCTGACCGTCATGCGCAGGCAAAAAGCAATTTTTGGTGTTTACGTTATTGTGGCATTAACGGCACTTGGGCTGCCCCGCCTCCTGATGAGGTTTAAAGGTTTCCTGGGAGCCAGCCTTTCCTATACGGCATTGATGTTTCTTCAGGTCATTCTGTTTGGCATCGTTTTGCTGTGGGAGCTGAAAAAGGCAGCAGGAAAGGCAGGGGAGAAAGCAAATGATGAATGAAAATAAAACGGTAGATGTGGCAATTCCGGCTTACAAACCCTCTCCGGAGATGGGGAAACTATTGGACCGGCTCCTGCACCAGTCCTATCCGGTGCATCAGATCCATATTACCAATACGGATTCATCTGGGTGGCCAGACGCTTTGCAGCAGGCGATAGAAAAGATGAACAGGGGAGAAAAGGGAGAGCGTATTCTGATGACCCATATTTCCAAAGAAGCCTTTGATCATGGGGGAACCAGGGATGCCATGATGCGGGAGAGCGGAGCGGATTATGTGCTGTTCCTTACACAGGATGTGGAAGAGATTTCCCTGCATTTGGTAGAGTATATGGTCAGGGCTTTGGCGTCTCCCGGAGTGGCCGCCTGTTATGGAAGACAGCTTCCCAGGAAACAGGCAGATCCTCTGGAAACATTCACCCGACAGTTCAATTATCCAAAAGAAGGACATCTGCAGAAAAAAGAGGATTTACCGGTGACAGGCATTAAGACTTTTTTCTGTTCCAATGTATGTTCTATGCTGAAAAGGAAAGTGTATTTGGACTTGGGCGGGTTTCCCCATCATACTATCTTTAATGAAGATATGATTTACGGCGCAAGGGTCATTGAAGCAGGTTACGCCATTCAATATGAGGCCCGCGCTACTGTGGTACATAGTCACCACTATTCAGGGAAGCAGCAGTTGAAGCGCAATTTTGATCTGGGTGTCTCCCATGGCATGTTTCCGCAGGTGTTTGAGGGCGTCCCCGCAGAGGGAGAGGGGTTGCGGCTAGTCAGAAAGACTGCTGCCTATCTCTGGAAAAATGGACAGGTCTTATGGATTTTTCCGCTCCTGTACCAGAGCGGATGCAAATATCTGGGATACAGACTGGGAAAAGCCTACCGGCATCTTCCCCGATCCCTTTGCCTGAGATGGAGCTCAAATCCAGGATTTTGGGCGAAAAAAAGGGATTTGCATTAAGATGTAACAAGTTGTGAAGATAATGTTAAGTTTTACAGAACGCAGTTGGCAATCATTTAAAGTGTGATATACTACCTAATGAGTTTAGGCAGGCCGGAGGAGTAAAAAATGGGAAAAATCAAGGTAACGACATGCAATATTGAAGGCTTATACATCATTGAGCCCACGGTATTTTATGATAGCCGTGGCTATTTTATGGAAACCTATAATAAGAAAGACTTTGAAGACGCGGGCTTGCATATGGTCTTTGTACAGGACAATCAATCCATGTCCTCCCGGGGCGTTCTAAGAGGTCTGCATTTCCAGAAGGAATTTCCCCAGGGAAAGCTGGTGAGAGTTGTCCGAGGAGAAGTGTTTGACGTAGCTGTGGATTTGAGAAAAGGCTCCAACACTTTTGGAAAATGGTTTGGCGTAACTCTTTCTGCGGAAAATAAGAAGCAGTTTTATATTCCGGAAGGGTTTGCCCATGGCTTCTTAGTTCTGTCTAAGGAGGCTGAGTTTGCCTATAAATGTACGGATTTCTATCATCCCGGCGATGAAGGCGGGTTGTTATGGTCCGATCCGGAAATCGGCGTAGAATGGCCCATTGCAGAAGACATGGAATTGATTATTTCAGATAAAGATCAGAAATGGTGCGGACTAAAGGAGTTCACCCATGCATAGTAAAACGACGTTGAACAGAAGGTGGCTTTTGGTGCTGGCCGTTGCACTGGCCTATGTGGTCTTCCTGTTCATTTACATTGGAATGGACAGCCGGTTCAGGTGGCCCACCATTGTTCTGGCTTTTTTATGTATTGCCTATGCTGTCAAACTGCTGCATTTTCACAGAAAAGGCAGGGACTGTGCGGGGCTCGTTTTTCTGCGCACCATTCGAAAATACGAATTCCTTATGTCTCAGCTGATTAGCCGAGATTTTAAGACCAAATACAAACGCTCCGTACTGGGTATCTTTTGGAGTTTTTTAAATCCTTTACTGATGATGATGGTGCAGTATGTGGTCTTTTCCACATTGATGAGAATGGATATTGAACATTATGCGGTGTATCTGCTGACAGGTATCGTGCTTTTCAGCGGGTTTAATGACTGTTGCAATCAGGCCTTGCGGGCGATTACAGGGAATGCCTCTTTGATCACAAAGGTGTATGTGCCAAAGTATATTTACCCAATGTCCAAGGTCTTTTCTGCAAGCATCAACATGGTATTGTCCATGGTACCCCTTTTGCTGGTGGCAACGGTTAACAAAGTGTATCCTTCCTGGGCCCTGCTGTTGTTGCCGGTCTGCCTGGCACTCCTGATTCTCTTTACCCTTGGGATGGGCTTTTTGCTTTCCAGCCTGATGGTGTTTTTTCACGACGTGGAGTTTTTGTGGAGCGTGTTATCCACTATCTGGATGTATGCCACTCCCATCATTTATGATCTGTCCATTTTCACCACCTCTCTGGATGGAAAAGAGCCTCTTTTCCCCTGGATGGCCAAGTTGGAGTTATTCAACCCATTATATCATTATATCACATTAATCCGAACCCTGGTCATTGGCCGGACACTGCCTACTGCAGGCAGTCTTGTGGCCTGCATTGCATTTGCTGTCCTTATGCTTCTGGCAGGAGGGTTGGTATTCAGGAAGACCCAGGACAAATTTGTTTTATATATTTAGGAGAGAAGTGTGGAAGAGACAAAAAAAATTATGATACAGGTGGAACACGTGTCTATGCGGTTCCTTCTGGCCAATGACCGCATTACCAGTATTAAAGAAATGGCCACTTCCTTCCTGCGCGGCAAAATAAAGTTCAATGAATTCTGGGCACTGCGGGATGTGAGTTTCCAAATTGATAAGGGAGATGTTGTGGGCATTGTGGGGCATAATGGAGCCGGAAAAAGCACCGTCCTGAAACTGATTTCCGGCATTATGAAGCCTACAGAGGGAAAAATCCTGCGCAATGGCAACATTGTCCCCATGCTGGAGCTGGGGTCCGGATTTGATTATGACCTGACAGGCCGGGAAAATGTTTTTCTAAATGGGGCCATACTTGGGTATTCCAAGGCTTTTCTGGAAAGTAAATTTGATGAAATTCTGAATTTTTCAGAGTTGGGGACATTTATAGACAATCCCATCCGCAACTAGTCCTCAGGCATGCTGATGCGGCTGGCCTTTTCCATTGCCACTGTTGTGGAGCCGGAAATTCTGATTGTAGATGAAATCCTCTCTGTAGGGGATGAGCATTTTCAGGAGAAAAGTTATGAAAGGATGATGGAGCTGATGAGCGGAGGCACTACGGTGCTGTTCGTTTCCCATAATCTGCAGCAGGTGCGGGATATGTGCAGTAAAGTTATCTGGCTGGAACATGGAAATGTGAAAATGCAGGGGAGCGCTGCCGAGGTGTGTGACGCTTATCGGCTGTAAGGAGAAATATGACACAGGTTACGGTGATTATTCCGAATTACAATGGACTCCATTTTCTGGAGACATGCCTGCAGGCTTTGCGCAGGCAGACATATGCTTTCTTTGAAACCCTGATGATTGACAATGCATCCACAGACGGAAGCGTGGAATACGTTCGTGAACACTTTCCAGAAGTGAAAATTGCGGTCATGGAGGAGAATCTGGGCTTTGCGGGAGGGGTAAATGCGGGCATTCGGATGGCAGACACCCCCTATGTGCTTTTGCTGAATAATGACACAGAGGTTACAGAGACTTTTGTGGAGGCATTGGTTCATTGCGCTGAAAAGTCTCCCCGAATCTTTTCCGTCAGCAGTAAAATGCTTCAGTTTATTCGTCGGGACCGTATTGATGATGCGGGAGATTTATATAATGTGCTGGGATGGGGATTTCAGAGGGGAATCGACCATTCTGCAAAAAAATACCGGAGACAGGTGCAGGTATTTTCTGCCTGTGCGGGGGCGGCCCTCTACAGAAAGTCTATTTTGGACGAAATCGGTTTGTTTGATGAAATGCATTTTGCCTATCTTGAAGATATTGATCTGGGGTATAGAGCCAGAATTTATGGCTATCAGAATGTGTATTGTCCAAATGCAGTGGTCTATCACGTGGGGAGCGGAACCAGCGGATCAAAGTACAATGCTTTTAAGGTGCGTCTGGCGGCTCGCAACAACCTGTATCTGCTAGCTAAAAACATGCCCATGTGGCAACAATTGCTAAATGCATTGCCTCTGTATACAGGCATGTGGCTGAAAAAAAGATTTTTTAAAAAAATAGGTTTTGAAGAGGCCTATAATGAAGGTCTGGAAGAGGGCTGGCGAACGCTCCATCTGTGCAGAAAAGTTACGGCGCAGGGAAAAGTCGGCACTTATTGGAAAATCCAGCTGGAACTTTGGTGGAACCTCTGGATCTATACCGTACAGTTTCTAGAGAGGAAACTGAAAAAAGCAAAGTAAAAGCAGAGAGGAGGCAGCGATGATAAAAGACAAGCAGGTGTATTTGAACCGACTACATGTGGTACTGGATGCCATAGTATTGATTCTTTCTTATCTGGCAGCCTATCTGATTCAGTTCGTCTTATTAAATCGTCCTGTAATGCCCCTGGGATTTTGGGGATACATGAAGGTCCTGCTCATTTTTATTCCGGGATATCTATTCCTGTATGTGTGTTTTCAGTTATACACGCCCAAGAGAGTATCCGGAAGGAGGGTGGAGGCCTCCAACATCTTCAAGGCGAATCTGGTGGCAGTGGTTGGCCTGATTGTAGGGTTGTACCTAGTAAAGTACAATCATTTTTCCCGATTCTTTCTGTTTTACTTTGGACTGATCAATACGGGGGCCATGGTTTTTGAAAGAAATGCAATCCGGCTGGCACTTCGGACCATTCGCCGAAAAGGATTAAACCAAAAACACGTGCTTCTTGTAGGCTATAGTCATGCGGCAGAAGGATATGTGGAACGAATCAAGCGCAATTCTCAATGGGGGTATCAGATAGAAGGCATGCTGGATGACAATAAGACGCCCCATACAGATTGTCTTGGTATTCCCATTATTGGGCCTCTTAACAAGCTTCAGGAAATTCTGGCCGCCAATCAAATGGATGAAGTTATTATCACATTGCCGCTGGATCAATATGAAAAATTGAATTGCGTGGTAAACTGCTGTGAAAAATCAGGGGTTCACACCAAGTTCATTCCGGATTATAATACCATTATTCCTACCAGACCCTATACAGAGGATTTGTTGGGGCTTCCGGTGGTGAACATTCGGCATGTACCCTTGCAGCAGATGCCAAACAGAATCATGAAACGGGCAATGGACATTGTTGGAGCACTGGTGGCTATCACGCTATTCTCTCCGGTCATGCTTCTGACGGCCCTGCTGATCAAGCTCTCTTCTCCCGGGCCGCTGATTTATAAGCAGGAACGGGTGGGCCTTCATAACCGGCCCTTTATGATGTATAAATTCCGATCCATGCGTGTACAGAATGCGGAAGAAGAAAAAAAGGGCTGGACCACAAAGGGAGACCCCCGTGTAACAGGAATTGGGCGTTTCATCAGAAAAACCAGCATTGATGAGCTACCTCAATTGTTTAATGTTCTGATGGGAAGCATGAGTCTTGTGGGGCCACGGCCGGAACGCCCACAATTTGTTGAAAAATTCAAGGAAGAAATTCCCAGATATATGATTAAGCACCAGGTAAGGCCAGGCATGACGGGGTGGGCACAGGTAAATGGGCTGCGGGGAGACACGTCCATTATGAAAAGAATAGAGTATGATTTATATTATATTGAAAACTGGACCATTGGTCTGGATTTTAAAATCATCATTCTGACATTTGTGAAAGGCTTTGTAAATACCAACGCATATTGACCAGAAATGGCAGTAAGGAGTTTTAATGGCTAAGGGAGGCTATTCCTTTTATCAAGATAACAAAAAGAAAAGAAGAAAGACAAATTCCCGAAAAGGTGTGATTATTCGGCGTACCATTATTATCACTGCAGAGGTGCTTTTACTGACAGTGATATTGGTCTGTGCCTATTTGCTTTCCAAATTGGATAAAGCCACGATTGTCGACCTTGATACGGATGTGATTCAGACCAACTCCATGGAGGATGCCACTTATGGAGAACAGGTAAGTGCCACATACAGCACATATGTGGTTTTCGGAATAGATAAAGAAAGCTATAACAGTGACGTCAATTTACTGATCAGCATCAATAATGTCACGAATGAGATCCGGTTGTGCTCAGTCTATCGGGATACGTATCTGCGCATGACCACAGGGGACTATGCAAAAGTGAATAGTGCCCTGAATGCCAGAGGGGTACAGGATGCCATCAGCACACTGAACACAAACTTGGATCTGGACATTGATGGCTATTTTATCATCAACTGGACTGCGGTCATTAAGGCGATCAATGAACTTGGCGGTGTGGAATTGACCATAACGGATGATTTATTGTATCGGCATAGTGATGGCATGCCTCTGTTAAATGGGTATATTACAGAGCTTGTGGAGACCACAGGTATTGGTTCTACACAGATTCAGGAGGCCGGGACTTATTTGTGCGATGGCGTTCAGGCGGTGGCCTATGCCCGGGTGCGGCACAATGATTCTGACTATAACCGGACAGAGCGGCAAAGGGAGGTCATCAGCCAAATGTTTTTAAAGGCCAAAAATCTGGCACTTGGAGGCAATTTGCTGGCCCTTAATGCAGTGGCAGATGATGTGCTTTCAGAGGTGGAAATGTCGCTTTCCGTCAATGATGTCCTGTCCATGCTAACCAAGATTCTGGACTATACCATTGCCGATCAGACAGGCTTTCCATTTACTAAGAATGCAGTTAATGGCTGGATGGGCGATTCCGTGGTGCCCATCAATCTGGCAGAAAATGTGGAGCAGCTTCACGAGTTTTTGTACGGCTCTGAAGACTACACCGCCTCTTCCACGGTTAAGGAAATCTCTGAAGAAATCCGTATTGAGGCCGGCTATGATGAGAATTGGGAACTGGAATCTACGCAGGCGGCTACCACTGCGGCAGCTACTACGGCGGCTACCACTGCGGCAGCTACCACTGAGGCAGCTACTACGGCGGCTACCACTGCGGCAGCTACCACTGAGGCAGCTACCACGGCTGCCACCACCCCGGAAACGACCACTGAGGAAGTTGTCACGGTAACTACGACCGATACAGAAACGACCCCTGCTGCGACGGAGACCACTGCAGAGGAGGGCACCGTGGCCAATGATGCGCCTGAAGCAGACAGTAATCTGCTTCAGGAAGAGGCAGAGGTCAATCCGGCAGAATAGGAAAGCATTTTTCGGCCTTTATATGAAAGTCACTGCAGCGGTCCTTTTTTGGCCGTTGGCGGTGGCTTTTCTTTTTAAAAGCTTTTCATATTTTCTTAAAAAAGACAACACAAAGTAAACACAAAAGACCGTTATGCTAATACCATAAAGAAAAAAGAATCATTCTCGAAAGGGTTTGAAAGGAGAAGATGATCATGAGCGACGATTTCAACAAAAACGATGATCTATATAATGGAGAAGGGACCCCTGATGGGGAACAGAATCTGGAGCAGAATGTGCAGAAGGAGGAAGAGACACCGTCTGCGGGGTATGATCCCGTGTGGAGTTCTCCGGCTGGAGGGTCTATGCC
This sequence comes from uncultured Cuneatibacter sp., assembly GCA_964426655.1. Lineage (GTDB taxonomy): Bacteria > Bacillota > Clostridia > Lachnospirales > Lachnospiraceae > RGIG8306. The sequence goes on along the minus strand of CAYRQT010000003.1, from coordinate 82,817 downwards.
GAATCCCCCTTCAGGAAAACCTCCGGTGTGGAGAAAAGTTCTGGGAGTAGTTGCAGCGGTGGGCGCTTTTGCTGTCCTCTGCGGAGGATTGTTGCTGGCGGGTTCTTATTTTGGCAACAACAGTTCAGGGAGTTCTACAACAACAGAGACGACAACGGAAGCGGTTGCAGAAGCCGGGGAGAGCACAGATGAAAGCTCTGCGGCCCAGCTGACCATTGACACAACAGACAATGTTTCCGTCAGTGTAATGGATGTCTCAGATGTGGTGGCAGAGGTGATGCCAAGCGTCGTATCCGTTACCAATACTACAGTATATGAAGCAAACTTTGGCAGCTGGGGCAACGGGGCTACCACAGAGATTCCTGGTAGCGGATCCGGTGTAATTATTTCCCAGGATGATGAATATTTGTTGATTGTCACCAATGCCCATGTGGTGGTCTCTGATGAATATTCCAATTATACCATTACATCCCAGCAGATTACCGTTACCTTTGCAGATGATACAACGGCAGATGCTATAATTAAGGGAACGGATGAAGAAGCTGATCTGGCGGTTATCGCAGTACCTTTGGAAAATATTTCAGAAGACACCATGAATAACATTAAAATTGCCACAATTGGCAGCTCCGATGACCTGGAGGTTGGAAACGGCGTGATAGCCATTGGTAATGCCTTAGGATTTGGTCAGTCTGTTACTGTGGGCTATGTTAGTGCACTGAATCGTCCGGTGACCATTGACGATGTGACCCGGTATCTGCTTCAGACAGATGCAGCCATTAATCCGGGCAACAGCGGTGGTGGATTGTTTAATACCTCCGGACAATTGATTGGTATTAATTCTGCGAAATATTCTTCTGAAGATGTAGAAGGTATTGGATATGCTATTCCCATCAGTTCTGCCATTGACACAATTGAAGAGCTGATGAATATGACACCTAAGACGGTAGTAGAAGATGAAGCACAAAGAGGATACCTGGGCGTTGAGGTCAGTGATCAGTATTCTCTTCCGGAATCAGGAGCGCTGATCGTATCTGTTACAGAGGGAAGTGCAGCAGATGAAGCTGGTTTGCAGGCATATGACATCATTACCGCCATTGATGGAGAATCTGTTACCAGCGGAAGTTCTCTTCAGACCGTGTTAAGTTATTACACTGGGGGCACAGAAGTGACGGTAACCTATCTGACGCTGGAAGAAAGCGGTAATTCCAGGGAGTATGTGGAGAAGACGACAACGGCAACACTCGGTTATCGTTCAGAAATCAGTTCAGAATCTTCCACAGAAGAATAGAATTATTCATAAAGATTTAATTGAACTAACCCATGGGCTACGGTATACTGTAGTTCATGGGTTTTTTGTTACCCGAATGGAGTAAGTTATGAGAAAGGGCATAAAATATGACGGATAAGCAGTTTCCCGATGAAGATTTTCGTGAAGTGAAGGATGAGGAAAAACAGCCCGTTGAGAAGAGTTTGGAGAAGGACCATGGGGCAAAAGAAGAGAGCACAGAAACAGGTGAGCATTTTTGTGCCATGTGCCATTTGCCGGAAAGTCGGGCAGGTAAATTAACGGACGTTCCGCCAGGAATTAAAGTTTGCCAGAGCTGTCTGCAGAAGGCGTTTGATGTGGCTTCCAGGATGGATTTTTCGCAGATGCAGAATAAGCTGCCGCCGAACATGGTGTTTAAAGGCAGCTTTGACAATTTGGAAGAGCTAATGGCAGAATTAAATCACCTTTCGGGACAACTGCCACCTCAACGGCAGACCCCTGCCGTAAAAAATAATACAAGAAAGGTGCCCAAAAAAATTGAGTTTCCCCAGGAAGAAAAACTGGAAAATGGGGAAGAAAACCAGAAAAAAAAGCTGCCGGCGCCTCACAAAATCAAAGCCATGCTGGATCAATATGTGATTGGGCAGGAACATGCAAAAAAGGCCATTTCCGTAGCGGTTTATAACCATTATAAGCGGGTAATGGCGCCGGAAGATGAAACGGTGGAAATACAAAAGTCTAATATTTTGATGATTGGTCCAACTGGCAGTGGAAAAACTTATCTGGTGCAGACGTTGGCCAGGCTATTGGATGTGCCGCTGGCTATTGCAGATGCTACCAGTCTGACTGAGGCCGGCTATATTGGTGATGATATTGAAAGCGTTCTCAGCAAATTACTGTCAGCTGCAGGAGATGATGTGGCCCGTGCAGAGCAGGGTATTGTTTTTATCGATGAGATAGATAAACTGGCCAGAAAGAAAAATTCTACCAGCCGTGACGTGAGCGGAGAATCCGTGCAGCAGGGATTATTGAAGCTGTTGGAAGGAAGTGTGGCAGAAGTGCCTGTGGGTGCTACCAGTAAAAATGCCATGGTACCGGTAGTGCAGATGGATACAAAGAATATATTATTTATCTGTGGCGGTGCTTTTCCGGATTTGGAAGATATTGTAAAGGAACGGCTGAGAAAAAAGTCCTCCATTGGATTCCAGTCTTCGTTAAAGGATGCGGTGGATCAGGACAGGCATATCTTGCAAAAAATAGAAAATCAGGATTTGCGGGCATTTGGGATGATTCCGGAATTTCTGGGACGTTTGCCAGTCGTGTTTTCCCTGGAGCCCCTGGATGAAGAAATGCTCATCAGGGTATTGAAAGAACCAAGAAATGCCATTTTAAGACAGTATGAAAAACTATTGGAAATGGATGAAGTGAAATTGGATTTTACAGAGGGCGCTCTCCGGGCCATATCCAGAAAGGCACTGAAAAAAGATACAGGTGCCAGAGCTTTGCGGGCCATCATTGAAGAGTTTATGTTGGATATAATGTATGAAATACCCAAAGATCCATCCATTGGACACGTGACCATAACAGAGGAATATGTTGAACATAGGGGGGCTCCTCTGATTGAACTGAGGGGTGAATGGGCATAAAAAGAAAAGAGAAAGAGAAAACAAAGAAGGTCGTGCAAATGCACGACCTTCTTTGGTGAAAAGCCCAGGATGCAAACCATCTGTTCAAGGAAGTCAGGACACCGGACAGAACGGGGTAAGGGTTGGGGGGGAAGTTCTGCCCGATGTCGCACCATGTAGTCAAGCCATTCTCAAACAATCACCTAAGGTGCAAAGGTTTGCACTGGCTCCTCAAAGGTATAATAGCACA
>CAYRQT010000003.1:66179-79665 GCA_964426655.1 uncultured Cuneatibacter sp. | reverse complement strand
TATTAAAAAAAAATATTTCACAATTTGGACATATTTACCCAAAAAATGGATGCAAAGATATGTAAATCCCCCCAATGGCTGTTTGAAATGCTCCCTAAATTAGTCAAATAATTTGATTAAGCAGCTGAGAGGGCTTGTTGTCTGTGAATCGCAGGCGGCAGACCCTTTAATTTTGCCTTTGCCCGGTAGTTATTGTAGTAATCGAGGTAGTCAATAAGTTCGGCCTTGAAGCGCTCTATGGACTCGAATTTCTGTAAATACAGCAGTTCACTTCTGAGCAGGCTAAAGAAATTCTCAATCATGGCATTATCTAGGCAATTTCCTTTGCGGCTCAAGCTTTGCTGGATTCCTTTTTCCCGGAACATTTGCTGAAAGTGTTTATGCTGGTATTGCCAGCCCTGATCAGAAGGCAAAATAAGATTGGTTCCATCGGAAATTTTTACAAAAGCCTGATCCAGTATCTCCGTCACCATAGAGAGAACCGGTCTGTCGGAGATCGTATAGCTTTCAATATCTCTGCTGCACAGGTCAGGAAGTGGCGAGGGGGACGGCTTCTGGCCGAACAGACTGAATTCCGTCACAGCCATCAACCACTTCTGGTTCGGTTTTTGAGCCTCAAAGTTCCGTTCCAACAAATTTGGTGCAATTCTACCTACCTCACCTTTGTAAGAACGGTACGTTTTCATCCGCACACGGCAGATAAGGCCCAGCTGCTTCATCAAGCGCTGCACCGTCTTGCGGTTCAGTAGAAAACCACGGTGACTCAGCTCCGTTGTAATGCGCCGGTAGCCATAGCGGCCTTTGTGTTCATGGTAGATGGCAGTAAACGTCTCTTTAGCGTCGCTGTATTTGTCTGCTTTCGTCAGCCGTTTCTCAGGATGGTAATAGGTCGAATGTGCAAGCTAGGCAACTTCCAGCAAAATGAACAGCTTATGATTTTGTCTTAGCGCCGAAATTACCTGTGACCGTTCTCTCGCCGTATCCGTTCCGCCACTAAGGCGTGCAAGTTTTTTAGGTAGTCGTTCTCCGCTCGTAGCTTCTGGTTTTCTATAATCAGGTCTTCTTCCATCTGTTTGGGCGGTTTTGACAGCTTGCCCTTTCCACCACGTCCTCGGCGCTCAGGATACGATCCGTCTGCTCCGTAGGTCAGATAAATTCGCTCCCATGGTGCTACATTTTGGTGATCGGTGTCAAATATCTTTGCTGTTTCCCCGCAGGACAGCTTGTATTCCCCTACCTGTTGCTTATACTCTCCACTATGTCGCTTATTCGGTATCCCTATGGGCATAGAAAAGCACCCCCCTTATATTCAGTATATCATACTGTCTAACAAAGGGGGTGCGGTTCAGTCGTAGGGGGGCTTTTATGCGTTTTGGTAAGAGGCGTATAGTTTCTCGAAAACAGGAATGGAACGATAGACTTTCTCTGTGGGGATACAGTACGAAATCCGAAAATGCCCCGGAACACCAAAGGTATCACTGGGCACCAGAAGCAGATCCATTTCCCGGGCCCGGGCACAGAACGCCTCAGCATCATTTTCCAATGCCCGCGGGAACATATAGAAAGTTCCGCCTGGTTCCACACAGGTAAAGCCGATACGGGTAAGTTCCTTATAGAGGATGTCCTTGTTGGTTTCATATACAGACAGGTCTGAGGTTATCCCTGCTGTTTTGCCCACGGCCAGTTGTATCAGGGAGGGGGGGCAGTTGTGCCCGATGCAACGGCTGATCTGGGCACACATTTCCGGGAAAATTTCGTAATCCGGGCAAGCACTGTTGATGGCACAATAACCAATTCTTTCCCCTGGAATGCTTAAGGATTTACTGTAGGAGTAGCAGACAATGGTATATGGGTAGTAATTGGCAATAAAAGGCGCTTTGACGCCTGAAAATACGATTTCCCGATAAGGTTCGTCGGAAATCAGGTAGATCAGATGTCCATAGGTCTTTCCTTTTTCCAAAAGAATTTCTGCCAGCCGTAAAACAGTTTCCTCGGTGTAAACAATTCCAGAAGGGTTATTGGGAGAATTTACCAGAACGGCTCTGGTATTGGGGGTGATGCTTTCGGCAAAAGCGTCAAAATTGATTTGGAAAGTGTCTATATCAGCAGGAACAACGATTAACTTCCCGCCCGCAGAACCTACATAATGGTAGTATTCCGGAAAATAAGGGGCAAAAGTGACCACCTCATCATTCCGGTTTGGCACTAGCACGCTACGTAAAGCGTGAGCCAGCGCCCCGGTAGCTCCAACGGCCATGAAAATATTTCCGGCATCATAGGAGGAGCCAAAACGCCGATTCAGGTCATGGGCGATGGCTTCTCGGACGGAGGGAATCCCCTGGCCCGGACTGTAGCCGTGTATGGCGATGGGATCCTCTTTTTCCAGGAGTTCCAAAAGGGTCTGGCGAAAGATCTCTGGCGGTGCCACGCTGGGATTGCCCAGACTATAGTCAAAGACATTGTCATAGCCCACTTCCCGGGCCCGTTCCTTACCATACATAAAAATCTTGCGAATGACCGATTCCTGACGAGTCATCGCAGCATACTGCTGATTAAACATAGGCAAACCTTCCTTGTGATTTTGATGAAAGTATAACACTTTAAAGTGCGAATAACAAGGGGGCTTCCAGACCCAAAAAAATATTCGATTAAAAACACATTTAATTATTGACAAAAGAAAATGTATGTGGTAATGTAAGCTTACAATTAAACGAAGGTTTAAATGTATAAATCGGGACCCGTTAATCGGAAAGGAGCATATGATGAAAAAATCATTTAAGTTGCAGGGGCTGGATTGCCCACATTGCGCAGGTAAAATCGAAAGAGATCTGGAAAAAACACAGGGCGTGTCTCAGGTGACACTTAGCCTGATGACCCAGAAGCTGGTGGTAGAGTGGGATAATGCAGAATTTGACATGGATGATCATGTGCGTAAGGTTGTAAAAAAATATGAGCCAGAAGTGGTTGTAAAATAAAGAAGGAGTGGGAAAAATGAAGGGATGGAATGCCAATCAGAAAATGCTTGCCCGCATTCTGGGGGCGGCGGCGCTCTATGGGGCTGCTATAATAATAGAAAAAACCGTACCTGGTCAGGTGGGATTTTGGGTTTCCCTTCCCCTGTTTTTGGGGGCATATTTTCTCGTTGGCTGGAATGTGCTCTGGGAGGCCATATATAACATTGCACATGGGGAAGTTTTTGACGAGAATTTTCTGATGTCCATCGCCACCATAGGTGCCTTTGCTTTGGGAGAATATCCGGAAGCTGTGGCAGTTATGTTGTTTTACCAGGTGGGTGAATTGTTTCAAAGTTATGCCTTACAGCAGTCCAGAAAATCCATTGCGGATATGATGACCATTGCACCGGAGTTTGCCAATAAACTGGTGGGAGAGGCTGTGGAAGTGGTGGACCCTGAAGACGTGAAGGTGGGAGACCTTCTTCTTGTTAGGCCGGGCGAAAAAGTGCCGGTGGATGGCATTGTTTTGGAGGGCAGTTCTTCCTTAGATACAGCTGCTCTGACAGGAGAATCTGTACCCCGGGATGTAGGGCCAGGCGAAGAGATTATCAGCGGCTGTGTGAACCAGAAGGGCACTTTAAAGATCAGAGTGACCAAAGAATATGCGGACTCCACAGTGACCAAAATTTTGGAGCTGGTGGAAAATGCCTCTGCCAGAAAAGCGCCGGCAGAGAAATTTATTACAAAGTTTGCCAGAGTCTATACACCGGCTGTTGTTTTTGCCGCTCTTGCAGTTGCTATTCTCCCTCCATTGATTTTACAGCAGTCCTTTAGCACCTGGATCTACCGGGGATTGACTTTTCTGGTTATTTCCTGTCCCTGCGCACTGGTCATCTCCATTCCGCTTGGTTTCTTTGGTGGTATTGGAGGGGCATCCAAGCAGGGAATCCTTGTTAAAGGGGGAAATTATCTGGAATTACTAAGCATGACCCATACTGTATTGTTTGACAAAACCGGAACACTTACAAAAGGTGCTTTTCAGGTGGTGGAAATTCTGCCCGCAGAAGGCTGGAGCCAGGAAGCGCTCCTGGAAATGGCAGCTCATGGAGAAGCCCATTCCACGCATCCCATTGCATTATCCATAACAAAGGCTTATGGGAAGTCCACGCAGGAATCCAGGATTACTCACCTGGAGGAAATTCCCGGACATTGTCTTTATGCCAGCATTGATGGAAGAGAGGTTCTGGTAGGGAATGCCAAATGGATGAAGGAAAAAAAGATTCCATATCCGCAGACAGAGCAGGAAGGCACCTGCGTATATGTGGCAGTGGATGAAAAGTATGCTGGTCTGATCCGTATTGCAGATGAACTGAAACCGGATGCCAGAGAGGCTATTGCTCAATTGCGAGCGGCAGGCGTATCCAGAATGGTCATGCTGACTGGGGATAATGAGGTTATAGGCAAAAAAGTGGCCTCTGACCTGGGTCTGGATGATTTTAAGGCCGGGTTATTGCCTCAGGATAAGGTGAAAGAAATTGAAAAAGAACTGGAAAATAAATCCAGGAAGCAAAAAGTGGTTTTCGTAGGAGATGGGATGAATGATGCCCCTGTTTTGGCCAGGGCCGATGTGGGTATTGCCATGGGTGGTCTGGGAAGTGACGCTGCCATTGAAGCGGCGGATGTGGTCATTATGACAGATGAGCCTTCTAAAATAGCCAAGGCTATCCGCATTTCCAGAAAGACCATGGGTATTGTGAGAGAAAATATCGTATTCGCACTGGGTGTTAAGGCTTTGGTTTTGATTTTAAGTGTCTTTGGCCTGGCCAGCATGTGGGCGGCTGTTTTTGCAGATGTGGGAGTGGCAGTCCTTGCCATATTGAACAGTGTGCGGGCACTGCATACCAAATAAGCATTAAATGGAATTGATATACCATGTGATATTGGGCCTATAAAAATAAAATAGAAAGAGGGTAGCAGGTGCCGAACGGGCGCTGCTACCCTCTTTCTATTTGGGTTGGGGAGTGTGCACAATATTGAAAACCGCATCAATGGTCCTATGGACCAGAGCCGCTTTGGGTGTATCGGCCAGGGTGTAATAGATTTCCTTGCCCTGCCGCTCTTTGACCAGCAGGCCGCTTTCAAACAGAGACCGAAGATGATGGGAAACAGCAGGTGCACTCATCTGTACCACGCAAGCAATATTAGTGACACATTCTTCGCTGTGGGAGAGAAGCCACAGGATTTTTAATCGGGTGGGGTCGTTGAGCTGGGAAAAAATATCCCGGGCATTGGAAAAAGCTTCTACACTGGGCATGGCGGATAGAAGACGTTCTGTCTGGTGTCCATGATCGTGGAGTGGAAGAATGGTTTCTTCTTCCGGGGCCTTCTCCGGAGAAGCCTTAGGCAGATTATTCATACAAGCTCCTTTCTACACCTGGGGAAAAATCAGTGGTCAGAGGCATCCATAAAATCATCGGAATAATCCGGTGCATCTTCCAAGGGAGGGGCACCGGGGCCGCTGTAAAATTCCTTGCCCACCACCTGCTTCCTGTTTCTGGCATCTTCCACCAGGTCAGAAAGCAGATCTTTTACTCTGGCAGAATTTTTGATGTTAACCAGATGAAGTTCCTGGTCTTTGTCCACACGGCTGTGAATGCAAATCGTTCCTGTTGCGCATATTTTTTGCAAAAAGGTACGGGTGAGGGAAAGGTCGACAATCCGATATAGCAAAAGCTCATTGCTGCGGGTGGTGAAAAAGCCGGTTTCCGTGTACAGGCGGTCTTTCTTAACAGCATATTTGGTAAAACTGAAGGGAAACCAGAGCCAGTGTTTCCGATCCTTCCATATGATTTCATTTTTCTCTTCAGACATAATGCCTCCTTCTTGTGTCTGCAAGGTAATAAAGATAGATACATTATAATATGATGGGTGTTATTCTGCAAGAAGAAACAAAAGTTTATAGAAAATTTAGACAATATATATTTACAAATCAGAAAAAAAGAGGTAAAACTAAAGCATGGGTTAGCACTCACCAAGATAGAGTGCTAACAACGTAGGGGAAAGGAGAACATAATAGTATGAACATGACAAAATATACCCAGATGTCCACACAAGCGGTACAGGCTTGCGAAAAACTGGCCTATGACTATGGGAATCAGGAAATAGATCAGGAGCATTTGCTTTTGGCCCTGTTGGAACAGGAAGACAGTCTGATTTTAAAACTGTTGGTGAAAATGGGAAAAAACGGGGAATATATGCTGAATCAGGCAAAAGAATTGCTGGAAAAGAAACCTAAAGTGTCCGGTAATGTGCAGCTGTACATCAGCCAACCCCTAAACCAGGTTTTAATGCATGGAGAAGATGAAGCCAAAGGCATGGGGGATGAGTATGTCTCGGTGGAGCATCTCTTTTTATGCCTGATTAAATATGCCAATCCGGCCTTGAAAAAATTTTTCCGGGAGGAGAATATTTCCCGGGACACTTTTCTGGTAGCCTTAAAAAGTGTGAGGGGAAATCAGCGAGTCACTACGGATAACCCGGAAGCTACCTATGACACATTAAATAAGTATGCACAGAATCTGGTGGAAAAAGCCAGAAATCAGAAACTGGACCCGGTTATTGGCCGGGATAATGAGATTCGGCATGTGATTCGGATTCTCTCCAGAAAAACAAAAAACAACCCGGTGCTGATCGGGGAACCCGGTGTGGGTAAGACGGCTGCTGTAGAAGGTCTTGCCCAGCGTATTGTACGGGGGGATGTGCCGGAAGGATTAAAAGACAAGCAGATTTATTCCCTGGATATGGGGGCTCTTGTGGCAGGGGCAAAATACAGGGGTGAATTTGAGGAACGGCTGAAAGCAGTACTGGAAGAGGTCCGTAAAAGTGAAGGACAGATTATTCTCTTTATTGATGAGTTGCACCTGATTGTGGGAGCGGGTAAAACCGACGGTGCCATGGATGCGGGGAATATGTTAAAGCCAATGCTGGCCAGGGGAGAACTGCACTGTATAGGGGCCACCACGCTGGATGAATACCGAAAATATATTGAAAAGGACCCAGCTTTGGAGCGAAGGTTCCAACCGGTTATGGTGGAAGAGCCCAGTGTGGAAGACACCATCTCCATTTTGAGAGGGTTAAAAGAAAGGTATGAAGTTTACCATGGCGTAAAAATTACGGATAATGCACTGGTGGCTGCAGCTACGTTGTCCAATCGGTATATTTCGGATCGTTTCCTGCCGGATAAAGCCATTGACCTGGTGGATGAGGCCTGTGCCCTGATTAAAACGGAGCTGGATTCCATGCCCACAGAACTGGATGAATTGTCTCGCCGGATGATGCAGATGGAAATAGAAGAGGCTGCACTGAAAAAAGAGAGCGACCCTTTAAGTAAAGAACGGTTGGCGACCCTGCAGAAAGAACTGGCGGGTATTCGGGAGGAGTATCAGAAAAAGAAAGCCCAGTGGGATAATGAAAAGAAGTCTGTAGAGGAGGTCAGCAAACTTCGGGAAGAGATAGAAGATATGAACCGCCAGATACAGAAGGCCCAGCAGGCTTACGACCTGAATAAAGCAGCGGAACTGCAATATGGCAAGTTGCCAGCGCTGCAAAAGAAGCTGGAAGAGAAGGAGGCACAAATCAGCAAACAGGACTTATCCCTGGTGCATGAACGGGTGACAGAGGATGAGATTTGCCGAATCATTTCCAGGTGGACAGGTATTCCTGTGGCCAAGCTGACAGAAGGGGAACGGGAAAAAACCCTTCATCTGGACCAGCAGCTTCACAAAAGGGTAGTGGGACAGGATGAAGCCGTAACCATGGTGACTGAGGCCATCCTGCGTTCCAAAGCAGGCATCAAAGATCCCACCAAACCCATTGGTTCTTTCCTGTTTCTTGGTCCTACCGGTGTGGGTAAAACAGAACTGGCAAAGACTCTGGCAGAAAGCCTCTTTGATGACGAGAACAATATGGTTCGTATTGATATGAGTGAATACATGGAGAAGCATGCCGTGTCCCGACTGATTGGTGCACCTCCCGGATATGTGGGATACGATGAAGGGGGGCAGCTGACAGAGGCTGTGCGTCGGAAACCCTATTCCGTGGTATTGTTTGATGAGGTGGAAAAAGCTCATCCGGATGTGTTCCATGTGCTGTTGCAGGTGCTGGACGATGGGCGAATCACGGATTCCCAGGGTCGGACAGTAGACTTTAAAAATACGATTATTATTATGACATCTAATATTGGGTCCAGTTATCTGCTGGAGGGCATTGATTCATCTGGCAATATACGACCTGAAGCGGCAAAACTGGTCATGAATGAGTTGCACCAGCATTTCCGCCCTGAATTTTTGAATCGACTGGATGAAATCATTTTATTTAAGCCTTTGGCAAAAGCACAGATTACAGGAATCATTGATCTGCTGCTGGAAGATGTAAACAAACGGCTGAAAGAAAGACAGCTGACAATCAGACTGACGGATGCGGCCAAAGCTTTTGTGGTAGAGCATGGCTATGATCCTCAATATGGTGCCAGACCATTAAAACGATTCCTGCAAAAACATGTGGAAACACTTGTAGCCAGAACAATCCTGTCCGGTAATATCCACCAGGGCCAGGAAATTCTAGTGGATGCAGAGGGAGATCACCTGGTGGTCCGGGAGTAATCCCAGGTTCATCTGAAAGCAGGATTACAATATATCTATCTTTTGAATTATAATTATAGAAGAAACCGCCGAAAGTGTTTTGGGCTTTTGGCGGTTTTTCTTATAGGAGAAAAGAGAAACTTCTTGACGTTGCCTATAGAGTATGGTATAGTGGGTTGGCGAATGGAAGAGATAGGTCTTTTTTTTATGCTCAAAATTTCACTTTTGAATAGAAAAACGGATGTATCTGCAACTGGAAAGTAAAAAAGTGGAGGTGGAAGTTGTGCGCGTCAGAATAACATTGGAATGCACAGAGTGCAAGCAGCGTAACTACAACATGATGAAGGATAAGAAAACACATCCTGAAAGAATGGAAACAAAAAAGTACTGCAAGTTCTGTAGAAAACACACTATGCACAAAGAAACAAAATAATCTTTGAGACAAGGAGTGAGAACATGGTAGAGAGTACAAAGAAGGCGAAAAAGGGTTGGTTCAAAGGCCTGAAGGCCGAGTTCAAGAAAATTATCTGGCCTACAAAGGATGACTTGACCAAACAGACTATCGCTGTGATTATCTCTTCCGTTGCTCTTGGGGGAATTATCGCAATTGTGGATACCATCATTCGCTATGGTGTAGACTTTATTGCGGGCATCTAAGAGAGGGAGTAATTATGGCAGAAGCAAACTGGTATGTGGTTCATACCTACTCGGGCTATGAGAACAAAGTTAAGGTAGACATTGAGAAGACCATTGAAAACCGCAGGCTTCAGGATCAGATCCTTGAGGTATCCGTACCCATGCAGGATGTGATTGAAATGAAGGACGGACAAAAGAAACAGGTTCAGAAGAAAATGTTTCCAGGTTATGTGCTTATTCATATGATCATGAACGATGATACCTGGTATGTGGTTCGAAATACCCGCGGTGTTACCGGCTTTGTCGGACCGGGCTCCAAGCCGGTGCCCCTTTCCCCGGAAGAAATCGCTAAGCTGGGTGTGAAAGTGCCCGGACTGGCAGTCAGCTTCCATGTCGGCGATATGGTTACCGTTACCAGCGGTGTCTGGGAAGGCACTGTAGGTGTAATCAAATCCATCAATGAAGCAAAGCAGCGTCTGACCATCCACATGGATTTCTTCGGACGTGAAACCCCCGTGGAACTCAATTTCACAGAGGTTAGGGCAGCTGATTAAAGCAGTAGCCCGTCGTTGTCGCAAAAGGGATACCTGGTGTCCCGTGGGAGGGATGTTCCCGCCATTACCACAACATAATTAGGAGGTGCCAACATGGCAAAAAAAGTTACCGGTTATATCAAATTACAAATTCCTGCAGCAAAAGCTACACCGGCTCCCCCGGTAGGACCTGCACTGGGTCAGCATGGTGTAAATATTGTGCAGTTTACAAAGGAATTCAACGCCAGAACGGCTGATCAGGCAGGGCTGATCATTCCTGTTGTAATCACTGTTTATGCAGACAGAAGCTTCAGCTTTATCACAAAGACGCCTCCGGCGCCCGTTCTTTTGAAGAAAGCCTGCAAAATAGAGTCTGGCTCCGCTGTTCCCAATAAGACAAAGGTTGCCACTATTACAAAAGCCGAGCTGCAAAAAATTGCCGAGCTGAAGATGCCGGATCTGAACGCAGCATCCGTTGAAGCGGCTATGAGCATGATTGCAGGAACCGCTCGCAGCATGGGCATCACAGTAGTTGATTAATGAACAGGGCCGCAGTGCCATAAGGACGTGGGAGGGATATTCCCGCAAATACCACTAGGAGGTTTCGGAATGAAAAGAGGAAAGAAATATGTAGAGGCAGCAAAATTGGTGGATCGTACTGTACAGTACGAAAAGGCAGAAGCCATCAGCCTGGTAAAAAAGACCTCTACTGTAAAATTTGATGCCACTGTAGAAGCACATATCCGTACAGGATGCGATGGTCGCCATGCGGATCAGCAGGTTCGTGGTGCCGTTGTTTTACCTCATGGAACAGGTAAAACGGTTAAGATCCTGGTGTTTGCCAAGGGTGAGCAGGCAGACCAGGCATTGGCAGCAGGTGCAGACTATGTGGGTGCTGAGGAACTTGTGCCCAAGATCCAGAATGAAGGATGGCTGGATTTTGATGTGGTTGTGGCTACCCCCAATATGATGGGTGTGGTTGGTCGTTTGGGTCGTGTATTAGGACCGAAGGGCTTGATGCCCAACCCCAAGGCCGGAACGGTTACTATGGATGTGACAAAGGCCATAAACGAAATCAAAGCCGGTAAAATTGAGTACAGACTGGATAAAACCAATATTATTCACGTTCCGGTAGGAAAGGTTTCCTTTACTGAGGAACAATTAGCAGACAACTTCCAGACGCTTATCGATGCAATTGTTAAAGTAAAGCCTGCTGCTGTTAAGGGACAGTACTTGAGAAGTATTACACTTTCCAGCACCATGGGCCCCGGCGTAAAGCTGAATGTGCAGAAACTGCTGGGCTAAACATTGTATTCATAAATTCAAAATCACAACAGAGGTTTTCCTTGACAGAGGGCCTCTGTTGTGGTATTATTTCCAAGAATGCCGAAGACAGTAGGTGCACTTATGTGCGTAACGTGTTTCACACCTACCGAGGATGTTAGATCGTATATACGTGATGACGTGTTTCCTCCCTGTGTGTTCAGAGAGGTTTTTTTTCGGCTTAAAATAAGAAAAGAAGGAGGAACCAAATCATGGCTAAAATTGAAGAAAAGAAGCCGGTGGTAACGGAAATCAGCGAACTGCTGGATGGCGCAAAATCTGCCGTATTAGTGGATTATCGTGGACTTACCGTTGAACAGGATACTGCTCTTCGTAAAACTTTGCGTGAAAATGGTGTGACCTACAAAGTGTACAAGAACACCATGCTGAATTTCGCTATCAAAGGAACGGAATTCGAAAGCCTAGCAAAGCATTTGGAAGGCCCCAGTGCCATTGCTGTATCCAAAACAGAAGCTACAACTCCTGCAAAAGTGCTGGTGGAATTTGCAAAAAATGCAGAAAAGTTAGAGGTTAAGGCCGGTGTGGTTGAGGGGACATATTATGATGACAAGACCATTCGTGTGATTGCCACTATCCCTTCCAAAGAAGTTCTGCTTGGCAAACTGCTTGGCAGCATCCAGTCTCCCATCACAAATCTGGCTCGCGTGCTGAATCAGATCGCAGAGAAGCAGGGAGAAACTGCTTAATTTTTTTAAAACAAATTAGTGAACGAAGTATATTATTATGGAGGTTAAATCATGGCAAAGTTAACAACTGCTGAGTTTATCGAAGCAATTAAAGAGTTATCCGTATTGGAGTTAAACGAGCTGGTTAAGGCTTGTGAAGAGGAGTTTG
Source organism: uncultured Cuneatibacter sp. (assembly GCA_964426655.1). Classification (GTDB taxonomy): domain Bacteria; phylum Bacillota; class Clostridia; order Lachnospirales; family Lachnospiraceae; genus RGIG8306. The sequence continues at coordinate 67,725 of CAYRQT010000003.1, read as the reverse complement.
GTGTAGCTGCAGCAGCAGGTGTTGTAGTGGCAGCTGGTGCTGGCCCTGTAGCAGAAGTTGAGGAACAGACTGAGTTTGAAGTAGAGCTGACTGAGGTTGGCCCTAACAAGGTTAAAGTCATCAAGGTTGTTCGCGAAGCTACTGGATTAGGTCTGAAGGAAGCAAAGGATCTGGTTGATGGCGCGCCCAAGGCTGTTAAGAGCGGCGTTTCCAAAGAGGAAGCTAATGAGCTGAAGACCAAACTGGAAGCAGAAGGTGCAAAGGTTACTTTAAAGTAATTTCATATAAAAGACGGGGCCCTGCCAATGAGCAGGGTCCTTTTTTTATGTAAAAAAAGGACGAAGTCTCTGGGGGGAGAAACTTCGTCCTTATCAAGGAGAAAAAAGATATGAAAAAAACAAACGCTTATACTTAATAGGTATTTGCTTTCTTCTCTATCACTATAGCAAAGGAATGTGAACGAACCTTTAATGAATCGGGAAAAAAGTATGAAATTACGAAAAAAAGTAAAATCATGCAGCTTTTTCCAGATTTTCTTTTTTCTGGTGTATTTTATTTAAATAGAGCTGGGTTTCCTTCGCCACAACAGGGCTTAGTGCTATCAGGGCAATCAGGTTGGGAAAGGCCATTAATCCGTTAAAAATATCTGCAATGTTCCAAACGGCACTGATGGTCATGTAGGGGCCAATGAAAATGGCCAGGATGTAAATCCATCGATACAGTTTCAGTAAAAAGGGTTTCTTCCCCAAAAGATATTCCAGACATCTCTCGCTGTAATAATTCCATCCAAGTATAGTGGTAAAGGCAAAGAACACAAGGCAAAGCATCAGTAAAAAGGCACTTAACTGATCTGGAAGAGGAAGACCCACCTGGAAAGCTCTGGTGGTCACTGCCACACCCTCAAGACCAACATTCCATGAACCGGTGATGACGATACTCAGGCCGGTCATGGTGCAAATGATAATGGTATCAATAAATGTTCCGGTCATACTGACAAGTCCCTGTCTGGCCGGTTCATTGGTCTGTGCAGCGGCAGCTGCTATGGGAGCACTTCCCAGACCGGATTCATTGGAAAAAATACCCCGGGCGACGCCTTTCTGCATGGCTGCAACCATAGCCCCCATGGCTCCGCCGGCAGCTGCTTTCAGTCCGAATGCTCCCTGAAAGATTTCCAAAAGGGCGCCTGGAATCTTCTGGAAGTTTACAATGAGTAAGAACAAGGTGATAGAAAGATAAAGCACTGCCATAAAAGGGACCACCACCTGGGATACACCTGCAATACGCTTAATTCCTCCAATAATGACCAATCCAGCAAACAAGGTGACTGCAATCCCGGCGATAACTGTAGAGAGGGAATACCCATTGCCAAATAAGTGAATTTGGGTGTCAGTCTGAAAGAAGTTGGAGATGGCGGAGGAGATGCCGTGGATCTGTGTGAAAGTCCCTATGCCCATCAATCCCACACAAACTCCAAAAAAGGCAAATATTTTACCAAGCCAGCGGTATTTACGCCCCATACCCTTTTCAATGTAGTAGAATGGCCCCC
>CAYRQT010000003.1:58567-66169 GCA_964426655.1 uncultured Cuneatibacter sp. | reverse complement strand
TCCACATGGCGGTATTTAACGGCCAGTAAGCCTTCGGCATATTTGGTGGCCATTCCCAGAAATGCGGCAACTTCCATCCAGAATAAAGCACCTGGACCGCCGGCTACTATTGCGGTGGCAACGCCTACAATATTACCGGTGCCAATGGTAGCTGACAGCGCGGTGCACAAAGCTGCAAAGCTACTGACCTCTCCCTTTCCATTTTCCTCATTTTTCACCATGAAACGAAGGGCTCGGGGAAGCTGAAGCACTTGCAAAAGCTTCAGACGTACAGTCAGATAGGCACCGGTAATCATTACGAAAAAAATCAGGGGGAGTCCCCAGACCAGCTCATCCAGCTGCGACAGGAAGGCATTAAAACTTGAAAACATAAAAATAAACCCTTTCTTTTACACAAGGACAGAGGAAAACCCTGAATTGGCATGCCAACTCAGGGTTTTCCCATTTTGCGTATTCTAAATTTCGCAAAACACATGCAGTTGCATCAATCTACTTGTGTAAACTGATTTTTTATCATTCTAATATAGAATTAATCAGCTGTCAACTCCTTTTCAAGCATGTGTTCAATAACCTTTTGTGTGTAGCTTCCGGGGAATTTCCTATCTTCTTTAGGTAGATCCTGTAATATAATAGGCGTACCAAAAGTTACAGTAACAGGACCACCTTTTACAATGGGAAAATGATCCTCAAAAATGGCAGCTGTTCCGGTAATTGCCACTGGAATGACAGGACAGCCTGTCTTTTCCGCAATTTTAAGCGCACCCTCTTTGAAGGGAAGAAGAGGAAGATCAGCCACTTTGTTCCTGGTTCCTTCCGGAAAAATCCAAAGGGAAATCCCTTCTTTAACATAGGAAATACCCTGCAGAATGGTTTTAAACCCTTCCTTAATATTGTCCCGGTCCAAAAAGAGACAATGGACAAAGGGCATGTACCAGGAGACCAGTGGAAGCTTTTCCATGGATTTTTTGGCGATAAAACCGGTGGGGGTCTTTACCAGCTGGTAGCAGACCAGAATGTCGAAAAAACTTCTGTGGTTTCCAACAAAAAGGACAGGATGATCTGTAGGAATATTTTCTTTCCCCTTCACAGTGACTTTTACCCCACAATGCCAGGTGAAAATACGAAACCCATTCTGGACCAGAAAAAGTGTGGCTCGGGACCGTGCCTTTTTGCTGAAAAGGCCAATGACCCAGAAAAAGGGATACATAATCAGGATTAACAGAAGCATAATGATCATATTAATGGCTACATAAATTGTGCGAAGCATAAGAATCCTTTCTGCTGCTAGGATGGAAAAGTGGGAATGGTATTTTTATCCGTTTTCTTCTTATCTAGCCAGAGGCGCCCATAAAGACCGGTAATCTCCCGGAGCTTTCCGGCAATCTCGGAAGAAAGATGACCGCTCTGGATTCGGAATTGCCAGTTGCCTTCCGAAAAGCCCGGTCGATTCATCCTGCATTCGCTTCCAAAGCCCAGCACATCCTGAATGGGGTAGATGGCATACCGGGCAATGGAGCTTTGAGCCAGACGAATTAAATCCCAATGAATGTTTTTGCCATCACAATTGAGGTAGCGGCGGAGCTTATCCTGCGACTCCCAGGAAAGGGTCTCATACCAGCCTTTTGTGGTGTCGTTGTCGTGGGTGCCGGTATAGCAGACACAGTTGGGTGTGGTGTAATGATGGGGCAGAAGATCATTATCTGCAGGATCTGTAAACCCAAATTGGAGTACCTTCATGCCGGGAAAGGTAAAGGCATCCCGCAGATGAATGACCTCCGGGGTAATGATTCCCAAATCTTCTGCAATGATGGGAAGGGGGCCTGTGTGTGTTTTATCCTTTTTCCAGGCATTGTTCAGTGCCTGAAACAGAACCTCCCCTGGGACTTTGACCCAGGCACCATTAATTGCCGTGGTTTCTCCATAGGGGATTTGCCAGCAGCTTTCCAGTCCGCGGAAGTGATCAATTCTTAAATAATCAAAGAGTCGAAGCTGAGACATCACCCTGGAAATCCACCAGGTAAAACCGGTGCGCCAATGAAGAGACCAGCGATACAGGGGATTTCCCCAGAGCTGACCGGACTCACTAAAGTAGTCTGGGGGGACACCGGCGACCTGCGAGGGATATCCATCTTCATCCAGTAAGAATAATTGCGGATTTGCCCAGACATCTGCAGAGTCCAGGGAGACATACAGGGGCATGTCTCCTATGATGGAAATGCCCTTTTCATTGGCATAACGGCGAAGCGCCCCCCATTGTGAAAAAAAGAGCATTTGAACAAACTGGTAATACTGAACTCGTTCCTGCAGTTGTGCAGTGAGGGCCTTTTTTTGTTCCGGAGTGGGGTTGCGGTAGGGCTGATCCCATTCCAAAAAGCTGACTTGTCCGTTTTGTTCTTTGCAGGCCATAAAGAGCGCATAATCCTCCAGCCAGAAGCTTTCCTGAAGACAGAAATTTTTAAAATGCTGCTGCACATCAGAAGAAGCATTTTTTGTGAAAGATTTGTAGGCTTTTTCCAGACAGCCGAACTTAAAGGCCTGTACCTTTGCGTAATCTACAAAGAAGGTAGGCAGATGCCAGCCTTCCTTCAGATCTTCTTCTGTTAAAAGACCATCTTTGACCAACTGCTTCATGCTGATTAAAAGCGGCTGGCCGGCAAAAGCGGAAAATCCCTGATAAGGGGAATCCCCATAACTTGTGGGGCCAAACGGCAGCACCTGCCAGAGCTTTTGGCCGGAAGCTTGCAAAAAATCCACAAAGGCGTAGGCACCGTCTCCAAAATCTCCGATTCCCTCTGCCGATGGCAGGGAAGTGGGATGTAGCAAAATACCCGAATAGCGCGGATTGTCCAGTTCCATATTTTCTCCCCCTAATCAGGACTGTCCGGCATTATCCGGGTCCTGAGAATATGCATCCAATAACTGATTTTTCAATTTGTAAAGCTTATGAGATAAATCCACATACACCCGGTGCGGGTTTGTCAGACGAAGCGTCTCGGGCCACAGGGTATCCAGTTCTTTTCGGCAGATCCTTTGAATTTCCATGACTGAAGGAGATTCATAGATACAGGTGCCATTGCGAAAAACTGGGACTAAAAGCTCCCGGATGGTGTATGATCCAGGATCCAGATACGTTTTTTTCCAGGTGTCCACCGGGTCAAAAAGATGAAGGGGTTGGGCGGGATCCAGTTGCTCATCGGCAAGGGCAATTAAATCTGCAATGATTTTACCGGAATCTTTTCCATAGATACGATAGACCACTTTGTTACCAGGATTGGTGACCTTGGCCGAGTTTTCAGATTTTTTGATTTTCGGTAAAAACTTTCCGGTGGCTTCATCTCGAATGGCAGACAGTTTGTACACGCCCCCAAAGGCAGACCAGTCACTGGAAGTAATCATCTTTGTACCCACCCCCCAGGAGTTAATGGCGGCCCCCTGCTCCTTCAGGCTGGTAATGATGGTCTCGTCCAGGTCACCGGAAGCTGAAATGACCGCATCTGTAAACCCTGCTGCATCCAGCATTTTTTTTGCCTGTTTGGTCAGATAGGCCAAATCTCCACTGTCGAGGCGAATGCCATAGAAGGTAAGCGGGATGCCTGCTTCCCGCATTTCCGTAAAGACTTGAATGGCATTGGGGATGCCGGAGCGAAGCGTATCATAGGTGTCTACCAGTAACAGGCAGGCAGAAGGATACAGGCTGGCATAGGTGCGGAATGCAGTGAGCTCATCGGGGAAACTCATGATCCAGCTATGGGCATGGGTGCCTTTTACCGGAATGTTGAACATTTTTCCGGCAAGCACATTGGAGGTGCCAACACAGCCGGCAATGACAGTGGCTCTGGCGCCATAGATACCGGCGTCCGGTCCCTGCGCCCGGCGCAGACCAAATTCCATAACACCGTCTCCCTGGGCGGCGTGAACTACCCGGGCAGCCCGGGTGGCAATCAGAGACTGGTGGTTTAAGATGTTTAGTACGGCAGCTTCCAGAAGCTGCGCCTCCATAATGGGAGCCACGACCTTTAAAAACGGCTCCTGGGGAAACATCACACTTCCTTCCGGGATCGCGTAAATATCTCCGGTAAAGTGAAAGCCCCGCAGGTAATCCAGAAAAACATCCCGAAACAGGCCTGTAGATTTCAGGTAGGCAATGTCCTCATAAGAGAAGGACAGCTCCTTGATATAGGTAATGACCTGTTCCAGTCCCGCAGCAATAGAGTATCCATTGCCACAGGGATTTTCACGAAAAAAGGCATCAAAGACAACGATGTCTCTTCGATCTGCCAAAAAATAACCCTGCATCATGGTTAATTCATACAGATCTGTCAATAACGTTAAATTTTGCATGCACGTATAGCGATCGGAATGCTTTAGAAATCCGGTCGCACTCCCTTCTACAATGGTATATTAGCTTAATGGTATAATAGCACACTGCCCATGGGATGTCTAGAAAAAAGGGACATCTCCCACCGGATTGTTAAAAATTAAATTTAAAAAAATTAAATTGCACACTTGACAAAAAGGATATTAGTAACTATAATGGTTACAAAAGGAGGCAAGACATGTATTCCACAAAATTATCTGTGAGTTTACATATCCTGAGTGTGATTGCTCTCAGCAATGGGACACCGGTCACAAGTGACTACATTGCTTCCAGCATCCATACCAATCCTGCATTGGTGCGTCGGCTAATGAGCCGGATGAAGAAAGCGAATCTGATTGATTCCTGTACGGGCAAAGGGGCTACGTCCCTCCATCGCCCTCCGGAGGAAATCCGTTTGCTGGATGTTTTCCAGGCCGTGGAGGATGAACAGCATCTGTTCGATATCCACCATCACTCCAATCCGGAATGTCCGGTCGGTGCAAAAATAGAGCAGGCACTCAAGGCTGTGTATGGACAAATCGAAGAAGCCACATGGGAAAAACTGGCAAGCGTCACGTTGGCCAATCTCCTGGCAGATTTTGCAACATAGTGTAACTAAACAAATTTTTTTATGAATCGGAGGTTTTTATGAGCAAGAAAATTGGCGTAATTGTAGGTAGTTTACGGGCAAATTCTTTTTCTGGCAGCATTGCCAATTATGTAAAGGATCATGCACCTGAAGGACTTTCTTTTGAGGTTATTGATATTTCCTCCCTCCCCCTGTACAACCAGGATTATGATGGGGAAAGCCCTGCTGCGTATGAAAGTTTCAGAGCAGCTGTAAAAGGCGTGGATGGACTTCTTTTCATTACCCCTGAGCATAATCGGTCCATTCCGGCTGCCTTAAAAAATGCCCTGGATGTAGGCTCCCGGCCTTATGGACAGAGTGTGTGGTCCGGGAAACCTGGGGCTATTATCAGCCAGTCTCCGGGCGGCATTGGCGGCTTTGGAGCAAATCACCATCTGCGTCAGGTGCTGACATTTTTGAATGTGCTGACACTTGCACAGCCGGAGGCTTATCTGGGTGCATTTCATACTGCTTTAAATGAAAAAGGAGAGGTTGTAAATCCGGATACACAGAATTATCTGAATGGTTTTTTGGCTGCGTTTGCAGCATGGGTAAATAAGCTGGCTTAAGCCGGCAGGGGGTGGGTATTTCCACATAAAAAAACAGACTGATGTGCCGCAGTCTGCTGAAAGAGGGCGTTTTCCTTTCCGTGGGAAGATGCCCTTTTTCCTAGAGGAAGGGATTGACAATCGCTTCCTCTTTATACTATAATATATAAGTATATTGAAAAAAAGCGAAGATGGAGACAGTACCTGGCGGGCAGTGGCCCAGAGAACCGGTGGCAGGTGGAAGCCGGTGCAGTGCCTGACAGTGGAACATCACTCCGGAGTTGCAGGTCGAAAAAGGATTCTTTAGTAGTCCCTGCCGGTATTCCGCCGTTAAAAGGAATCCATATGCTGGTATGTGAATTGGTGGTTAATAAACGAAGCCCTCGTCCTGTTCAGGATGAGGGCTTTTCTTGCTTTATGGGCGTCCAGCCTCAAATTAAAGGGGGATGGAGCCACCGGCATATACCTCAAATCAAGGAGGCAATAGTATGTATAAAAAAGTTACCACAGATCTAAATTTTGTACAGCGTGAAAAGGAAGTAGAATCATTCTGGAAAAAGAACCATATTTTTGAAAAAAGCATGGAAATTCGAAAAGACGGTCCCCAGTACATGTTCTATGATGGTCCGCCTACGGCAAATGGTAAGCCCCATATCGGACATGTACTTACCAGAACCATTAAAGACATGATTCCCCGTTACAGAACCATGAAAGGATATGAAGTACCCAGAAAGGCCGGTTGGGACACCCATGGCCTTCCTGTGGAACTGGAGGTGGAAAAAGAACTTGGCCTGGATGGGAAGGATCAGATCGAAGCATATGGGCTGGAACCCTTTATTGAAAAGTGCAAAGAAAATGTCTGGAAATACAAGGGAATGTGGGAAGATTTTTCTTACACGGTGGGCTTCTGGGCCGATATGGATAATCCCTACGTGACCTATCATGATGATTATATTGAATCTGAGTGGTGGGCGCTGAAAAAAATCTGGGATAAAAAGCTCTTATACAAGGGCTTTAAAATTGTGCCATACTGCCCTAGGTGTGGCACCCCTCTATCCAGCCATGAGGTAGCGCAGGGCTATAAAGATGTGAAAGATAAATCTCTTATTGCCAAATTTCGGGTAAAAGGGCAGGAGAACACCTTTTTCCTGGCCTGGACCACCACACCCTGGACATTGCCCTCTAATGTGGCCCTTTGTGTCAATCCGGACATCACCTATTTGAAGGTGCAGCTGGGAGATGAAATCTATTATCTGGCTGAAGAACTGGCGGAAAGTGTTTTGGGGCAGAATTACACTGTCCTGGAGCGGATGCAGGGGAAGGCATTAGAATACATGGAATATGTTCCTCTGTTTGATTTTGTGCACCCTGACGGCAAAGCTTATTATGTAACCTGTGATGGCTATGTTACCACCACAGACGGTACAGGTATTGTGCATATTGCCCCTGCATTTGGCGAAGATGACGCAAAGGTGGGGCGCATCTATCAGCTCCCTTTTGTACAGCTGGTGGATGGAGCAGGGCATATGACAAAACCCACTCCCTGGGAAGGGGTTTTTGTAAAGGATGCAGATGATCTGGTGATTAAGGCTTTAGAGGAGAGCGGCCTGTTGTTTAAGGTCATTCCCTTTACACATAGCTATCCTCATTGCTGGAGGTGCGATACACCGCTGATCTATTATGCCAGAGAGTCCTGGTTCATCAAGATGACGGCAGTGAAAGAGGATTTGATCCGTAATAACAATACCATTCATTGGATTCCCGAAAGCATTGGAACCGGTCGCTTTGGAGACTGGCTGAAAAATGTACAAGACTGGGGCATCAGCCGAAACCGGTACTGGGGAACGCCTCTGAATGTGTGGGAGTGCAGTTGCGGGCATATGCATGCCATTGGCAGCAGGGATGAGCTGAAATCCCTTTCTCCGGATTATCCTGCAGAGGGAGTAGAACTGCATCGCCCCTTTATTGACCAAGTGCATATCACATGTGAGAAGTGTGGCAAGAGTATGACCAGGGTGCCGGAAGTGATTGACTGCTGGTTTGATTCAGGTGCCATGCCCTTTGCCCAG
>CAYRQT010000003.1:31099-58557 GCA_964426655.1 uncultured Cuneatibacter sp. | reverse complement strand
TGAGGCAGTGGATCAGACCCGGGGGTGGTTCTATTCCCTGCTGGCCATCTCTACACTGATCTTTAATAAGGCCCCCTATAAAAATGTCATTGTTCTGGGGCATGTGCAGGATGAAAACGGGCAGAAAATGAGTAAGTCCAAGGGCAATGCGGTGGATCCCTTTGAGGCACTGGCCACACTGGGAGCGGATGCCATCCGATGGTATTTCTATTCCAACAGTGCACCATGGCTGCCAAATCGCTTTCATGCCAAGGCTGTAACAGAGGGACAGCGTAAATTTATGGGCACGTTGTGGAATACATATGCATTTTACGTGCTTTATGCGGAAATTGATCAATTTGATGCTACCCAATATGCGTTGGAATATGATAAACTTAGCGTGATGGACAAGTGGATTTTATCCCGCTTAAATTCCGTGATTCGCACCACCGATTATAATCTGGAAAATTATAAGATTACGGAGACCACAAAGGTCCTGCAGGATTTTGTGGATGATTTAAGCAACTGGTATGTGCGCAGAAGTCGGGAAAGATTCTGGGCCAAGGGCATGGAGCAGGACAAGATTAACGCATACATGACCCTTTACACAGTAATAGTGGATTTTTGCAAAATCTGTGCGCCCATGATACCCTTTATCACAGAAGAAATTTACCAGAATCTGGTGCGCTCCATTGATAAAACTGCACCGGAAAGCATTCACCTTTGTGATTTCCCTGCTGTACAGGAGCAACAGATAGATGCTCAGCTGGAGAAGAACATGGAGGAGGTACTGGATGTGGTGGTATTGGGACGGGCCTGCCGCAACAATGCCAATTTAAAGAACCGTCAGCCGCTGGCGTGCATGTATATTAAGGCCCCCAGAGAATTGCCACCTTATTTTGTAGACATTATTCAGGATGAACTGAATTTGAAAAAGGTGACTTTCACCCAGGATGTACGGGATTTTACCACATATACCTTTAAACCTCAGCTGCGTACGGTGGGACCTAAGTATGGAAAGTTGTTGGGAAAAATAAAAACGGCACTGCAGGAAGTGGATGGAAATGAAGCCATGGATCAGCTGAGAGAGTCTGGCGTTTTGACCTTTGATTTTGATGGAGAAACGGTGGCGCTTAAAGAAGAGGATCTCCTGATCGAAATGACCCAGAAAGCAGGCTATGTAACGGAAAGCTATGGCAGCATTACGGTGGTACTGGATGGCAATCTGACGCCGGAATTAATAGAGGAAGGCTATGTCAGGGAAATCATTTCAAAAGTGCAGACTATGCGTAAGGAGGCAGGTTTTGAGGTCATGGATCATATCCGACTGTATGCCTCCGAAAATGAGAAACTTTGGGCATTAATGGAAAAGAATTCGGCAGATATCAGAAAGAATGTGCTGGCAGATGCGCTGGTGCAGGGAGATGGCGGATACACAAAGGAATGGAATATCAACGGTGAGTCCGTGCGCTTGGGTGTGGAGAAAATTTAAGGAGGATTGAGGGATGGGCAATACAGGTTTTCAAAAAGAAGAATTTAAGAAAAGCGTGATTACCAATGTCAAAAATCTGTACCGTCGCCAGCTGGAGGAGGCCACTCCCCAGCAGGTGTTCCAGGCGGTGGCCTATGCGGTCAAAGATATTATTATTGATGAATGGATCGCCACACATAAAGAATATGAAAAACAGGATGTCAAAACGGTGTATTACCTGTCCATGGAATTCCTGATGGGACGGGCGCTGGGCAATAATATCATTAACATCCGTGCACAGAAGGAAATTCAGGAGGCATTGGATGAGTTGGGCCTGGATCTGAATGCAATTGAAGATCAGGAGCCGGATGCTGCCCTTGGAAACGGCGGTCTGGGTCGGCTTGCGGCCTGCTTTCTGGATTCACTTGCGACATTGGGCTATCCGGCGTATGGCTGCGGTATTCGATACAAATATGGCATGTTTGCCCAGAAAATAGAAGACGGTTATCAGGTAGAGGTGCCAGATAACTGGCTTAAAGATGGCAATCCTTTTGAGGTGCGCCGGGCGGAATATGCCTGTGAGGTGAAGTTTGGAGGATATGTCCGGGTAGAAAGAGACCAGGACCTGGGACGGGATGTGTTCCACCAGGAGGGATATCAGTCCGTAAGGGCAGTACCCTTTGACCTGCCCGTCGTGGGCTATGGCAATAATGTGGTAAACAGTCTGCGCATCTGGGATGCAGAGCCCATAAATACCTTTAATCTGGATTCCTTTGACAGAGGAGATTATCAAAAGGCTGTGGAGCAGGAAAACCTGGCCAAAAATATTGTTGAGGTCCTCTATCCCAATGACAATCACTATGCAGGAAAGGAGTTGCGCCTAAAGCAACAGTATTTCTTTATCAGTGCCACATTGCAGACCGCTGTGAAAAAATTCAAGGATAAGCATGCGGATTTAAAAATGTTGCCGGAAAAAGTGGTTTTCCAGATGAATGATACGCATCCTTCCATGACCGTGCCGGAGCTGATGCGCATACTAATGGATGAGGAAGGCCTTGCCTGGGACGAAGCATGGGAGATTACTACCAGAACTTGTGCTTATACCAACCATACTATTATGTCAGAGGCTCTGGAAAAATGGCCCATTGAGTTGTTCTCCCGGCTACTGCCCCGGATCTACCAGATTGTGGAGGAGATTAACCGTCGTTTCCTGTTAAGACTGGAAACAGAATATCCGGGTGACGGAGAAAAAGTGCGGCATATGGCCATTATTTATGATGGACAGGTGCGAATGGCATATCTGGCCATCGTGGGCAGTTTTTCAGTGAATGGAGTGGCTAAACTGCACACGGAAATACTGGAAAAACAGGAGTTAAAGGATTTCTATGAGCTGATGCCGGAAAAATTCAACAATAAAACCAACGGTATTACCCAGAGGCGTTTCCTACTCCATGGCAATCCATTGCTGGCACAGTGGGTGACGGACCACATTGGGAATGAATGGATAACAGACCTGCCCCAGATTGCAAAACTGAAGATATATGTGGATGATGAAAAGGCCCAGCGGGAATTTATGCACATCAAATATCAGAACAAGTTGCGACTGGCCCAGTATATCTGGGAAAACAATGGTATTGAGGTCAATCCCCGTTCCATTTTCGATGTACAGGTAAAACGGTTGCATGAGTATAAGCGCCAGCTTCTGAACATCCTGCATGTGATGTATCTGTACAATATGATTAAGGATAACCCTACAATGCCCTTTTTCCCGCGCACATTTATTTTCGGGGCCAAGGCAGCGGCCGGATATAGACGGGCGAAGCTGACGATTAAGCTGATCAATTCGGTGGCAGACGTCATCAATAATGACGAGACCATTGATGGAAAAATCAAGGTGGTCTTCATAGAAAATTATCGGGTATCCAATGCAGAACTGATTTTTTCAGCGGCAGATGTCAGTGAGCAGATTTCCACTGCCAGCAAGGAAGCATCCGGTACCGGAAATATGAAATTCATGCTGAATGGCGCATTGACCCTTGGCACCATGGATGGGGCCAATGTGGAAATTGTGGAGGAAGTGGGAAAAGAAAATGCCTTTATATTCGGAATGTCTTCTGATGAAGTTATTCGATACGAAAAAGAGGGGGGATATAATCCGATGGACATTTTCAACAACGATCAGGGCATTCGCAAAGTGCTGATGCAGCTGATTAATGGGTATTACGCCCCCAGTGATCCGGAGTTGTTCAGAGAGATTTATAATTCCCTGCTAAACACCAATAGTTCGGATCGTGCAGACACCTATTTTATTCTGAAAGATTTTAACAGTTACCATCAGGCACAGATGCAGGTGGAACAGGCCTATCTGAATGAAAAAGGCTGGGCATGCGCCGCTATGATGAATACTGCATGTGCAGGCAAATTCACTTCAGACCGCACCATTCAGCAATATGTGGATGATATCTGGCATTTGGAAAAGGTGAAAGTTACCTTATAAAAATTGAATCAGGCAGAAAAAAGCCGCATGCCTGTGGGCAGCGGCTTTTGCTCATCAGAAAGTTAGCATTAGCTAACTGCGGGAGAGGATATGTGGGATAAACGTTTATTGAAACTTGTGCCGGATGCGGGCAGGCACGTGGCCTTGCAGGTGCTCTGGCAATGGGGCAGTCTGTGGTCCAGCATTGTGATGATTTTTGGGATTTCCCTCCTGGTTCGGGATCTGGATCAGGGGAATTCCCTTTCCTGGGCATTGTATTTGCTACTGGGAACCGCTGCCACTGCCGGACGGCTGCTTTTTACCAGACTAGCGGGCCGGGAAAGCTTCCAGTCTTCTGCGGCTGTAAAGGAGGTATTGCGGCGTCGGATTTATGAAAAACTTCTGGCCCTTGGACCTGCTTACAGAACAAAGGTGCGTACCGGTGAGGTGGTGCAGGAAACGGTGGAGGGGGTGGAACAGCTGGAAACCTTTTTCGGCGGATATCTGCCGCAGTTGTTTTATGCCCTTCTGGCCCCTTTGACCTTGTTTTTTGTTTTGCTGCCGGTGGAATGGCATGCGGCGCTCGTTCTCTTTCTGGGGGTGCCTTTGATTCCGATTACATTGATGACGGTCCAGTCCATTGCTAAACGACTGCTTGGCAGATACTGGAGCATTTACAGCGGGCTGGGAGACCATTTTCTGGAGAATCTTCAGGGACTGACAACCTTAAAAATCTATCAAGCTGATCAGGCCAGACAGGGAAAAATGAATGAAGAGGCAGAGGCATTCCGAAAGATTACCATGAAGGTGCTGATCATGCAGCTCAACTCTATTATTGTTATGGATATCATTGCACTTGGCGGTGCGGCGCTGGGAATGCTGATGGGCTTAAATGGCATATCCCGGGGCCGGGTGGATCTGGCCGGTGGAATATTTATTATCTTGCTTTCAGCGGATTTCTTTATCCCCATGCGTCAGCTAGGTTCCCTGTTCCATGTTGCCATGAACGGAATGACAGCTGCCCGTAGAATTTTTGCACTGTTGGATATGGAGGAGCCGCCTGCCAGGAATGGACTTTTAGGGAAGGGAGGATTTGAGGCCCGCGGGCTGACATTCAGATACGCACCAGGAAAAAATGCCCTGGAAAACGTGAGCTTTAACGTGCAGCCTGGACAGTTTATCGGTATTGCAGGGGAGAGTGGTTGCGGAAAAAGTACACTGGCAGGTTTACTGACGGGGCGCCTGGAAGGATATGAAGGGGAATTGACTTTAGGAGGCGCAGAGATTTCGGCAATAAACAGTGCCATTTTGCAACGTACGGTTGTCACCGTCTCCTGGGATGAGTTCCTCTTTTCAGGAACTGTGAAGGAGACTTTGGCCATGGGCAATCCTCAGGCTACAAAAGAGGAGATGTGGGATGCCCTGGACAAGGTGGATCTTGGTAGTACATTCAGAAATAAAGAGGGGCTGTCCACTGTCCTGGTGGAGCAGGGGGCCAATCTTTCAGGAGGACAGCGACAGCGACTGGCACTGGCCAGGGCACTTCTCACGCAGGCTTCCTGCTTTATCCTGGATGAGGCCACCAGCAATATTGATCCCAAAAGTGAAGCAAAAATTCTGGAGGCTATCCATGGAATGGTCCCGGAAAAAACTGTTTTTTTCATTTCTCATCGTTTGAAAAATCTTGTGGATGCCGACCAGATTCTGGTTTTGGAAAAAGGAAAACTTGTAGGTGTCGGTATGCATACGATGCTCCTGACCGGCTGTAAGACCTATCAGTGTCTGTGGGAAAAACAGCAGACACTGGAAATGTACACTGAAAGGGGAAAAGAAAGGGCAGAGGTGGATAAATGAAAAAAAGAGAACGTACCATCGTATTGTGGAAGCTGCTGCAGCTGGTAAAGCCTCTTTTGCCCAAAATGGTTTTGGCTGTGCTGGCGGGTTCACTGGGACATTTTTGTGCCATTTTCCTTCCTGTCACTGCTGCGGGCGCTTTGTTTCATGTGAAAGAAACAGGTTTTGTCTGGAGCACTTTGGCCATACTTCTCCTGGGAATGGCGTTGCTTAGGGGAATATTGCATTATGTGGAGCAAAATGCCAACCACGACCTGGCCTTTCGTCTCCTGGCGGTCATCCGGGAAAAAGTTTTTTCAGCTCTGCGCAGGCTTGCTCCGGCTAAACTGGAGGGACGTCAGAAGGGGGATCTTTTGCAGGTCCTTACTGCGGATATTGAGCTTTTGGAGGTGTTTTATGCCCATACCATTTCTCCGATGGCCATTGCTGTTTGCGTAAATGGAGGCATGGTACTGTATCTGTGGAGCAGACACTGGCTTTTCGGGCTTTATGGCGCTGTGGCATATCTGGGAATTGGATTCTTTTGGCCAAGACTTATTGCAGACAAGGGAAAAACACTGGGGAGAGATTTTCGAAAGGAAAGCGGAGCACTTTCCGGATATGTGCTGGAAAATTTAAGAGGGCTTCAGGAAACGCAGCAATATCAGTATGGGGAAGTGCGTAAAGCGGGGATGCTGAAACGAATTCGGCATATGATTGGGCTGGAAAAAGAAATGAAAGAAAAAAGAGCGCTGGCAGAGGGGGTAACGGGAGCACTTTTGGCGTTGGCCAGTCTTGGCAGCGTGGCACTTATGGCAGTATTGGTGGAAAATGGGAGCCTTTCCATGGAAAATGGTCTGACAGCGGCGGTGGCATTTATGAGTGCCTACGGACCGGTGGTGGCTCTTGCGGCGCTGGGCTCCACTTTGCAGCAGACCATTGCGGCAGGGGAGAGGGTACTGCAGGTTCTGGAAGAAGAACCGATGGTGGAAGAAAACCTTACGGGCACTGACCCGCTAGATAGGGGAAAAACTTTTGAAGGGGCAAAAGTGGATCAGGTAGAATTTTCATATGGGGAGCGTCAGGTATTGTCCGGTGCTTCACTGGACATTTCTGCAGGACAAATTACCGGGCTGATCGGGCCAAGCGGCAGTGGGAAAAGCACTTTATTGAAACTGCTTATGCGCTTTTGGGATCCGGAAAAAGGGAAAATAGAGATTTCCGGTGTTCCAGTCGCACAAATTCGAACAACAGCCCTTCGCAGTATGGAGGGATACATGACGCAGGATACATTCCTATTCCATGAAAGTATTGCGGACAATTTGCGAATTGCCCGACCTTTAGCCACAGATAAGGAACTGGAAATTGCTTGCAGAAAGGCTTCCATTCATAGCTTTATTCAGAGCCTCCCACAGGGATATGAGACGCTGGTGGGAGAACTGGGGGATACGCTTTCCGGTGGAGAAAGGCAGCGCCTGGGACTGGCCAGGGCATTTTTGCAAAATGCCCCATTATTGCTGCTGGATGAGCCCACCAGTAATCTGGACAGTTTGAATGAAGCAGTCATTTTGCAGAGCCTGGATTTGGAGCGTCAGGATCGGACCATTGTGCTGGTCTCACACAGGGCTTCTACCATGGGGATTGCAGATAGAGTTTTTCATGTAAATCAGGGAAGAATTAGTTGACAAATGGAGGGATTATGCGCATTCTTTATATAGGCATTGGTTTACTGAGTCTGGCTTTGGGAACAGTGGGGATTTTTTTCCCCATTCTGCCCACCACACCCTTCTATTTGCTGGCGGCTTTTTGCTTTGGAAAAAGTAGCAAAAAGCTACATGACTGGTTCCTGTCTACCTCTTTGTATAAAAAGCACATGAAGGGGTTGATTAAGGGAAGGGGACTGACGGTAAAGTCAAAATGCAGTTTGATCGGCAGTGTGACGCTGATTATGGCCATTGGCTTTTTGGCAATGGCTAAAGTTCCGGTGGGAAGACTGGTGCTATGCGGGATCTGGGCGGCACATCTGGTCTATTTCGGTTTTGTGGTAAAGACCATCCCGGCAGACCCAAAAGAGATGGAAAGGGAACAGTCAGAGTATGGACAGAAAGAAAGCACTTTGGAGAACCATTCAGGAAACGAAATGGAGTAAGGGACAGTGGGGAATCTGGTGGCTGGGACAAATGGGGCTGGCACTGAAACTGGGGGAGACCATCCTCCTGGTGGATCCCTATCTGACAGCACACGAAAACCGTCTGGTCCCTCCCTTACTGGATGCCATGGACATTCATCCGGATTATATTATCGGTACCCATGATCATTTGGATCATATTGACAGAGAGGCCTGGGCCGTCATGGGAAAGGAACAGAAATATACTCGTTTTCTGGTTCCGGAATATTTGCTGGAGAGCCTGCCGGGAGAACTGGGAATGCAGAATAACCGGTTCATCGGACTGAAGGAAAACCACTGGATTTCGCTGGGAAAAGGGGTGGAAGTCAGGGGTATTTTAAGCGCACATGAGTGGGCCGAACGGCAGGAAGGAACCGGGTTCCCCTTTTTTATGGGGGTGGTAATCCGATATAGCGGGTATACGCTGTATCATGGGGGAGATACCTGCCTGTATGAAGGCATTTGGGAAAATCTGCGCCAGGCCGGTCCGTTGCATATGATGTGTCTGCCTATCAATGGCAGGGATGCTATCCGGTGGAGAAACCAAATTGTGGGGAACATGACTTATCAGGAGGCGGGGGATCTGGCTGGTGCTTTGCAGCCGGACCTTGTTTTGCCAGGTCACTATGATATGTTTGCCGGAAACCAGGAAGATCCGGCAACCTTTCAGGATTATCTAAACAGCCGGTATCCTGGGATTGCCTGTCGGATAATGATGTATGAAAAGGGATTTGGATATCCCGGATAAAGGAGGGAAAGCGTATATGTTGGTCAAAAAGTCTAAAGTGGCTGTAGTGGGGTGCGGACTGGTAGGGTCCTCCACCGCATTCAGCCTGGTGACCCAGGGGGTATGCGATGAAGTCTGGATGATGGATGTGAATCAGGAAAAGGCACTGGGAGAGGTGTTGGACCTGCGGGATACCATTCAGTATTTGAACCGGAATGTAAAGGTTAAAGTGGGTAAATATGAGGATTGTGAAGATGTGGATATCGTGGTGATTACGGCAGGTCCGCCGCCCAGGCAGGGACAGACCCGCTTGGATACACTGGAAATTAGCGCCAAAATTGCCAGATCCATTGTGGAACCCATTATGGCAAGTGGATTCCAGGGCATTTTCGTGGTGGTCTCTAACCCTGTAGACATCCTCTCCCATTATGTATGGAATCTTTCAGGCCTTCCCAAAAGTCAGGTCATTGGAACGGGAACTTCTCTGGACAGTGCCAGACTACGTCAGATTCTGGCAGATATGGTGGTGGATATTGACCCACGCAGCGTGTATGCCTATTCGCTGGGGGAGCACGGAGATTCCCAGATGGTTCCCTGGTCCTCAGTGACCATTGCAGGCAAACCTTTTTCAGATGTTCTTACAGATAATCCGGACCTGTTTGGCGAGGTGGACCTGGATGCTATTGTACGAAAGACCGCCTACGAGGGCTGGGAAATTCTGAACAGAAAAGGCACCACCAATTATGGGATTGCCACAGCCTGTGTGGGCATTATTCGGGCCATCTTATTTGATGAGAACCGTATCATCCCAGTCTCCACACTTTTAGAGGGAGAATACGGCGAGAAAGACGTTTTTGCAGGGGTGCCATGTATCCTGAACAGAAGCGGTGTGACAGATGTACTGGAGATTCACATGACAACGGAAGAGATGGCCCGTTTTCATGCCTCCACAGAGGTTATCCGGCAATACACCTCGAAAATAACAGGCATATAGAATTATGAATATTTGTATTGCCATGGATGCCTTCAAGGGTTCTCTGACCTCTGTTGAGGGGGCTGGGGCAGTGCGGGAAGGCATCCTTTCTGTATCTGAACCAGTTCAAAATCAGATTGAGATTTTCCCTTTTGGTGATGGAGGGGAAGGGACCATGGAAGCTTTGCTGGAAGGTCTGGGAGGACAAAAAATCCGGGCAATGGTCACTGGCGCGGATGGATTCCGGAAAAAAAACTGGGTATTGTGGAGATGGCGGCAGCTGCCGGGTTGCCGTTGTGTACCGGAAATCTGCCCCCACAGGACAGGACCACCCGTGGGGTGGGCGAGCTTATGAAGAAGCTTTTAGATCTCGGTTGTGAAAAGATGCTTTTGTGTATTGGGGGAAGCGGTACCAATGAAGGGGGAATCGGCATGCTGGAGGCATTGGGATTTCGTTTTCTGAATGCCGGTTTTCAACCGGTGGAAGCGACGGCCCGGCATCTGGAGAAAATATATTATGTGGAAGAAGACAGCGTGCATCCGCAGGTGCATAACTGTCAGTTCTATGTGGCCTGTGATGTGCAAAATCCATTGTTGGGCAAAGCAGGGGCTACCAGTGTATTTGGGCCTCAAAAAGGTATTGGGCCAGTTCTTGGGGGAAAACTGGAAAAGGGACTGGAACATCTTGCCAATATCACCCAGAGAGCCAGTGGAATAGACTTTGCTTCCCTGCCCGGGGCTGGTGCTGCAGGTGGAATGGGGTTTGGGGCGGCCGCCTATCTGGGGGCAGAGCTAAAGCCAGGAGCAGAGTTGGTGATGCAGCTTTCCGGTTTGGAGACGGCCATGGCTTCAGCGGACCTCCTGATCACGGGGGAAGGCCGGCTGGATGCGCAGACTTTTATGGGAAAGGGACCAGGAAGACTGGCCTTGCAGGCAGTAAAACAGGGCGTTAGGGTCTGGGCTTTTGGAGGAATGGTGGATGTACCGGCAGAGGGAAAAGCAGTGTTTTCCCGGACTTTTGCAGTGAAACCGCCCTACATGCCTCTGGAACAGGCAATGAGAAAAAAACAGGCCTATACCAACCTGAAGCAGGGGGCGGCAAAGGCCTGGGAACAGTTTTGTACAAATCTATAAAGGCTTTTCAGGGAGAACGGAAGAATCGAAAGCTATGCTCATATGGCTGTTGTGAAAGCGGGGATCCCTGGTGACTTCCTCCCCCAGCCAGGGTTCTGGCTGATAGCTAAGGGCAGTATCTTCATCCGGAAATTCAATTTCGGCCAGATAGAGGCCGGTGTAAGGCCCCAGAAACTCATCCAGCTCAAGGGTCAGAGAAAGCCCTGCAAATGATATGGGAAGGCGATAACGGTTCTTGGTCAGAATCAGGCCGTCCGCTTTTTGCAGCAGATGCAGATAGCTTTCCCGGGTCAGCGGCAGGTTATATTCCTCCCGAATCATGAAGCCTTTTCCTTTATATGTGAGCACATAGTTATCCCCCTCCTGACGGACCCTTACCACAGGGGAAGTGGACAGATATCCCTGTTCATAACGGGCATGGGGATAATCTGCAAGCCCTTCCGGAAGTGCCTTTACCAAAAACTTTCGTTCAATTTCCATTTCAAATCTCCCTTTTTCTTTGCAGTATATCATAGGAAAAAGGAGAAAAGCAATGACACAGGGCAAGAGAAATCTTCTTGACGAACCATCCGTGTGGATTGTATAATATCCTTATATAGCGGAGGTACGTGCATGATTACAACAGAAAAAATGACCATCAATCTCAATGTGGTGGAGCTTGGAAATATTGACCTGTTGGTAAACGAGGGATTTTACTCAAATCGGACGGAGTTTATCAAAACGGCCATTCGCAACCAGATCAGTCAATACAACTATGAAATCAACCAGATTGTGGTAAACAAGGGATTCTACGTGGGTATACACCGGGTCACCCGGGCAGAGTTGGAAGATCTTTTGCGAAAAAAGGAAAAGTTGGAATTGAAGGTGGTGGGGATGTTGGTTCTGGACAATGACATCAGTTTTGATCTGATTGAAAGAACCATCAGTGCCATGAACATTGCGGGAGTCATCCGGTGCAATGAAAAACTAAAAAAGAAACTGGTAGGTTAATGGACAACCTCTTACCACGGCCTGCGGCTTGGTAAGGGGTTTTTTGTAGGAGTAAATATGGGACTGCAATTTGTGGTAGGAGATGTCAGAACTGGAAAATCAGGGATTTTGTATCAGGAAGGTATTCGGCGCCAGGAAGAGGAAGGCGGACGTGTCTTGTTTGTGGTGCCGGAACAAGCCACTCTGGTGGTGCAGCAGGAGCTGATTGCCTGTCATCCCCGGCACGCTTTCCAGGATATGGATGTATTAAGCTTTGGTCGTTTGGCTTATCATGTTTTTGAAGAACTAGAGATTACATTGCCACCCCTGCTGGATGAGACAGGGAAGGCTATGGTACTGCGCAAGGCATTGTCAGGTATGGAAAAAAACCTGCAGATCTTTCGGGGGAGCATGTATAAACCGGGGTTTATTCAGGAACTCAAATCTGTATTGTCTGAGCTGGATCAATATCGGATTACCGGTAAAATGTTAAAGGAAGCCATGGAAAAACTGGGGGAGGAAGACCGCCTGGCCTTAAAAATACGGGAAGTTGAGTCCATACAAAAAGCTTTTCGAGCAGAAATCGGCGATCTTTTTCATACAGGAGAAGAGGTGCTGGATGTTCTGGCAGCACATGTGCCGGAATCCGTTTACCTGGCCGAGGCGTCCCTCTATCTTGATGGGTTTACCGGCTTCACTCCGGTACAGTATCATCTGCTGGGGGTTTTGATGAAACATGTAAAGGATATCTGGGTCAGCATTCCCCTGCCATCCCCTCAGATGCTGCAGCAGGAAAATCGTCCCCATGAAAGGTACAGTTTAAGTAAAGGCATGGCTATTCGCCTGCAGCAACTGGCTGCGGAAAATGGGGTGGAAGTGTACCCAATCAGACAGTCTCCCTTAAAACAGCCGTTCCTTGCACCCGTTTCCATTATACAAGGTGGAAATCCCAGAGAGGAGCTGGTCTGGGTAAGGGAGAAGATAGAGGCCCTGGTTCGGGAAAAAGGCGTACACTATCGGGACATGGCTATTGTTACGGGAGATCTGTCCATCTATGGAAGGCTGGCAAAAGAGGTGTTCAGCAGGGAAGTCCCCTGTTTTATTGACGAGACCAGACATTTGCAGAGCAACCTGGTTATTCTGCTTCTGGAAAGTGCATTGGAAGTGGCAGCGGCACAGTTTTCCTATGAAAGTGTATTTCGATATGTAAAAAATGGATTGCGAAAGTCTCTTCCGGAAGAAAGCCTGCTGGAAAACTATGTGCTGGCTTTTCGGATAAGGGGAGCTAAAAAATGGGAGGAAGCCTGGATTCGTGGGGCGGGCAACTTCTCCCAGGAAGATATGGATCTGGTAAACAAGGCCCGGGAAAGGGTGGGAGCGCCTTTATTGCATTTGAAAACTGCACTTCAAAAGGAAACCGTGGAGGAGAAACTGAAGGGGGTACGGCTTTTGGGAAGAAATTCAAGGGCAAAAGCTGCTGGAAGCTTACATAGAAGAGGCGGTTGCCCGACAGGAAAATGAACAGGTACAGGAATATGGTCAGATCTGGGAAAAGGTGGATGGGTTACTGACGCAGTATGAAGCACTTTTGGGGAGGCAGAAAATGTCCCTCCAGATTTTTCTGGAGGTATTAAAAGCAGGACTTTCCGGTTTGCATATGGGCATTATTCCTCCCACGTTAGACCGTCTGGTGGTAGGAGATATTCGTAGAACTAGACTTGGAGAGCTGCAATATCTGTTTTTTGTAGGAATGAATGAGGGGACTGTACCTGCTGTCGGAAAAGAAAAGGGTATTTTTTCCGATCGGGACCGGGATAGACTGGAGAAGGCTGGTGTGGTCCTGGCACCCACCTCCTTACAGGAGAGTTTTACGGAGAATTTCTATCTATACTGGCTTATGGCCAGGCCTTCCAGGTATCTCTTCCTTTCCTATTCCCGCCTGAATTCAGCCAGTGAGACTTTGCGACCATCCTATCTCCTGAACCGTATACGTCGAGAAAGCCGCTTTCAGGAAGAAATTCTTTTGGAGGATGGGGAACTGAGAGAAGCACAGATGGTGGATATTCGGGAAGGCTTTACTTATCTTTCCCTGCATATTCAGGCTTTTATGACAGGACAACTGATGAAAGAGGAAGAGGAGCGGTTCCTGCTTGTTTTTGGATGGGTAAAGAAGAATCCGCGCTGGGAGCCGGTGCTAAAGAAAATACTGGCAGGGGCCAGACTGGAAAACAGAGCAGAAGAGTTGCCGGCTGATGTGGCTGCTTATTTATTTGGCCAGGGGGAGAACATGTCGGTGACCCGTCTGGAAAGATTTGCTGCCTGTGAATATGCTTTTTTCCTGCAGTATGGACTGAAATTACAGGAAAGAGAAATTTTTATGCTGGAGGCCAGTGATCTGGGCGAATTATACCACGGTGCAATTGACCGGTTCTTTTACCTGGCATCCAGGTACAATCTATCGGTAAATCAGATGGAAGAGGAAACCCGAAAAACTTTGGTAAAAGAAGCGGTGGATTTTGTGACCAGGAATTTTCGCCATACCATTCTTCAAAGCTCGGCAGCCAATCAGTATAGAACGGAACGTATCCGTCGGACGGTGGACCGTACCATATGGGCAATACAAAAACAGTTGAGAATGGGAGATTTTCAGCTTGCAGGGCATGAGACAGCTTTTGGAGATCTTGAAAAAGGAACGCTTCTTTTGCAGGTGAACGATAATCGGACCATTCGTCTTCTGGGAAAAATTGACAGGGTGGATGTGGCCCGGTCTCAGAATGGAGATTTGGTTCGGATTATCGACTATAAAACAGGAAGCCAGCATTTTGACTATGCCAAAATTGAGGCAGGTCTGCAGTTGCAGTTGTTGCTATATTTGTATGCAACGCTTCAGGAAAGAAGCGTTAAACTTCCCGGGAATCATCAGATTCCGGCAGGCCTTTACTATTTTCATGTGCAGGATCCGGTGATGGAGGTGGTCTCTTTGCCAGATGTGGAGCACAGTGAGGAGGCCAATATGCTGTATGAGGAGGAGTTGCTCAAGGCAATGCGTATGGAAGGGCTGACCAATGCCTCAAGGGAGGTGCTTTTGCATGGAGAAAAGGAGTTTACCTCTGGTAAAAGCCGTCTGTTGCAGCAGGTAGAACTAGACAAAGAGGGGGAACTTAAGGAAAATGGAGCGGTGGCAGGCAGCAGACAGATGGAAAATCTGATGGACTATGCCTTGCAAAAGGCTACAGACCTTGGCAGAGGCATGTTTGAGGGACATATGCGGGTCAACCCCTATGTTTACGGAAAAAAAAGTCCCTGTGATTACTGTCTCTATCGAACCATTTGCGGGTTTGACGATGAGGTGAAAGGATATCATAAGCGGCAACTCTATCAGCGGAAAGCGGAAGATATGTGGAGAAAACTGAGAAAGGAGGAAGAGGATGGGCATCAGTTGGACGAAGGCACAACAGGAAGTAATTGAAAGTCAGAAAGGAAGTCTACTGGTTTCGGCCGCTGCGGGTAGCGGGAAGACGGCAGTGCTTGTTGAACGTATCCTTCAGCGTATCTGTAATCCCAATGATCCACTGGCCATGGACAATATTCTGGTGGTAACCTTCACCAGGGCAGCAGCAGCACAGATGAAGGATAAAATTCGCCAGGCTATGGAGCAGAAGCGAGGGGAAGAACCGGATAATGCTTATTTGCAGCTACAGGCCGGACTTTTGGATTACGCCCAGATTCAGACCATTGACAGCTTCTGCCTTTCTGTAGTGCGCAGATATTTTCATGTGCTGGGCCTGGATCCCTCCTTTCGAATGGGAGAAGAAGGAGAGCTGAAACTGATGCGGGCGGATGTGCTGGAGGAGCTGATGGAGGAGACCTATCAGTTGGCTGAAGAGGATTTTGAAGGCTTTGCTTCTATTTATGGCAGTGACCGGTCCGATGAGGGGATTTTATCTTTTATTGAAACTTTGTACAATTTTGCCCAGAGTCATCCATATCCGGAGCGCTGGATTCAAGATATTCTAAAAGATTATGAGGGGATAGAAGAGGAAGACTGGAAGGACAGATTGAGGGAAAGAGCCTGGATAAAAGAAGTGTGTCAGGTGTGGGGGTTACGGGATCAGCTTGTGCTGTATGACCGTGCCTTGGCACTTTGTGATTGCCCCTATGGTCCGGCCTATGCCAAAAGCTTTCTGCAGGACGAAAAGCAACGCTTTCTGGAAATGATTGAGGCGGTGGAAAAGGCAGAAGAGGATCTGGATTATGAGGGGATTTGTAGAGCCTTACAGGGGATGGATTTTAAGACGCTTCCCCGAAAGAAGAAAGATGACGAAGTGGATGAAGGCCTCCGGGATCAGATGAGGGACTTAGGACACTGGTAAAGGATTCCATTCGAAAGATGGTCGGAAATGGCAGAGACAAGAAAGGTCTTTACAGTTATACCATGGACGAAATTCGGCAGGGGCTTTTTTTGAGCTGGCCTGATGCGAAAGTAATTGTCCGTCTGACCCTTGTCTTTTCAGAACGATACCAACAGGCAAAACAGGAAAAAAATCTGGCAGATTTTTCAGATGTACAGCATATGGCATTGCAGCTTCTGGTTGAAGAGGGGAGGCCGACCGCCATTGCCCAAGTATATAGGGAACAGTTTGAGGAAATATATATTGATGAATATCAGGATAGCAATGAAGTGCAGGAGTTGCTATTGCAGGCAATTTCCAGAGAAGATGAAGGAGAGCCAAACCGTTTTATGGTGGGGGATGTGAAACAAAGTATATACATGTTTCGGCAGGCAAGGCCTCAGATTTTTATGGAAAAATACGAGGACTATTCAGAGGAAGCAGGTGCCCCATTTCGTAATTTCCGCAGCCGTTGGGAAGTGTTGGAGGGCATAAATGCGCTTTTCTTTCGCCTGATGACAAAGGGGCTGGGCGGAATTGCCTATACAGAACGAACGGCCCTCCATCCAGGCGCGATGTATCCGGACCTGGAAGGCGAAAAGGCTCCCAGGGTGCAGATGCTATGGATGGATTTATCCCAGGATGAAGTGGAGAAAGAGGGAGCTCTGGAAGAAGTGGAGCAGGAGCAGGAAGACGCAATGGTATGGGAGGCCAGACTTGTAGCCATGAAAATCAGGGAGGTAACGGATCCCTTACATGGCCTTAAGCTTTGGGATGGAGAGCGGCAACAGTTTCGTAAGGCGGAATATCGGGATATTGTGATTCTGATGCGTTCCCTAACCGGATCTATGGAGTCCTGGATGGAAGTCATGGAAAAGGAAGGCATTCCCTGTTATGGAGAAACCAGAACCGGCTATTTTGATGCGTTTGAGGTTCAGTCTGTTCTTCAGTTTTTACGCCTGCTGGATAATCCATTGCAGGATATTCCCCTTGCTTCGGTGATGCATGGGCCAATGGGAGGGTTTAGTTCCCTGGAATTGGCCATTCTTAAGCAACTGACAGAGCGCTACATCGGCACTTCCTTTTTTTATCGTATTTTTTCCCTTCCACAAGAACAGGTTCTGAAAGAGCAGCCCCAGCATCGGCTTTTGTTGGAAAAGGTGACTGCTTTTTCCAAATGGCTTCAGGAGAAAAGGGACGAGGCGGGAAGACTGCCGCTGCATGAATTTCTGAGGCATGCACTGGAAGAAACCGGATATATGTATTACGTGGGCGCTATGCCAAATGGGAAAAAACGCTTGGCAAATTTGGAAATGCTGATGGAAAAGGCAATGACATATGAAGAGACCAGTTACCATGGCTTGTTTCATTTTGTGCGTTATGTGGAGCAACTGCAAAAATATGCAGTGGATGTTCCACAGCCCTCTCTGCTAGGGGAAACGGAGAATGTGGTGCGAATTATGACCATCCATAAAAGCAAAGGGTTGGAATTTCCCATTGTGTTTCTTTCTGGTATGCATAAAAAATTTAATATGCAGGATACCAGAAAGAATATGCTCATGCATCCTGCTCTGGGAATGGCAATGGACGCTACAAAGAAAGATTACCGGCTTAGAGTGAGGACACTGAATAAGCAGGTGTTGGCCAGAAGAATTCAGTTGGATACACAGGGGGAGGAACTTCGTATTCTGTATGTTGCCATGACCAGGGCCAGGGAGTACCTGTTCCTGACTGGAGCAAAAGATAAGCTGCAGGAATACCTAGGAAAAAAAAGACTGGTTTCTGCTGTGGAGGGAGAAAATGGTGCATTGCCCTATGTTACGTTAGCAGGAGGGAATTCCTTTATGGATTGGGTGGTAGCAGCGTCTGTAGGGATTCAGGAAGATTTAATTTCTGAACAAATCTGGACCAATGATATGTTGACAGTGGTACGTGCCGAAGAAAGAGAACAGGAGTGGGATCAGGCCAGTACACTGGAGAATTTGGCTCTGGAACAAAGCCAGACAGCGTATTGGTTTCCCTTATGGGATGCCCATGTGCTGGGCAAATATCCATACGAAGTGGAAACCACACAGAAAGCCATTGTATCTGTTTCTGCATTAAAAAAGGAAAGTATGCGACAGGAAGAGCTGGATGTTACCTCATCCTTTGAAATCTGGGAGAAAAAACAAGATAAATCGGAGGGAATTTCGGCAGCGCAAAGAGGGACCATGTATCATAAAGCTTTGGAGTTGATGGATTTTACCTCCGGAAAGCTAAAGGATAGTCCTCATGTGGATTGGAAAGTGGTACAGAAAACCCATCTTTTGCAATTGTGGAAAAGCCCTTTGGGCAGGCGCATGCAACAAGCTGCCCAAAAGGGGAAACTGCATAAGGAACAGCAATTTCTAATGGGATTGCCTCTTTATGAAGATACAGAAAAAGCAGCAGAAGGGCCTTTTCGTTTGATTCGAGGAATCATTGATGTTTTCTGGGAGGAAGAGGACGGATTGGTGCTTCTGGACTATAAGACAGATCATTTGCCGGATGAGGATTGGGAAAAAGTTCTGGTAGACAGGTATCACACACAGCTGGAATATTATGGGTTGGCATTGGAAAAAATGACCAGGAAACCAGTAAAGGAAATATGGCTGTACGCTATCAGCAAAAATAAAGCAATAAAGGTATAGCTTATTACGAGAGAAGAAACAAGAGGCTGTGAAAAATTATTTTTCACAGCCTCTTGCTATCAGTTTCGCATTTTATTGCTTCTTCTTTTTCTTTTTGGATTTAGCAGGTGTTTTCTGCAGTGCGATGCCTGTCCGGCTGGGCAGATAGAGCAATACGCCAAATCGTCCATCGCCAATGTCGATGCTGGGATAAACCATGTTTTCATCAATGCGATCCTGACCGCCAAAAGCAACTTCGTCCGTTGTCAGAAGAATTTTGTAATCGCCCTTTTCATTCACAGGTATGCAATATCCGGCAAAGGATTTTGTGGGGTGGAAATTAAAGGCAAATATCATATTGTTTCTTTCATACGCAATGATTTTGTCTGCTTGCTGCAGCCAGAGGCTGTGGGGCGCTCCTTCCAGAATGTGATGTTCTTTGGTAAAGGCCAGCATTGCCACATCAAAATTCTGTAGCCATTCATATTTTAAATCCGGATTGTCTGCAAGACTCCATTGCCGTCGGCAATAGTGATAGCTCCAGCCATTGCCTTCCCGAGGAAAGTCCACCCATTCCGGATGACCGAATTCATTTCCCATGAAATTCAGATAGCCCTCACCGGACACGGTTTCTGTGATAAATCGAATCATTTTATGAAGGGCAATGCCCCTGTCAATAATCATACTGGGCACATTCTTAGCCATGCACCAGTACATTTCCTGGTCACACAGCCGGAACATGACGGTTTTGTCTCCTACCAGGGCCTGATCGTGAGATTCCACATAGCCAATGACTTTTTCCTTAGGGCGACGACTGGACAATTCATACCACATTTTCCATACATCCCAGTCTTCATCCACCCGCTCGCTGAGAAAGTCAATCCACATGGGAGGAACACCCATGCCAAGACGATAATTAAACCCGATGCCCCCCTCAGGAATGGGACGGCACATGCCGGGCATGGCAGACATGTCCTCTGCAATGGTGATGGCTTGAGGGTTGATCTCATGAATCAGTTCGTTGGCCAGCTGAAGATAGGTGACAGCATCTGTATTGGTGTTCATGGAAAAATATTTATTATAGTTGTCAAAAGCAGAGCCCATGCCATGGTCGTGATACAGCATGCTGGTGACCCCGTCAAAACGAAACCCGTCAAAGTGATATTCCTTCATCCAGAACTGAAGATTAGACAGAAGAAAATGGAGTACTTCCGGTTTTCCGTAATTGAATAGTTTTGTATCCCATTGACGGTGGTAGCCTTTTTCCCCAATGTCAAAATACTGATAGTCTGTTCCGTCAAAATAATTCAGTCCCTCATTGGTGTTCTTGGCTGCATGGGAATGAACCACATCCAGAAGAACCCGGATGCCCAGTTTATGAGCTTTGTTCACCAGGGATTTTAATTCCCGGGGAGTACCGAAACGGGAAGACGCTGCAAAAAAATTGGTGACTTGGTAGCCAAAAGACCCATAATAGGGGTGTTCCATAATGGCCATGATCTGAATGGTATTATAGCCAAGTGCTTTAATGCGGGGGAGAATTTTATCTTTGAATTCAGTATAGCTGCCAATGCCATATTTTTCCTGTGCCATACCAATATGGCACTCATAAATCAGGAGAGGTTCTTCCAATTCACAGTTTTTATCGGACCAGCGGTAGCTGGCCTCTTTCGTAACTATGCGGGCAGTCCATTGATAGGAATCAGGATCCTGCACCACATAAGTGGCATAGGCAGGAATTCTGCGCAACATATTTCCCTCATGCCAGATAATGGTCTGGATGTACTCCCCCTCCTTCAGGGCATCAACACCTGGAAGAAAAATTTCAAAATTGCCATTCCCAATGGCGGTCATAGGGTGGCTTTCTGTGTTCCAACCGTTAAAATCACCGGTAAAGAACATGGCATCAGCTCCCGGAGCCCATTCCCTGTAAATCCATCCATCGTTCAACTGATGAATGCCATAGAACAAATGTCCATTTGCAAACTGACTAAGCGGCATTTGATCAGGCGCCAGACGATCCCGCATGTTGTGATAATTGGTCATGCGCAACTCTATGTCTTTCTCATAAGGCCGCAAATAAGAATCCTGGTCCAGAATTTTGTACCCCATATTATACCCTCATTTCTGCTAAAGTGTCTTAGCAATTTACATTCTTCTGTACGTTTTTCTCATTATACTATAAATAAAAAAATATGACAAGGGATAGAAAAATGTGTCTTCATAATGAAAATCAGGCAAGGTTTTTCTGAAAAATCAACCAAAGCCCTTTTAGAAGAAGGTTTTCATCGTAAATGATATGGCGGGTACAGTGAGGGAGAATATAACGGGATAATCCGCCGGTGGCCAGAACCGTAGCTGATTGCCCAAGTTCCTGCTCAATGCGGGCAATCATGCCATCCATCATGCAGGCATTTCCATATATGGCTCCACTTTTCATGCTGTCTATGGTGTTGGATCCAATTACCTGGCGGGGGGGATCCAGGCTGATGTCAGGCAGCTGGGCAGTTTTGCTGGAGAGGGACTGGATGGCTACGGTAACGCCGGGAAGAATGGCGCCGCCAAGAAAAGCTTTACTGCCATTGATGACGGAAATGGTGGTGGCTGTTCCCATATCAAAAATAATGAGGGGGGCCGGGTACTGATCTAATGCGGCCACAGCACCCACCACCAGGTCACTGCCCAGTTGGGCAGGATTATCAATGCGGATGTTCAGTCCGGTTTTTATGCCGGGGCCCACGACAAGCGGTTTGCTGCCCAGGACTTTCTGAATGGCTTCTTCCACTGACTCGGAAACCGGGGGCACAACCGACGCCAAGATACTCCCTTCAACATCTTTAGCGTTTATGCGGTGCAGCTCCAGGATGTTCTTGAAAATAATGGCATACTCCAAACTGGTTTTAAGATAGTCGGTAGAGATTCGTTCGGAAAAGTAGGTCTGGCTGGCATCAATACAGCCGGCCACAATATTGGAATTGCCAATGTCCACTGCAAAAATCATATGATCCTCCTAAAATGACGAATACTATGCCTTCATTATAAGTAAGCAGGAAGGGAGTTGCAAGTTATTCCTGGAATTCTGTCATGTGTGAACGAAATCTGTTACGGATCAGATGGTTTTGGGCCTGCAGATTGGTGCGTTCCCGAATAGAAATGGACTGAAAAAAGGTATCCCAGAGAAAAGGATAGGGGTCTGGGGATTGGGGAAAGGCGGTGCTGTCCGGAAGTATGGGGAAGGTATCTTCTTCTGCCAGAAACCAGGGAGAATCGGCAGGGTGGATCAGAATCTGATGATGGGTTAGATCATGTATACAGAAGTTTTCCCGGGGAAAGCGATCTGAAAAGTGGGGGGCAATCAGGGGGAGCTGCCTGTGGAGGGGAGAAATGGTGCTGTAGAGCAGGCCCTGAGGCGTTTCCTGAAAGCGTACAAAACCCAGAAGAGAGTGGCTTTCCCGGGAAACCATGCGGTCCAGTTTGAAAAGTGCCATGACCCAGGGATTCTGCAGTCGTGTCAGGATATCCTGCCTATGGGAAAAAGCCTCTGTGAGAAAGTGAAAGATGATATTCCCTCTGTCAGGAGAGTTGGACAGGGATGCATGATAAACAAAGGCAGACACTTCCGGGCCCAGTTTCCGTTCCAGAGAGCGGGCAACTTTTTCCGCATACAGATCCTGTGAAAGGACCTCTTTATATTGTACAAAGAGGCGGGATTCTTTTGAACCCAAAATTTCAATCTCCTTCCGGTGGTGGGGGAAAGGATGGGTCCAGGCTTCATAAACGGCAGAATAAAGACCGTTTACATCTTCAGAGCAGAGAAATACAATGGATTCTTCCATGCGGGTTCCTTTCTTTATTATGTGAAAGCAGTAGGAAAGATTTCATAAAGCGAGATCTGTCGGGCAGAGGAGGGGTGTAATATTTCCCAGGCAGTCCGTTCATTATCCTCAATGAGCTGCCGGAAAATATATGCAGCATCAGGTGGAAAGGGGGTGTGATATTTTCCACTGCAAAGCAAAAAGAACTGAGCTCGTTTTAACACTACTCCGAACTGTTTAAGGTGAAGAAAGGTCAGGGGACCGGTGAGCCGGGCTGTGAGGATTCGCCGGGCAGAGCGAACACCGATTCCGGGCACGCGCAGAAGTGTGGAATAGTCTGCTTTCATGACCTCTACAGGGAAATTACCCAGATGGCGCAGAGCCCAGTCGCATTTGGGGTCCAGCATGGGATGAAAGGACGGTTGGGCTTCTGAAAGCAGCTCATTCGCCTGAAAGCCATAAAAGCGCAACAGAAAATCAGCCTGATATAACCGGTGTTCCCGCAGCAAAGGAACGGGAGTACCGGGCGGAGGAAGGAGAGCATCGTCATTTATGGGTACATAGGCAGAATAGAACACTCTTTTTAGGGCGTACTGCCGGTAGAGGGCTTCCGCAATGGTTAGAATCTGGTAATCCGTTTCCTGTGTGGCGCCTACCAGCATTTGTGTGCTCTGCCCGCCTGGAACAAACAGTGGACGGCCGGCATTCTGCCGGATTTGCCATTGCCCTGGAGGGAGGGGAGAAACGGGAGCCGATGAAGAAGCAAAAGAGGGCATAGAACCTGGACTCAGGTAGCCGTCCTGCATAGGGGAGGCATTGGCCTGTATCTGCTGCTGGATGAGTCGCATGGGTTTCAGGATGGAAATGCGGCTTTTGGAAGGCGCCAGCGTGGCCAGCCCCTTGGCTGTGGGCAATTCCAGGTTCATACTCATGCGATCTGCCAGAAAGCCTGTGGCCTGCAGCAGGGCAGGATCAGCACCCGGAATGCCTTTAACATGAATGTATCCCTGAAAATGGTGAACATTGCGCAAAAGATGTAGGACCTGGTACATCAGGGACATGGTATGACTGGGGTTTTTGATAATGCCGGAGCTGAGAAAAAGCCCCTCGATGTAATTGCGTCGGTAAAATTCCAGCGTCAGTCTGCAAAGTTCTTCGGGAGTAAAGGAGGTGCGCACAACATCATTGTCAGATCGGTTGATGCAATACCTGCAATTGAAAATGCACTCATTGCTCAGAAGCACTTTCAGCAGGGAAATACAGCGACCGTCCGCACTGAAACTATGGCAGATTCCGGCTGGCAGGGCATTGCCCATGCCGCCTGTTCCACCGCTCCGGCTGACACCACTGGAGGTGCAGGCCACATCATATTTTGCTGCATCAGAAAGAATGGACAGCTTCTCTTCCAAAGAAAGGGCATTTAACAGAATCATTGGCACCTCCAAAACAGAACAAATGTTCGATAAAAGCATAGCATAATTCTCCGGAAAAGGCAAGGGCGATTTGGAAAAAACACTTGACAAGGGGGGGAATTTACGTCAAACTTGTGAGAGGCTCAAAGAACCGTAGGAAACCATATTATATAAAGGAAACGATACATTCATGAAGGCATTGACCGAAGAAATAAAACGTCGTCGTACGTTTGCCATAATTTCCCACCCTGATGCGGGGAAAACCACACTTACAGAAAAATTTCTGCTGTATGGAGGGGCCATCAATCTGGCCGGTTCTGTCAAAGGCAGAAAAACCGCCAGACATGCCGTGTCAGACTGGATGGAAATTGAAAAAGAAAGGGGTATTTCCGTTACTTCCTCCGTAATGCAGTTTGAATATGATGGATTTTGCATCAATATTCTGGATACGCCGGGGCACCAGGACTTCTCTGAGGATACCTACCGTACACTGATGGCAGCGGATTCAGCGGTCATGGTAATTGACGGTTCAAAGGGAGTGGAGGCGCAGACCATTAAGCTCTTTAAGGTCTGCGTCATGCGGCATATCCCTATTTTTACATTTATTAATAAAATGGACCGGGAGGCCAATGATCCTTTTGATCTTCTTGATGAAATTGAAAACGTCCTTGGCATTCGTACTGTGCCGGTAAACTGGCCCATCGGATGCGGCAAAAGTTTTAAAGGTGTCTATGACAGGAAAGAGAAAATGGTCAGTGTCTTTACGGCGGCCCATGCAGGTATGCGGGAGGTAGAGCATCAGGATATTCCCCTGCAGGAAGCAGAAGCATATTTGGAGGCGGGCCAGTATGAGAAGCTGGCAGAGGACATTGAACTTCTGGATGGAGCATCGGATCCTCTGGATCTGCATAAGGTAAGCATGGGTCAACTTTCTCCTGTGTTTTTTGGGTCTGCTTTGACCAATTTTGGTGTGGAGACCTTTTTGCAACATTTTCTGCAGATGACCTCCTCTCCGCTTCCAAGATTATCGGATGAGGGGGACATTGACCCCATGGATTCGGCATTTAGTGCTTTTGTATTTAAGATTCAGGCCAATATGAACAAAGCGCACAGGGACAGAATTGCATTCATGCGCATCTGTTCCGGCAGGTTTGAGGCGGGTATGGAGGTTTTACATGTGCAGGGCGGAAAGAAAATACGCCTTTCCCAGCCCCAGCAGATGATGGCCGGGGATAGAAAGATAATTGAGGAGGCCTGTGCCGGAGACATTATCGGGGTATTTGATCCTGGGATTTTTTCCATCGGGGATACTTTATGCGCTCCCGGAAAGACGTTTCGCTTTGCGGGCATTCCCACTTTTGCACCGGAGCATTTTGCCCGGGTAAGACAGGTGGATACCATGAAGCGAAAACAGTTTTTAAAGGGGGTTTCCCAGATTGCACAGGAGGGAGCCATTCAGATTTTCCAGGAATTCAACACAGGAATGGAAGAAATCATAGTTGGTGTTGTGGGAGTTTTGCAATTTGAAGTGCTGGAATACAGACTGAATAATGAATATAATGTGGAAATTCGTCTGGAGCGTCTGCCCTACGAACATATTCGCTGGATTGAAAATACTGATCTGGATGTAACAAAAATTCAGGGGACATCAGATATGAAGCGCGTGAAAGATTTAAAAGACAGACCGTTGCTGTTGTTTACCCATAGCTGGAGTGTTCAGATGGTGCTGGATCGCAATCCCGGACTGAAACTTTCTGAATTTGGACACGAATAAGGAGGTGGATGGAAATGAAATGCCCTTTTTGCGGGGAGGAGACCACAAAGGTAATTGATTCCCGCCCTTCAGAAGATAATACGGAAATTCGAAGAAGAAGACAGTGCGAGCGCTGTGAACGCCGCTTTACCACCTATGAGCGCCCGGAAATATTTCCCCTGATGGTTGTGAAGAAGGATGATACCAGAGAACCCTATGATCGTGCAAAAATCGAAAAGGGGGTCCTTTTGGCCTGCCATAAACGGCCGGTATCCGCCAATGAAATCGGAAAGCTTCTGGATGAAATTGATAATGGCGTGTACAATCTGGGGGAGAAAGAAATCTCCAGTTCTGCCATAGGAGAAATGGTCATGGACAAGTTAAAGGACTTAGATGCTGTGGCCTATGTACGGTTCGCTTCGGTATATCGGGAATTTAAAGATGTCAATACCTTTGCGGAGGAATTAAAGAAGCTGGTAAAAAAGGAAAAGGAGTAGGCATTTATGCTCAGACGGTTTTACCCCCGGGAAAGGGCAGCCTCTGCCTATACCATCCCTTATGAAAAATATTATGATGCTGGTTTTCGCGGGATAGTGTTTGATATCGACAATACATTAGTCCCTCATGGAGCGCCTGCCACGGCACAGGCCATTGCATTAATGGCAAAACTGAGAGAAATGGGTTTTTCCCTGTGTCTGATTTCCAACAACCAGGAGCCCAGAGTGGCCCCCTTTGCCCGGGCTGTAGGGGCATATGCCATTTGGGATGCCCACAAACCCCAGAAAAGTGCCTATCTGCGAGCTGTCAGTAAAATGGAAAAAACACCGGAGGTCACACTTTTTGTAGGAGATCAGTTGCTTACGGATGTGTACGGTGCCAATCGGGGAGGGCTTTACGGTGTGGTGGTGGCACCTGTGGGGAAAAAAGAGGAAATTCAGATCGTTCTGAAACGATATCTGGAAAAAATCATATTTTACTTTTATGAAAGGGAGAAACGTCATGCAGGAGATCAGCGGCAAGGCTAAGGTGTATGGTTTACTGGCATATCCCACAGGGCATAGCCTTTCTCCACTGTTGCATAATACCCTGGCCGGACAGTTGCACCTGGATATGGTTTATGTGCCCTTTCCTGCTGCACCGCAAAACCTGGAAGCAGCTCTTTGGGGAGCGCACGCCCTGGGCATACAGGGATTAAATGTGAGCGTGCCTTACAAGGAAAAGGTGAGAGCCCATCTGGTACAGGAAGATGAACTGGCCAGGGGGACAGGCGCAGTGAATACACTGGTCTGGACACCGGATGGCTATGAAGGGCATAACACGGACGTGACGGGGCTGTACAAAAGTATTGTTCAGGCAGGGGTAAAGCTTGAGGGGGGCGAGGCTGTGGTGCTGGGGGCAGGAGGTGCAGCAAGGGCTGCAGTGATGATGTTGCTGACCTATGGTGCCGCACAGGTATATGTGGTAAACCGGACATTGGCGAAAGCAGAAAAACTGAAGGCGGATCTCATCCCATTTGCGGGAAATACCAGATTGGATGTGCTTTCTTCTGACTGCCTTTCCCAGATCCCGGGCTATGGAACAAGTTCTCACAGATATCTGGTGATTCAGACAACCAGTGTGGGTATGTCTCCTCAGGCGGAGCGCTGCCCGGTAGAAGATCCTGCCTTTTTTGAACTGACCGGCTGGGGGGTGGACATTGTATTTAATCCG
>CAYRQT010000003.1:2217-31081 GCA_964426655.1 uncultured Cuneatibacter sp. | reverse complement strand
AAACGGTGTTTTTACAAAAGGTGGAAGAAGCGGGAGGCGTTCCCATCAGCGGCCTGCGTATGCTTTTATACCAGGGCATTGCTGCATTTGGCTTCTGGAATCCGGATGTGACCATTGACAGGGACCTGGAGGAAGAGGTCTATCTCCGGATGGAAAGGAGGCTGGGATATGGGGGATAACATTATCCTGATCGGCTTCATGGGTTCGGGGAAGACCAGCGTGGGCAAAAACCTGGCCAGAAAAACAGGCCGTCTCTTTCTGGATACAGATTTGCTGATTCAGGAGGAATACGGAATGACCATTTCTGAAATTTTTGCACAAAAGGGAGAGGGGGCCTTTAGAAAGATGGAAACGGAGCTCCTTGTCCGTCTGGCAGATAGCCTGGATCATGCTGTGCTTTCCGTGGGAGGAGGTCTTCCCACTATCGAGGAAAATATACCTTTGCTTAAAGCACTGGGGAAATGTGTTTTCCTGGATGTGCATTTTGAAAGAATCTGGACAAGAATTAAGAACGATAACCGACGCCCATTGGTCAGAAGTGGAGGAAGAAACGGAATCCGGCACATGTACTGGACCAGAAGAACAGGGTACATGGCAGCAGCAGATCTTGTGATATCTATAAACAGACAGACTGTGGGACAGGTGGCCCTGCAGATTATACAGCAGCTGGGAGAATCATCCGAAGAAACGGGAGAATAGGAGGAGACATGAAGATACTTGTGATGAACGGGCCAAATCTGAATTTTTTGGGGATTCGGGAAAAAAGTATTTATGGTGAGGCATCCTATGAAACCCTGTGTGCCCATTTGCAGACACTGGGGAGGCATCAGGGAGCAGAAATCACCTGTTTTCAGAGCAACACCGAGGGCATTCTGATTGACCGTCTTCAGGAAGCACATATGGCAGGGGTGGATGGCATTGTATTGAACCCTGGTGCCCTTACCCATTACAGCTATGCCCTGCGGGATGCACTAGCAAGTCTGCAGTGCCCCATTATTGAAGTACACATTTCCAATATTCACAAAAGAGAAGAGTTTCGGCACAGATCTGTTACTGCGCCGGTGTGTACCGGGCAGATTACGGGACTGGGACTAAAGGGATATGACCTGGCCATTGCCTGGCTGCTCTCGCAGGAGGAAGAGGAAAAAAAGGTTGATATCTAAAGGGTTTTACGCTATTATAAAATAGATGCTTGTTTGGCAGAAGAGAAGAAAAGAATAATAAACAGACCAGATGAAAAGGTTTTCAAGGAGGAGTTTTCATGATTTCAGCAGGTGATTTTCGGAACGGCATTACAATTGAAATCGATAATAATGTTTTCCAGATTATCGAGTTTCAGCACGTTAAACCGGGAAAGGGTGCAGCCTTCGTCCGCACCAAACTTAAAAATATCAAAAGTGGCGGAGTGGTGGAGCAGACTTTCCGGCCAACTGAAAAGTTTCCTGCTGCCCGGATCGATCGTACGGATATGCAGTATCTTTACAGCGATGGAGAGCTGTATCATTTCATGAATGTGGAAACTTTTGAACAGATTGCCCTGGATGCAGAATCCGTGGGAGATGCCCTTAAGTTTGTGAAAGAAGAAGAAATGGTGAAAATGCTTTCCCACAACGGCAATGTTTTTGCTATTGAGCCGCCCTTGTTTGTAGAGCTGGAAATCACTTCCACAGAACCTGGCTTTAAGGGCAATACCGCCACCGGTGCTACAAAGCCGGCTGTGGTAGAAACAGGGGCAACGGTATATGTACCTTTGTTCGTGGACCAGGGAGAAAAAATTAAAATTGATACACGTACAGGAGAATATTTGTCCAGAGCGTAAAAGAAGAATAGAGCTAATATCCGTATTAGCTCTATTTCCTTTTTCAGTAAAAACGGGGGTGAAGCCATGGAGGGGTTTGTGGATCTGCACAGCCATTATCTTCCGGGAGTGGATGATGGGGCAGACAGTTTAAAAACAACCATGCGGATGGTAAAAATGGCTCATGCGGAGGGGATTCGCACAATATGTATGACGCCCCATTATAAGCCTGGGGCGAATCGAAAAAGCGGCCTGGAGATAAAAGAAATTTTTCAAAATACAAGGGAAATTCTGGAAGGAAAATATTCAGATATGACCTTTTTTCTGGGAAATGAGTGGTTCTACTCCCAGGATATGCCACAACTTCTTTCAGATAAAAGGGGGCTCCCTCTGGGAGAGGGAAAGCATGTGCTGGTGGAGTTTGCACCGGGCGTGTATCGGCAGTACATGCACAACAGTCTGTATCATCTGCTTCAGGAAGGTTTTATTCCCGTTCTGGCCCATGTGGAGAGATATGCCTGCCTCCTGGGACACCAGGAAGAGGTGGAAGTTTTAGTGAGAATGGGTGTATGTATCCAGGTGAACAGTAAAACGGTTACCCTTCCTTTTTACCAGCCGGTTCGTCGTTTTGTGCATCAGTTGATGAAAAATCGCCTGGTGCATCTGATTTGCACGGATGCGCATGACCCTGAATGGCGTAAACCCGTTATGCAGGAGGCCTATGCCCTGATTTGTCACAAATATGGAGAGGCTTATGCAAAAGCCATATTTATTGAAAACGGAAAAAACATCCTGGGGGGTAAATCTGTTTAGAAAGGCTTTATGTAAGCCGGGAAATACACAGGCCGGATCGGAATGCCGCCGGACTGAAAGGAAGTTGAAAATGGGAAAGTATTTTGGAACAGATGGCTTTCGCGGAGAAGCCAATAAAACGTTGACAGTGGAGCACGCTTTTTTAGTGGGCAGGTTTCTGGGGCATTCCTTTTCTCAAAACGGAAGACCCCGTTTTGTTATCGGGAAGGACACCAGGAGGAGCAGTTACATGCTGGAATATGCGCTGGTTGCCGGGCTTACAGCCTCCGGGGCGGATGCCTATCTGATGCATGTGACCACCACGCCCAGTGTATCCTATGTGGTGCGAACAGAAGGATTTGATG
Source organism: uncultured Cuneatibacter sp. (assembly GCA_964426655.1). GTDB lineage: Bacteria > Bacillota > Clostridia > Lachnospirales > Lachnospiraceae > RGIG8306. Next base: position 28,126 of record CAYRQT010000003.1, on the reverse strand, counting down.
GTGGAATTATGATTTCGGCCAGCCATAACCCTTATTATGACAATGGTATAAAGCTGCTTAACGGAAAAGGGGAAAAGCTGGAGGAAGAAGTCATTGAAAAAATAGAAGCGTATCTGGATGGAAGAGGTGAAGCAATCTCTCTGGCCACCGGCCGTGAAATTGGCCGGGCCATGGATTTTCTGGCGGCCAGGAACCGCTATATTGGCTATTTACTCTCCATTCCATCCTCCTCTTTTAAAGGAATGCGGGTGGGTCTTGATCTGGCCAACGGCAGTGCATCCAGTATTGCAAAGCATGTCTTTGATGCTTTGGGAGCCAAGACCTTTGTCATACACAACAGCCCGGATGGGTTCAATATCAATGCGAATTGCGGATCCACCCATATTGAAGATTTAAAGGCCCTGGTAAAGGGGGAGGAACTGGATGTCGGATTTGCCTATGATGGCGATGCCGATCGTTGTCTGTGTGTCAGTGAGAAGGGAGAACTGGTAGATGGAGATGGGATCCTTTTTCTGCTTCGCAATTATTTAAAAAATCATAATATGTTAGATCATGACACGGTGGTAACCACGGTAATGTCCAATCTGGGCTTATATAAGGCGTTCGATGAGGCAGGAATCCGCTATGTTAAAACGACAGTAGGGGATAAATACGTTTATGAAGAAATGCAGAAAAAGGGCTATAAACTGGGAGGAGAGCAATCCGGCCATATTATTGTCAGCAAATATGCCTCTACGGGAGATGGGATTCTGACTTCCCTTCTGGTAATGCAGATTATTTTGGAGAGTAAAGGGACTCTTGGCCAGCTGGTAGAGCAGGTCAGTATTTATCCGCAGATCCTGGAAAATGTGAAGGTGCTGCATAAAGAAGAAGCAATGAAAAATGAGAAAGTGCTGCAGGCTGTCCGGGCAGTGGAAGAAAGTCTGAAAGAGAATGGCAGGGTTCTTGTGAGAGCCAGTGGGACAGAGGCCCTTGTGCGGATTATGGTTGAGGGAAAAACAGAGGAAATCTGTCGTCAACACATCCGCCGTATTCGGGAAACCATGGAGGGAGAGGGCCTTCTTGACTAAACAATAACATGTTTAAAGAACAGAAAAGGGAGACCTGGTCTCCCTTTTCTGTTCTTTAACAAAGAAAAAGCTGTTTTTCCTGCCGCCTAAACACATATATGCGGTTGGAGAGTCGATCCTTTGGCAAAACCTGGCTCTCATTTATTTCCTGCACAATTCGCTGCAGATTCTGCACATCCATGCCCAGGACACAGGGAAGCAGCACAACCTCATGAATGCTGGAGGGAAGGACATAAAAATCGGCCTGCACCTGTTCTCCGAATTTTTCCAGTACGCCGGGGTAAAGCACAGCGGCAGCCCCCAGTGTGTGGGCAGTATTTGTAAGGACGTAGGGCCCTTCTTCGGAAAGGAGAGAGGTCTGAGCAGAAGTGGATTCAAAAGGCATGCCCTGCATGAGTTGCTGAACGATTTGCCCCAAAAGCGCAAGCTTTGGAGGGAGTAGGTGTGGTGTGTTTTTTAATGCCAGAACATGTAGCTGATGAGGGAGAATTTCCCAACGGCGACAGTGGGCATAGGTGATCTGGGCAGTGGACAGGCAGGTCGATGTCTGCTCCAGGTGCAGGCAGTAGGTAATGGCCAGATCACATAGAGGATGATGGGGGATCTGTTCCAGCCAGGTCGTTTCCTGTTTTGTGGAAACAAGTTTAAAAATAATTCTGGAAGCCACTTCCTGGAAAGGAAGATTCAAGGATGGGGAAAGAAGCTCATCCTGAATTCGGGAAATCAGGAGAGCAAGGGGAATGCCTTGAAGATACTGCTGATAAAGTGAGGAAGGGTGATAGTGAAGGGTCTGATCGCCTGGAGGGAACGAGCAGGAGAGGAGCGGATCAGACGACGAAGGGGGATCAGAAGCAGGACTCAGAGTAAACCTGCAGGTCGGAGGCAGCGTTTCCCTAAGGGCCTCCATGAATTTTTCCATAAACTGTGCATAAGACATAGATTCTCCTTTGTACAGTATGGGTGTATTTTAAATGGGGAGTCAGCAAAAAAGAAAATAGAAAAAAGAAAGAAACTATGCTATAGTAAAGAACGAAATGGAAAATGCATCTGACGTGAGTCGAACACGCGCACCCGGCTCCGGAGGCCGGTGCTCTATCCACTGAGCTACAGATGCATCTGCATTATTCTACTATATCATCTTTAAAAAGTCAATGAGAAAAAGTGAAGGCAAGTCAACATAGAAAGACGGAAATTCAGGAGGGACAGCATTGGACAGAAAAAAAAACCCACCCCTATTCCATAAAAGAAAGGATGCCGGGCAGGATATAGAAATTTGGGATTTAGACAGTTTGGTACAGGCAGAGAAAAAAGCGGCACAGGAAAAAGAGGCACAGGAACATCAAAAAGGGGAGCACACTGCTTATATAGAAGAGGAAAAAGAACAGGATAAATCCTCTGATGAGAAAACGGAAGTTGCCCTGGAAGAAGAAGCCTGGGAAGAAGAGGTGCCTTTCGAGGCGGAACAGGATGTGCCAGATACAGTGGATCCGGAGGTGTCCTTTTTGTCGGAATCGGAAATGGAAACGAAAATGCTGCCCAGGTGGAAACGCATTCTCCCCTGGGCAGGCCTTGCAGGGGCTGTTTTGTGCCTGACTGTAATTACGGTCATCATTGTGACACTGATCCGGAAAAACGGGAGCGGAGAGCAGGTAACGGGTCTAAACTCGTCGTCGGAAAATGCCCTGGAAGAAACTACGCAGGAAGATGTGAAGGATTATCTGGATGATCTTGGAGATCTGAGTCTGAAAAAAAATTATTATCCTGAAATAAACGCACTGGTAAAACAGTATTTTACTGCCATGGAAGAGGGGGATTTGGAGACACTTTCAGGGCTTATCAAATCAAATATGGATAATGGGATTACCCAGGAAGAACTGGATGCCCAGTCCGGTTATATTGAGGGCTATGACAATATAGACTGCTTTTATGCAGATGTTCTGGATGAAAATGCCTACATAGTATATGTGTGCTATGAGATCAAATTTCTGAATATTGAGACACAGGCCCCGGCAATGATTCGTCTTTATGTGGAAAAGGGAGAGGACGGGACGCCTTACATTTTCAATGGCCAGGCAGATGTGGCACTGGCACAGCTATTGGAAGAGACGGATCAGAATGAAGATGTACAGAAGCTGGCTGCAGCCGTAGATGATACTTTGCTGGCCTACTGCGAAAAGGATGAGGCATTAAATGCACTGGTTCAAAAGATTCAGGAGGCAGTGGCAGAAATGGGAGAAGAGACGGTCAACACTGCACAGACCACCCAGGATACCCTGCCGGAGGAGAACTCCACAGAAGTATCCCTAGAGGAAATGACAGAAGAGAATACGACTGTTGAGACAGCGCAGGAAGAATAGAACAGAGGAAAGTATGAAAGTATCGGATTTTAATTATGAATTGCCGGAGGAACTGATTGCCCAGGACCCCCTTGTGGATCGAAGTGCTTCCAGACTGCTGGTGATGGATCGAAACACCGGCGCCATGGAACATCGCCATTTTTATGAAATTGTTTCATATCTGGAGCCGGGAGATTGCCTGGTGGTGAATGACACCAAGGTCATTCCAGCCAGACTGCTGGGAGAAAGAGAGGACACCGGGGCCCATATTGAGGTCCTGCTTCTGACCAGAAAAACAGATAATACCTGGGAGGTGCTGGTGCGACCTGGGAAAAAAGCCCGTGTGGGCACGGTCATTTCTTTTGGGAATGGCTTGTTAAAGGGAACGATCACAGATATTGTGGAGGAAGGCAACCGGCTGATTACCTTCTCCTATGAGGGTATTTTTGAAGAGATTCTGGACCAGCTGGGACAAATGCCCCTCCCTCCATATATTACCCATCCGTTGCTAGATAAAAACCGGTACCAGACGGTTTATGCCCGGCAGGAAGGGTCGGCAGCCGCCCCCACTGCAGGACTGCATTTCACGAAAGCTCTGTTGGAAGAAATACAGGCAAAAGGCATTGTCCTGGCCCATGTAACCCTTCATGTAGGACTTGGCACTTTTCGGCCGGTAAAGGTGGAAGAAGTTACAAATCACCACATGCATCAGGAATTTTACGTGGTAGAGCAGCAGGAGGCAGATAAAATGAACCGGGCCAGAGAAGGGGGGGGAAGAATCATTGCAGTGGGGACCACCAGCTGCAGAACCCTGGAGTCGGTCACGGGGGAAGATGGAATTATCCGGGCCGGCAGCGGATGGACCGGTATTTTTATTTATCCTGGATACAGTTTTCATGCCATTGATGGGTTGATTACCAATTTTCATCTGCCCCAGTCTACATTGCTGATGTTGGTGTCCGCTTTTGCTGGTAAAGATCATATACTGGCGGCATATGAGGCGGCTGTCCGTGAGAGATACCGCTTCTTCAGTTTTGGGGATGCTATGTTTTTAAAACCGGGAAAGGATGGGGATGCCGATGGAAGGCACCAGACTGAATAAATGGCTAAGTGAGCGGGGCATATGTTCCAGACGGGAGGCAGACAGGCTGCTGACCGGGGGACACATCACGCTGAATGGACAACCTGCCATTCCCGGGACCCGGGTGATACCGGGAGATCTTGTTGCCATAGATGGAAAAACGGTGGGAGATGAAAAACCGCAGCAAGTGATACTGGCGTTGAATAAACCCAGGGGAATTGTATGTACCACAGCGTCGGAACCAGGAAATGTGGTGGATTTTGTGGGATTTTCCACTCGTATTTACCCGGTGGGACGACTGGACAAAGATTCAGAGGGACTACTTCTCCTGACCAATGACGGTAGTCTGGTAAATCTCATTTTAAAGAGTCGTCATTATCATGAAAAAGAGTATGAAGTGACCATAGACAGGCCGGTAAGTGCCGCTTTTTTACAGAGCATGAAAAGTGGGGTACCCATTCGCATTGAAAGACAGGGAAAAGTGCTGGTGGATACTGTCACCAGACCATGCAGGGCATGGAAAACAGGGCCCAGAACTTTTCACATCGTCCTGACGCAGGGCCTTAACCGCCAGATCCGGCGGATGTGCCAGGCGCAGGGGGTTTCCGTCTCCCGGCTGAAACGTGTACGCATTATGGGGCTGACCTTGGGAAATCTGACAGAAGGGGAATGGCGCATTCTCTCAGATGAGGAAAAAAGGGCATTATTGGAACAGGAGCAGGGATAATGGACGATAGAAAACGGATGGAGGAACTGGTTGCCCAACTTTCCCAGGCTGCCAGGGTGTATTATCAGGAGAGTCGGGAAATCATGAGCAATTACACTTATGATGCCCTTTATGATGAGCTGGAGACATTGGAAAGGCGCACGGGCATTGTGCTGGCCCAAAGTCCCACACATAAGGTGGGGTACGAGGTGCGCAGTGAATTGCCAAAGGAATCCCATCCTTCCCCCATGCTATCTCTGGATAAAACAAAAGAAGTGACCCGGCTGCAGGAATGGCTGGGCGGTCAGCCAGGTATGCTCTCTTGGAAACTGGATGGGCTGACGATTGTTCTGACATATAAAGAGGGCCATCTTGTTAAAGCACTTACCAGGGGAAACGGCACAATTGGAGAGGTGGTCACGCCAAATGCAAGGGCTTTTGAAAACTTACCGGTAAGCATACCCTATAAAGGGGAATTGGTGCTGCGGGGAGAGGCAGTCATTCGATATTCAGATTTTGAAAGCATTAACCGGGCACTTCCTGAGCTGGATAGCCGATACAAAAATCCACGAAACCTGTGTGCCGGATCTGTACGTCAGCTTAACAGCCAGGTAACAGCAGAGCGGCATGTACGCTTTTATGCCTTTGGACTGGTATCATTTATACGGGATCAGTTTGTGGCAGGCGCTGTGGGGCCGACGCTGGAAGAAGTGGAGACCTGGAGGCATGCCCAGCTGGACTGGTTAAAGGCCCTGGGGTTTGAAACCGTCTTTTACCGTCTGACAGATCAGAAGACGCTTCCAAAGATAAGGGACTGGTTTGCGGAAGCCATTCGAAAAGAGGATATCCCTTCGGATGGACTTGTGCTGACTTTTGATAATATTGCCTTTGGAGCGGCACTGGGACAGACCGCCAAATTTCCAAGGCATTCCATTGCCTATAAATGGGAGGATGAACAGGCACTGACCCATTTGCTGGAGGTGGAGTGGAGTCCCTCCCGTACAGGCCTATTAAATCCTGTTGCGGTTTTTGAACCGGTGGAACTGGAGGGTACGCAAGTCAGCCGTGCAAGCGTACATAATGTATCCATTGTTGAGGAACTTCGATTGGGCATTGGCGATGAAATTAAAGTATATAAGGCCAATATGATTATCCCACAAATCAGTGAGAACCTTACGGGAAGCGGAAGACTGGCAATTCCTGAAAGATGTCCTGCCTGTGGGGGAAAAACCACTTTGCAGCAGGATGGAGATGTACGGGTTCTGCGTTGCATGAATCCGGACTGTCCTGCAAAGAAAATTAAAAGCTATGCTCTTTTTGCCAGCAGAGATGGCCTGAATATTGAGGGGATGTCTGAGGCAACCATTGAGAAACTGATTGGACAAGGCTGGGTTCACGGCTATGGGGATTTGTTCCGGCTGGAAGTGCACAGAGAGGCTTTTGTACAATTGGAAGGGTTTGGGGAAAAGTCTTATGAGAAACTGCAGGAAGCACTGAAAAGAGCCCGACACACCACCACTGCCCGCCTGCTATATGCACTGGGCATTCCGGGCATCGGCGCCGCAAATGCCCGGATGATCGGCGAGGCTTTCGGCGGAGATTGGGAAGCCCTCAGACATGCTACAAAAGAGGCATTGACAGCTATTCCCGGTGTTGGAGAAATTATGGCGGAAGGCTATATGACATTCATGGAAAAACCGGAAAATCAGAAGGAAATCCAGGATCTTTTGGACCTTTTGGAAGTGGAAAAACCTAAAACAAAAACCGTCAACCGCTTTATTCAGGGAAAGACGTTTGTCATCACAGGGGCGGTACACCAGTTTGAAAACCGCAAGGCTTTGCAGCAGTACATTGAAGAAAGAGGGGGGAAGGTGACCTCCTCCGTAACTGGGCAGACCCAATACCTGATCAATAATGACAATGCTTCTGCTTCATCCAAGAACAAAAAAGCCCAGGCCCTGGGTGTTCCTGTCATCACGGAAGCTGAATTTCTACAGGCTGCCCGGGAAGGAGAGACTGTAGCTTCAACGTTGTAAAGGAGGAATATATATGCCAATTAAAATTCAAAACGGACTGCCGGCCCGAGCTGTACTGGACTCAGAGAATATATTTGTTATGGATGAAGACCGGGCCATGAACCAGGACATCCGACCACTGGAAATTGCCATTTTAAATTTAATGCCGGCAAAAGAAGAATATGAGACGCAGCTGCTGCGGGCCTTGTCCAACACCCCCCTTCAGTTGGAAATGACCTTTTTGCGCATTGCCACCCATGAGTCTCGCAACACATCCATGAATCATCTGAATAAGTTCTATAAGACCTTTGAGGAAATTCGCCAGCGTAAATTTGATGGCCTGATTATCACTGGTGCACCCTTGGAACATATGGAATATGAGGATGTGGACTATTGGCCGGAGCTGGCGACCATTATGGAGTGGAGTAAGACCCATGTGACCTCCACCATGCACATCTGCTGGGGGGCCCTGGCGGGTTTGTACTATCACTATGGCATTCAGAAGGTGAATACGGACCGCAAATATTCCGGCGTGTACCTCAACCGCATCCTGGATCGGCGCTGCCCACTGGTCAGAAGCTTTGATGATCAGTTCAAAGCCCCTCATAGCCGTTACAGTACCGTGCGTCCTGAAGACATTATGGCCCATCCGGATTTACAGCTTCTGGCAGTCAGCGATGAAGCGGGGGTGTGCATTGTTCAGAGCAATGACGGAAAACATTGTTTTGTGCTGGGCCATCCGGAATATGACCGGATGACATTGGATGGAGAATATAGCCGGGATCTGGCTAAGGGTATTCCCGTGGAGGTTCCGGAACATTATTATTACCAGGACAATCCCGCATATACACCTCTGCTGGACTGGCGGTGCCATGCCAATATGCTTTATACGAACTGGCTGAATTATTATGTGTATCAGGTGACCCCATACGATCTGGAAGGAGGAGAGCCGGAATACATGATATAAAAATGAGGCCCTGCCCAGTGATGATACTGGGCAGGGCCTTTTTTCGTACTGTGGGGTTTTACAGGGCCTTTTCATACAGGATAGCAATTTCTTCTGCCCCAAACTGTCTGGGGTGATTCTGCATGCTGGGGCCGGAAACCTTTAGGCAGTTTTCTGTCATCCAGGGAATATCTTTGGCAGAAATACCCAGTTGGGAAAGGGTCACTCGTAAGTGGAGGGCTTCCAGAAGGCGGACAATCCGATCCACACAGTCAGAGGCGTCTTTTCCCCCTAAAAGCTGGGAAATGCGTCCGAATTTCTCGGGATCTGCGTCAACAGAGGCCTCATAGACCACAGGGGTCAGTGCCGCCAGTCCGTTGCCATGGACAATGTCCTTTAACCCGCTGGCAGGATGTTCCATGCCATGAGGCGCTGTAACGCCTGCTGAATGAATGACCATACCGCCGATGGTACTGGCCCAGGTAATGGCTTCCCATGCGGCGGTGTCAGATGGATCCTGATAGGCCCGCAGCAGATTTCCTGCAGTAAGATGAATGCCTTCCTGGGACATGATGTCCGTCATGGGTTGTCCGATGCGGGACAGATAGGCTTCCATGTTGTGGCAAAGGGCATCAAATCCAACGCTTGCCAACACCTTAGGGGGCATGGTCTTCATCAGATCAGGATCTATGATGGAGGCCTTAGGCACAATGAAAGTGCCACGCAGGGATTTTTTATCTCCGGTATCCGGATTGGTCAATACAGCAAAGCCATTGCCCTCACTGCCGGTTCCGCAGGTAGTGGGTACCAGAACAATGGGAAGACCTTCTCTGCCCTGGATCCGGCCGAAAATGTAGTCATTGACATCGCCGTCATTGCGGCATAAAAAGGCAGTGGCTTTGGCAGCATCCATAATACGTCCTCCGCCTAGACCCACCACTACATCACAACCTTCTGCTTTTGCCAGGGCGGCAGCCTCATACGCTGTGGTAGTGAGAGGGTTGGGCGTTACCTGGTCAAAGACTACAGCAGAAACACCTGCCGCCTTTAGTATGGACAAAGCCCGATCCAGAAGACCGCTTTTCTTTGTGCTGCCCTTGCCGGTCACGACTAAAGCACGGGTCCCCCATTTTGCGGTTTCCGAACCCAGGGTTTCCACCCGTCCGGTACCAAAGATCAGATTCACGGGTAAATGATATTGAAAAAACATATTCCACCTCCTAAACGTTCCCACTATAGCAAAGGGTTTTGCATAAGTCAATAAATGCAAAAAGAGATAAAGTTTGCGATGCTTCAGACCTAATAAAAGAAAGCCATACGTGGGACAGTGGATTACACCTGGAGGGGATTGACTTGTCAAAGTGCCTGATCCTCTGTATAATAAAAAAAGTTATCAAAAAAGATAAACAGGAGAAAAAAATGGATCAAGTGTTTCACGCAGTGGTATTTGTAGCGTATCTGGCCTTTATGCTGGGGGTGGGCATTTATTTCTACAAAAGAACAAAGAATGAAAAGGATTACTTTCTTGGGGGAAGAAACATGAATTTCTGGGTGACCGCCATGAGCGCCCAGGCATCGGACATGAGCGGATGGCTGTTGATGGGATTACCCGGAACTGCCTTTTTGCTGACAAAGAATAATGGAATCGCTGAGGCCTTCTGGACGGCTCTGGGACTTTTCTTAGGGACCTATCTTAACTGGCTGCTCCTGGCCAAGCGTCTCCGGAATTATTCGGAAAAGGCAGACAATGCCATTACCATTTCTGCTTATCTGGAAAATCGTTTTCAGGACAGGGGCCACTGGATTCGGATGATTTCTGCAGTGTTTATCGTGATATTCTTTCTGGTCTACACCGCAGCCCAATTTTCAGCCGGCGCAAAACTTTTTAATGCGGTCTTTGGCCTGAATTATTATGCTGCATTGCTGGTCGGAGCCATAGTGATTGTTTCTTATACCTTTCTTGGGGGATATAAAGCAGTTTGCTGGACAGATTTATTCCAGGGGATTTTAATGCTTTTTGCCATCGTTCTTTTACCCATTCTGGCAGTGACCCGAATGGGGGGATTCTCGGAGACCTTTGACCTGGCCGCTTCGCTTTCAGGGCTGCCAGAAGGCCTTGGGATTGAGGCATGGACAGGTATTGGGATGGGGTACGGTGGATTGACCATTATATCCACTATGGCCTGGGGCCTGGGCTATTTCGGACAGCCCCATATTCTCACCCGGTTTATGGGTATTCGTTCTGCAAAAGAAATCCGGCCAGCCAGAAGACTGGCTATGGGATGGGTTTTCATTAGCCTGTGTGCAGCTGTTCTTCTGGGCATTATTGGCAGGGCTTATGTTTCCACTATCATGAGCGGGGAAGAAGTGGCGGCTTTGGATGGAGAAAAGATTTTCATCTATCTGACCCAGAGTCTGCTAAAAGGGCCTGGACTGGCTATTCTTGCCGGCATTTTGCTTTCTGCTATTCTGGCCGCCATCATGAGCACTGCAGATTCACAGCTTCTGGTATCTTCCGCTGCAGTTTCGGAAGACATTGCCAAAACGCTTTTTGGAAAAAGGATGAAATCTCAGCACGGGGTGCTGATTAGCCGGCTGACCGTTCTGGGTATTTCTGCCATTGCACTGTTGCTGGCGGCCGACCCGGAAAGCTCTGTTTTTGATCTGGTTTCCTACGCCTGGGCGGGTTTTGGTGCTGCTTTTGGGCCAGCGATTCTTCTTTCTCTATACTGGAAGAGAATGAATCGACAGGGAGCATTGGCGGGAATCCTTTCCGGCGGTATTTCTGTCCTCCTCTGGAAAAACTGGATTCATACCTATCTGCCCATTTACGAGCTGCTTCCCGCATTTTTAATTTCTGTTCTATGCATTGTGGTGGTCAGCCTGGTTACACCTGCACCGGAAAAAGATGTGGAAACAATGTTTAATGCTTTTATAAAGGAAGAGAAGGCTTAACCATGGCATATAAAGGTCTGCAGCATTTTATCCAGTACTTAAAGGATCAGGAAGAACTGGTGATTGTGGATGTACCGGTGGATCCGGTTCTGGAAATGACGGAAATTGTGGATCGGCTCAGTAAAAAACAGGGGCCGGCGGTGCTCTTTACCCATCCCATAGGCTCCACCTACCCTGTGCTGATGAATGCTATGGGAACCTGGAGACGAATGGGCATGGCACTGGGGGAGGAAGCCCCGGATGATATTGGAAAAGAAATTGAGGGGTATCTGCAGCTGGAACAGTATCTGCACTGGAAAACGCTGATCAAAAGCATTCCCCGTTTTTTCAGGCTGGTACATGTTTTTTCCTGGCACCTGCCCTTTCGGGGACATTGTCAGGAGGTGGTGGAAAGAAATCCGGACCTGAACACATTGCCTGTGTTAAAATGCTGGCCTCTGGATGGGGGAAGGTTCCTTACGCTGCCCATTGTCTTTACAAAAAGCGCGGTTGGTAAAGGGCAGAATGTGGGGATGTACCGTATGCAGGTTTTGGATGGGCAGACCACGGCCATGCATTGGCATAAGCACAAAGATGGTTCGGAAAATTTCAGACAATATAAAGAGAAGGGGATGAAGATGCCTGTAGCGGTGGCCCTTGGATGTGATCCGGCCATTACCTATGCAGCCACCAGCCCTCTGCCAAAACCTGTGGACGAAATGCTGTTTGCCGGTTGGCTCAGGAAGAAGGGAGTGCGTATGGTCAGGTGCCTGACCAATGATCTGGAAGTGCCTGCAGATGCAGAGTTCATTCTGGAGGGGTATGTGGACCCTGAGGAGGATCTGGTAATGGAGGGTCCTTTTGGAGATCACACAGGGTATTATTCCCTGGAAGATATGTATCCCCGTTTCCATGTGACATGCCTCACACATCGAAAAAGCCCTGTCTATCCGGCCACCATTGTGGGACGTCCTCCTATGGAAGACTGTTATCTGGCTAAAGCCACAGAAAGGATTTTTCTGCCCTTTTTGCGTCTGCAGATTCCGGAACTGGTGGATCTGCACCTGCCTCTGGAAGGGGTTTTCCACAATTGTGCCATTGTATCCATTCGCAACACCTACCCTGGAGCTGCCAGGAAGGTGATGTATGCGTTGTGGGGGATGGGGCAGATGATGTACACTAAAATGATCATTGTAACGGATGGGGAAGTGCCTGTGCAGCAGGAGGTGGTGGTCTTGGAAAAAATCCTGGAAGAAGTGCGGGGAAGGGAGGATTTCTGCCTGACGGAGGGGCCTCTGGATGCCCTGGATCATGCTTCTGCTCTGCCCTTGTACGGTACCCGGATGGGCATTGATGCCACAGCCAAGGAAGAGAACAAAGGAAAAGTCCGGAAAGACGCACGCCTTAAGGTGTTTACCATTCATAAAGCGGCGCCTTTTGAAGGAAGGGAGAGAGTACGCAGCTATCTGAAGCAGCATTCGGATAAGCTGGTCATTTGCGTGGATGACACCGTGGATGAAAAAGATTTACGAACAGTGTTTTGGAAGGTGTTCAACAATATTGACGCAGCCAGAGATCTGGTGGTTCTGGATAGGAAAATAGGAGTGGATGCTACGGCAAAATGGAAAAAAGAGGGATTGACCCGCTCCTGGCCTACGGATATTGTCATGACACCGGAAGTGAAGGAAAGGGTAACAGAAAGGTGGGGGGAGTATGGGCTTGATCCATATCTATAAAAAAATTTTAGAGAAAATACAGGCATATGGAAAGTTGGTCATGTTTTCCCACACCATTTTTTCTTTGAGTTTTGCCCTGGTGTCCATGGCTCTGGCTGCCGGAGGGATACCGCCTGTCAAAACAGTTTTCTGGATTTTGGTTTGCTTTATGGGAGCCAGGACTGGAGCGAATGCCATTAACAGGGTCATTGACCGCAAAATAGATGCCAGAAATCCCCGAACGGCAGGCCGGCAGCTTCCTCAGGGGGAGATGAGGCCCGGAGAGGTGATTTTGTTTACGGCAGGCTGTTTCTTTCTGATGCTTTTTGGGGCATGGAAGTTAAATCCTCTTTGCTTTATGCTTTCCCCCATTGCGCTGTTCTTGTTGATTATTTATTCTTATACCAAACGCTTTACATTCCTTTGCCATGTTGTACTGGGGGTCACTTGTGCCTGTGCACCGGTGGGGGCCTGGCTGGCAGTCACCGGGAAATGGGCTCTGATTCCACTGATTATGGGGGCAGCCAATACCCTGTGGGTAGCAGGATTTGATATCATTTATGGATCCCAGGATTATGGGTTTGATAAAGCCAATGGGCTCCATTCCATGGCAGTTACTTTTGGTGTCCGGGGGGCATTATGGATCGCTGCCATTTTTCATGGGGCAACGGTGGTCCTGCTGATTTCGCTGGGCGTTCTGGTGCCGCAGTTTGGATGGCTGTATTATCTGGGAGTAGGTATCATTTCTGTTTTATTTCTCATCCAGTATCGGCTGGTATCCCCGGATAATCTGACCAATGTGAATATTGCTTCTTATAGTGTGAACCAGCTGGTTAGCCTGGCACTTCTGTTTTTTGGCCTGGCAGATGCTTTTTTTTAGGAGAATAGATGAAAAAAATCATTGTTGGATTAACAGGGGCCAGTGGCAGCCCCTATTTTGCAGACCTGGTTGATAATCTTCTCAGCTACTGTGACGAAATCTGCCTGGTGGCTTCTGAGCCGGGGGAAAAGGTCTTTTTCCATGAAATGGGAAAGCCTTTGGAGGCATACCTGTCCGTATGGCAGGAGAAAAATCCCGGGCTGTATCGGGAAGCGAACAACAATTTATTCGGACGTGCGGCCAGCGGAACCGGCGGCTATGAGGCTATGGTGATTGCCCCCTGTTCCATGACCACTTTGGGCAGGCTGGCAGCGGGCATCAGCGATTCTTTGCTTACAAGGGCTGCGGATGTGATGATTAAGGAGGGCAGAAAACTGGTGTTACTCCCCAGGGAGACGCCTCTATCCGCCATTCACCTGGAAAATATGCTGAAGTTGTCCAGACTGGGGGTCAGTATCCTGCCGGCCATGCCGGCATTCTATCAACACCCCTGCACCTTGGAAGAGTTGGTTCACTTTGTAACAGGAAAAACATTGGAGAATCTGGGCATAGCCCATGATTTATATCAAAAATGGGGAGGAGTATGAAAATGAAAAAAAAGATATGGGGAACAGCTGCTTTTTGTCTGATCCTTCTGGCATTTGGAGGCTGTCAGAGAAAAGAAACAGCGGAAACGGCAGGTGAGACCACGGCTGCACAGACGGAAGCAGCGGAGAGCAGTACACAGGAAACAGAAACGCCCGTGCTTCGTATTGGAATGATGTCTTCCAATGATGTCATTCCCTATGTGCTGATGGAAGAGAATCAGCTAACAGAAAAATATGGGTTTGATCTGGATCTGCAGGTGTTTACCTCCGCCAAAGACAGGGACGCCGCCTTTCAGGCAGGAGAACTGGATGGGGTTTTGACGGATTTTGTGGGTATCTGTCTGTATCAGAATGGTGGATTTGACGTACGGATTACCGGCATTACGGATGGAGACTACATTCTGGTGGCCGGTCCGGACAGCGGGATTACAGATATCAGCCAGATTGAAGGAAAGAGCGTAGCCATCTCGGAAAATACGTTGATTGAATATGCATTAGATACCATTCTTTCGGAGAACGGCATGACAGAAGACCAGGTGGTAAAAGAAGTGGTGCCCCGTATTCCGGACAGATTGGAATTGTTAAGAAGCGGACAAATTGATTTCGTGCTGCTGCCTGAGCCTTTTGCGACCCTTGCTCTGGCAGATGGAGCGATTCAGCTGGGAACGGCCAACGAATATGGTCTTTATCCTGCAGTATCTGCTTTTTCCATGGAAGCCATTTCTGAAAACGAAGAAGCCATCCGGCAACTATACAAAGCATATAATGAGGCGGTGGTGTATATGAACAGCACGGATATTTCAGAATATGAAGATCTGGTCATCGAGGCAGTAGGCTATCCGGAAGAAATGGCGGGGACCATTACGCTGAAAACATTTCGGGAGAGTAGCCTTCCCACAGAGGAAGAAGTGTATAATGCCATTGCCTGGTCCGCAGCCAAGGGATTGTGCAGTGCAGATTTGACCTATGATCAGCTGACATATGATGTGTACACCACGGGAGAATAAGTATGAAAATTGAGCAGCTGTCGGTGGGATATGCCGCCGGGACCACTGTGCTGCAGAATTTATCTCTGGAATTGGATGAAGGAGATATTTTAGCCATTACGGGGCCCTCTGGAGGCGGAAAGACCACCCTGATTCAGACGTTGGCAGGCATGCTTCCCCTTAAGACGGGGAAAATAACCAGAGAGACCGCCGGTGGAGAAGTGGCGGTCTCTCCTCAAAGTACAGTGATTGGGGTTGTTCCCCAAAAAGGGGGACTTTTGCCCTGGAAAACGGTAAGGCAGAACTGTTTGCTGCCCCTTTATATCCGGCACAGGCCTGTGGACCGGGAAACCCGGGAGAGGCTCCGGACATTATGCCGGCGACTGGAAATTGGTGAAGAGCTGATGGGACGTTATCCCCACCAGCTTAGCGGAGGACAGGCCCAGAGAGTTGCACTGGTCCGGGCCTTTTTACAAAATCCCCAGCTTTTGCTGATGGATGAACCCTTTTCTGCCCTGGATCCGGAACTTAGGTATAATGCCTGGAAGTTGTTTCTGGAGCTTTGGAGGGAGCAGCGGCCCACCACTTTGCTGGTAACGCATAGTGAAGAGGAAGCTTGCTTTCTGGGGAGAAAAATCTGTGTGATGGACCCGGAAACCGGCACGCTGTCTCCACAAAAAGAAAATCCCCTCTTTGGAAAGGAGGGGATAATATGATGAAACGTATGGGCAGGAAGATGCTGTTGTTTCTGGAGGGCTTTTTCCTACTGAATCTGATCTGGGCCGTAGCCTGGGGCATAATGCAGACCCCGGTAATTCCGAATCCGCTACTGGTATACCAAAAACTGGGCATCATTCTGACCGATAAAATGCTTTGGCATTTGCTGGCCAGTCTTAAACGTATCGGTCTGGGGGTGGGGTTGTCTCTCCTGGTGGGCGTTCCCCTTGGCATGTTGATGGGATATAGTAAAGTGGCCAATGTGATACTATACCCATTGGTATATTTCAGCTATCCCATTCCAAAGACAGCCCTTTTGCCCGTGGCCATGTTGCTTTGGGGCATGAGGGATGGTTCCAAGGTGGCCATTATTTTCCTGATTGTGGTTTTCCAGGTGATTGTGGCTGTGCGGGACAGCATTGGGCATATTGATCCGGATTGCTATCTGACCACTGTCAGTGCAGCGGCCTCCCCCTTGCAGGTCATTCGCCACATCACTCTGCCTGCCATTTTGCCGGAGTTATTTACCAGCCTGCGGGTTTCCATTGGCACCGCCGTCAGTGTATTATTTTTTGTGGAAGGGTATGGTACAAGGTATGGCCTGGGCTATTTTATTGTGGATGCCTGGTCCCGTATTAACTATGTGGAAATGTATGGGGGCATTCTTATGATTGCCCTGACAGGTTTTTTCCTGTTTGCCCTGGTGGATGCATTGGCTTTCTGGGCCTGCCCTTGGCAGAACAGGGCAGCAGGTTAGTGGGTAAAGGAGGCAAGGATTTTTTCCAGGTTGACAGACATCCTTTCCAGGTAGCTCAAGCTTTCCGGATTGGTTTCCATAGTATAGAGAACTTCCACGGAGGCTCCCACTTCACTGGCCAGGGTCTGAGATACCGCAGTGGATGCGGCCTCCTCTGAGAAAATAACGGAAATCTCATTATTTTTGCAATACTCTACCAGCTCTGCCAGTTGTTTGGCGGTGGGTTCGCCTTCCGCATAAATATTTCTGACACTTTTTTGTACCAGAGAAAAATCCCGGCATAAATATCCAAATGCAGCATGACTAACAATGATGCTGTCACCCCCATAAGAGGCCAGCTTCACCTGATAGGTTTCCAGGAGAGTCTGCGCCTCTTTTTGAAAAGCATCGCAGTTTTCCCGGTAATAAGAAGCATTCTCCGGATCTATCTTGGCAAGGGCATGATAGATATTTTCTGCGGAAATCTGTGCAGCGGAAAGGCTGAGCCAGGTGTGAGGATCATAGTTTCCATGGTCGTGATCTTCCTCTTCTTCCTCCTCGGAATCCTCTTCGCTGGTGGAAATGGTTTCCACGCCATCGGAAGCAATGACCACTTCAAGGGCAGGATTATCCACTGCTTCGAGGGCTTCTTCGGCCCAGGATTCCACGCCCAGTCCGTTATAAACAAATAGATCTGCACCGGAAAGCCCTTCCAGATCTCTGGCTTTTGGTTCAAAGTCATGAACCTCTGTGCCCGTGGGAATAATCTGACTGATTTCTACCCTGTCACCCCCTACTGCTTTCACAAATTCGGCCATGGCGTCAAAGGAGACCACGACCTGAATAGTGGTGGAGGCTTCGGAATCGGATGAAGAAGGTTCCGATGGGGCATTTTGAGCACATCCTCCCAGAAGAAGGGCGGACAGCCCCAGGCATAGGATGCGGATTGTTTTCATATCTTTCTCCTCCATATTTAAAACTTTTTTCAGTTCTAGTTGCAAATGATTCTCATCTGCGCATATAATAGGATAGCGCAAAAAAAGCTAAAAGTCAATTGCAAATGGTTCGCATTTGCGAAAAAGGAGTAAATATGATAACAATTACTGATTTATGGTTTTCCTATACCGGGCTTCCTCCTTTTGTGTTAGAGGGGCTGCATATGGAAATACATAGAGGGGAGTATATTTCCGTGGTGGGAGAAAATGGCTCCGGAAAGAGTACCCTCATGCGGCTTTTGCTGGGTCTGCTCAAACCTGGTCGGGGAGAAATCAGAAATGAGGCTGCCCGGATAGGCTATGTGCCCCAGAAAAAGGATTTTAATGGGGGTGGGTTTCCCATTACCGTGAGGGAGCTTCTGAATTCATATCGGAAACTGTGCCGGATTCCGGATAAAGGGGCACCTGAAAATGTTCTGAAGCAGGTGGGGATGGAGGCCTTTAGGAACAGTCTGATGGGCAATCTTTCGGGCGGACAAATGCAGAAAGTGTTTATTGCCAGAGCCCTCATGGGAGAGCCGGATCTGCTGATTCTAGATGAGCCTTCCACCGGCATTGACAGAGAAAGCCAGCAGGAAATATATGGTCTGTTAAGGAAAATGAATCAGGAAAGCGGGCTCACCATTCTCTCCGTGGAGCATAATCTGGACGCAGCAGTAACCAATTCCACCCAGATTTATCATCTGGCAGGCGGAAAAGGACATTTATGTTCGCCAGACCGTTACATGGAGGAACTTATACGGAAGGAGGAGAAGTAATAATGGAAATCTTTCAGTTCGCTTTTATGCAAAGAGCGTTGCTGGTGGCAGTTTTTATGGGCATTCTGTGCCCCTGCATCGGTATTTTTCTTGTGCTTCGCCGATACTCCATGATTGGAGACACCCTGTCCCATGCCTCTTTGGCGGGGGTGACCATTGGCCTTCTGACAGATAAAAGTCCCATTCTGGGGGCGTTTATTTTCACCTCCCTTTGCGGAGGCCTCATAGAATTTTTGCGGGGGGCATTTAAGAAGCATACAGAACTGATTCTGAACATTGTGCTGGCTTTAAGCGTGGGCATTGCCATCTCCATCATCAGCTCCGGAAAACTGAATACATCGGCAGATGCCTTTATGTTTGGGAGCATGCTGACGGTCACCACAAAGGACGTGTGGATGATTGTGGCCTTAGGCTGTCTGGCGGTGCTGGTGCTCCTGAAACTGTATCACCAGATGCTTTACATTGCCTATGATGAGGAAACGGCCCAGATTATTGGCGTTAAGGTAAAATGCATCAACTACATTTTCTTTGTACTGGTGGCCGCTGCCATTTCCGTGTCCATCCGGATGGTAGGGGTGCTGGTGTTAAGTTCCATGATTTCCCTGCCGGTGGCCACAGCGCTTCAGCTGGAAAAAGGGTTCTTAAAGACACTTCTCTTCTCCATCGGGTTTAGCCTGGTGGACGTAGTGGGGGGGCTGGTTCTGTCCTACTATCTGAATGTGGCACCTGGCGGATTTATAGCCATTACCTGTGTGATCACCCTGCTGCTGGTGATGCTTGGCAGGCGTATTCTGCTTTACTGCAGGATGTGCGTGGAAAACAAAAAGAGAGGAGGGATGCCCACATGATGCAGGATGGAAGCAATTGGCCGGCGGGCATTAAACGGACCAGGCAGCGGGAACTGGTCTGGGAAGTTCTGGAGGAAAAAAAAGGTCCCATAACCGCCTCGGATATTTTTCACGTACTGGAAAATGAGGGGCATGAGGTGTGGCTTTCTACCATTTATCGGGTATTGGATACTTTTGTAAGAGAAAAAATGGTCATTAAATCCAGCATAGCCAATACGGATATGGCCTATTATGAAAAAAACCGGCAGCAACATAAACATTATGCCATTTGTACGGCCTGTCATCGCATCATTCCCATGAAAAATTGTCCCATGGAAGCTTTCAAACCGCAACTGGAGGAGGATTTTACCATTACGGGGCACCATATTGAAATTTTCGGACTTTGTCACCAATGCAAAGAGGATGCGGAAGGGGGGGAGAAGCGGGATGCAGACCATACAGATTCATGAGCTGACCAGGGATTACGGCTGTGGAAAAGGCATTTTTGACATTACGTTTGCTGTGGATGAAGGGGAGGCATTTGGATATCTAGGGCCTAATGGTGCGGGGAAGACCACTACTTTGCGGCATTTGTGTGGGTTTTTGAAGGCGGTAGAGGGCACCTGTACGATAGGCGGGGTGGATTGCTTTGATGGTAGGGAAAAAATAATGGGTAGCCTCGGCTATATCCCCGGAGAAATGGCACTGTTTGACGATATGGAAGGGGGGGAGTTCCTGCAATTCATCAGAAAATACCGGGGCAGGGGATTGGACCGGACAGGGGAACTGCTGGAACGTTTCCAGGTGGAAACAAGAGGGAAAATCCGGAAAATGAGCAAAGGAATGAAACAAAAAGTGGGTATAGTGGCGGCCTTTATGC
The DNA here is from genome assembly GCA_964426655.1 of uncultured Cuneatibacter sp. GTDB lineage: Bacteria > Bacillota > Clostridia > Lachnospirales > Lachnospiraceae > RGIG8306. The sequence continues at coordinate 7,957 of CAYRQT010000003.1, read as the reverse complement.
ATGACCCGCAGGTTCTGATTCTTGATGAGCCTACCAGCGGTCTGGACCCACTGATGCAGAATCGATTTATTGAATTGCTTCAGGAAGAGAAAAAGAAAGGGAAGACGATTTTGCTTTCCAGCCATCAGTTTGAGGAGGTGGAGAAAACCTGCAACAAGGTGGGGATGATCCGGGAAGGCCATTTGCAGACAGTGGACAATCTGGAAAACATCAAACGGGAAAAACAACGGTCCTTTTGGATTACTTTTTCCACAGAATACGAAGCGAAGGTATTTCTGGATGCTGTATATCGGGAAGGAATGGGAGGGAGGCTCATTAGTCCATTGCGAATAGAAGTGACCATTACTACGCAGCTACAGCGTTTACTGGAATTGATGGTGCAGTTTGGGGCAGTGGATCTGGAAACACAGGGACAGGGGCTGGAGTCAGCTTTTTTAAAGTATTATGGGGAGGAAACTACGAAATGAATTTCACTCTATTCAAAAGAGAAATTAAAAAAAGCCTGCCTCTTTTGCTTGTTCTGGGAAGTGTTCTTGCCATGTATATTATTATCGTGACAGCGATGTATGATCCGGAAATGTCACAGGCACTGGAACTTATAGCCCAGACCATGCCCCAGCTCATGAGTGCTTTTGGTATGCAGAGTACGGGAGAAGGTCTTCAGGGATTTCTGAACAGCTATCTTTATGGCATGATCCTCCTGGTTTTTCCCATGCTGTACAGTCTTTTGCGTGCAAACGGTTTGCTGGCCGGATATTTGGAGAAGGGATCTTTGGTGCAGCTTCTGGCAGCGCCGGTAAAAAAGAGCACCATTGCCCGTACCCAGTTGCTGGTCCTGCTTGCGGGGCAGCTCCTGCTGCTTGGCTTTTGCACAATTGTTCAGTATGGGGCTGTGCAGCACCTTTTCCCCGGAGAACTTTTGCTGAGCGGCCTCCTGCGAGTGAATGGCGGCTTGCTGGTGCTACAGTTTTTTATGGGGGGACTTTGCTTTTGCCTTTCTGCTCTGGCCGTCAGCAGCCGGCAGTATATGGGACTTGCAGCAGGCATCTGTACCGGCATGTATCTGATTCGCATGTTATCCAATCTGGGGGGAGATTTAAAGAAATTGCAGTATATGACTTTTTTCACACTGTTTCAGCCGAATGGATTGCAGACAGGAAAAGGTGGGGCAACCATAGGAATTATAGTATTACTGGCCGGAGCCTTTCTTTTCTTCGGGATTGGGATTTTAGGTTTCCGAAAAAGGGAATTTATGGTATGATAGAAAAATAACGTTTTTATTTAGTGTTCGGGGAAAGAATAGAGTTACAAAGGAGGAAAGTCATATGGCAGAAGCAGTCAGCCTGGTACTAATTGTAATGACTGTGGTCTTTGTTGTCCTTGTTTTATTGTGGGGTGTGGTCAGTCTTTTTTCTCGCCTGGTTCGCTTCATGGAAAAGGCCCTCGGTGAAAGGAAGGAGGGAAAATCATGATTGATGCATTTATTTCCCTGTTGAAGGAATCCGGTTTTGTAGCACTGACCTGGCAGAACGTGGCCATGCTGATCGTGGCCTGTGTGCTGATTTATCTGGCCATTCACAAAAAATATGAACCCCTTTTACTATTGCCCATAGCATTTGGAATGCTTTTAGTCAATCTTCCCCTTACAGGCATTAAAGATGCACCGGTGGGAGATGCGGCAGGGGGATTGCTCTACTATCTGTACCAGGGAGTCAAATTAGGGATATATCCATCTCTTATTTTCCTTGGAATTGGCGCCATGACAGACTTTGGTCCATTATTGGCCAGACCCAGCAGTCTGTTGATTGGAGCAGGTGCGCAGTTTGGTATAGCGGCAGCTTTCCTTTTGGCAGTTGCTTTGGGATTCGATTTTAAAGAAGCAGGTTCCATCGCCATCATTGGTGGGGCGGATGGCCCTACAGCTATTTTTCTGACCAATAAACTGGCACCGGATCTTCTCGCTCCCATTGCCGTGGCGGCTTACTCCTACATGGCACTTATTCCCATTATTCAGCCCCCTTTAATGCGTTTAATGACCACCAAAAAGGAACGTAATATCAAAATGGTCCAGTTGAGGAAAGTTTCCAAACTGGAGAAGATCTGTTTTCCCATTCTGGTTACGGTGCTGGTGGTGTTGCTTCTTCCCTCTGTGGCCCCCCTCATTGGCATGCTGATGCTGGGCAACCTCTTTAAGGAGTCCGGGGTGGTGGAACGGCTTTCCGATACTGTGCAGAACGCCTTGATCAATATCGTGACCATTTTTCTGGGCATTTCCGTTGGATCTACTGCCAATGGCACGGTATTCCTTCAGCTTGGTACCATTAAAATCATTCTGCTTGGACTTTTTGCCTTTGCGTTCAGTACCGTTGGTGGACTGCTGATTGCCAAACTCATGTGTTTCCTCACTGGCGGAAAAATCAATCCCCTTATTGGGTCTGCAGGGGTATCTGCAGTGCCTATGGCAGCCCGTGTTTCCCAGGTGGAAGGGCAAAAGGCCAATCCGGGCAATTACTTATTGATGTTTGCCATGGGCCCAAATGTGGCGGGAGTGATTGGTTCTGCAGTGGCAGCAGGTATTCTTCTGACCCTGTTAGGGTAAAGGGCATTTAACGAAGGCATTTGTGACCGTATAATGATAGCAAAGAAAAAGGACCGGAACTGGTCCTTTTTCTTTGCAAATAATATACCTTGACAGGCGATGTATATTATGATTAAATATACTTAAGAGGAGGAAGTGAGATGTCAATTACAGCAGATCTGATTCGCGGACATACCGATACCATTATACTGGCCAATCTGTTAAAGGCAGATAGTTATGGTTATTCTATCAACAAAAACATCATGAAGCTGACAGGGCAGAAATATGAGTTGAAAGAGGCCACGCTGTATACGGCCTTTCGCCGTTTGGAGGAAGGCGGGCTCATTGCTTCCTATTGGGGAAATGAAACCACAGGTGCCAGAAGAAGGTATTATCACATTACACCGGAGGGTGTACAGGCATATAAAGAAAAGGTAAAAGAATGGCAGGAGACCAAGGCCCTGCTGGATGTATTGTTAACTGAAGGAGAGGAATATGGAAGATAAACTGCGGGCATATATGGATGAGGTATTTGCGGGCGTAAAAAAAACCAGGAAAGCGGTGGAACTGAAGGAAGAAATTTTGCAGAATATACTGGATAAGTATCACGATTTGCTGGAAGAGGGGAAAAGTCCGGAGGCAGCCTATAACATTGCCATTGCCAGCCTGGGAGATATGGATGAAATACTTAGGGTGCTGGAAAAAGAAACACAGGATTACCAGTATGTGCCCTCTGAAGAGATTTCAGCAGCCAAGAAAAAATCCGCATTGCTGATGAGCATTGCCATCGGTCTGTATATTTTGTTGGCAGTGCCTGTCACTCTTGCGGGGATGACAGGACAGTACATGGAACTGGGGGTTGCCCTGCTGTTTATCTGCGTGGCTCTGGCCACAGGCCTGCTCATATACAACAACATGACCAAACCCAGATTCCATAAAGAAGATGAGACGTTGCTCAACGAATTCAGAGAGTGGAAAGCGGATAAAGATTCCAGAAACAGTAGCAGAAAAGCAGTGACTTCTGCCATGTGGGCCTTGATTACGGCATTTTATTTTCTAATCAGCTTTATGACCATGGCCTGGCATATCACCTGGATCATTTTTCTGATCGGCGCAGCGTTGGAGGCCATCATTCGGGCTGTATATGAAATCAGGAGGTAAACAGATCTATGACAAAAAACAATAAAACGGCAGCATGGATCAGGCTTATTTTGGCCAGCCTGGCAGTGGTGTTTCTTACCGGATTGCTAGTCTATGCGCTGCTGGGGAAAAAGTCCCTTTTTTTAATTGGCTTTTCCTATTTTCATATCTATAAAAATTCTGAATACAGTGCAGAGGATTTTCAAGAGGGAAATCTGAAACTGGAGGCAAATGATCTGCAGAAAATAGAGCTGAATCGGGTATCGGGCACCTTATATCTGGAGGTATATGATGGCGACGTAATAGAAATCACTTCCGATGATGCCCAGTACGGACCTTATACCTATTATCAGGATGGCATTCTGGTCATTACAGATATTCAGCCGATGGACTATGGCTTTACATTGGGTGTTTCCTTTGGCAGCCAGGAGAAAACTTCCGGGGATATTCGGGTGCGAATTCCGAAAGATATCTCAGAAGTTCAGGTCTTAAACATAGATACTGTTTCCGGGAATATGTATGTGACAGGCCTTCAGACTGAAAATGTAGAAATAGATACTGTTTCTGCAGATGTTTTTTTGACGCTGGAAGTTACCCCCCAGGTATTGTCGCTGGATTCTGTCAGTGGCAGCCTGCAGCTGGTCATTCCCTCCGGGAAAGGATTTAACTGTGAATGGGATACTGTAAGTGGAAGGCTCAACAGCAGTCTGTTCTTGACGGATCAGGAAGGCGATGGGGAGGTGTGGACTTATCTGGATGGCGCATCTTCATTTTCATTTGACACAGCCAGTGGAAATGTCAACATTTCACCCCTTTCCGGAGACTGAGGCATGTTTTCGGCGATATTGTGTGGGTGTCATGCCATATTTGCGTCGAAACAGGCGGCTGTAATAGCTTTGGCTGTTAAAGCCTACCTGCAGGGCTATTTCTAAAAGAGAATAGGTATGATAGGAAAGAAACGCACAGCTACGCTCTAACCGATATGAAATTAGATATTCGGTGAAGGAAAGCTGGGTTTCTTTCTTAAAAGTTCTGCTTAAATAGGAAGGGCTGATATGAAAGATTTCTGAAAACTCTGTGAGCCGCAGATCCTCTTCAAAGCGCATGTGAATCTGCTCCAGTATCCGACGGACATAGGCATTGGAGACAGTGCATTTTTCAGGCGTATGACAAATGTGAAAAGCTACCACGCCCCGGAACAGATCTTTTAGCTGCCTTTGGGCAAAGGGGGGAACATAGGGATGCGTCTGAACATCTCTAGGGGATGTGGAAAAGGGGCCCAGGACAAAAACGCCCCTTATGCCCAGCTCTTCCGGCAGGGAAAAAGAAAGCTGCCTGCAGTCGGAGGCCAGAGGACAAGTATCGGCATACGGACAATCCCGGACGGGAATGCGAAAAATGCATTGCCCGCCTTCATTGCAAATGGCAGCAGGAATATGGGTAAAGGTATAAAAATCCTGTAGTATGGAGGTTAAAACCGGGGGCATGATAAAGATCCTTTCGTGAAAGAGGAGGTTAGTAATGACTAACTATAATGGCATACTAACATTTTTAGAAAACCTTGTCAATGGAGGAGAAAAAGGGGGAAAAGGGTTGTGCATTCCTGGGTTTTTCTGTATAATAAATCTATTATAAAACAAGCGGAGGAGAGCCATGAAAAAGCATCGGTTCTGGGCGTGGGCCATGGTGGTCTGTCTTCTTATGACCCTGTACACGGGTAGCAAAAAACAGTAAAGCAAAGGAGGGTTTTATATGTTATCATATATTAAACCGGAGGATTTAAGAAAGGCTGGCTTGTTTGCAGCCGGTGTATTGTTCGGCACTGCCGGCATTAAGATTTTGGGGAGTAAGGATGCCAGAAAAGTATATACCAATTGTACGGCAGCAGTGTTGCGGGCGAAGACCTGTGTCATGCACACCGTGACAACCGTGCAGGAAAATGCAGAGGATATCCTGGCAGAAGCCAAACAGATCAACGAAAAGCGTGATGATCAGGAAGCTGTTCAGGAATAAGGTCATGAT
>CAYRQT010000003.1:0-2207 GCA_964426655.1 uncultured Cuneatibacter sp. | reverse complement strand
GGCAGGTGCTTTTTCTTACCTCATCACAAGGAGAAGGCATGCGATTTATTATTAAACATGAAATAGAGGGACGGATGCGCATTCATATTCTGCAAAAGTCCATGAGTCCGGCCCAGGCCGATACCCTGCTCTATGCTTTTCGGGGAAAGCCCAATGTGCATGGGGTAAAAGTATATGAGCGGACTGGCGATGTGGTCATTCGTTTCGGAGGAAATCGGGAAATTTTGCTTCAGGATATGCGAGGATTTTCCTGGGAAAAGGCGGATGTGCCGGAGGATTTTCTGGAAAATTCCGGCCGGGAACTGAATGCGGTTTATCAGGAGAAACTGGTGACCCATGTTCTGGTGCATTACGGGAAAATATTTTTCCTCCCGGCCCCTGTCAGGGCAGTGCTGGCCATTTGGAAGGCTGGACGGTATATCCGGGAAGGAATCCGCTGTCTGGGGAAGAAAAAGCTGGAAGTGCCGGTACTGGATGCCCTTGCCATTAGTGTCAACCTCATACGGGGGGATTTTGGATCTGCAGGCTCTGTTATGTTCATGCTTGGACTTGGGGAACTGCTGGAAGAATGGACTCATAAAAAATCCGTTGGAGACCTGGCACGGGCATTGTCATTGCAGGTGGGGCGTGTATGGGTGGAAACCGCTCAGGGTGAGGTGCTGATGGGAGCAGATCAGATTGTTCCGGGAGATATAGTCATCATTCATCTGGGGCATATGCTGCCTTTTGATGGGGAAGTGATACAGGGGGAGGGCATGGTCAATCAATCCTCCCTGACAGGAGAATCCGTGCCTGTGCGTAAAGCACCTGGAAACATAGTTTTTGCAGGCACCTATCTGGAGGAGGGGGAACTGCGCATACGGGTAAAAGAAGCCGGGGGGACGAGTCGCTATGAAAAGATAGTGGCCATGATTGAGGAATCACAGAAATTGAAGTCCAATGCAGAAGGAAAAGCGGCGCATCTTGCGGACCGGCTGGTGCCCTGGACACTGGGAGGCACTGAACTTACCTGGCTGTTGACCAGGAATATTCAAAAGACCCTTTCTGTGCTGATGGTGGACTTTTCCTGCGCATTAAAGCTGGCCATGCCCATAGCAGTATTGTCTGCCATCCGGGAAGGCAGCCTGCATCATATCACTATTAAGGGAGGAAAATACCTGGAAGAGGTGTCCAGGGCAGACACCGTTGTGTTTGACAAGACAGGGACTCTTACGAAAGCTCATCCCACAGTAGCTTGCGTGGTCCCTTTCTCGATGGAAGATCCTCAGGAAATTTTGCGGATTGCAGCTTGTCTGGAGGAACATTTTCCCCACTCCATGGCAAAGGCAGTGGTGGATGCGGCAAAGGAACAGTCCCTTTTCCATGAAGAGATGCACAGTCAGGTGGAATATATTGTGGCCCATGGCATTGCCACTCACATTGGGCAGCAGCGGGTCATTATTGGTAGTTATCATTTTGTCTTTGAGGATGAGAACTGCCAGGTTCCAGAGGGGATGGAAGAGGCTTTTGCAGACCTTCCCGTTGAATATTCTCATTTATATCTGGCAGTAGACCAAGTGCTGGCAGGCGTGATCTGTCTGGAGGATCCCCTCAGAGAAGAGGCGGCAGCCATGATGGCCTCCTTACGGCGGGTGGGCTTTAAAAAACTGGTCATGATGACAGGAGACAGTGAACGTACCGCAAAGGCTGTAGCCGCCAAAGTGGGGGTGGATGAGTACTTTGCGGAAGTCCTTCCGGATGACAAGGCCCGGTATATTCAGATGGAAAGAGAAAAAGGGGGATGCGTCATGATGATCGGGGACGGCATAAATGATTCCCCGGCACTTTCTGCAGCGGATGTGGGGATTGCTATCAGTGACGGTGCTGCCATTGCCAGGGAAATTGCCGATATCACCATAGAGGCGGACAGCCTGTTTGAGCTGCTGACACTGAAAATTCTGGCGAATGCACTGATGAAGCGGATAGACAGAAATTATAAAACCATTATGGGATTTAATGGCATGCTCCTTTTTCTGGGAGTAGGAGGCATCATTCGCCCTACTACCTCTGCGCTTTTGCATAATGCCTCCACTTTGGCCATAAGCCTGCACAGTATGGGAAATCTGCTGGAAGAAAATTAAAAGCCGGCTTTTCAACTGTTTTTTATAATCTTAATCGATAGCGTAAAATATCTTGTGTAAATAGAATTAGTCATAGAAAAAGGAACG
>CAYRQT010000002.1:114335-130452 GCA_964426655.1 uncultured Cuneatibacter sp. | reverse complement strand
ATCCGGGATGTTCAGCATATCTTTTCTGGCAATGCTGCGGCCGGTTTTCTTTCCCTCTATGGTATACAAATCCCACATTTCCATTTTTATACCTCCAGCCATTCTACAAAAGTATTGTACTTGCTTTTTTCCTGATATACAAGACGAACCGGAAAAAACATGTTATACTCCTGCTATACATCATAGGGAGACTGTTGAAAAATGAAAACCAATTATAAGCACACTCTGTATGCCAGTTTTACCGGCTACATTGTACAGGCCATCGTCAATAATTTTGCTCCTCTTCTGTTCCTCACCTTTCAGCGTACCTATCAGATTCCCCTGGGTAAGATTACCTTTCTGGTCACCTTTAACTTTGGTCTTCAGCTGCTGACCGACCTGGTAGCCGCCGGCTTTATTGATAAAATCGGATATCGCATTTCCATTGTGCTGGCCCATGGATTTTCGACGGCCGGCCTCCTTGGCCTGGCGATCCTGCCCGCTCTTTTGCCGGACCCCTTTACCGGGCTTATTCTGGCAGTAATGATTTACGCCATCGGAGGAGGTCTTTTAGAGGTTCTGGTCAGTCCCATTGTGGAAGCCTGTCCTACGGATCACAAGGAAAAAGCCATGAGTCTGTTGCACTCTTTCTATTGTTGGGGGCATGTGGGCGTGGTACTCATCTCCACGCTCTTTTTCACCCTGTTCGGCACCCGGCACTGGCAGTTTCTGGCCGTATTCTGGGCTTTGATTCCCCTTTGCAATGGCATATGGTTCACCAAGGTGCCCATTTCCACCCTCCGCGAGGATGGTAAAAGCGGCATGTCCATCCGGGATTTGGCCAAAAGCCGGCTTTTCTGGGTATTTATGCTTTTGATGTTCTGTGCCGGTGCCAGCGAACAGGCGGTTAGCCAGTGGGCCTCCACCTTTGCAGAGCAGGGACTCTCGGTCAGCAAGACCATCGGCGACCTGACCGGCCCCATGTTTTTTGCTATCATGATGGGACTGGCACGTCTCCTCTACGGAAAATATGGAGACCGCCTCCCACTGCACCCCTTTATGGTGGGTAGCTCCTTGTTATGTGTGGGAACTTACTTTCTCATTGCCCTATCCCCCTATCCGGTCTTCAGTCTTTTAGGGTGCGGTCTATGCGGCTTTTCTGTAGGCATCATGTGGCCCGGTACCTTCAGTCTGGCAGCCCTTGGCCTGCGGGGCGGGGGAACTGCCATGTTTGCCTTTCTGGCTTTGGCCGGAGATTTGGGCTGCGGGGCCGGCCCCACACTGGTAGGCTTGGTTTCTGAAGCAATGGGGGACCGTCTTCAGCTTGGCATTCTTGCAGGGGTTATTTTTCCCATTTGTCTCCTTGGCGGCCTTACTCTAAGAAAACGCATGCAAAAAACACCCCTTTGCTGATTTATGACATCCTGGATTTGGTACAGTTCTGTACCAGGGAGAAAGATCTCCCTGACCTGTCAAAGGAGATTTTATGCTGGATTCCATCTCAAATCAGGCTGGATTTTCCCCAGTCTTGTTGTATCATAAAGACGAACTTCGCATCTTTCAAAGCAAGGACCTGGACGGATATGCCAATTTTATGGTATTTTCTGTTTTTCCCGGTATACAAATGGTTTTTATAGATGCACACCGGTTCCATATTCTCCTTCCTCTTTCAGAGGAAAAGGAACCAATCTTTTCCATTCAGTATTGTAAAGAAGCATCCCTCCACGGAACCTGGGATGGTTATGCCTACACTCTCAAAGAAGGGGCCCTGGGCATATTCTGCCCATGTAAAGCTTCAGATTCCTCTTACCTTTATTTCCCTTCAGGTATTTATAAGGGCCTTGTTGTTCATGTCAATCTGAAAGAAAGTCCGCCCTGCCTCTCCCATCTTCTTGACGGCATGCATGTTTGGCCAGCCCGTATTCCCTACACGCTGTGTAAGGACTGCCCCTGTTGCATTCTGAAATCCTCCCCTGAAATCCAGGCTATTTTTTCCCCATTATATCTCCAGTCTGCCTTCCGGCAGCCCGCTTATCATAAACTGAAAATACTGGAGCTTTTTTTGTACCTGAATCAGATAGCCCAACAGGACCAGCCCCAAGGCAGTGCGGCATCCCTGCCCGCCATATATGTCCGACAGGCCAAAGAAATTTCCGGATATCTTCTGGGACATCTGGATACCTACATTCCCCTAAAAAAGCTGGGGCAGATATTTCATATTTCCCCTTCTCATCTGAAAGCCATTTTTCTCTCCGTTTACGGCATTAGCCCCTCTCAGTACCAGCGAAAGGAAAAAATGAAAGTGGCTGCCCAGTTACTGCTGGAAACAGAATACTCCATACAGGAAATTGCCGGCACTCTTGGTTATGACAATGCCAGCAAATTTTCTGCCGCTTTCCGGTCTGTAACCGGTGTCACCCCCAGGCAATATAGAAAAGAGGGACGCTCTCTATCCTGACACATAACAAAACATCTTCCTCTTTTTGGAGCCTTTTTCCCTCGTTTTGGAGTGGAAAAGGCTGTTTTTTTTTACTATTCTACTGGATGGGCAATCCGCTGCCTGAATTTAAAATGTTATTATCCTGAAAGGATTTTCACTTTATGATGCCATATAGAAGAATGCTGTCCCGTTTGATTCTTTGTCTGGGCCTCTCTTTTCAGATGCTCACCTGTACACAGCCCGTGTTTGCTGAGGGGACTGCCTATAAAACTGCCATTCAGGCTTCCCTTTCCTGTTATGTAAACGCCATGGGTGGAGTAGAATTCGGTGCCCCTCTTCTGACAGAAGCCTATTCCTATGAAGAAAACGGCAAACTATATATTACCCTGTATTTTACCAAAAGCCAGGTGACCATCTACGGCATCACCTGCGACACCTTCATTGATGCTACTCCCACCTATGTCACCAATGACAGAGGCGTGCGAAGTGGTACCATCGGGTTTTATCGAACAGATGGCAGCCTGGATACAGAAAATATAACTTACACCCTTAGTAGCGATGTGGCCCTTAATCCTTCTGATGAACAGGTGCACTATGTGGACTCTGTCACGTTTTCTCCTGAGGGAAAAACCAATGTGTATAATCTGACCTTCTATATCAACAGTAATGTTATGGGGGTTCAGTTCACAAACGCAAATGCCGCTGCCACAGCCACCACTTATCCGGCTATTTTACAGGTAAGCTGGACGGAGGCACAGCCAGAAACTTCCGCTGTCCCCCAGACAGAGCCGGCAGCTGTGGCAACTTCCAGCCAGACAGAAGTTGCCACTACTGCCCAGACAACATCTGCATCCTCACAATCAGAGCCTTCCTCTGCCTCTTTGCCGTCATCTTCCAATGCCCAGGCGGAAGACAATTCCACTGTCCCCTTGGAAGATGCGACACTTTCACCCAACACAGAGGAACAGGGCATTCATATCTATGAAGCATCCCCATCGGAATCCTCCTCTGATCCTGATGAAGTGAAAACCGTTTCTTCCCATGTTATCGCCTATCTGAACAAACCGCTGGTCATGTTTTTATTTTGTTTTTCAACCCTGTTGATCGGATTGGGAATCGTTCTCATCCTTTCATCTGTCTCTCAAAACGTTAAGAAAAAAAAGAAGGAGGGTACCCATGACATTCTTCACTAAAAAAGCCTTGCTTCCCATCTGCCTGCTGACCCTGCTCTTTTCAGGATGTGCCAGCTCTCCTGCCTCTGATTCGGCAGCCACCTCTGAGACGATTTCCTCAGAATTCCCCACTTTGGCCTCCACATCCGTGGCCATTTGTGAAATTCTGGATGCACTGGACTATGACCGTGTGCTTGGCGTACCGGAAACGGCCCGAAGTCTTCCTGAGCGATATCAGACCCTTCCCACCATTGGCGCCCCCATGACACCGGATTATGAAATCATTCGTCAGCTGAATCCGGATTATGTACTCTCTCCCCTGACATTGGAAAGCACTCTGGCAGAGGCCTATACCAATGCAGGCATCTCCTCCATATTTCTGGATCTGAGCACTGTGGATGGCATGTACCAGGGCATTGCCTCCTTAGGAAAACTTCTTGGGCGGGAAACGGAAGCCACCTCCCTTGTCTCTGCCTATGAAACCTACATGAAAACCTACAATACCGCAGTCTCAAACGACGGAGAGTCCCCTTCCATTCTGCTGTTGATGGCTTTCCCCGATGGCTTCTTTCTGATTGCCACAGAACATTCTTATGTGGGGGATTTGCTGCGCCTGGCGGGAGCAAGGAATGTATATGGCGAAGATTACGCTACAGATGAAAGTGGTTTTCTTACCATTAATACTGAGGATCTTATCCAGAAAACGCCGGATAAAATCTTTGTGTTTGCCCATTATTCTGAGGAAGATGCCTTCAGCTATATGCGTCAGCAGTTTCAGGATGATACCATGTGGCAATATCTTTCGGCAGCCACCAATGGAGAAATCTATTACCTTCCCTCTGCCTATTTCGGCATGAGTGCTTCCCTGAACTGGACAGAGGCATTGGACTATCTGCAACCTCTTTTGTATGGAGAATAACATGAAATCCACTTACCTTGCAGCCAAATATACGCTCGTTATTTTTCTTTTACTGGTTGTTTTCTGGATTTCCATCCAGACTGGGGGCATCTCTCTTTCTCTAGCAGCCCTATTAAAGGGCCTGTTTCTGGAGTCTTCCAGAGATGTGCAAATCATCTGGAATCTACGATTTCCCCGAGTCTTTGCAGCCATCCTCGGAGGAATGCTCCTATCCGTTGCCGGCGTTTTACTGCAGGCCGTGTTGCGCAACCCTCTTGCCGATCCGGGTATTATGGGCGTCACTTCCGGTGCCGCCTTTGCCGCAGCATTACTAACTGCTGTTTTTCCTTCTTTTGCTTACCTGACACCCATGTTTGCTTTTCTGGGTGGTTCACTTGCTTTTTTGCTGGTATATAGTTTTGCTGCCCTAATGCCATCCGGACCGGCAACCCTTATTCTTCTGGGCATGGCAGTCAATGCCTTTTTTACGGGTCTTTATCAGCTGTTCCAGGCCCTTAGTGGCAGCAGCTATGGAGGGGCATCGGCCCTGTTAAGTGCCTCGACAAATTTACAGACCTGGAGCAATGTTCGGGTGCTTCTGATAGCCTGCTCAATGCTCACTTTATTTTGCTGCCTCTTTGCCCAACGCATAGATCTGTTGACTCTGTCAGATAAATTGATTCACAGTCTGGGGCTTCCCATTCGTTCTTATCGCTTTATCACGGCCCTGTGCGGCGTATTGGCGGCTTCCGCTTTTACAGCGCTCATCGGCAATGTGAGTTTTCTGGGTCTGATCGTCCCACACATGGCCCGGCTATGTGTGGGACCCCGACACAGGCATCTGCTCCCCTTCAGCGCTTTACTCGGTGCTCTTGTTTTCCTGACCGCAGACACATTGGGCCGCATGCTGGCCTATCCCTATGAAATAGATCCCTCCATATTGATGGCCATTGCCGGAGGCCCTGCTTTTATTTTTTTATTAAGGAAGAATTATGGACACCATAGAAAATAATGCTCCACTATCTTTGCAAAATGTTTCCTTTTCTTACCATCAGGCTCCCCTTCTTATGAATCAGCTGAGCTGTACCTTCTCTCCCGGAGAGGTTACTGCCATTATCGGTCCAAATGGATGCGGAAAATCCACGCTCCTTTATTTACTTTCCGGTTTGCTGACGCCCCAAAAAGGAGTTGCCTGTCTGGGAAATATGCCTGTTTCTGCCATCCCTTCCCGAAAGCGGGCCCGGCACATTGCCATTGTTCATCAGCAAAATGATGCCCCTGGTGAGTATAGCGTAGAAACTCTGGTTGCTTTAGGCCGCCTTCCTCACCACAGGCGTTTTGGGGGCGCCCTTTCCGAAAACGACCATAGAGCCATTGATGAGTCCATTTCCCTTATGGGCATTGAAAGCATCCGGCAAAGCCCCGTTTCCAGACTTTCCGGTGGTCAGCTCCAGCGGGTCTGGCTGGCAATGGCCTTTGCCCAAGAGACAGAAGTGCTGCTTCTGGATGAGATTACCACCTATCTGGACATTCATTATCAGCTGGAAATCCTGGAATTGCTCAACCATTTGCCCCGGGAAAAAAGAAAAACCACCGTAATGGTAATGCACGACATCAATCAGGCCCTCCGGTACAGCCAACATATTTTTCTGATGCAGAAAGGGAGGATTCTTTCCAATGCTCCCTCCTCATCCGGGCTGGATCATACACTTTTACAATCTGTATTTCAGATAGATGCAGTGCCTTTTTTCCGGGAGGGCATTCCTCAATACTATTTTTATCCAAAGGAGAACCCCCATGTCTGATGAGAAAAGAAAACGTTTAGGTTTGACATTGCTTTTATGTGGTGCACTGCTCCTGCTATGCCTGTTTCTCTTCCTTCGTTTTGGATACAGGCTTTTACAGGAAAATGTGGAGGTACTCTTTGAACCCCCTCAGACCACCACTGCTGTTTCAGACCTCCAGTCTTCCATCACCATTCCAGGCTTTACCAAGATGACCTTTTCCTCTGCATCGCCCATTGTACAGACGGATTTATATAATCCTGAGGGAAACGCCTGCTATTTTGAAATCAGCCTGTTGCTGGAAGACACCCAGGAAATCCTTTATCAGTCCAGATTTGTTGCACCTGGACAGCATTTGTATGAAATTGAGCTGACCAGGGTTCTGGAACCGGGCACATATTCGGCCCTTATTCACTACAGCACCTATTCCATGGAGGACTATACCCCTTTAAACGGAGCCAATGTTCCCTTTGATCTGGTGGTTCAATAAGGTTCTACTGCGGTTTTATCCGCTTGAACAAATATATGTTTGCGCCAACAGGCGCTGAAAGGAGTGCATTTATGATGCATACACATACTTCCATCGGAAGAAAACTTCTGGCTGCCGCTACAGCTGCAGCCATGGTGGTGGCATCTGCCCCCATCTCCGCTTTTGCGGCCCCCAGTGGACCGATTGCCGCTGGCACATATACCGGTGATGCTGCGTTGTCCTGCTATGTCTCTGCCATGAACGGTGTCGAGTTTGGAGGCGGAGGTCTATTTGATGACAAAATAACCATAACCTCTGACGGCACAGGAAATACCTTTGCCACTTTAAATTTCTCCAACGGTAATTTAACCATATATGGCTTGGAGGCGCTTACCTTTATTGATGCCACCCCTAATAATCCTGGTAACAGCAGAGGCATTACGGATGGCACCATCGGCATTTATGAAGCTGACGGAGAAACTTTAGTCACAGAGGGCGTAACCTACACTTTGAGTGAAGAAACTGTTGCCAATCCTGATGACGAAATGGTTCAATATGTCAACAGCATCACCTTCCCACTCACTCATATGTCAGATACCTATAACCTGACCTTTTTCATCAACAGCCAGGTAATGGGAGTACAGTTCACCATGCCCAATGAAAATGCAACAGCTGGCACTTATGCTTCTACACTGACCATTGATTGGGATAGTCTGACCCTTGACGATTCCTCTTCAGTTTCCAATGAGGGCGAAGACAACACCGTTCAAACTTCTACAGTGATTTACACTGTAGAAGGGGGATATGAAGTGGTTATTCCTGCTTCTATTCAGGTGGATCCTTCTACAAAGACAGGCGCTTACGAAGTGAAGGCTGAGGATTTTGTTCTGGAAAGCGGTGCCTATGTTACGGTAACAGCCGATACAGCCGGTACGCTTTCTAACGGCACTGTCTCTCTGAGCTTTACCAACACGCTGGAGAGTAAGCATCTGACCCAGACCGGGGATACACTGGCTGGACTGGTTACTGTAACAGATTCCACCACTGCTCCCGGTACTTACACCGGTACACTGGACTTTACCATCCGGTATTTTTCTCCACAGCCATAATCCGGCTATGAAAAGGGAAGGGACCATAATAACGGTCCCTTCCCTTTTTTAATGGAGCCACTGATTAATTGAAATAAGCCTGTCCCAGCATATCTGCCAGCAATAAGGCATCATAGAGCTGATCCGGTGTTACATCCCCTGACAGATTGTGAATGGTCTCACCTTCCACACAGGCTTTCTCTGCCGCGATGTGAACCCTGCTCACATCTGTTACGCCAAGTTCCTTTAATGTAACCGGCAATCCCACGCTGAAGCAGAAATCCATCACTTCCTTCAGCTCTTCCCTGGGGGCATTCTCCAGTAAGAGCTGGGTGATGGTTCCATAAGCCACAAGTGAACCATGGGCCGTGCTTTCGCACTCTTCCAGTGCGGTGAAACCATTGTATACAGAGTGAGCCACACACAGGCCGCCATTGTCTGCTCCCACACCGCTTAAATAGGTGTTGGCTTCAATAATGGCCTCCAGTGCAGGGGTTACCAGATTCTGCTCGGAAGAAAGCTTGGCCTGATAGCCATTTTTCAGCAGTGTTTTATAACAGAGTTCACAAAGAGCCATGGCAGAATGCATAATGCCGCCGTTTTCCAGGCTGGGGGAATCTGTTTTCACGCAGGCTCTGGCTTCAAAGTAAGTGCCCAGTGCATCGCCCATGCCCGCTACCAGAAATTTAGTGGGCCCATTGGCAATCACCTCGCTGTCCACAATAACAGCTTCCGGATTTCTGGGATAGAAAAGATAGGAATCAAAAGTACCATCATCTTTATAAATAACAGATAGGCCGGTGCAAGGGGCATCCGTTGCACATACCGTAGGAATAATGGCTACCGGTACCTTCTCATAGTAAGCCGTTGCCTTTGCCGTATCAATGGCAGAACCGCCTCCCACGCCCACTACTGTTTCAATGCTCTCCTCTCTCACTATTTTTCGCATTTTCTCAATTTCCCCTAAGGAACTGATGCCTCCAAAAATTTCAAAATGCAGCTTTGCCCCTTTTCCTTCAAAGCTTTTTTCAATCTTTTCTTTGCAAGCCCTGTACCCACTGTTGCTACAGACAAAAAGGAAAGAGGATCCCAGATCTTTCAGTTCATCATACACATTGTACAAGGCGCCCTTTCCCTGCACATACTTTAAAGGTGCTCTAAATAGTTTCATTACAGCCATGCTCAAACCATCCTTCCGAGAACAAATTTTTGTTAAAAGTTTATCGCTTCAATAGGAATGATAGCATTTTAACAAACAGGTTTCAAGTTTTGGGGAACGTTTCCAGTCTTAATTTCCCAATGTTTATTGTATTTTTTCTTATACGGGTTTTCTTTTGGTTTTCTGTATAAAATATAGCTTTTTATCATATTTTTAAATTGAATTTCTAATGATGGTTTTGTATTTTTCACCTAATGCTTCTCTACCTGAATGTAGAAAAACCGGAGGACAATGTCCTCCGGTTTTTCCTATATATCATATGTGTGTATGATAGAATTAACGGTATTGAAATACCATTACTTCTTGTTTGAAAGTGCAGCCTGTGCAGCTGCAAGACGTGCGATGGGCACACGGAAAGGACTGCAGGATACATAGTTCAGGCCAATCTTGTGGCAGAACTCTACAGAGCTGGGATCACCACCATGCTCACCACAGATACCCAGTTTGATGTCAGGACGAGTCTTACGTCCCTTCTCAGCAGCCATTTTAACCAGCTGTCCAACACCGTTCTGATCCAGACGAGCAAATGGATCGGATTCAAAAATCTTAGCCTTGTAGTACTGATCCAGGAACTTACCAGCATCATCACGGGAGAATCCGAAGGTCATCTGGGTAAGGTCGTTAGTACCAAAGGAGAAGAACTCAGCTTCTTCTGCAATTTCATCAGCCAGAAGAGCTGCACGAGGAATTTCGATCATGGTACCGATGTGATACTGAATGTCGGAATTCTTTTCCTTCTTCACCTGCTCAGCGGTTTCCACAACAATTTTCTTAACGAACTGTAATTCCTTCTTCTCGCAAACCAGAGGAATCATAATTTCGGGAACAATGTCATAGCCTTTTTCAGCCTTAACTTCAATAGCAGCTTCCATTACGGCACGGGTCTGCATTCTGGCGATTTCAGGATAGGTAACGGCCAGACGGCAACCTCTGTGACCCATCATAGGGTTAAACTCATGTAAAGAATCGCAAACAGCCTTTACATGTTCAACAGTCAGGTTCATATCCTCAGCCAGCTCTTCAATGTCCTTTTCCTCAGTGGGAACGAACTCATGCAAAGGCGGATCCAGATAACGAACGGTCATAGGACGACCTTCCAGTGCCTCATACATTGCCTTAAAGTCTGCCTTCTGGAATACCAACAGCTCCTCCAGAGCAGCTTCTCTTCCTTCAACGGTTTCGGAAAGGATCATCTTACGAATCTTCGGAATTCTTTCCGGTTCAAAGAACATATGCTCTGTACGGCAAAGACCAATACCTTCTGCACCAAGCTTAACAGCATTCTTGGTATCTGCAGGTGTATCTGCATTTGTACGAACCTTCAGTGTCCTGTACTGATCGGCCCACTCCATAATTCTGGCAAAATTGCCGGATACTGAAGCCGGAACAGTCTTGATGTCTCCAAAATAAATTTTACCTGTGGAGCCATCCAGGGAGATATAATCTCCTTCAACAATTTTATGTCCACCAAGTTCAAAATGCTTGGCTTCTTCGTCAATTTTAATGTCACCGCAACCAGATACGCAAGCAGTACCCATACCACGGGCAACAACGGCTGCGTGAGAAGTCATACCACCACGAACGGTCAGGATACCTTCTGCAGCATGCATACCTTCGATGTCTTCAGGAGAAGTTTCCAGACGAACCAGAACCACTCTTTCACCCTTTTCTGCAGCGTTTTTAGCATCTTCTGCAGTAAAGTAAACTTTACCAGCAGCAGCACCGGGAGATGCGGGCAATGCAGCACCGATTACTTCTCCAGCCTTCAGGGAAGCAGCATCAAATGTGGGATGCAGCAGCTGATCCAGAGACTTTGCCTCGATACGAAGAACAGCTTCCTCAGGTGTAATCTTGCCTTCATCTACCAGATCGCATGCGATCTGCAGAGCAGCAGGTGCGGTTCTCTTTCCGTTACGAGTCTGCAGGAAGTACAGTTTTCCTTCCTGAATAGTGAACTCCATATCCTGCATATCACGATAGTGATTTTCCAGTTTATGCGCAATTTCCATAAATTCCTTGTAGCACTCCGGAAGATCCTCTGCCAGCTTGGTGATGGGCTGCGGTGTACGGATACCTGCAACAACGTCCTCACCCTGTGCATTGATCAGA
This sequence comes from uncultured Cuneatibacter sp., assembly GCA_964426655.1. Lineage (GTDB taxonomy): Bacteria > Bacillota > Clostridia > Lachnospirales > Lachnospiraceae > RGIG8306. The sequence goes on along the minus strand of CAYRQT010000002.1, from coordinate 119,294 downwards.
TATTCTCCATAAATGCCGTTTGCACCGGTAGAAGGGTTTCTGGTGAAAGCTACACCTGTACCGGAGGTATTACCCATGTTACCAAATACCATGGCCTGTACGTTTACAGCGGTACCCCAGTCGCCGGGGATATCGTTCATACGGCGATACACGATGGCACGAGGGTTATCCCAGGAACGGAATACAGCCTTTACAGCTTCCATCAGCTGAACCTTAGGATCCTGAGGGAACTCAGCGCCCATTTTTTCTTTATAAATGGATTTGTATTTTGCAATTACTTCTTTCAGGTCATCTGCAGTCAAATCTGTATCGAATTTTGCACCTTTTTCCTTTTTCACATCGTCAAGGATGCCTTCAAAAAAGGTCTTGCTCATTTCCATGACAACGTCAGAGAACATCTGAATAAATCTTCTGTAGGAATCGTATGCGAATCTGGGGTTTCCGGTCTTCTTTGCAAAACCTTCCACTGCCACATCATTCAGACCAAGGTTAAGGATGGTATCCATCATACCAGGCATGGAGGCTCTGGCACCGGAACGCACGGAAACTAATAATGGATCTTCTGTATCACCAAATGTCTTGCCCTGCAGCTTCTCCAGCTCTGCCAATGCAGCAAAAATCTGTCCTTCAACTTCTTCGCTGATTTTCTTGCCATTGTTGTAGTAGTCGGTACAAGCTTCTGTGGTAACTGTGAAGCCCTGAGGAATTGGTAAACCAAGATTGGTCATTTCTGCCAGGTTAGCCCCTTTTCCACCAAGAAGGTTTTTCATATCTGCGCTACCTTCTTTAAATAGATAAACCCATTTCATCGTGTATTGACCTCCTAAATATTTAAGCGGTACTCCGCTATGCTATTAATATGGACACAACGCCACATTTCGCCTTAATATTATACCATATTTCCCGGGAAGGTAAAGCCGTTTTTTGGGAAAACTCTCCTGTATTTTTCTTTTTTTTGTACTTAATTTCATATCTTCCTGCAAATCATTGCCTCCTCCTAATAAGTAAGCTATACTCTTTCTGTCCTGAATAGAGTATATGGGAGGTGCCTATGTCTTTGCCTAAAGACCCTTTTATCCTGCTAAGTTATGTCAATACACAGCTACGGGATTTCTACCCCACGCTGTCTCTGTTCTGTGAGGCAGAAAACATTTCCGAAGAGGAACTGTGTAGCCGTCTGGCTGCGATTGACTATCATTACGAAAAGGAGCTTCATCAGTTTCGATGAAGCTCTTTTTCTCTAAAAATCTGTTATTTTTTACGTATGGCAGAAACAATCAGACTGATCCCGGCTACCAGAAATACTGCGGGAAGGACAAAGGGCCAGATATTAATCTGAATCCAGGACTGCTGATCCAGAAGCAGATACACCCCAAACAACAACAGCAGCATATTACCCAGACCTGCCTTGTTCTTAATGATGCTGACCAATGCAGGTATGATGATAAACAGGGTCCACCAGCCCGGAAAAAAGATGGTGGATACAATATTCAGAGCTTTCATACCCAATAACACGCCAAATAGAGCTACGAGTATGCCTAAAGTCAGTCTATCTTTACTGGTCATTTTTTCCTCCCGGAGTTTCTCCTAAAATGCCATTCTGGACTCAATGTACGCCCGCAGATCCGCAATTGCCACTCTTTCCTGAGCCATGGTATCCCGATCCCGGACCGTTACTTTTCCATCTGTTTCCGAATCAAAATCATAGGTGATGCAGAAGGGGGTTCCTATTTCATCCTGTCTGCGGTATCTTTTTCCGATGTTCCCCCGGTCATCATATTCACAGTTAAAATATTTGGAGAGCTCTGCATAGATTTTTTCGGCACCTTCTCCCAGTTTTTTGGACAGGGGCAGGATGCCGGCCTTTACAGGGGCAATGGCCGGATGGAAGTGAAGCACTGTACGCACATCCCCTTCAGGAAGGGTTTCTTCATCATAGGCCGCACATAAAAACGCCAGAGCCACTCGGTCTGCTCCAAGAGAGGGTTCAATGACATATGGAATATACCGCTCCTTTGATTCATCATCAAAGTAGGAAAGATCCTGTCCGGACGTATTCTGATGCTGGGTGAGGTCATAGTCCGTACGGTCTGCAATGCCCCACAGTTCTCCCCATCCAAACGGAAACAGGAATTCGATGTCGCTGGTGGCCTTGCTGTAGAAAGCCAGCTCTTCCGGCAGGTGATCACGGACACGCATTTCCTCATCCGGAATGCCAAGGGCCTTCAGCCAGTTGATACAAAAGGCCTTCCAATACGCAAACCACTCCAGATCCGTGTCAGGCTTACAAAAAAATTCCAGCTCCATCTGCTCAAATTCCCGGGTACGGAAAGTAAAATTCCCCGGTGTGATTTCATTTCGGAAGGATTTTCCCACCTGCCCGATGCCGAACGGAATTTTTTTTCTGGAGGTTCTTTGCACATTTTTGAAGTTCACAAAAATGCCCTGTGCCGTTTCCGGTCGAAGATATACCGTGTTTTTGGCGTCTTCCGTGACCCCCTGAAAGGTTTTGAACATCAGATTAAATTCCCGGATATCCGTAAAGTCATGTTTTCCGCAGGAAGGACAGGAGATTTTCTTTTCCTCAATGTAAGCCTTCATTTCTTCCTTTGTCCAGGAATCCACCGGATTTTCAAAAGAGATATGGTTTTCTTCATTATAGTCTTCAATCAGCTTATCTGCACGAAATCTCTCCCGGCAGGCTTTACAGTCCATCAGGGGATCGGAAAATCCACCCAGATGTCCGGAAGCCACCCATGTCTGAGGATTCATTAAAATGGCACAGTCCACCCCAACATTATAGGGACTTTCCATGATAAATTTCTGCCACCATGCCTTTTTCACATTGTTCTTCAATTCCACACCCAGGTTGCCGTAATCCCATGTGTTGGCCAGCCCTCCGTAAATTTCAGAGCCTGGATATACAAATCCTCTGGATTTTGCCAGGGCGACTACCTTATCCATTGTCTTTTCCATAAATGCCTCCGTTGATACCCTTCCTTATTCTATTCTTAAGATGCTTTAAAAATAATAAACTGTGTGCCGGAATCGGTGGTGGTCACTGTATGGGAATCCTGCACCACCACGCCGCTGGTCACATACAAAAGATCACCTTCCACTGTAATATTGGTGCCAAAATCCACTGCGATTACATAAGCTTCCGTCAATGCTTCCAGAACGGACTGTTCCACTGTTTCTCCGGTGCTCACATCCACAAATGTGCCACTAAAGGACATGCCATTTGCTGAAAGATCTGCAATTGGACTGAACTGTGCCACCTGCCAGGACGAACACGCAGAGTCGGTTTCCCTGCAGAAATTCAGATAGGTTTCCAGAGAAGCATATCGCAGGTACATGGTCAGTACCCCATCTTCCACTTCCAGAGATTCCAGCGTCACAGGCATTTCTGACTTGCTGTCCCCGCTTTTATAGCCGGAAATACCGGCTGTCTCTTTATTAAATGCTGTAATGGCAGGCTTAAGAGTACCTGACTCCAGCTCGGACACACTGTAATAGGATGCCTCAAAAGATTCTATGTCTGCAGAATACACTATTCCACTTTGTTTAATGTACAGGCCGGACTGAGTGGGGGTAAATGCCGCATAGCCATCGTTGCTGCTTCCCTTATCAAACAGGCTGCACCCTGCCAGGAGGCAGGCCACCACCAGAATGCCAAGGGCGGTTTTCCATTTTTTCATGATATCTCTCCTATATTCCCCGGCGTTTAGCCGTAAGTCCTTCTCATTCTACTCGTTTCCAGCCTATTCGTCAAGATGAGTACAACTCTTTCAGGATTTCCAGAGATTTAAAATGCCGGTCAACATACCGCTCCATATGCCGCCTCACATAGCTTTCTATTTCTTTTTGTAGATTTGGTGCCAGAGAAAAAGTGAACAGCTTATTTAAAGGCGCCGATTCCATATATTCCAGCGCATACCTGCCGCCCTCTCCCATACCGGAAAAGGCCACGCTTGGCCCCTCTCCGTTAATGGTCATCAGACGCACCTCGTAAATCAATCGAATCAGCCCATCCGCAAGGGCCGGTTTCAGCAACGCTTTACAGGCCATGTACAGCAGATTCAGCACATCCGTGGCATCTTCGTTTTCCTGGACATAGTACTCTGCCAGCTCCAGGAAATACGAGCCATAACTGACTGCCTCCATATCCCTGGCCATTTCATCAAAATAAGCCAGGATATCCGTTCCCAGAATCCGATACCCGCTTTTTTGGAGTACCACCTGAAAGGTGCCAAAGGTAAAGGGCCGGACCGCTGCCAGCAGTGGACTTCCCGGTTTCCTGCTGCCGGGCGCCCAGGCAGTGACTTTCCCCCGCTCCTGCGTCAGAAGCAGCAGCCTTTTGTCATATTCCCCGGCGGGCCAGGCCTGCAGCACCATACCGGTCAGGGTAAGCACATCTTCCATGGCCCCTCCCTTCCTTAGGATTCTTTATAGCCGTAATTCTTTACAAAAAGCTCATTATCCCGCCATTCTTTACGCACTTTCACCCACAGTTTCAGGTTTACCTTTCCACCCAGCAGATGTTCAATGTCCTGCCTGGCCTGGGTGCCGATTTTTTTCAGCATGCTCCCCCCTTTGCCGATGATGATCCCTTTATGGGAATCTTTTTCACAAATAATAGAGGCCTCAATATCCGTAAGCCCATTTTCCCGTTCTTTCATGGACTGGATTTCCACCGCAATACCATGGGGAATTTCATCCTGTAAAAGGCGCAGTGCCTTTTCCCGAATCAGCTCTCCTGCAATCTGGCGCACCGACTGGTCTGTCACCGTTTCCGGGTCAAAATACAGGGGGCCATGAGGGAGATAGGAAAAAAGCACATCCACCAGTTCCCTGATCTGAATATCTTTCAGGGCCGATACCGGCAGAATTTCTGCAAAAGGATACAGGGATTTATAGGCTTCAATCACCGGTAAAATTTCTGTTTTCGGCACAGTATCT
>CAYRQT010000002.1:113575-114272 GCA_964426655.1 uncultured Cuneatibacter sp. | reverse complement strand
CCTTATTGATGACCAGCATGACCGGCACCTTTGCCTCACCCAGCTTTTGTGCAATGTTTTTTTCCCCTTCCCCCATTCTGGCGGTGGGCTCCACCAGCCAGAGGATCAGATCCACCTCCCTAATGGAAGTGTTCACCACATTGACCATATATTCTCCCAGTTTATTTTTGGCCTTATGAATGCCCGGTGTATCCAGAAATACGATTTGTCCCCTGTCTTCCGTATATACAGTCTGAATACGGTTCCTGGTGGTCTGCGGCTTATAGGAGGTGATGGCAATTTTCTGCCCCACCAGCCGGTTCATCAAGGTGGATTTCCCCACATTTGGTCGGCCGATCAGGGCCACAAACCCGGATTTTGTCTGCTCCATGCTTATCCTTTCTTATCGTCTGAATAAGGGTTCCACCGTCATGAAACGGCTTTCCTCCTGCTGAATTTTTTCACTGCTGCCTATCACGCAAAGATACTGATCCGAAAGGGCATTCTCCACCCCGTCTGCCAGGGCCCGAAGGGCTGCAACATCTGTGTCCAGTACCTGATCCCGCTCGGCCTGCACATCTTCCTCCCGAATGCCAGTGAAATAGGCCGCCAGGGAGCGGGCCCCTTTTGCCGCAGGATTTAACGGCGTATCCATGCCGCTGATGGCACCAATAATATATTTGACCCTGTCTCTTTCCGACAGCTCCAACTGGCGCAG
>CAYRQT010000002.1:108592-113565 GCA_964426655.1 uncultured Cuneatibacter sp. | reverse complement strand
ATATACTTCAATAGTCTTCCCCAGATTGGGATCTCTGTAAGAAGATAACTGCAGCTCTCCCCCCCGGCCAAAGGATCCGGAGCAGCCATAGGCCCCTCCCTTAACCCGCACATTGGTCCAAAGGTATTCATAGCTTAACAGCACCCTGAGCACCCGCATGGCGCCCTGGTAAGCCACATCCTTCACACCCGTCCGATAATCTCCGCACCGGGCCACATACTGTACCTGCTGAGCGGTTTTAAAGCCTTCATTGCGACGCCCTAAAGGAGCCATTTCAAAAAACCCGGATGCTTCTCCGCTGCGCATGGTCTGCAGATAAGGGATGCAGGCTTCTTTCGTCAGAAGATACCCTTCCCGATCAGCGGTAATACTCACCAGTAGTCCCTCTCTGCGGAAGATTTTCTGTGCTGTCTCTTCCAGTTTCTTTAACAACTCTTCTTTTCGCGCTTCAAAATTGCCATCCAGTTCTTCCACAAACCGATAAAATCCGATGCCTCCCTTGGCATCTGCAAGGGCTGCTCCATTGCTGAAATAGGCATTGGCTCTGGTGGCTGCCACCAGGTCACTGCGCCCCTGGAACTGGGCCTGCATACGGGATTTGATCTGGGCCACCAGCTCCCGTAAGCGCTGCCCCTCTGTATAGAGGCTCTTCTCTGTAATTTCATGCATCAGTGCCAGCAAAATGTGCACTTTATCATACAGGGCTTTGCCGCTCACTTCCAGTTTCAGCTGCAGTGCCTTTTCTTTTTCCACAGGATAAATCTGTAATGAGGTGGAAATACCTCCAGTATGAATATTGATTTCATCGGATAATTCCCTGTAATGATATTTTTCCGTACTGATCAAACCAAGAATCTGATTAAGCAGTGCCAGATAGGGCAGTTCCTCCGGTGTAAAACAGCCACCGTCATACACCTCTTTCACATAGGCAATGCCATTGGAAAAATACTGATGGTGCAGGAAAACCACATTTTCTGCCTTCTCCTGAAGATTGGAAAATCCCCTGCTCGTTTTGTCAATTTCCCCAATGGTGAGCATGGGTATTTTTTCCAGTTCCTCTTTGGTGGAAGGGGTATCCTGGAACACTTTTAAGGCTTTGGTTTCCTCAATGATCTGTTCCAGTTCTTCCTTTGTTTTTCCAGCTTTAATGGCAGCCAGCTTTTCAGCTAGGGCACGATCTCTTTTTTCCGTAAGCCCCTGTTCCGGCTTTAGCACTACCACACCGCCATGGGGATTATCCAGCAGATATTCCTGAATCAGCTTTTCAAAATAATCTGTCTCCACCGCCTTGCGCAGCACCTTAAAGGTATGATCAAATGCCAGGTGCATCATAGGTGCACTGTCATCATAGAGCCAGCTGTCAAAAGCCTGCAGGCCATAAATCAGTCCCTTGGGATAACTGCCAAAATCTGCTTCCCGGCATTTGAATTCCATGGCATTGACTCCTGCCTCCAGAGAACGCTTTTCCATCCCGTTTTTCACCAGATTTTCCAGTGTCTCCCGGATGATGGACAGGAAAGCCTCTTCCTTTTCCGGATTTGTCCCTTTGGCCACCACCCCAAAATGGGTCTGGCGCATATAATTGGCATAGCCGCCGTAAATATCTTCTCCAATCCCTGCATCCACCAGGGCCTGCTTCAGAGGGGCCCCCTCTGCATTTAGCAAAGCGTATTCCAGCACCTGAAAAGCCATATACCGGATGGGATCCAGTGTGGTGTCCGTTACCTTGTTCCAGGACAGATATGTGGCATCCTCCAGACTCTCTTCCGGAGGCACCGCATAAAACACTTCTTTTCTGGCTATGGCAGAAAAGGGGTTTTGAAGGGGCAGCTCTGAGTGCACCTCCAGGTATTCAAAATGGGAAAGGTACTCCTCATCCATCCAGGTGAGGCGCTCTGTCATATCCATGTTCCCAAACAGATAAATATAGCTGTTGCTGGGATGATAATACCGTTTATGAAAGGCCTTAAAATTTTCATATGTCAGAGAGGGAATTTCCTCCGGATCCCCGCCAGACTCCACCGCATAGGGCGTGTCCGGAAACAACACACTGCCGGTATATCTCTCCAGCACGTCATCCGGAGAGGAAAAAGCCCCTTTCATTTCATTGTAGACCACACCATTATAAATTAATGGACCATCCAGGCTTTCCAGCTCATAATGCCAGCCCTCCTGGCGGAACAGTTTTTCATTCTGATGAATGTTGGGATAGAAAACTGCGTCCATATACACCGACATCAGATTGGCAAAATCCGCATCATTACAGCTGGCCACCGGATACACCGTTTTATCCGGATATGTCATGGCGTTTAGAAAGGTGTTCAAAGATCCCTTGGCCAATTCAATAAATGGATCCTTCGCCGGGTATTTTCTGGAACCACACAGCACACTGTGCTCGATGATATGGGCTACTCCCGTGCTGTCTTCCGGCGGGGTACGAAACCCAATGGTGAACACTTTATTTTCTTCATCATTTTCCATTAAAAACACACGGGCTTTGGTGCGGATATGTTCCAAAATATACCCTGTGCTGGATATTTCCGATATTTCCTCTTTTTTCAGCAGCCGATAAGCTGCAGGTATCACAAAAGACATAGACAATCCTCCGTTTTTCTTTTTTAGATATTGCCCAGGGTAAAGGCCTTAAATGTGGCAAAGACCTCCCGGACCACATTATTGACAAACAGTACCGCATCTCCTTCTGCGGAAATGGCACTGACGTTTTTAAGTCCTGTTTTTCTGGCAATGGCCAACGCCCGGTATACATGAAAATCATTGGTGATTATACCCAGATTTTCCCGGGTGCCAATCAGGCGCAGCGCATACCGAAGATTCTGGTATGTATTATCAGACTGATTTTCAATCAGGATGCGGTCTTTGTCCACTCCCTGCTCCATCAGATAATTGGCCCCTGCTTCCCCTTCACTGATTTTTTCTCCATTTCCCATGCCGCCGGTAACCACCACTTTGGTGCCTGGATTAGCCTCCAGATATGCCACTGCTGCATCCAGCCGTTTCTGATACAACGGTGAAGGGGTTTTATCATAAACTCTGGCGCCAAGCACAATCACATAATCCAGGTTCTTTGGTGCACTCGAACCTGCTGCATGCAGAATCACGCCCCCCACAATCAGCAGAATCACCAGCCCCATAATCAGCGTGGTATGCAGAAATACACGAATAAAAAGAGGCCAGCGTTTATCCGGATGCCACAGCCAGCGAATACGAAGTACCGCCATTACTGCCCAGAGCACACCGGAAAGGAGCCAGAACTGAGCAAAAGATGCCGCCAGCCCCGCATACAGTAAAATGACCACGTAATACAGAAGGCAGCCCATTGACAACAGGGCAAAAACAAGCGCCAGCACCATATCCATCCATCTTCGACAATCCTTGTTCATTCTTCTTTTTTCTCCCTATTCTCCTACAGGGGCCTCCATGCGCAGCACATCCCCCTTTCCCGGAAGGGCGGAAAAGTGCACCCACAGCTTTTGTCGGGGGTGGGGAGCACTTTCCATGGCATTGCCCTCCTCATCCCAAATCCCCAGGACTTCCAAGGGGATATTCTCCCCTTTGGGGGCCATGGATTCTATTTTGTCTCCGACAGAAAATTTGTTTCTTTGATACAGAGGCACATATCCCCTTTCGTCCGGGGCACCGGCTATGCCCAGATAAATATAATTCCGGATATAGGTATTGTTATCATAAATCTGGGTGTTCTGATCCGGCTTCTGATAAAAAAATCCAGTGGTATATTCCCGATAAGTACACTTTGCAATTTCTTCCGCGTACCAGTCCTGATTTTTCTCATATTTTTCGGGGTCTTCAAAGAAATCATCAATGGCCCGTCGATAGGTCCTGGCCACTGTGGCCACATACAGTGCTGTTTTCATACGGCCTTCTATTTTCAGGCTGTCCACCCCTGCCCGGATCACATCCGGCAGATGGGCCACCATGTTTAAATCCCTGGAATTAAAAATGTAGGTGCCCCGTTCATTTTCCTCCACCGGAAAATATTCACCGGGCCTTTTTTCTTCCATCAGGGAATACCGCCATCTGCACGGATGGGTGCATGCTCCCTGATTGGCGTCCCTTCCAGCCATAAAGGCGCTGAGGAGGCAGCGGCCGGAGTAGGAAATGCACATGGCGCCATGAACAAATGTCTCTATTTCCATGTCCACCGGAATATGCCGGCGAATGTCCTGGATTTCACTAACTGACAATTCCCGGGCTGTAACCACCCGTCTGGCTCCCATCTGATACCAGAACAAAAAGGTCTGGTAGTTGGTATTATTGGCCTGGGTAGAGATATGCAGTTCCATGCCAGGCATTTCCTCCCTGGCCAGCATAAATACCCCTGGGTCTGCCACAATAACGCCGTCCGGGCCCAGCTGCCCAAGTTCCTGAAAATAGGCACGCACCCCTGGCAAATCCTGATTGTGGGCAATGATGTTAGCCGTTACATATACTTTTACCCCACGGGCATGGGCATAAGCAATGCCTTCTGCCATGTCTTCTCTGGTGAAATTTTTGGCTTTGGCCCGTAGCCCAAAGGCTTCTCCTCCTATATAAACGGCATCCGCTCCGTAATGGATGGCTGTTTTGAGCACCTCCAGATTGCCGCCTGGCAGCAATAATTCCGGTTTTTTCATACTTTCTCCTTCTTTGTCAACGCATGGCTGCGCATTCCTATCATACGGGTATTTCAGGGGAAAGTCAACGTTTTCCCCCTTGTCTCCTCCCCACATGAAAAGGAGCTCCCCCCAGGAAACTCCTCTCAAACAGCTGCCTATTCCTCTTTTTTAACAGTCAGACTCATACCGTCTCCCACCGGCAGTAAAACCGTATGCAGCTGCTCTGCGTGCGTAAGCGTATACATATATTCCCGCATGCGGCTGTGAATGGTCCGGTTGCGCCTGGATACAGCGAAACGGGAAGATAATAACTCTCCCTCCTGCAGAATGTTGTCCGAT
>CAYRQT010000002.1:75092-108555 GCA_964426655.1 uncultured Cuneatibacter sp. | reverse complement strand
AAGCAACCGCAAAACATCCGGCAGCCACTGCCCGTACTGTCCCTTAGCCGCATCCATAAAAATCAGATCATAGGGGCCTTCCAGTTTTGGCAGGAGAAGGGTTGCATCCCCTTCCAGCAGGGTGATCTTTTCCTCCATTCCAGCCTTTTTGAAATTTTCCCGGGCCTGTAAAATACGTTTCTCGTAATTTTCGATGGTGGTAATTTTTCCCTCCGGTGGCATGCCGCTGCACATAACGATGGCAGAATAGCCCACTGCCGTTCCCACTTCCAGAACGCGCCGGGGCTTTTGCTGCAGGATCAGAAAAGTGAGCAACGCCTCTGCCTCTTCCCGGATAATGGGTACCCGTTCTGCCTGCGCCTGTTCCCGCAAAGCCTTTAGCAGCCCCGTTTTTGGGGGGAGGAGGGAAGACAGAAAGGATTCCATGCGCTCTTCTTCTATTTCCTGCATGCCGTCCCTCCTTTATGATGCAGCTGTTTCTGTTTCCGGAGGGGTACCCAACAGATCTAGGATCTGGCGGGAACTCATGCTGGTGTTAATGGTATACTCTCCGGGATAGATGGTATATTCAAAAAATTTAGCCTGGGCGATAAAAACAAGGGTATCATCAATGAGTCCCATTGCCTTTAACTCTTCTCCCACTTCCTTAACCGACATCCCTTCTTCTACTGTAAAAGGCATATCCGCTCCGGAAGACTGATCTTCATCCCCTTCTTCAAAAATGGCATAGCCGAATTCATAGCCCCGGGGAATCCCTTGCGTTACCAGAAAAACAATGGCCGTAAACACAATGGTCAAAACGATAAGACGCAGGGCATTCACAGCGGCCCGGTCCAGCTGGGTGCCGGTTTCTTTCCTGCCTTTTCCCTTATTCTCTTCCATAGGCCCTTTCTTTTTCTCTTCAGCCATGTTCAACATACTCCCTGCAAATCTGCCGCCTTACTCCACTTCCATAATGATGGGCAGAATCATGGGGCTTCTCTTCATACGCTTCCACAGGAAGTCCCCCAGCGTGTCCCTTACCACATTTTTAATCTTACTCCAGTCTGTCACCTTTCGGTCCAGGCAGTCGTAGACTGCATCTACCACCACCGTGTGCGCCTCATCCAGAAGGTTTTCCGACTCCCGTACATACACAAATCCACGGGACACAATATCCGGGCCGGCCAAAAGCTGGTTGGTGTATTTTTCCAGTGTCATGATGACAATGATAATGCCGTCCTGGGCCAGAACCTGTCTGTCCCGCAGAACGATGTTCCCCACATCTCCCACGCCCAGACCATCTACCAGAATGGCGCCATGGGGAACCGTGTCCACAATGCCTGCAGAACCATCTTCTCCAAATGCCAGAACGTTTCCGGAGCTGATCAGGAAGATGTGATCCTTTGGTACGCCCACGCTCTCTGCCAGTTCCGCCTGTGCCATCAGGTGACGATACTCACCGTGAACCGGCACTGCATATTTGGGACGCAGAAGGGAGTACATCAATTTGATTTCCTCCTGGCAAGCATGTCCAGAGACATGGGTATCCTGGAACACAACCTTGGCACCTTTGCGGGTCAGTTCGTTCATCACTTTGGAAACTGCTTTTTCGTTGCCTGGGATAGGGCTGGAGCTGAAAATGACCGTATCCCCCGGTGTAATGGACACCTTACGGTGAAGGCCGGACGCCATACGGGACAGTGCTGCCATGGACTCTCCCTGGCTGCCTGTGGTAATCAGTACAGTCTTTTCATCCGGGTAATCCTTTAAATGCTCAATTTCAATGAGGGTCCCCTCCGGAATTTTGATGTAGCCCAGTTCAGCAGCAATGCCAATCACATTGACCATGCTACGCCCCTCAATAACCACCTTTCGTCCGTATTTGTAGGCGGTATTGATGATCTGCTGCACACGGTCCACATTGGAAGCAAAGGTGGCCACAATGATTCTCCTGGTGGAATTTTCATTGAACAGCACATCAAAGGTCCGTCCCACTGTCCGCTCGGACATGGTAAAACCGGGACGAATGGCATTGGTACTGTCACAAAGCAGGGCCAGCACCCCTTTCTTTCCAATTTCCCCTAACCGCTGCAAATCAATGGCATCCCCAAATACAGGGGTGTAATCAATTTTAAAATCTCCGGTGTGGACAACTGTTCCCACCGGCGTATAAATGGCCAGAGAGGACGCATCCGCAATACTGTGATTGGTGCGGATAAATTCTATACGGAAACATCCCAGATTAATGGTCTGTCCATGCTTTACAATCTTTTGTTTTACCTGCTTGACCATGCTATGCTCTTCCAGCTTGTGGTTGATGAGTGCCATAGTCAGTTTTGTGGTGTAAATAGGTGCGCTTACTTCCCGCAGCACATAGGGCAGAGCGCCAATGTGGTCCTCATGTCCGTGCGTAATGACGAACCCCTTGACCTTTTCAATGTTCTGCTTCAGATAAGTCACGTCCGGGATGACCAGATCAATGCCCAGCATGTCCTCTGAGGGGAACACCAGTCCGCAGTCCACCACAATAATGCTGTCTTCGTATTCAAATGCGGTAATGTTCATACCGATTTGTTCCAGACCGCCTAAGGGAATAATTTTTAGTTTTGATTTGTTCAATATTAACCTCCATAAACAAGGGCCTGCTTCAAATCAGGTCCGTATCTTCCAAAAGTTCCTGAAATATCCGTCCCAGGTACTCTAGTTCTTTTTCATCTTCCACTGGTTCATAGGACGCATCGCCCGATTCGGAAAGCGCCGTTTCTTTAAAAATGAAGGCCTCTCCTTCTTCATCGTCCGCTGCCTCAGTCACCAGCAGATAATTTACCCCATTGATTTTTGTTTCTTCCAATACGTATAATTCCACTTTCACGCCCTGATCATCCAGGAAGGTGATTTTCTCCGTCATATGCATTCCTTTTCCGGGCTGCTTTCATCCGGGCTTTCGCCCCAGCCAGCGAAAGGGCCTTGTCCGGTTCTTTTAAATAGGATTCCAAAATAAAAGCTGCCGCAATCTGATCGATGTGTTTTTTGTGTTCCCGGACAGGCACACCGCTATCCCGCAGGATCTGTGCTGCCTCCACTGTGGTCAGTCTTTCATCCACAAAAAGGAGGGGCAAGCCGGTGCGTTTATGCAGCTTTTCCCCAAATTCCACTGTTTTTTCTGCCCGTTCCCCAAAAGACTGATCCATGTGCAGGGGAAGCCCGCAGATGATTTGCCCAACATGTTTTTCTTCAATAATGGCCTCTATACGGGCCAAAGTCTGCCGAAGTTTGTTTTCTTCTTTTCTCCAGATGGTCTCCAGCCCCTGGGTCGTTATGCCCAATTCATCTGTCAAGGCCACTCCCACTGTACGGGATCCCACATCCAGCCCCATGACCCTTTCCATCAAAGCTCCTATCTGTCTCCCTAATAACAGGAAATACCCTTCACCTTTCGGCGGAGGGTTTATGATTTCCGGACTATTTCTTAAAATTCTTTTGAATATAGCTGGTTAAAAGTTCCTCTAAGATTTCGTCACGTTCCACTTTCATGATCAGGCTTCTGGCACTTTTGTGGCTGGTGATGTAAGTAGGATCTCCAGACATGATATATCCCACGATCTGACTGACCGGGTTATATCCTTTTTCTGCAAGCGCCTCATACACCTGAGCCAACACATCCTTCACAAGAATTTCTTTATCCGTTGCCGATTTAAAAAACTGCGTATGCTTAAATTCGCTCATATGATCACATCCTCAGTCCTATATTAGTATATAAATCAGATATTTGCAAGTACTTTGTATGCAATTTATTTGTGCAACAGTAAAACCTGATTGTCCTCCATCTGTAATATGCCCCTGCAGATCTGTCCCCGGCGCAAAGTTTCCTCCATGGGCACCATGACCCGGATATACGTTTTTGTATATCCCTGCCAGTAAGTCTGTCCCTTCCACTCCGTCTGTTCCTCCAAAAGCACCTCTGCACTCTGCCCTATATGCAGCTGGAGAAAAGCTGCTCCGGATATTTTTCCTAAAGCCATTAGCTGGTTGCTGCGGGTCGTCTTTACCGAATCCGGCACCTGCCCTGGCATTTGATCCGCCCTGGTATTCCTGCGTCTGGAATATTTGAACACATGCAGCTCGTAAAAACCAATTTCCCGGATGAATTTTCTGGTTTCTTCAAACTCCTCATCCGTTTCCCCAGGAAATCCCACAATCACATCTGTGGTGATGGCAGGGTTTACAAAGTGGCGGCGCAGGATCTGACAGCCTTCCCGAAATACCTTGGTATCATACCGTCGGTTCATGCGCGAAAGCACCGTATCCGAGCCACTTTGCAGGGATAAATGAAAATGGGGGCACACTTTGGGCCAGGCGGCAAGCTGTGCGGCAAAGGCCTCTGTCACAATTCTGGGTTCCAAAGATCCCAGACGTATTCTTTGGATCTGGGGGATCTGCTGAATGGTGTCAATCAGTTCCAGCAGGTGAGGGTTATCGCCTTTATAAAAATCCAGGCCATAGGAACTGAGGTGAATGCCGGTAAGCACCACCTCTTTTACGCCTTTTTCCGCCAGTTCCTCCACTTCCTGTCTGACCTCCTGGGGCGTCCTGCTGCGCACCCGTCCTCTGGTCAGGGGGATGATGCAGTATGTACAGAACTGATTGCACCCGTCCTGCACCTTGATATAGGCCCGGGTATGGGTATCCACAGAATGAATCTGCAGAGGTTCATAGGTCTTTTCCCGGGAGAAATCTGCCCGGAATACAGCCAGACATTCCCCCTGTCCCATAGCCCCTTCTCCATCTTTATCCTCCGGTCTGTCTTCAAAATATGCCTGCAGGATCTGCGGCAGCATGTTTTTCCGGTTATTGCCCACTGCAATGTCCACACCCAGCGCCTTTAACTCCTCCTGCTCCAGGGCCTGCACATAACATCCCGCCGCAACCACCACCGCTGCAGGATTCTGCTTCCTGGCCCTGCTTAACATCTGCCTGGACTTCCGATCTGCCATATTGGTGACACTGCAGGTATTAATGACACAGACTTCTGCCGCTTCTCCAAAGGGGACCACTGTGAACCCGGAAGCTTCCAGGGCCTGGGCCATGGCATCTGTTTCGTATGCATTGACTTTACAGCCTAAATTATGAAAAGAGACTCTTCTCATCCAATTTCCCTTTCCTATTGTTTATCAAATAAGCTAAATTTCGGTCTATTTGTTTGTATATTATTTATATTGACTTTTAATGGCATTCCACGTAATATACAGGTATGTACACGAGGTACGAAACTATATCATTCTAGGAGGCCATATATATGAAAACCGTGCAAATCTCTTTAAATTCCATAGACAAAGTGAAATCCTTCGTTAACGATTTGTCTAAATTTGACTCTGATTTTGATTTGGTATCCGGCAGATATGTAATCGATGCAAAGTCCATCATGGGTATTTTCAGTCTGGATCTTTCCAAACCTATTGACCTGAACATCCATGCTGAAGACAACCTGGATTCTATCCTGGCTACGCTGGATCCTTACATTGTTAAATAAGCCGTTTAAAGGTCATGCGTTTTGACAGTTTTGTCAAAACGCATTTTTTTTGCCTGTTAACGAATATACAGCACTTCTTCACTGTCCAGGGCTTTCTGGACAAGCTCATCTATCCCCTCGCTCAGCATCATTTCTGATCGGGCAATAGCCTCTCTTCTGGGTTTTGTAACCGGATGTTTTGCCACAAAAATAGTACAGCAATCTTCATAAGGTAGAATAGAGGTTTCAAAGGTATTGATTTTTTCCGAAATATGAATAATATCCTGCTTGTCAAAGGCCACCAGGGGTCTGTATACCGGAAGATCACAAACCGCATTGGTGCAATCCAGGCTCATCATCGTCTGGGAAGCCACCTGTCCGATGCTTTCACCGGTGATCAGCCCCAGACACCCGGTTTCTTTTGCCAGATGTTCTGCAATGCGCATCATATAGCGGCGCATAATAATGGTCAGTTCATCGTGAGGGCATTTCTCATAAATATACATCTGAATGTCTGTAAAATTGATCACATGAAGCCGAATGGGGCCACTGTATCTGGCCACCAGCGCCGCCAGGTCCACCACTTTTTGCTTAGCCCGCTCACTGGTATAGGGGGGGGCATGAAAGTAGGTGGCTTCCAGTTCCACACCCCTCTTGGACACCATGTAGCCTGCCACAGGGCTGTCAATGCCGCCGGAAAGCAGAAGCATCGCCTTTCCGGCTGTTCCCACCGGCATTCCGCCGGGTCCCGGAATTTTCTCCGCATACAAATTCACAAACCGGTCTCTCACCTCAACGTGCAGAAGAATCTGGGGTTGATGTACGTCCACCTGCAGATAGGAAAAGGCTTCCAAAAGTGCCTCTCCCAACCGCCGGTTCATTTCCATGGAATCCACCGGATAACTTTTCTTTGCCCGTTTGGCCTCCACCTTAAATGTTTTCGGCCCCTGATTCGGATAAATTTTTCCCATATATTCAATGACGCCTGCCTTCAGTTTTTCAAACCCTTCATCCTGCATCTGTACCACCGGGCAGATCCATGTAATGCCAAAAACTCTCTGCAAGGTTTCCAGTGCCTCTTCATAATCAAAGGGCCCCTCTGCCTGCACATAAATTCTTCCGCTTTCCTTGAGCACTGTAAAATTGCCTTCCACAGGCTTTAATGCTCTGCGGATCTGGGTCATGAGTGCATCCTCAAACAGGGACCGGTTCTTCCCTTTTATGCCGATTTCTCCGTATTTTATTAAAAATGCCTGATACATACTTCCTCTTTTCCGTAAGGTTATCTGCGAACAAACCGGCGCAGTGAGGGCAAAAGCTCGCCCAACATCTGCACGGTGTACTCCAGTTCTTCTTTTGTGGTAAATTCCGACAGGCTAAAGCGCAGGGTGGTGGTCATCCAGGCCTCCTTCAGCCCCATGGCCTGCAGCGTGGGGCTAAGTCCCGGCTTGTTGGTAGCACAGGCTGATCCGGAAGAGACGTAAATGCCCCTGTCTTCCAGGGCATGGAGCAACACTTCACTGCGTATTCCCCCAAACCCGGCACTTACAATATGAGGGGCTCCCTCCATGCCGCCGGGCCCATGCAGCTTCACATCTTCCAGTGCCATTAGCGACTCTTCCAGCCAGATTTTCATCCCATAAAGCCGCTGAATCTTCTCCTCAAAGCCGGTATAGATTTCTTTGGCTGCTTCTCCCAGGCCGATAATGCCGGGCACGTTTTCCGTTCCGGAACGAATGCCTTTTTGCTGGTCCCCTCCATAAATCAGCGGGGTGATTTTTGTTCCCTTTGCCACATACAGGGCGCCGATTCCCTTGGGGCCGTGGATTTTATGTCCACTGACACTTAACAGGTCAATCCCCATTTTGCGGGGGTAAATTCTGTATTTTCCAAAGGCCTGTACCCCATCCACGTGAAAAAGGATATGCGGATGAACCGCCTTTAACCACTGCCCTGCCTCCTGCACAGGCATGACTGCGCCTACTTCGTTATTGACAAACATCATGGACACCAGAATGGTGTCCGGACGGACAGCCTCCTGCAGGGAAGAAAGGGAAATACGCCCCCGGTCATCGGAAGGAAGCCGGGTGACGGAAAACCCCTGTTCCTCCAGATACTGCATGGCAGCGGAGACCGCTGGATGCTCCACGCTGTCCGTCACAATATGCATGCCCCTGCGCCGGTTTGCCATGGCACTGCCGATGATGGCCAGGTTATCGCTTTCCGTTCCGCCGGAAGTGAAAATGATTTCCTGCTCCTGCACCTTCCACAGGCCTGCCAGAATGGCCCGGCTCTCTTTTACCAGCTTTTCTGCTTCCATCCCCTTCCTATGCAAAGAAGACGGATTCCCATAATACTGGGAGAGGGCCTGTGTCATCCTCTCGCAGACCCGGGGATAAGCCCTGGTGGTAGCTGAATTATCCAGATAAATTTCCCGTTCCATCATGCCTCCTGCTCCAACATAAACATCAAAACGGACAGCAGGCACAAGCCCGCCGTTTCCGTACGCAAAATTCGTTTTCCCAAGGTGATCCGGTGAAAGCCAGCATCTTCTGCAAGAGCCACCTCTTCGGGGGCAATTCCCCCTTCCGGTCCAATCCAGATGCCAATGCTCTGCCCCGGCACGATGGCAGAAAGTATTTCTCTGGTCTCCTGCATGCCCTTTGCCCCCTCATAAGGCAGCAGCTTCTGCTCCAGGGAACGGGAATGGACCAGGGCTTCCTCTACCGACATGACCGGAAGGATTTGAGGCACAATCCCTCTTTTGGATTGCTTTGCAGCCCCTTCTGCAATGGCCTGCCAGCGCTCCACTTTTCCTTTTGCCTTTTTGGCATCCAGTCGCACCACACTGCGGGACATGGCTACCGGCACCACTGCATGCACTCCCAGTTCCACCCCTTTTTGAATGATCCATTCCATTTTATCCCCTTTGGGCAGCCCCTGGAACAACACGATCTGTCCCGGCAATTCATGGACTGAAGGCTGATCATACAAAATATGAACCCGGATTTCCTCCCGGGATATGGTCTGTATCTCCCCAAAAAAGTCCGTACCACTGCCATCACTGATCTGAAGGGTATCCCCGGGTTTCATGCGCAACACCTGTCCCAGATGATGCACGTCCGGGCCTGTCACACGAATAAAAGGGGGGGCGACCTGATCCTTTTGAACAAAAATCTGTACCATTATTTCACCCGGCGAGCCACAATACTCACCCAGTCCTTTAAATGTTTGATTTCCACGATTTCCAGTGCAGGATTCTTGGAAATGGCTGCTGCCACCTCCTGTTCCTTGCTGTCAATGATGCCGGAAGAAATAAAGATGCCGCCCATTTTCAGATGGGGGGCAATCACTTCCTGCAGAGGAATGATCACATCTGCCAGAATATTGGCCACCACAATATCGTAGCAGTCAAATCCCACCTGTGCCTTTAATACCTCATCATTGATCAGATTGCCGATATATACCTGGAAACGTTCTGCCGGAAGGGCATTGGCTTCCCTGTTTTCCTGAGAAGCGGTAATGGCTGCCGGGTCCAGATCCGTGCCCACTGCTTTTGCCGCCCCCAAAAGGAGTGCGCCAATGCTCAGGATGCCGCTGCCGCAACCCACATCCAGTACAAGATCCCCTGGTTCCATAAAAGCTTTCAGCCCTTTTAAACACAGTTGGGTGGTTTCATGCTGTCCCGTACCAAAAGCAATGCCCGGATCAATTTCCAATATATATTTCCCCTGCATATCTGCCGGAACCGCTTCCCAGGTAGGCTTGATCAGAATATCCTCTACCATAAAGGGTTTAAAAAAGGCCTTCCAGTTGTTCATCCAGTCCTTGTCCTCTGTCTCGCTCTCCTGGATTTCCAAAGTGCCGGAATCCTGCACATATTGTTTTAGTTCCTGCAGCTTTTCCTGAAGGGCCAGAAGAGTGGCCGGCACATCATAGGTGTTATCCAGATAAAAGCTGACCTGCGCTTTCCCGTCATCAGGCCCTGGATCTGCAGGAATGTCCACGAACATTTGAGACAGTTCCTCCTGACTCAGGGGAATTTTATCCTCAATTTCCATACCTTCAATACCAATTTCATCGAACAGTTCCCCCAGATAATCCAGTGCCTGCGTACTGGTCTGGATAGTGAATTTTTTCCATTTCATGGCCTTACTCCTTTTTGGGTGCCTTTCAGTCTGCCTTTCATTATATCCCAGATGCCCTGCCTTTTTCAAGTTCCTTTTTTGCAGGGGTTGTCATTCCTGCGTCTTTTGGGTATGATGGGGATATGAATGTAACGGAGGCAAATATGGAGCAGAAAATTGTTTTTTTTGACATCGACGGCACACTGATCCCGGAAGGAGGCCGCTACATTGTGGAAAGTGCGGCCAAAGCCATTCATCAGGCCCAGGAAAACGGACACCTGATGTTCATCAACACCGGCCGCTGCAGAACGCTGATTGACCGGGCCCTTTCTGATTTTGGTTTTGACGGCTTTATTTGCGGCTGCGGCACCCATATCCTGTACAAAGGAAAAACCCTTTTGTACTCCCCTGTTTCCCCCTCTCTTTCCAGGAAAGTGGCAGATTTGGGAAATGATTTCGGATTGGATATTCTTTTTGAATCTGCCCATGACATGTACAGCGGCGATAGTCCCTCCCATCCACAGGCCAAAATGCTGTTGGAAGGGCTGAAGCATTATGGCATTAGAATTGTCCCCCCTGAAGTTCCCGACTTTTCCTTTGACAAATTTGTGACCTGGAAAAATCCGGAAACAGATTTCTCCGCCTTTGTGGAAGCCATTTCTCCTTATTTCACCTTTATTGACCGGGGAAATGATTTTGCAGAATTTGTGCCCAAAGGGTTTTCCAAAGCCACGGGCATTGCCCAGATTCTGGATTACCTGCATCTTCCTCTTGAATCTGCCATTGCCATCGGGGACAGCACCAACGATCTGCCCATGCTCACCTATGTGAACCATAGTGTGGCCATGGGAAACAGTATGCCCCCATCCGTAAAAGAGCGCGTAAGCTTTGTGACCCGAGACATCCTCGATGACGGCATTGCTTACGCGCTGAAACACTTCTCTCTGATTTAATCTGATTTCTGATCGTTCTCTTAAAAATAAATGACCGGCTCTTCAGGTGCTTCGCAGGGTTCCACAAACTCTGCATAAAGCACCGGCCCTTTTCCGCCATATAATTTTAAATTCTCCACTGCAAATTTCCCTGTGATTTTTACCCACTGCTCGTTTTTCAGCTTACGGGCAAATTTGCTGGCACAGGCAAAGCCAATGAACTGGACATCGTCTGCACAACAGGTCATGGCCTTTCTTCCAGGAACAAAATAACCGGAAGGAAACTCCCTGGAAACCAGTACCTGTCCCTTATAGCTTATCTTCTTCCCCAAATAATTTTCTGGGTGATCAAAGGCATCCACATACCAGATGCCAAAATCATCATCCTCAATTTCAATGACAGGGGCATCCAGATCAAAGGGCAGCTCTTCCGGCACATCCTCCATTTCCCCTGTTTCATTTTCAAATACCACCTGTGCCTGCCGGTTCACCGCCTTGATGCTGCGCCGGTATCCAGGCAGAGGCTCTGTTTCCTTACAGCGGTTAAAAATGACCAGATCCGCATCCTGCACCATGGCCATGAACATGGGTTTCATGTTCGCCAGATACAGGGAAAATGTGCTGGCATCCACGGTCGTGATGACCTGATACAATTCCCAGTATCTGGGCAGATGCATTTCATACAACGTGTCCATTTTCCACATTCCATTGTATTCGATCAACACTCTCTCCGGGTGGTAGGTCTTTACCAGCTTTTCCAGAAAATCCTCTGTAAAGTCTTCTTCTTTTTCCACTGTTACCAGCTCTGTCTTGTGCGCTTTTAAAACCTCCGGCGCAATCTCCACCATTCCTTCTTCACACTGAATCAGGAGCGTGCGCTGTCCCTCATTAAAATAATCCTGCTGCAGAGTATATTCCAGGAAGGAGGTTTTTCCGCTTTCCAGAAAACCGGTAATCAAATATACCGGTACAACCTGATTTGCCATTTCTCCCTCTCCTTATCCCAGTTGAAACAATTCTGCAAGATCCTCTTCCTCCAGATCCACGCCAATGACGCAGAGCCGTCCAGTGTAATCTGGTGCCCCAAAACGAATTTCGTATTCTCCGGGTGTCAGGTCAAAATACAGCCATTGTCCTTCCTCGCCGGATACAATGCCTTTAGCCCTCAAAATGCGGCCATATGTTTCGGTGTTAGCAAGACTTTTCAAGGCATCTTCCAGTTCATCTCTGGTAAACACCCGGGGCGTTTCTCTTCCCCAGCTGGTGAATACATCATCTGCATGATGATGACCGTGATCATGATGATGTGCATGGTCATGGTCATGGTCGTGATCGTGGTCATGGTCGTGCCCGCAGCTACAGCTTTCCCCATGCTCGTGATGATGGTCGTGATCGTGGTCGTGACCGCAACTTTCTCCATGCTCGTGATGATGATCGTGCCCACATCCACAGCTTTCCCCGTCCTCGTGATCATGGTCATGGTCGCAACTGCAATCCTCTTTTTCCGCCCTGACGTCCTCCAGCATTTCCTCTGCCAGATCCTTCCCCCGGGCAATGGCTTCCTTTATTCTTTCCCCCGCCAGCTGATCCCAGGGCGTGGTGATGGTATGGGCTTTTCCGTTTACTTCCTGCAGCATGGCCACTGTTTTTTCCACCGTTTTTGCGGGCACATTCTGGGTCCTGCTTAAAATAATGGCATTGGCATGGGCCACCTGGTCATTGAAGAACTCACCAAAATTTTTCATGTACATCTTGGCCTTCAGTGCATCCACCACCGTCACAAAGCTTTCCAGCTCCACATCCGTCTTGCCTTCCATGGCTTTTGTCACTGCCTCAATCACATCGGAAAGTTTTCCCACGCCGGAAGGCTCAATGATGATCCGGTCCGGATGGAACCGGTCAAACACCTCCAACAGGGCCTTTCCGAAATCCCCTACCAGGGAGCAGCAGATGCAACCGGAGTTCATTTCCGTAATTTCAATGCCTGCATCCTTTAGAAACCCGCCATCAATGCCGATTTCTCCGAACTCATTTTCAATGAGCACCACTTTTTCTCCAACATATACTTCTTCCAGCAGTTTCTTGATGAAGGTGGTTTTACCGGCACCTAGAAACCCGGACACAATACTGATTTTTGTCATGGTATCCCTCTTTTCTATCCTATGTCTGTTCAGGGTGGAGCATTTCTGCCTCCATAAGGGTCCGCTTCACTTCCACTTTCCCGGAAGGGAAGGGAAGGAATACAGTAAAAACAGATCCCTTTCCAAGCTCGCTGTCCACCTGCACAGTCCCATTATAATGACTAACCAGATGTTTGACAATAGATAATCCCAGACCGGTGCCCCCATTCTTTCGGCTGCGTCCCGCATCTACCCGGTAAAAGCGTTCAAAAATGTGGGCTTTCGCCTTTTCCGGAATGCCTATGCCGGAGTCTTCCACTCGCAACGTAATTCCTCCCGGCACCTGATGTATGGTGGTCTCCACGTATCCACCTGGTTTATTGTATTTAATGCCGTTGCTGACCAGATTGGAAATCAGCTCCCGCATACCTTCCGGCCTGGCTTCCAGAAACACCGGTTCCGCATAACAGCGCAATTTCACCTGACGACTGTCGGCCAGAGGTTTTAATGCATCCTGAACCTCCAGTGCAATTTCCCGCAAATCAACCGGTACCTTCCCTGCACTCATCCAGTGCTCTCTGGATTCCAGGCGGCTGATTTCCAGTATATCATTAATCAGGCTGGTCATGTGCTCACTTTCCATTAAAATTCTATGAACAAAATCCCTTCTGGTTTCTTCATCTGAAGCAAATCCATTGTAGAGCAGTTCTGCATAGCCGTGAATGGAGGTGATGGGTGTTTTCAGCTCATGAGAGGCATTACTGAAAAACTCCTGTTTTACCCGCTTCTGGTTCTCCACCTCTTCCAGGTAGGCATTGATACGGTTGGCCATGTCTGCACTGGTCTGGGAAATCACGTTCAGCTCTCTGTATTGGTATTCCCTGAAATGAAAAGAGGGGTTTTTCCCATCGGCATGATCCATTTCCCTGGCGATTTCCTCCATTGGTGCTGCCACCGTGCCGGCAAACCGGCGACTCAGGCCATAGGCTGTCAGCAGACTTAAACTCACCCCAATACCAAGGAAGAAAAACAGGGGCGCCAGCATACCCTGCAGTCCCTGATAGGCAATGCTGACACGAACCACATAGGCCTGATCTGCATTATAATAGGCCACATACAGCATGGTGCGCTTTAGGGTATCTGAATACCGCAAAGAGGAGCCGGTGGTGTTTTTCAACGCCTCCTGCACCTCCTTCCTGGCCAGGTGATTATCCATGGCATCTGCATCGGTCACATCCGAATCCGCCAGCACCTCCCCGTCTGTCTGTATCACGGTAATGCGCAAAGTATCATTGTCCATCTGCCCCTTTATCCGGGACAATAATGCCTCCGTATCATTATTACCATCTTCCTGGATGGTAACATCCACAATACGGGCATACGCCAGCAGTTCTACCTCTTCCTGACTGAATAAATACAGATTCAGGGTAGCATACAGCACGATACTGCATATGGCTACTGCGATTGCCGTCACATAAAAGAAACGATGCCGTATGGCCTGCACCAACGACATCTCCTTTTTAGGTTTGTTTTTTCTATTTATTTTTTTATCCCACATAGCGGTACCCCACGCCTCGAACAGTCTTAATGGCTGCAGCCCCCTCTTCCCCCAGTTTCTGCCGCAACGTGCGGATGTGAATGTCCAGGGTACGGGTCTCTCCTTCATAAGTGTAGCCCCAGATGCTGTTAAGCAGTTCATCCCTGCCCACTACCCGCTTCCGGTTTGCCACCAGATACTGCAGCAGTTCAAATTCTTTGTAGGTAAGCGGAATGGCTTTCCCATTGAAAAAGACTTCCCGGGTGTCCTTATTAATGACCAGACCTTCCATTGGCTCCTGGTCTGTCCCCGGGGAACTGGCTACAACACTTTCTCCATGCTCTTCCTGCTGATCCAGCCTCCTTAAAAGGGAGCGAATCCGGGCTGCCAGCTCCAATATGCCAAAAGGCTTTGTCATGTAGTCATCTGCCCCTTCATCCAGGCCCTGGACCTTGTCCAGCTCCCGGTCCTTTGCTGTCAGCATGATGATCAGTGCATTATGAAAAACTTCGTCCTGCCTGATTTTGCGAATGGCTTCCAGCCCATCCATGCCCGGCAGCATCCAGTCCACCACAAAGAGGTCCGGATGATCCCCGTTCATGGATGCCAACGCTTCTTCAGCGGTTTCAAAGGCAAAAGTAGTATATCCAAATCCCTTTAACGTGATGTGGATCAGGTCGCGGATGTTTTCATCATCTTCAATTACATAAATGCAGGCCATACGTGGTTTACCCTTCTTTTTCCATTTCTTAGACAGCTTCATTATATGAAATTGCGAAGGAAAAAGCAATAATTCTATGGGGATTTCCCCTGCCTTTCTCCTTCGCAATTCCTGTTTTTAACCTATTTTTAAGCTTTTCTTAACAAGGGGCAAACATATTCCTCTTAGGAAATGGCTTCTCTCTGTTTTCTGGCCTGGGCCAGTAACGCTTCGTATTTCTCCTGCTTATCTCTTTCTTCCTGGATTTTTTCTGCAGGTGCCTTTTCCACAAAGCGCACATTTGACAACATGCGTGTGGTTCTTTCAATTTCATCCTCCAGACGGGCAATTTCTTTATCCAGCCGTGCTCTCTCTTTCTCCAGGTCCACCAGATCTGCAAAAGGCATGTAAATCACCGCCTCCGGCAAAATAGCAGTTACCGCATCTGCTTCAATGCCCTGATTGGTTTCCTGAATGTGCACCTGGGACGCATATCCCAGCATGCCAAAGAAATCTGCATTTTTTTTGAAAATATGCCGGATTTCTTCTGAAGGTGAAACCACGAACACCTGTGCCTTACGGCTGGGCGGCACCTGCATATTGGTGCGCACCTTACGGATTTCCCGCACGCCCTCCTTCAGCATTTCAACGGATTCCTCTTCCTCCCTAAACGCCCAGTCCTCACGGAATACCGGCCAGCTGGAGATCATAATGGAAGGCTCATCCTCCTGCAGATTGCAAAAAATCTCCTCTGTAATAAAGGGCATGAAAGGGTGGAGCAGTTTCAGAGACTGGATGAGCACCTGCTGCAGCGTCCAAAGGGCACTGTTTCTGGTCGGGTCCTTCTCTGCCCAGAGGCGGGGCTTGACCATCTCAATGTACCAGTCGCAAAATTCCTCCCAGATAAAATCATACACTTTGGAAAGGGCAATGCCCAGCTCGTATTTGTCCAGATTATCCGTTACATCCCTGGCCAGGTCATTGGCTTTGGCCAGAATCCAGCGGTCCGCCATGGTGAGGGCTTCCATCTCCGGCACAGGGGGCTTTTCCTCTCCCATGTTCATGAGAATAAAGCGGGAAGCATTCCAGATTTTGTTGGCAAAGTTCCGGCTGGCTTCCACCCGTTCAAAGTAGAACCGCATATCGTTTCCAGGCGCATTGCCGGTGATCAGGGTCATGCGCAGGGCATCTGCTCCATACTGGTCAATGACTTCCAAGGGATCAATGCCATTTCCAAGGGATTTGCTCATTTTTCTGCCCTGGGCATCTCTGACCAGCCCGTGTATGAGCACCGTGTGGAAGGGACTTTTTCCGGTCTGCTCATAGCCGGAGAACACCATACGGATAACCCAGAATAAAATAATGTCATATCCTGTGACCAGTACGTCCGTGGGGTAAAAATACTCCATTTCCGGCGTCTTTTCGGGCCAGCCCAGTGTGGAGAACGGCCAGAGGGCAGAGGAGAACCAGGTGTCCAGGGTATCCTCATCCTGATGGAAATCATGTCCGCCGCAATGGGGGCAGGTATCCGGTGCCGTTTTCTGCACCACCACTCCCCCGCAGGACTGACAATAATAAGCCGGAATACGATGTCCCCACCACAGCTGTCTGGAAATGCACCAGTCGTGTAGGTTTTCCAGCCAGTTGGTGTAAGTTTTTTCAAAATGCTCCGGGACGAACTGCAGCTGGCCGTTTTTCACTGCTTCCAGCGCAGGTTTTTTCATTTCATCCATCTTCACGAACCACTGGGGCTTAATCATGGGTTCAATGGTGGTCTTGCATCGGTCATGGATGCCCACATTGTGACTGTGAGGCACTTTTTTCACGAACAGCCCCAGCGCATCCAGATCTTCAATTATCTTTTTCCTAGCTGTATACCGGTCCATTCCGGCATAGCCCCCACCCTTTTCATTTATGGTGGCATCATCGTTTAAGATATTGATTTCCGGCAAATGATGTCTTTTCCCTACTTCAAAGTCAGTGGGATCATGGGCAGGTGTAATTTTTACGCAGCCTGTTCCAAAAGCTTTATCCACATATTCATCTGCAATGACCGGGATCTCCTTATTGACCAGGGGCAACAGCAACATCTTTCCCACCAGGTCTGCATATCTGTCATCTTCCGGATTCACTGCCACAGCCACATCTCCCAGCATGGTTTCCGGACGGGTGGTGGCAATCTCCAGAAAATCTTCTGTCCCAATGATGGGATATTTGATGTGATAGAAAAAGCCATCCTGCTCCTCGTGGATCACTTCTGCATCTGAAATGGATGTCTGGCATACCGGGCACCAGTTGATGATCCGGGAGCCTTTATAAATGTACCCTTTTTTATACAGGTTAACAAATACTTCCAGCACGGCGTCCGAACACCCTTCATCCATGGTGAACCGCTCTCTCTCCCAGTCTGCAGAGGTGCCAAGCCGCTTGAGCTGGCTTACGATTCTGGCGCCGTATTCATCCTTCCAGGCATAGGCCTCCTTTAAAAAGCCCTCCCGGCCCAGATCCTCTTTTTCAATGCCCTGGGCCTTCAGTTTTTCAATGACCTTCACTTCCGTGGCAATGGCCGCATGGTCTGTTCCCGGCTGCCACAGGGCATTGTACCCCTGCATCCGTTTAAACCGAATCAGAATGTCCTGCATGGTGTTGTCCAGGGCATGTCCCATGTGCAGCTGTCCGGTAACATTGGGTGGGGGCATGACAATGGTAAAGGGTTTTTTGCTTCTGTCTACCTCGGCATGAAAATACCGGTTCTTCATCCATTTTTCATACAGTCTGTTTTCAATGTCCTGGGGATTATAGGTTTTTTCCAATTCCTTATGCATGGGTCCTTCTCCTTTTAAAAAAAAAGCCCTTTATCCTCTGCAAACGCAGATGGACAAAGGGCGAATTTACGCGGTACCACCTTTTTTCCTGTTGTTATCAACAGCTCTCTGCCTGTAACGTACGCAACACGGGTCTTCTTACTGCTCTGTTCAGAAAACCGACTCCGGGGCTACCTTCTTCTCTTCCTGCCCAAGGAACCTTTCAGCCGGTGAGTTCCTCTCTCTTGGGGTGGTAAAAGAATACTCCTCCCTTTCCCTGTCTCTCTCGTCATTCTGTTTCTTAGCATAGCCTCTTGCCTGCAGTTTGTCAAGACTCTTATCGGATTCCGTCCTTCTGCGCCTGCAGATACGCCTGGATGGCCTCCCTCTTTCTGCGCCCCTCTTTTGTGAACATGCCCAGGGCCGGACTGGTGCGTGCTTCCAGCGCCTCCCTGTTCTTTAAATCCTCATAGTCCTGTCTCCACACATATTCCTCTTCTCCATTCAGGGCCAGGAACATGTCTTTATCCATTACAGTTCCGCTGTAAAGCGAAAGGCGAAAGGCGTCCTTTAGCAGGTCATCTGATGGTCTGGCTTTATAGGCCAGTCCCAGGGACTCCATGGCCCCTTCAAACAGCCCTAGCCGGATGCAGGCCACCGCCTTGTGCTGATAGACTAAACTCACAAAAGCGGGATCCGGACGGCCATCTGCCATTTGCTGCAGGATGCTCTTATACATTTCCAGAGCACCGCCGTAATGAGCCTCTTCAAACAAAAAATCTCCTTTTTGCAACGCCCGAATATGGGCAGGCAACTTATGAAAATCCTCAAATTCACGGCGAAACTGTTTAATTTCCCGCTCATCAAAGTAATGGAATTCCTGCAAAATGCCCACCAGGACAGAAAGAAATGTATTCTTATCCTCCACGCTTTTTTTTATGCGCAGAGCACTTTTTAACAGTCCCAGTTCTTCCCCGATAAAAGTGAGCAATTCTTCATTAACAAAATTTTCCTGTAAAAGCACAATATTGTGCCGAATATAATAACACAGTTCCTCCACCGAATAGATGGTAATATCCACTTCCGGAATTCGGTAGGGCTTTTCTGCCAGACCACTGGCACAAACCATACAAGCACCCATTTTTCTCTCCTATTCCACGGGGATGTCCTTCTCCACCTCTACATCAGTGGAGGGAAAAAAGGAGCCAAACCCCCGATCTTTCACGCTGATGTGAAACTGATTTTCCCCTGTAAACTGCAGCTTCAGACTGACTCGGGTGGTTTTTGATGGACGCACCGGAAAACTGTCCAGAGGGATCAGTACCGTTTTGCTGTTTCTTTGTCCTGCCGGCAGAAGCTCCAGCCGAATGGGATCGGTATTTTCCAGAATCAGATCCACTTCATTCTTGGCTTCATACCAGTTCATCCCTGCCTCAGCCAGAATCAGCCTTCGATGCACCCCATTACGTATCACATCCATAAAAACGGAAGTGGTAATCCGGCCCTCACAAACGAAAATATAGTCTCCCGGATTTTTCCAGAGTGCCATCAGGGCCGCCCCTTTTGCGAACAGGCCTCCTTCATAGAACACTCTTCTTCTGGCGCAGAGAAAAGGCAGAAATTTTCCCTGCCAGCGATCCACATGGGCAAATCCCTTGCCAGAGAGATACACACTGGAAAACACCTTACGGCCAAGCATCCGGTCTCCGCAGGCATACATGATGGAATCCGCCAGTTTCATGCCCTGTGGGGTATCCAGAATATTCAGGTTAAACCCTTCCTCCAACTCCTCTTTAGTCACATAACAAATCTGAGGCTTTACCCCTCTGGTGAGCCGGCACTCAAAATAGGTCATGCCATCCTCTGAAAGGTCAAAGAGGCAGGACATATTGGCAAGGATTTCCACCGGCTGTCTGAGCAGATAGAACAGATACGCCTCTGTGTGGCTGATGATTCGTATTTTTTCCCGGGAAATGCCGATTTTTTCCAGAGCCTCCATCACAGCATCCATGGTCTTCACATCCAGCTCCCGCAAAGTCACCACCAGTCCGTCCACTTCTGCAGGGGCATGTTCTCCCAGAAAAGCGGCCAGAAGATTACTCAGGTAATAATACAGCAGATCCGCCGCCTGATAACAAACCCCTTCCAGAGTGGCTGTCCCCTCTTTGCTGACCAGCCGCATAAGCTTATCCACCATGATGCCATTGCCCATCAATGCAGTTTCATATGCCCTCTCTCCTATACGCCATTCTCCCACTCCCCTGCACTTGCATAGAGTTGTGGGAAGGACCAGCTGCTTTTCTTCTTCCGGAAAAAGTTCCTCCATGGTTTTTCCTCCGGGATGAACCGGGCACAGACGACTGTACCCATCGCACAGGTCCAAGCCAATATAAACGCCTTCCATCTTTTATTCCCTTTCCTGTTAGTAAGAACGAAGGGTAAAGAGCTTTTCTCCCAGTCCCTTTCTGGTCTCATATTCTTCCACGCCCTGCTCCAGAGTTTTATAATCCCCCGTGACTGCCAGAATACAGAGGCGGTTAATTCTGTCAAAAGTGCTATTTTTCACCACAAATGCCTCTTCCCCCGTAATCAGCTCTTCTTTTTCCTGTACCACTCTCTCCCCATTTTGCACCTCTACAATGCTATACTGCAGGGTTTCATCTGCAAACAGCATTCTGGTACAGGTGAAAATACCGGAAAACATCTCCTTCATGGGCATCTCCTCCCATTTTTCCTGTCCCAGTAACCGGAAACGCAGATAAACAGCATCCGCTTTTCTGCTGCGATGTTCCAGCACCATCCGGCCATTTAACACCGGCGGAAAGATCACCCGCTGCCATAGTTTCTGGTAAAATGCGAAAAAATATTCTCTGGCGCATAGCCGTTTCAATAAGCATTCCCCCAATTCCATATCTTCATAATGAAAATTGGGAAGGGTGGTCAGATAGTACAGCATGGCCACATTGCAGATATCCATTTTACTGTAGGAATGGTTCTCCCTGGAAAGGGGCTCCCGTAAAAAGCGAAAGATACCCTCCTCTATTTCATGTCCCTCCACAAAATAGCGATGGCACTGCAGCACATAATAGGCTTGCAGCATCATATCCCGTACCTGGGAATATTCACGATAGTAAGCAAAATTCTCCTCAAGCCCGGTGTAATTGCCGGAAAAAATCTGCTGGGCCAGCAAACGCTCCGGAAGATCTGCAGCCTCCAGATGCTTTTCCCGACAAACCTGCAGGAGTGCCTGCATAGTCTCCGTAGGGCCATTATAATACCGGGCCAGATAGGCGAGGATGGCATCCCCTGCCTGATGATTCTGAAATAACCGGTAGCAAAGATCCAGCAGCTCATCCTTTTCCTCTGCCCCTTTTTCTTCCTTTAACAGACCCTCCGTCATTTCTCTGAGTCGTTCATCCTGAATGGGTAAATTAGGATAGCGTTTGAACCGCTCATAAGCCTCCCAGATATAGCCCCTGCGGATCATGGTTTCAATACTTTTGATCCGATCGGACACGGAAAGCACATCCAGATCCAGGGACAGCAAAAAGGCTGCTGCCTGTTCCTCATTTTCTTCCTGGTAGTAATAGTCAATCACCCGGGCAGTGACCCTGTGCTTGAACCGGTTTTCCAGTTCTGCGGTCTGCAAAATTTTCAAGGCATATTCCAGCTCTTCCCTGTTCCCAATAGGACTATCCATGCTTTTGCGGGCATGGCGCAGCATAAAGATTACATGGGCAGGATAGACCTCTTCACATTTTTCGAGCAGATCCGGCTGATGAAAAAGGGTCTCTTTTTTGTAGGTAGCCCCTGTGAAGGTCTTTCCATAGGCATCCGTGAACAGAAGTACCGTATCCTCTGTATACAGGGGAACGCAACATCTGCCGTTTTCCAGAGGATAACGATCCTCGTAAATCAGATCCGGGCAACGGACTGTAACAATTCTGATCAGGTCATTGGGCATCTGCAATTCAAAGGCCAGCAAAAGGCCGGGTAACACCCTGGCCAGGCGCTGATCGATCATTTCTCCATATAGCATGTGCTGATACAGGGGCACCAGTCTTCTGCTGATTCTGCCCTGAAGCAGTTTGCTGATGGCATACTCTTCCATGGCCGGCAGAAATTCCTGAAACAGTGCCGCATCCTTTTCATAATAAAGAAACAGGTTTTCATACAGACGCTCCTGCAAGCCATCTTCCCTGAGAGGGCTCATGGTAAAATAAAGCAGGACCTCTCTTGGAATGGGGCTGGAAAAATGATCCGGCAACGCCGCCAGATAGCATTCCTGCAGTCCGGTTATGGCCAGATGGTTCTCCACCGCCAAAGCATACCAGGGGAAGTATTTTTCTTCCCTTTTGTCTCCCCGAATGCAGAGCATCACTATGCCTTCCAGCAGCCCCATGCGAGGAACCTGCTCAAACAACTGGCATAGTGTGCGGTAAAGGAGCGGTCGAAACCGTTTCTGGCCCCTGGATAGTTTTCCCACCTGCTCTGCAACTGCCTCATCCAGAATCCCATATCTGACGCCGTAATGCAGGCATTGCACTTCAAAATCATCCAGCGTCCGCAACAGTGTGGCATCCTCCCGCAAACACCCCACTGCCATCAGATAGAGAAAAGGGCTGTGACAACCGCCCTGGTAAAGTTCTTTTAGTTTAGCCAGCATCAGGCTCCTGTTCGCCTGCATGGTGCTGTCCGCCTGCAGGTATAAAAGGTACAGCATAGGATCCTGCGTACCCTCCTGGTAATATTTCATAATCAGCTTGGAGGCGGTCAGCATCTGCCCCTCACTGCGATTGAACACCGCCCGCAGATAAAGATAACTGCAATAGTATAGAACATTAGATAATCTTTCCTGCATCACCGATTCCCGGATGGTGTCGATCCAGTGATCTGCCTTTTCAATTTCCTGGTTTTCCATGGCACCGTAAATACGAAGAAGGCAGGCCTGCCCTGTGGGCTGTTCTCCCGAGCATAGACTTTGGGACACATTCTGCAGTTGTGACAGGTTCCGCCGGATTTCATCCGGATCATTTTTCATCTTGGCCTGAAGGTATGTCAGAAAAGCCTGCATTCCGGCAGTGGTACCGCAAGGCACATCCGAATCTGCTCCGTTACAGGTATTATCTTCCTGTCCCGATGTACGCCCTTTCACTGTAATCCCAAACACCAGCTCCTGCCGGGGATTGACCAGATGAATTTCTCCCTTTTGCTGTCCGGACAGTCCATGGGGGTTTTCCACCCTGAAAAAAACCTTTAAAGGCACCGCAGGATTGGCCTCCGCAGCCAGCACTTTTACCTCCGGATGAATCCAGTCCGCTGTGGCATACACATAAAAAAATCCATAGCCCAGTCCATCTGCCTTCAGGGAAAGGGTCTGTCTTTTGTCTTCAGACACATCTGAAAAGACCTCCCCCTCTTTTTCCAGTTTAAAATGCAGAGGTTGCTTGGCCTTGCTTCCCACCAGAAATTCCTCCAGCGAAAGATGCCCATCCCCATTGCTTTTTAAATGCCGAAACATAATCTGCAATGCCGGTTCTTCCATAAAGGGAAGAGTAGGAAATCCCTTGGACATGAAAAGCCGCAGAGCCCCTTCCGGATTTTGCAAACGATACTGATAAAAATCCCGCAGCGTGGATAACGGCTGCTTTTCCACCGGTTCTCCGTTTTCTGTCAGCACAAACAAATAGGGGATTTTCCGTTCCCCTCCGTTGGTCACCAGGGTGAAAAATCCCTCCACCGTATCCTGTTCCTGCAGACCATATACAGAAACTTCATATAAAAACCGGCCTTTCTTTCCATAAAAAGAAGGGGATACCACTCTGACCCTGGGATTGGAGGAATAAATAACAGCCTTGACCGGCGTTTCATTTTCACTGGCCAGAAAAACTTCTCCTCTGTAAATGCCGCTCCAGGAGGTATACACCAGTATTTCCTCCGGAGACAGCACGATTTCCGGTTTTATATATTCCACCTGCCCCTGGGACAGTTCACGAATCCGTTCCTTCATGCTTTTCTCCTGTTAACCACACTTTTTTTCATTGTACTCCATCCGCCGGGGATTGACAACTTGATTATGCCCCGTTCTCCTCCAGGAATCTGAGCCAGGCCTGAATTTCCTTTTCTTTTCCATTTTTCGATGGTTCGTAAAACACCTTATTTCCCAGACCATCCGGCAGATATTGCTGTTTCACATAATGATAGGGAAAATCATGGGCATACTGATACCCGATGGACCTTCCCAGATCCTTCGCTCCCTGATAATGCCCATCCTGCAGATGGGGTGGGATGGGCGGTGTCTGCCCGTTTTCCACTTCAGCCATGGCTCTGTCAATGGCCATATAAGAGGCATTGCTTTTAGGGGCTGTTGCCACATAATTGGCAGCCTCAGCCAGCAAAATCCTGGCCTCCGGCATCCCGATGCGCTCCACGCCCTGGCAACAGGCACTGGCCACCACAATGGCCTGGGGATCAGCCAGTCCCACATCTTCCGCTGCACAGATCATGATGCGCCTGGCAATGAACCGAATATCCTCTCCTGCATAGAGCATACGTGCCAGGTAATACATGGTTGCCTGAGGGTCAGATCCCCGCATACTTTTGATAAAGGCACTGATGGTGTCATAGTGATTGTCCCCTCCTGCATCGTAACGGACCGCCCGCTTCTGCATACAGGATTCCATGACCGGGAGGGTCAGGTGGATGATGCCATCCGCTCCCCTTTCTGTGGTAATAACCGCCAGTTCGATGGCATTTAAAGCCATACGGGCATCTCCGTTGGCCAGATCTGCCAGAAAGTCCATGGCTTCCGGCGTAATCTCCGCCTTGTACTGTCCCATACCTTTTACAGGATCCGTCAGTGCCCGGGTAATCAGCGTCCGGATTTCTTCCACCGTAAGTGGCTTCAACTCGAAAATCAGGGACCGGGAAAGCAGGGCTCTGTTCACTTCAAAATAAGGGTTTTCCGTAGTGGCTCCAATGAGGATCAGGGTGCCATCTTCTACGAAGGGAAGCAGATAATCCTGTTGCCCCTTGTTGAACCGGTGAATTTCGTCCACGAACAGGATGGTCCGCTGTCCATACATGCCGGATCGGTCCCGGGCTTCAGAAACCACATTTTCCATGTCTTTTTTCCCTGCCACAGTGGCATTAAGCTGTACGAAAGCTGCTTTTGTAGTGGAAGCAATCACTCTGGCCAGGGTGGTTTTTCCCGTGCCCGGGGGACCGTAAAATAAAACAGACTGCAGTTTATCTCCTTTAATAGCCCTGTAAAGCAAGGTGTCTTTTCCAATGATATGAGACTGCCCCACCACCTCTTCCAAAGTGGATGGCCGCAGTCTGGCCGCCAGAGGCGCTTCCTTTTCCTGCTTTTTTTCTCTCATATAGTCAAATAAGTCCATAAATTCCCTCTTTTCCCTAAGCTGTACCCTTTTCTTTCCGCAGCGACTGTGCTATACTTTCTCCCAAAATGATGTTTACCGGAAAGGAGCTTGTAATGTCCATTACACGTGCAAGAGCCCATTTAGAAAAATTTCATATGGCAGATCGAATGTTGGAACTGGACCAGTCCTGTGCCACCGTTGAACTTGCTGCATTGGCGGTGGGCTGTGAGCCTGCCCGTATTGCCAAATCCCTGACCTTTAAAGGACCGGCAGGCCCCTTGATGGTGGTTGCGGCAGGCGATGCCAAAATTGACAACGCCAAATTCAAACAAACCTTTGGCCTGAAAGCCAAGATGCTGGATTTTGCAGAGGTTGAACCGTTGATCGGCCATGCTGTAGGCGGCGTATGCCCTTTTGGTATTGAAGAAAATGTTTCGGTTTATCTGGATAAATCCCTCCAGCGTTTTGAGATTGTCTACCCTTCATGCGGTGGGGAAAATACTGCCATTGGCATGACCCTTCCCGAATTAGAGGCCGCTTCTCTTTGCAAGGGCTGGGTGGATGTGTGTAAGCTCCCTGTCTCTGTCTGATCTTTCTACATTGTAGCAAAAGCCCTTCACATAATCAAGGTATCAAAAAAGAGCAAGCCCTCACGCATGTGAAGGATTGCTCTTTTTTGATTCTAATAGTACGAGAACATCTTATACAGGATGTTCCGGGACAAATTTTATTCCGATTCTGTCAGCGTATCCAAATCGGTATGGAACAGCTCGGATAGGCTGGTAAAATCTGCAGCATTGATGTACCACAGGGTTTCGCCATCCACTGTCAGCACATAGAAATTATCATTATACGGAGAAAGCGTCGCTTTTAGAGATTCCCTTTGGCCATCAATACCATATAGTGTAATGGTCATCAGTGTTTCATCGGTGTCAAAAGTGCTTCCCGCCTGTACCGGCTGGTTGGCTTCCAGACCGATAATGCCCTTATAGAGGGTCTTAAAGGCTGTCTCATCCACCTCTTCTCCATTGATGAAATAGGTATAGGTGGTTTCTGAGTCCCCATCGTCATTGGTAGTGGTCTCTGAAGTAATGGTCATATCCCATTCCTCATCCCCAATTACCACATCTATCCGATCCAGATTGGTAATGGTGGCCATCAGAGGATCCATGGTAATCAATGAATAATCCTGTACGGTATTCAGCAGGTAAGCGGCATCATCAGCACTGATAACGCCGATCATGGAAGAGCCCTCCAGCATGGCGTAATAATCTCCATCCTCATTCTGCCCACCGATATAGAAGGTAAAGTCATAATTATAGGTGGTGGTGGTTGTGGTAGTTTCTGCCACTGTCTCGCCGTCATCATCGGTACTGTATTCCCCGGTTTCAGCAGTACTGGTTTCCACTTCCACATATTTCACATACAGAGTTGCCGCAGGATCCGCCAGGCCATAGGTTTCCAGCTCCTCTTCCGTAGGATTAATGGCAGCCACACTGTCAAAGCTCAGCGCCCCGGCTACACCGGTAAATTCTTCTCTGGCATCATCATCCAGCACAAAATATTTATTATTGATCAGCTGGAACCAGTTTTCCGCATTGGTCAGGTCACTTTCCGTGTTGCCGGACTCAAAATACTCCAGTGTCAGATTGGTATCATCATCGCTGTATTGTACATAGCGGAAGTCCTCATCATCCACCTGTGGAATGGTATCCTCCTCCACCAGATCCAGGATGCCGTCTTCCAGATAGGTGCTCAAAGCATTCACGGTGTAAACCGAAGTCTGCCCTTCCAGATAGACATAATCGTAATCCCCATATTCTGTTCCCACATAAATGGTGGTCACATTGCCGGAGGTATCTGTGATCACTACCGTATACAGGGGCTCATCCAGACTGAATTCTGCCAGGTCGTCCAGATTGTCTGCCACTTCCACCTTCCCATTCAGTTCCAGGGCCGCATCCGCCAGATTGCCCAGCGTGGTCTGGTTTACGGTAATATTTTCTGCATCTGCATAGGTGAAAGTGCCGTCCGTATAGTTAAAGGAATAGGTGCCTCCGCTGTTCGTATAGGTGATATTGGCCAGGTCTTCCAGGGCAATGTCCGTCAATGTGGCCACACCTGTGGCGTCTTCTTCAGCAGCTTTTGAAGAGGCGGCCTCCTCGGCAGCCTCCTTTTGTTTATTGTGAACTGTCAAGCCGATGTAGCCGCCCAGGACCACAACCAAAAGCCCTGTTAGAAAGAAGAGCTGTCCGTTTCTTCTTTTCTTTTTTGTTTTGCTCATTATTTTGATCTCCTCTTCAGCCAGTACACAAATCCGCCAATGAGTGTTGCCAGAGGAATGCCTACCACAAAGACTACCAGGCTAAAGACCACATCACTGGTGGTAAAGGACAGGGACGTCAGGTCCGTGCTCTTGGATGCGATGGAAACAGAAGAACTTAACCCACTCATATAGGTCAGGGCATTTAAAGCAATGTCTCCGTTATTGATCTGAGAGGATGTGGAAATATATAAAAAGTCAGTGGAGGCAAATAAGGCAATGTTGGTGGTTGCAGCCTCTCCATCATCCGTAGTCACATCCTCAGCCACCGCCAGGGCAATATCAAAGGGGCCAGCCACATCCCCATCCAGCATGGTCCAGGAATCACTGGTCATGTTTTCCGGAACACGCAGGAAGGAATCAGAGGAAGTGGCCACCAGCGAAGTAAAGCTGATGGTATTACGCACCGTATCCAGATAACTGATGCCCTGCAGGTAAGATGCGTAGGAAAGGGTGTTGCTGTCAATGCTGGAGGTTATGTCGGAATCCTCATTCAGGTAAGAGATTACATAATAAGGATATTGGCTGTAATAGCTGGAGGATCCTTCAAAAATCACACCTGGTTCCACTGCCAGCCCGTAATATTCCAGCACGGAATTGAAATTGGGCATGTCTGCTTCTGTGTAAGCCAGAGAAATCAGTGCATCTCCCCCATTCTTTAAGTAATCCAGAATCAGTGTGGCTTCTTCTTCAGACAGGTCAGAAGTAGGCCCGTTGATCAGCAATGTGGCACAATCATCTGGAATTTCCGGGTTGGTAAAGAGATTTAATGTCTCATATTCAAAATTGTTTTTGGTGATGCCTTCAGTAAAGGTGTCATCCAGTTCCGTTTCATCATGTCCTTCCAGCACATATATCTTAGGAATATTATCGGAAAGCACATAGTCTATGGCTGAGGTCACTTCTCCCTCTCCGTCATAGGAACTTGTGGTGGTGTAACTACCGGTATAATAATAGCTGCTGTAATCGTAGCTGGTCTCATAAATGTCATCATAAGGGATGTATTTGTACCTTTGATCCGAAACTACCACCAGACTGCTTGCCGTCACATCTGTGGGAACTTCATACTGGGTCAAAAAGCTGGGAGAATAGGTGGGGTCCAGGGTTTCAATGGTAATGTGATCGCTGGCATCCGCATACCGGTTCAGCATCTGCATAATGCCTTCGTCCTCTTCTCCTTTTGCTGCCAGCACGTAAATGGTTACGTCCCCTGTCATGGCATCCAGCACCTCTTTAGTGGTGTCGCCAATGGAATACAGTTTCTGTGAGGAAATATCGTGGCTGATCCAATCGGCAGGAAGGGCTGACACAATCAAATTGACAATGACCAGAACGGCCAGTAAAATACCTGTGGCTGCTGCACTATACCCCCCCCGTTTAAAGGTGGTGGTTTTTATGTTTTTTCTTAATTTTCCCCATAGGGACTTCATTTTATTTTTCATGCCATCCTCCTCTTAGCTCCATCTTCTCTTCTGAATGGACTGTACCGTCAGGAAGAGGAAGAAAATAATAATGGAAAGGTCCTTCACAATGGAAGCCACATCCAGAATGCCATAAACGTAATAGGAAAGGGCATCAGCAAAGGGAAGCACTCCCAGCAGGCTGGCAAAAGCCCCTTCAAACAAACTGCTGTCCACCAGGTACACAATCAGCTCTGCCACCAGACAGATGGCCGTTACCAGGAATCCCAGGAAACTGCTTTTGGTCACTCTCCAGACAACAATGCCCAGTAGCACGAACAGAGCTGCAAAACATAATGCAGATGCAATAGCCGTACTGGGAATCATGGAGGAAATGCCGCTGATCACCGCCATGAAAAAGAATACACCAAAACTGATAACGGCGGCAATGATCTGGTTCTCTGTCAGGGAAGAAATGAACAGGCCAATGGCAATATAAGTGGCGGAAATCAACAGGAATACTGCCACGCAAAGCAAATCAATGCCTAGATATGTTCCTCCATTCATGCTGAGAAAAATAGGAAAGAACAGTGAAGCTGCCAACGGAATGGCCACCACGGATACCATGGCGAAATATTTGGCCAGAACTATGGATGTCACACTGACCGGAGCCGTCAGCCAGAGCTGATCTGTCTTGGTCCTTCGGTCCTCTGAAAGGCTTCTCATTGTCAGGAAGGGAATGATGATCATCAGGTAGGTGACCATTCCCATCAGCGCATATCCGAAGATAGGATAACCGCTGGAAATATTATATACAGTGAAAAACAGACTGATGAACATGTACAAAACGGCTACTACCAGATACCCGATCATATTGGTGAAGTAAGCCTTAAAATCTCTTTTATAAATGGCTAACATTGGTTACTCCTCTCTGGTTTCCGGTTCTTCCGGTAAAACTTCTGCCGGTTCCTGTGCGGGTTCTGCTGTCTTATCCCTGGGGGACTCTTCCACCTTCTGCCCGGTCAGTTTGATTTTCTTCGGGAACAAATTCAATTTTGTCTTTTTGGCAGGCTTTCTCTTCTCTGCCCTGCTTACCAGATCCAGGAAGATTTCTTCCAGTGTAGGATTCAGCAGCTTCATTTCCAAAATGGGCATGTTCAGCCGTGCGCAGGTCTCAAATACCTTCACCCGCACATCCTCCTCAATATCAGTCACCACCTGCAAAGTGGCCAGGTTGCCCTGGTAATTGCTGACGCTGCTGTTGGTCACTTTGGCATTGGGCAACGCCTTGATCAGTGCATTTTTAATGGCAGTAGGCTCTCCCTGAATCTGCAGTTCCAGATGGTTCTGGTCAGATGCCATGCGGGAAATGTTTTCCGTAGTATCATTGGCAATGATTTTACCTTCAGCAATAATAATGATGTTGTCACAGACCGCACTGATTTCCTGCATGATGTGTGAGCTGAGTATGACAGTATGTTTCTGGGCAAGCGTCTTAATCAGATCACGAATTTCAATAATCTGGCGCGGATCCAGTCCTACTGTAGGCTCATCCAGAATGATGACCTCAGGAAGGCCTAAAACCGCCTGTGCCAGTCCCACTCTCTGCTTGTATCCTTTTGAAAGCTGCTGAATCAGCCGGTGCCGTACCTCTTTTAACTTTGTCAGATGCACCACCTGATCAATGGCCTGGCTCTGTTCACTTTTATCAATGCCCTTCAGCCCTGCGGCAAACACCAGATACTCCTCCACCGTCATATCCGGGTAAAGGGGCGGAAACTCCGGCAGATAGCCAATGCAGGCCTTTGCTTCTTCCGGTTCCTCTAAAATATCATGGCCGTTAATAATGATCTCTCCTTCTGATGGAGCAATATAACCAGTCATCATATTCATAGTCGTGGACTTTCCGGCACCATTAGGTCCCAGGAACCCATAGATCTTGCCTTTCTCGATGGTAAAGCTGATATGGTCAACCGCCACATGGGTGCCATAGCGCTTTACGAGGTTTTTTACTTCGATCACAATCATAACCCTCCTTTGGTCATCATGCTAAAAATTCTATAAAAAATATGTGTTAAAGATGCAAAAAAAATGTGTCCAAACTGTGAAACACCCATCCACAGCCGGACACATTTTCCAAATTAATAGTTTAAACAGATCTTCTTGTAAAGCCATCGTAAGCAGTCAGTAAAAAGACCACCAGATGGATCACCAGAACCACCAGGGCAAAGGACAGGGTCTGATGGGGAAAGATGGCATTTCCCTGGGCAATGTCAGCCAGATCCGTATTGGCAAAATACAGATATCTTGCCCAGTCCTGCCCAAAAAGGGAAAGAATGGTCACAGCTGTACTGCCCACGAACAGGACGCCCAGGCTGACCCCGATGGCCACTGCCGCACTGCGCAGCAGGGAAGAAAGGGTAATGGCCAGGGTGCCCGTCATTAACAGTTCCACGCAGCCCCATCCATAGCTTTCCAGGACCACCACAAAAGCAGAAACGGTTTTTACCGCACCTCCACTCACATATAAGTACTGTCCTGTAATCTGAGACGGCCCATACAGCACCATCCCTGTCAGCACATTGATCAGCAGAAGCAACACAAGCATAGCAACCGCACTTATGCAGAGGGCAATGTATTTGCTGAAAAAGATTTTTCCCCGTTTTACCGGGTTAATCAGAAGAAACTTAATGGTGCCTTCCGCAAATTCTGCTGCAATCATGGCCCCTCCAATGACCACCACCAGAATGGTCACCACCTGAATAAGGCCTGCAGAATCATCCAGTACGGAAAAGAACTCTCCGGAAAAAATATAGGTACCCTCCGTGCTGTAACTATTGGGGTCAGCATTTTTTACACTCTTATACACCCCGTATTCCTGGTTGTTTTCCAGCCTATAGGTACAGATGGCCACCAGATCCTGCTGGGCCTGATATACCGTTTCATCCACTTCCAGTCCTGCTTCTATCTGGGCATCTGCAGATTTCAGCCAGGAAAGGGCCCCGGCTTTGTCCATATAGGTCTGCACCCTCCAGTCAGACCGGTCAGGGGACTGGGTCCCGGAGAGCACAAAGGCACTGTAGG
Organism: uncultured Cuneatibacter sp.; assembly: GCA_964426655.1. Taxonomy (GTDB): domain Bacteria; phylum Bacillota; class Clostridia; order Lachnospirales; family Lachnospiraceae; genus RGIG8306. Next base: position 76,655 of record CAYRQT010000002.1, on the reverse strand, counting down.
CAGCGATTTCACTGCTGTTTTCCCAGTGGGTAGCATTGACCTCCATATCTTCCTGCAAGATGGTATAAAATTCCTTCCAGTCCTTGTTTTTCAGGGCTTCTTTTAAGGCCTCACTGGTTTCTTCTGCCGCTGCCACAGTTGCCTCATCCCAGGCTGCCCTTTCCTCCAGCATATTCAGGGACCAGTCTTCATCAAAGGTGGCCTGAAGCTGGTTCATGGGATAGACATAGGCGGACAGCAAATAATATAGCGCATCAAAGGTCCAGTCCTGTTCATCTGCATAATAAGCAGCTACATCGCTTAAATACACTTCCGTATCCAGCATGGTGCTATAGGTCAGATACTCCCTTTTGCTGTCAATGTCTGTCTGATCTTCCTTATAATAGGTTTCATACAGATTCTTTTGATTTTCCACATCTTCCCTGGTCATTTTGTAATAGGTACTTTCCTGGCTGCCGGATATTTTCACCAGAGCCTGGTAGCCCACGGTCAGCAGGAACAAAAGGGCCAGTAGAATATAGGTGCTTTTTTTACAGAAAATTTTCTGCATCTCATTATAAATCAAATTAAACAATTTGTGTGCCTCCCTCTTGTTCTGTCAGCTCCAGGAACGCCTCTTCCAGCCGCTTTTTGTCCACTGGAACCACTGTATAGACGGCCACCCCTTCCTGAAGCAGAGTGGTGGTGCACTGCAAAAGGGTCTCTTTCCCCAAATCTTTAGGAATATGCACTTCCACATGCTCCTGATCCGTCAATGTCACCGTAAGGTCCTGGAATTTTTCCAGCACTGCCTTGGCCTGGCTGCCTTCATTCACATAGTAAACATAGGAGGCCCCATCCCGGGTGGAAGCCCGCATCAGCTCCTCAATGGTTTTCACGTCCAGCATAACCCCATTCACAATGATCCCTACCCGGTCGCACATCAGCTCCATTTCGCTCATCATGTGACTGGAGACCAGTACACAAACCCCTTCCTCATGAGCCAGGTGCTTTAGGATATCCCGCAGCTGCTTAATGCCCGCCGGATCCAGACCATTGGTGGGCTCATCCAGAATCAGTACCCTGGGGCGGTGCAAAATGGACTGGGCCACACCCAATCGCTGCTTCATGCCAAGGGAATACTTTCCCACTTTTTCATGAATGCGATTGGACAACCCCACCAGCTCCACTACTTCATCAATGCGTTTTTGATCCACTTTCCCCCGCATTCTGGCATATTGCCGCAGGTTCTGCATCCCTGTCATATACTTGTACATTTCCGGATTTTCCACAATGCCGCCCACCTGCTCCATGGCTTTTTCAAAGGCCTTGTCCACAGAATGTCCCATAATGGAAATCTCTCCGCTATCTTTATTCAAAAGCCCCACCACCATTTTGATGGTGGTGGTTTTTCCGGCTCCGTTTGGCCCAAGAAAGCCAAACACCTCTCCACAGTAGGTTTCCAGGGACACATCCTTTACCACTGTTTTTTTTCCAAAGTTTTTATGCAGATGGGTAATCTGTATGGCAATTTCCTGTTTTTCCATCATTCTTTCCTCTCCTAATACCAGCTAAGGTAACTGA
>CAYRQT010000002.1:69556-75082 GCA_964426655.1 uncultured Cuneatibacter sp. | reverse complement strand
ACACCGTCCGTATAAATCAGCTCCCCGGACAGGGTGTACTGGGCAGTGTAATCGCCCGCTTTTCCCTCTTCTCCATCCAGTTCTTCATACAGCCCTGGCAAAAAGAAGGTGGTATTCCCGGTGTATTCCAGGTGAACCGTCACATTACAGCTAAAAAGTGCCGCATTGGGTCCATTTTTACTGGGAGAAAAAGCCTGCACATCTGCCTGTGCAGCAGTGATATACCCGTCGCCATAGGCCCACCCTTCATTTGTCTCAAACAGACCCTGAAGCTGTTCCAGCACCAGATCCCGGTCATAAACATAGCCGCTGCTCCAGGAAAGGCCGGATAGATCCGCATCCGGTACCCATGTGTTCTGCAGGGTTTTGATAAAGGCCTCCTTTTTCATGGTAATGGCCAGTTCATCCGGGTCATAGGGACTGCTCCGGGCTTCCTTCGCTACCACATTGACGGCCAGATAGTCCTGTAAAAAGGTACTGACCTGTGTCTGCATTTCTTCCTTGCCCGCCTTAAAGCGGTACTGATCCACCACCACATATATGGCAGTGGCCACAATCAGAACGGCCCCCAATAGCAAGCCCCGGTTTATCTGTTTCAGCCATTTTTTCATTTCTGCTCCTTTGCATGCCCTTTTTCTTTTTCCACCCGGGCATACACCTCTTCTACTGTGGAAAGTATCACTTCTTTTTTAATGCCTGCCAGTGCCATTTCCCTGATGGTTTCCCCAAAATCTGCCAGCTCCTCTTCCTTTGCCCGGGCAATGAGGTGCATGGCCTCTGGAGACACATAACAGCCTTTTCCGGGCACCGCATACAACAGTCCTCTACGGATCAGTTCCGTATAGGCCTTTTGAATCGTGTTAGGATTAATGGATAATTCCACTGACAAACTGCGCACCGAGGGCATTTGAGAGCCGCTGCCAAGGATCCCGTTTAGCAAAAGCCGTTCCATTTGTTCTATGATCTGCTCGTACACGGGTGTACGGGACATTACGTCAATTTGAAACATGTCCTCTCCTTTCCGGGTTTAGTTGATCCAGTACTCCAGGTTGCTCATATAGGGCAGCAGCTGCAGAAACTCTTCCTGGGTCAGCGATTTGTTCGTCTGCCAGCTTCCCCATTCCACATCTAAATTCACAAACAAGTCCAGCCCCTGGTTGGTCACCTCTTCCTCTGTCGCAAATAAATCCTCCAGCAAAAGAATCATCTCTTTATCCACCGGCTCTCCCTCTTCATCATTCACACGCAGCACATCTCCCCCCACAATAAAGAGATTCCCACTGAAATAAACACTTGTACCATCTGCTGAAGAAGCATAATCTTCCGGACTTATGCCGGTAATGCCGGTGATTTTTGCCACAAGAACATTGTCCGCATCCATATCTGCAGAAAGATACAGATCCAGCGTTTCCCCTTCCTGCATCTGGGTCAGATCCTGCAAAGTGTTTTCCATGCCCCTGCTGTTTTCCTCTTCATATTTCTGATACAGGGCAAGCGTCTGGGGCAAATCTTCTGTCAGCATAATGAGCCCAATCTGCCTGTCATCCCGAAACAGCTGCAATTCTGTCTCTCCACTGCCCTGAAGCTGCTGGGCAAGAAAATTCTTTTTCTCCTCACCGGAAAGAGTCAGAATTTCTTTTCGAAAGCTTCGATAGACTTCCATCAGCTGGCTGGAGGAAAGGGAATTCCCACTTTGATCATAGACGCTGGAAGCGTTTCCCGGGTCCCATCTCACTTCAGCCAGCGTCTCCTCGTTGGACAGCCAGGATTCTCCCAGTCGGTTCCAGTCTGCCTCGGACAGATATACCACCCGGGTCATACCGGAAAACCCTGTCCGGAAGGAAAGGGTCACACTGGTGTAATTTATGCTATACGGATATTGGCTATTGTATTGCGCCTCCCCGTCCTGTGTGAACACATCTGCCTGTTCATTAAACCGTTCCGCCAGGTCTCTGGCCAGCGTTTCATCCTGCAGCACACTGCCCTGAAGCTGTTTCTCATAATAATTGGAATAGCCGGAAAATTCCCTGATACGCACCTGTGTAACATCTGCCACTGTTATGCGGGCTTCTGTCAGCTGGTGGTAATTGAATACCAGAACCAGCAGATACAGCACATTGGCCAGTGCCACGACACCAAGTCCCGGCAGTGTGCGGGTGATTTTTTTCCATTTTCTGGTGGTGATCACCTCATAAAGCAGATAAATCACAAAGGCCAGCACATAGCAGGCCACTGTACCAAACGTGCCCACACTGTTTTCACCGGATACCAGCTTTGCAAAAAAACCGCTGATGGGAATGAGGCAGATGGTAAAGGTGATCAGAATACGGATGATGCTCTGAACCCTGTTGTTTACCGCCGCCTGCCCTGCCGCCTCACTGGGCCTTTTGCGTATCATGAGCAGCCCTAATTCCAGGTAAATCAGTCCCAGCACCAGGCTGTACAGGCAGGAAACCCAAAGAGGAATTTCGGAGTCTGTGCCATAGGTAACCAGACGAAACAGGATGTTAATTTCCATGCTGGAAAAATACCCCACGCCGTCTACGCGAATAAAAGGGATGCTGCCGGAAAGAATGCTGTTAAAGGCCAGCATATAGATGCGGGGCAGAAACAGAATTACGCCGGATACTGCCAGATTGGTCAGCACAGTCCCTGTCAGACTCACTGCCAGCAGCATGCCCCCCATCACCAGTATGGCTGCAGCAAGGAATGGCAGGCTGCCCTCATACAGGCTGCTCCACACGAACTGGCTGTCCTGTATAAACAGGGACATGGTCAGGGCCAGCAGGGAACTGCAAAGATAAATGGCCATAGTCCAGGTCATTACATGTAGGAAAGGGCCATTCCCTCTCTGCGAAAAGGGAGGCTGTGAAAGAAATCACTGGCATTTCTGGCTGTTAAAAATTTAAACAGGCTGATGACCAGGGAGGGCACCACTAAAAAGGGCAATACCCATATAAAGGGATTCATAGACAGCAGGGTGTAGTCTCCTGCAGATTCGTCTCCAATAATGTAGGCCAATGGCACCAGAAAACCCTGGGCCAGATAGATGATCATAAAGATCATGCCGGTCAGCTGCAGCTGCTTTAAACCTTCCACATATAATTTTCCATGGAAAAAATTTTTCATTCGCCCACCTCCAATACATCGCCGAAGGAATACCCCAGGGCTTCCATCTCATAGGTAAATACTTCCTCCAGGGTGAGGGGCAAAATATCCAGAAGCAACGGAGACAGTTGCTGCAGCCGGGAGATGGTTTCCTCCCGGTCCCCCTTCACAATCATGTTGGTCACAGAACCATGCCGCACAAAGTGCAAAATATCCATATTTTCAAACAGCTCTCTGTCATATGGCTGGCGGAAAGCAATCTGCACTTTAAAAAGAGAAGTTTTCAGATTCTGCACATCACTTTCCAGAATAACGCCGCCCTGATGCAAAAATGCCAGCTGGTCACAGGTGTCCTCCAGCTCCCTGAGGGAATGGGAGGTAATGATGGCTGTGGAATTGCGCTCCATCACATCCTGACAGATCAGTTTCTTCACCAGACTCCGCATGATGGGATCCAGCCCGTCAAAGGTTTCATCCAGAAGCAGATAGTCCGGCTTGGCACAAATGCCCAGGATAATGGCTGCCTGCCGGCGCATGCCCTTGGAAAACTGGCTCAGCGCCTTTTCCCTGGGCAGCCGGAAGGCATCGGCCAGGTATCGGTACTGCCCCAGATCGAACCGGGGATAAATATGTCTGTAAAAATCTGCCATGCGCTCCATATTGGCCCCAGGCAGAAAATACAGATCATCTGCAATAAAAATGATGCGGGACTTGGCCTCCGAGTTTTCAAACACCGGAACCCCCTCCACCAGCAGCGTACCGGAATCACTTTTGTACACCCCCGCCATCAATCTTAAAAAGGTGGACTTTCCCGCTCCATTGGAACCCACCATCCCATAAATACACCCATTGGGGATGCTGCAGCTGGTGGGCTGCAGGGCCATGAAATCCCCAAATTTTTTACTGACCTTTTCTGCGTAGATCATCCTTCACTCTCCTTTACAGGGAAATGTACTATCTGTACTATGTATTGTAATACACTTAGTGCTTATAATATACCACTTTCTCCTCTTTACGTCAACTCTTTTTCAATGTGTGACTTTGTCACGGTTATTTTTCAAAATCCTAGTATGATAAAAATATGACAATGTGCTGCGTTTTTATTAATACTGTATTTTTGAGGAGGTTTCTGAATGAGCAAACGGGTAGTGATCGTTGGCGGCGTGGCCGGAGGGGCCACCTGTGCTGCAAGGCTGCGAAGATTGGATGAGGAGGCAGAAATTATTTTGCTGGAAAGAGGAGAATACATTTCCTATGCCAACTGCGGTCTGCCTTATTATGTGGGAAATGTCATAAAATCCAGGCCATCCCTGCTGGTGACCACACCGGAAATGATGAGGGCCAAGTACATGGTGGATGTGCGAACAAAAAATGAGGTCCTCTCCATTGACCGCACCACCAAATCGGTGCAGGTAAAGAATCTGGAAACGGATCAGGTCTACGCTCTTCCTTATGACACGCTGGTGCTTTCCACCGGCTCTTCTCCCTTGCGCCCGCCTATTCCTGGCATTGAATCTTCCCGGATTCAGACCCTGTGGACTGTGCCGGACACGGACCGGATCCGGGCCATTGTCACAGAGAAGGATGTGAAATCCGCAGTGGTGGTGGGCGGCGGTTTTATCGGTCTGGAAATGGCAGAAAACCTGCATCAGGCTGGCCTTCAGGTTTCTCTGGTAGAAATGCAGAATCAGGTTATGCCACCCCTGGATTATGAAATGGCACAGCTGCTCCATGAAAATCTGCTGCAAAACGGTGTGTCCCTTTACCTGGGGGATGGGGTTGTTTCCTTTTCCGATGCAGGCAAAGAGGTTACCCTCCAGCTTACCAGCGGGAAAGCCCTGTCTGCGGAATTAGTCATTTTATCCATCGGCGTGCGCCCCAACAGTCAGCTGGCAAAAGAGGCAGGCCTGGAAGTGAACAGCCGGGGTGGCATTGTAACCGATGACACACTACGCACTGCTGACCCGTCCATCTATGCCATTGGGGATGTCATTGAAGTGGAGGACTTTGTTTTTGGAGATAAGACCATGGTTCCTCTGGCCGGTCCTGCCAACAAACAGGGCCGCATTGTGGCCGACCGGATTGCAGGCTTTGATGCCCGGTATGAAGGTACCCAGGGCAGCTCTGTAGCAAAGGTCTTTGATCTCACTGCAGCCTCCACCGGGGCCAGCGAGAAGGCGCTGCGCAAAAGGGGGCTTGTAAAAGGGAAAGATTACGAAACCATTCTCATTACCCAGAACTCCCATGCCGCCTATTATCCGGGTGCCGTGCCCCTGACTTTGAAGCTTCTTTTTTCCATGGATGGCCAAAAGCTTTTTGGGGCCCAGATTGTGGGAAGAGACGGAGTGGACAAGCGGATTGACACCCTGGCTGTGGCCATTCGCCTGGGGGCCTCTGTGTTCAGCCTGAAGTCTCTGG
>CAYRQT010000002.1:49095-69546 GCA_964426655.1 uncultured Cuneatibacter sp. | reverse complement strand
CGGCAGCGTTTCAAGCCTCAAAGAGCTGGAGCTTTCCTATGCGCCCCCCTATTCCTCCGCCAAGGATCCGGTAAATATGGCAGGATATGTGGCGGAAAACCTGCTGCAGGGCCTGGTCCGTTTTGCTCCCTGGGATGTGGCAGAAACCCGTCCAAATGTGCAACTTCTGGATGTGCGGGAGGATGCTGAGCGGATGGCCTTCCCTCTTCCCGGTGCCATAGCCATTCCCCTGGGCCAGCTGCGCAGCCGGATTAAGGAACTTGATCCCTCCCGTCCGGTGGTTGCCTTTTGCGCCATCGGCGTCCGGGCCTACAATGGTGCCCGTATTCTGATGGCCCACGGATTTCAGGATGTGATGGTCTATCCGGGCGGCACCCGCTTCTATCAGTCCACCCATTACTCTCCTGAAGAGGTGCCAGTGATGGATAAAAGTCCGGTAGCAGACAGTGGCCAGATGGACACCGCCAATGTGCCTGTGGCTGCCATGCGGCTGGATTGCAGCGGGATGCAATGCCCCGGCCCCATTATGAAAGTTTTTGAGTCCATGAAAAAAATGGATGACGGGCAGGTATTGGAGGTTTCCGCCTCCGACCCTGGCTTTGCCAGAGATATTGTGGGATGGACCAGGCGTACCGGAAACACCCTGTTGTCCAATGAAAAGAGAGGAAATGACTATGTGGCCCTAGTAAAAAAGGGACAGAATGCGTCTGTGGGCGCCGCACCTTTGCCTCCGTCCTCTCCGGGAGGAGACGGCAAAACCCTTATTGTGTTTTCCAACGACCTGGACCGGGTGCTGGCCAGCTTTATCATTGCCAATGGTTCTGCTGCCATGGGCCGTTCCGTCACCATGTTTTTTACCTTCTGGGGCCTTACCGTTCTGCGCAAATCCCAGAAGCAGCCTGTGAAAAAGCCTTTCATTGAAGCTCTGTTCGGGGGCATGCTTCCCCGGGGCACTGGTAAACTGAAGTTGTCCAAAATGAACATGGGCGGCATGGGCACTGCCATGATGAAAAAAATCATGCAGGATAAGAATGTAGATTCTCTGGAGTCCCTCATTAAAAAGGCCATGGATGCAGGTGTACGTATCGTGGCCTGCACCATGAGCATGGATGTGATGGGCATCCGTCAGGAAGAACTGATTGATGGCGTGGAACTTGGAGGGGTGGGGGCTTACCTCAGTGATGCAGAGGAATCGGATGTGAACCTGTTCATCTGATTCTCATGTTCCTCTATACTTTTTATCTTTTTGCTCAATCTGCAATTGCCAAAAAAAGGCGCCCTCTGACAGGGGCGCCTTTTTAAAGGTTCATCTTCTGGTATACAATCCATTCTTATTCATTCTCTTCCTCAGAAGAAGCGGTGCTTTTGGACGTGCTTTTCTCTGTACTTCTTAAAGAGTTGCTTTTAGTAGAACTGCTTTCCTCTTCCTCCTCCGTTGCACCATGCACTTTACAGATGCTGTTTTTCAGTCTTTCCGGAATGGTATGGTCCGTATCATCAGTCTCCACGTCCAGTGCCTCAATGGCATCAGAAAGCACCATATAGACTCTTTCTTCCACCTGATTCAGCGGGCAATATTCATTGGCCAGAGCATTGGATTTTTTGCATACCTCCACCTTAACATGAACATCACAGTATTCTGTGGGTTCTGTCCCCTTCACGAACCATTCCTCATAAACTTCACTGGTGCTGTCCTCATGATCACACACCCCATCCACAGCCAGCAGACCGGATTTGCTGCAGATCTTCACCTGAATCAAATCCTCATCTTCTTCCCAGCCAATGTCCGGGAGATCCTCATGGATACGCTCCATCACCTTCTTCCAGATCGTCTTGTGGTAGACCTGAGAGCTTTCCAGTGCCCTGTCCTTATCATACCCGGACCAGATCCCGCAAGTATAATAGGGACTGTATCCCACAAACCATATGTCATTATTGTTCGTTGTGGATCCGCTCTTTCCTGCCAGGGTCATGCCTGAAAAAGTGGCCGCTCCCCCTGTAGGCAAAATCCACTGATTTATGCGGCTAAACACACTGGTGGTGGTGTCATCCATAGTGGATTCCATGGCATATGTCAGAAGCTCCGCCGTGGTCTTTTTAATGACCGTCTTTGTCTCTGCTTCATTTTCCAGCAACACCTTCCCATTATTGTCCAGAATTTTTGTATAAAAGATGGGTGAGTTATATTCTCCCTGATTAGCTATCGTGGCATAAGCGGCTGTCAGCTCCAGATTTGTCACCCCATCCGTCAGGCCCCCCAATGCTATGGAAGCCACTTTATCTGTATAGGTCTGGCCGCTGTCCGTGACCCGGCTTTCCACCAGGGATGTAATGCCAAAGGCCTCCACATACCGGAAGGCTGTGTTCACTGTCACTGTATCCAGTAAGCAATGTACCGTAGCCAGGTTCATGGAATAGGCAATGGCCTGCCGCATATTTACATAACCAAGGTATTCATCTCCCCACCAGTTTGAAAAAGACTGTCCATCCGCTTCAACCGGGGAATCATAGAAAACTGAGGCCAGTGTCAGCCCATAGCTGTCCAAAGCCGGTGCAAAAGTAGATAACACTTTAAAGGTGGACCCAGGCTGTCTGAGAGAATCCGTGGCCCGGTTCAGGGAAAGAGAGGCGGTTTTTTCTCCACGGCCGCCACTGATGGCCCGCACCTCCCCTGTGGACTGATCCATGATCACCATGGACACCTGGGGCTGCAGAGTGGTCACCAGGGTTTCATCTGCCACAATATCCGTACTTTTCATGATACTATCCTGAAAAGCAGAAATCAGGGTGCTAATCTGTTCCTCACTGTCAAAAAAAATGGTGGAAGAACTTACTGTATAGGCAGCGTCCCCATTGATGTACTCCAGCAAATCCCCCTCATCATAATTGCTCTCTGTTCCGTCTGCATGACTGACCGTGAGCCGGTAAGTGATGGAATAGCTGGTGTACGGATAATTCTCCGGATCATTCACTTCTTCATCCACCACTTCCTGAATTTCCGGATCCATGGTGGTATAGATGCTCAGACCACCTCCGTAAAGCAGGCTATAGGCCTGGGTCTGGGTATAGCCCAGCTTCTCCTGCAGATCACTCATCACCGCATCAATGACTGCATCCGTAAAATAGCTGTAGGGCTCTCCGGTAACGGTAGTGGCATTTTGCTGGATGCGGGCGTATACATCATCGGCAATGGCCTCATCATATTCTGACTGGGAAATGTACCCCTGCTCCTTCATTTTCAGCAGCACCCGCTGCTGGCGCTGCTGGTTGGCTTCCGGATGACGAATGGGGTTATAGGCTGTGGGGTTCTGGGTAATGGCTGCGATCACCGCACATTCAGAAAGGGTCAGTTCGCTGACGTCCTTTCCAAAATACCGCTTGGAAGCGGTCTGCACCCCTAAAGTATTGTTCCCGAGATTAATATTGTTCAGATAATTCACAAGAATAACATTTTTGGAAACCTCTTCCTCCAGCTTCACCGCCAGATACTGCTCCTGGATCTTGCGCTCGATTCTGGCCCCCAAAGTGGATTCCGTCCCCCCGGAAAAGACACTGTTCTTAATGAGCTGCTGGGTGATGGTACTGCCCCCTTCGGAAAAATCTCCTGTTACAAGGCCTTTAACTGCGGCCCGCACAATGCCCTTTAAATCGATGCCCATATGCGTGTTGAACCGCTCATCTTCTATGCTGACAAAGGCATTAATCAGATTTTGGGGAATGTCAGAGAGAGTGACCTCTTCCCGGTTGGATCCGCTCATGACCAATGTTTCCATGACATTACCATCCAGATCATATAGCGTGGTGGAATAAGCAGATGGGGTGATGGTACTGGTATCAATGTCCGGCGCCTTGTCAATAAGGGACTGCACGGCACCTGCCGCCACGTACCCGGCGATGATGAGGACAACCAGCGTCAGCGCCAGGGTCACCTGAAAAACAGAAAAGGCCAGGTGCCTTCCCAGCCGTCCTTTATTGGACTGAAGCTGTGTTATGCGTGTTTTGATTTCCCCTGAATTAAAATTCATACCTTCCCTCATTTCCTGCTACACAAACGTCCTTAATGCCTCCCATTATACCCTAAAAATATGACAAAAGGAAGTCAAATCTATTGCATTTTTCCCGCCCTGCCTGTACCCTATAGCTATCTGTTCCATCAAAGGAGGATGCCATGTTGCCCATTTACACAGCAGTCACCCGGGAGGGCCGGGATGAAATTACAGAGAAAAAGTCCCGTTTCATCGCCAATGTATTCCCCGTTTCCTCAGAAGAAGAAGCCTTCTCCCTGATTCAGCAATGCCGCAAAAAATATTGGGATGCCCGCCACAACTGCTATGCCTTTCGCATTGGCCTGCAGGGGGAAATCCAGCGTTTTTCCGATGACGGAGAACCTTCCATGACTGCCGGGAAGCCCATTTTAGACGTAATTACAGGAGAAGATCTGGTCAACACCTTGGTGGTGGTCACCCGTTATTTCGGCGGAATTTTACTGGGGACGGGGGGGCTGGTGCGAGCCTACCAGAAAGCGGCAAAAGTCGGTCTGGCCGCTGCCGGGAGCACCCGGTTCTGCCCGGGCAGGCCACTGACCATGGTGCTGCCATATCCCGATCTGGGCAAAATACAGTATTATCTTACACAAAAAGAGCTTCCCATCCTGGAAACCCTCTATACGGATCAGGTTACGCTGACCCTGTGGATTTCTTTAGAAGAATGGGAAGCCCGTTATCAGGAGCTAATTGAACTGACCCAGGGAAAAGTCCCCCTTAAGATCGGTGAAGTGACCTATGCCACCTCGAACTGACTGTTATACAGATCTGCATAGAAACCACCAGCTTCCAGCAGTTTCTCATGGGTACCGCTTTCCACAATATCTCCATCCCGCATTACCAGAATCAAATCTGCATTGCGGATAGTGGAAAGCCGGTGTGCAATGACAAAGGAAGTCCGTCCCTTTGTCAGACTGTCCATGGCGTTTTGTACAATGCGTTCAGTACGGGTGTCCACGGAGCTGGTGGCCTCATCCAGAATCAGTAGCGGCGCATTCTGGATCATGGCTCTGGCAATAGTCAGCAACTGCTTCTGCCCTTCGGAAAGGCTGGCTTTGTCGTTCAGCACTGTATCATACCCCTGGGGAAGGGTCCGAATGAAATGGTGAAGTCCCACCTGTTTACAGGCCTCTTTAATGGCTTCATCCGATACCCCCTCTTTGCTGCATAGAATATTTTCTTTAATGGTGCCTTCAAACAGCCAGGCATCCTGCAGCACCATACCAAACTGCTCATGCACATTTTCCCTTGGCACACTGCGGATGGGAATCCCATCAATGAGAATCTCTCCCTGATCCACTTCATAGAACCGCATCAGCAGATTGACCATGGTGGTCTTTCCTGCACCGGTAGGCCCTACAATGGCTACCTTCTGTCCTGCCTTAATTTCGGCAGAGAAATCGTGAATAATGGGTTTCTCCGGATTGTACCCAAAGTGAACATGCGAAAAGGCTACATCTCCCCGGATGTTTTTCAGGAGCGTTTTTTTGCCGGTCTCCGGCTCCAGCTCCTCTTCTCCCAGAAACTCAAACACCCTCTCTCCTGCGGCAGCTGTTCTCTGCAGGTTGTTCATGGCCTGGGCCAGCTGAGAAAGGGGCTGGGTAAACAGACGGATGTAAATCATAAAAGCCACAATCACACTGAAGGACAGGCTGCCATTCATGGTAAGGGCTGCCCCCACCACACAGACTGCCACATAGCCAAGATTTCCCACAAAGGTCATAAGCGGCATCATCAGCCCGGACAGAAACTGGGATTTCCATGCACTGTGGTACAGCTTATTATTACTCTCCTCAAAGACTCTCAGCGCCTCTCTGCTGCCGTTGTACACCTTCACCACCTGATGCCCTGTATATACTTCTTCAATATGCCCATTGATTTTCCCCAGCTCAGACTGCTGTTCGTCAAAATATTTCTGAGATTTTGCCATAATGAGCATCATCAGGAAAAAGCCGATCAGGCTGGCGCCAACTGCTGTAAGGGAAAGAATCCAGCTGTTGTACAGCATCATGATCAGGGAACCCACCAGCATGGTAATGGCTGTCACCAGCGTGCTCAGGCTTTGGTTCAGGGTCTGTCCGATGGTATCCACATCATTGGTCACACGGCTAAGCACATCTCCATAGCTGGTGCTGTCAAAATATCGCAGAGGCATGCGGTTGATTTTTCCCGCAATATCCCCACGCATCTGCTTGGAAATGATCTGGGTCACCCAGGCCATAATCACACTTTGCAGATAATTCAACACAAAGGAGGACACATAAAAGGTTATCAGAATGCCAGCAATCCGTGCCACTGCATCCATATCAATAATTCCTGCAGTAAGGGTGCCGTTTACCAGTGCAGGCAGCCCAGCCATAATTTCGTTGGTCAGTTTTTTCAACTGATCCGGCCCCAGAATCTGCAGGATGGTGCCTGCTGCCGCTGCCAGAAGTGCCACAATCATAACGGGCAGATAGGGGCGGCAATACTGAATCATCTGCTTCATGGTCTTGTTAAAATCTTTTGCTCTCTCTGCCCGGAGGTCCCGGTCTTCTGCTCATCCTTCCAATTCCTCCTCACTTAACTGGGAAGCTGCTATTTCCCTGTATACGGGACAGGACTTTAACAGCTCTTTATGTGTCCCTGTTCCCACCACGTGACCTTCATCCAATACCACAATTTTATCGGCATCCATAATGGTGCCCACTCTCTGGGCCACAATAAGGGTGGTCACTCCCGCTGTTTCCGCTTTCAGAGCAGAGCGAAGAACCCGGTCCGTCTTAAAATCCAGTGCGGAAAAACTGTCATCAAAAATATAGATTTCCGGCTTTCTGCATACCGCACGGGCAATGGCGATTCGCTGCTTCTGCCCGCCGGACAGGTTGGTCCCGCCTTGGGCCACCTGCCCCTGATATTGTCCCTGCATTTCCTCTACAAATTGCTGCCCCTGGGCAATGCGCACTGCCTTTTTCACAGATGTTTCGTCTGCCTTTTCCTGGCCGTTATCTCCATAGGCCACATTGCCCTCTATGGTACCCCTGAACAAAACAGCCTTCTGGGGCACATACCCAATTTTATTGTGCAGGGCCTGCTGGGTAAAGTCCTTCACATTAACGCCATCCACCAGCACTTCTCCCTCTGTTGCATCATAAAAACGGGGCACCAGACTGATGAGCGTGCTTTTCCCACTGCCTGTAGAACCGATGAAAGCCACAGTCTCCCCTTTATTTGCGGTAAAACTCACATCCTGCAAAACCGCATCTGCCGCATCCGGATATCTGAATCCCACATGACGAAACTCAACCTCGCCTGTTTTTCCAGGTACTCCCTCTGTCTTCTTTCCATCCAGAATGGTAGGCTCTGTTTCCAGCACTTCACTGATACGCAGGGCAGATACGGTGGCTCTGGGCAACATGACGAAAATCATCACCAGCATCATAAAGGACATGATGACCTGCATGGCATAGGAAGAAAATACCACCATGTTGGAAAAAATGTCCAGTCGGTCAAGGGCATCCGCCTCATTGATAAGGACAGCACCAATCCAGTAAATGGCCAGGGTAAGACCACTTAAAAGAGCAGTCATCAGGGGCATCATGATAGCCATGCCGATGCCGGTAAACAACTGGGTGTCTGTCAGCGCTTTATTGGCCTTTTCAAATTTGTTTTCCTGATAGTTTTCTGCATTATAGGCCCGGATGACCCGAATACCTGTGAGACTTTCCCGGGTGACCCGATTCACATCGTCTGTCAGGGCTTGCATCCGTTTGAATTTTGGCAGAACAAAAATCATTAAAAGGCCAATGACGACCATCAATACCAGTACCACTACACCGGTAGCCATGGACCATTCCAGCCCTTTTCCTGCAATTTTGGTCACTGCCCACACAGCCATAATGGGGGCCTTCACCATCATCTGCAGGCCCAGGGTAATGAGCATCTGCACCTGGGTGATATCGTTGGTGGACCTGGTAATAAGGCTGGCTGTGGAAAACCGGTTAATTTCTTCCATTGAAAAAGCATCCACCTTGGTAAAGAGCATGGTCCTAAGTCTCTGAGAGAAGGAGGCAGCAATTCTGGCAGCAAAAAAGCCTACCACCACCGCAGATACCAGACTGCCCAGGGCACACAAAAGCATTTTCCCTCCGGCCATCCAGATGTCTCCCATAGCACTGCCGGGCGTCTGGGTCAGCGTGGTAATCTCTGACATATAATCCGGCAGCTTCAGATCCAGCCACACCTGGGCCACAATAAAAAGCAGGCTGGCCACAATCTGCGCCCATTCCCCTGCCTTTAGCCATTTCATGATTTTAAGCATGTTTCTTCTCCGTTTCCTCTTCGAATTTCTCCGTCATTCTTTTGATGATGCGGATTAAGTGGAGCGCATCTTCCTCCCCAAGGTATGCCAGCATTTCTACCGCCGTCTGCATGACCTGATTCACCTGTTCCTGTACCTGCCGTATGCCTTCCGGCGTAAGGCTGACCAGGGTTCTTCTTCTGTCTTTTCGGTCAGCACTTCGCACAATCAGTCCCTTGTTTTCCAGATTATTCAATGCCACCGCCACCCTGGCCGAACTGATTCCCATGCCTGCACTGATTTCTCCCGGGGTCAGTTTCCTGCCATTTTTTTCCATGTAGTAGAGGAGAAAGCCTTCTCCATGCATGGCATTCTGAATCATGCGCTGGGTATGGTGTCTACGGAACTGATAGAGGACCTCCATGTAGTCCTTTGCTAATTTTTGATAATCCATCTCGCCCTCCCTTTTGCTAACACTGTTAATTATAATGATTGTGCTCCTTAAGTCAAATAAAAGATTTATAAAAAACTTTGTGCATTTTTCAAAAAAAAGAAAGCCTATGTCAGCGACATCGAAGGCTTTCCTTTCATTCTCAGGCATCTATCGGGCGGATTATTGTGCACTTTCTTCGGCAAAGGTGAGGTATGCGGACTCCACATACATCTGTTTGCCACTGTATACAATAAGGCTCCAGGTATTGTTATAAGCAAGGCGTCTAACGGTGGGGCCGGCTACAATGGTCACAATGTAGACACTTCCCGGTTGTTCATAGGCTTTTACATTTGTGGTGACAGTCATCAGCTGGGGCACGTCCAAGGTGATAAATTCCTCCCCTGCCGCCTGTGTGACCGTTGCATCATTTACTGGAAATCTTGTGGTTTCCTCTGTGGGGGCTTCTGTACTCTCTTCTGATTCAGAAGTCTGAGACTCAGTGTCACCTTCTGAAACCGTGGTGTTTTCCGCCGATTCTGTGCTGGAAGGAGAAGTGGATTCTGATGCATCTCCACTATTACTCCCACAAGCCGACAAACTGAATAAACAGACCAGCAAAAGGACCATATATCGTATTTTTTTCACTCTATTTCCTCCGGAACTTCTCGTTTCATCCTTTATTACCTGGGTCATTATACACGAAAGCACCGGTGACATCAATGGACAAAGGGAATTATCTTCATAAATTTAACAAATTGTAATATTTCTCCCTACCCGGAAAGGCCTTCCAATCTCTCCTGTGCCATCTGTCCCCATGTACTGTTTTCATCCAGTTCAATGGTTCTTTCATAATACTGTCTGGCCAGTCTTACCGTTCCCATTCCCTCGTAAGAAAATCCCAGGTAATAGCAGGTGCCCTCATCTTCCGGTTCCAGCTCATAGCAAATCCGGAACAGCTCATTGGCATAGGCATAATCCTGATTCTCCAATGCCGAAATACCCTCATAAAAGCAGCGGTCGAACATATTGTTTGCATAGTCTGACTGCACAGCCAGATAAAGCTCCTGATACAGGCTATCATCCACATCCGGATCCAATGCCTCGAACAAAGAAACCACCTCGGCCAGATCGTTCCGGGTATATGCTTCCAAAATATCGAAAAAAGGCTCACTGAGGGCAATTCCTTCCCGGGTACCATCCAGGTCGTCCAGTTTTTCTTCCAACGTGGAGATAGTATCTTCCAGGTCTGCTTTTTCTCCTTCAAGGGTGGTGATGGATGCCTCCTTTTCTGCAAGATCCGCCTGCAGCGTGCTGACCCTTTCCTCTGTACGACTGAGGCTATCTGCCTGTTCCTTTAATACAGCTGTTTTCATGGCTGGCGCATACAGAAAGAATATCACGCCCGCTCCCAGCAGAATGCCCCCGAACAGGTACAGCAGATACACGCCATAATGGCTGAATTCCCTCTGGCGCACCGGAATCAGCACATCGTCTTCCCTGGTATAGGTGTCCTGCACCTCCTTTACCGCTTCTGTCAGGGAATCCCTGTTTCGTTTTTTCATTCGGGTCAGTTCATCCAGATAATACTGGGTAAGTGCATCTCCCCTGTCAATTTCCAGGCAATCCTGCAAAACCTTCTCTGCTCTGTGGAACATATTCTGCTGCATCAAAAGCAAGGCATACATCTGCCTGGCTTTGTTGATACAAACCCGTTTGCTCACAATTCGTTTCAGCTCCAGGAATGCCAGATCATAGCTTTTTTCCTCTACATAATGAACAGCACGGTTGTATCGCTTCAGCATGCCCACATGGCTATCCATCTCCCCCCGGGTACTCTTTAAAAAATACAAAGCTACCGGGTCATGCCCTTCCAGTGTACGACTTTCTTCCCAGGCCCTGACAGCAAGCCCCACTTCTCCCAGCTGATAATACACCAGTCCCAGCAGGTTTCTGGCCTTACTGTTATGCCGGTCAAACCTAAGGCTCTCCTGCAGTGCTGCCACAGCACCTGTCAGATCCCTTTCCCGGGCTTTCTCCAGGCCAATGTCATAGTACTGATTGGAGGCAATAAATATTTTCTTATACAAACGGACATCCGCCCCACATCCCAGACAAATATCCCTTTCCCCCAGCTTGGTCTGACAATTGTAACAATTCATAGGTTATCTCCCTTTACATCAGGCCTTACTCACGGGCTTTCAGTTCTTTCATAATCTCTCCGAAAAGTTCTGCCATGTCCGTCAGCTTCTCCTCATTAGATGCAGCTGCTGCGTCATTTCCCTCATAAGTGGGTGCAAATTTTTCCAGTTCTTTTTCAAAATCCAGCATAATTGCCTCCTTTCACCCCTTTAGCATGGACAATATACCATCTCTATAGATGGTTTTTGCCAAAAATCTCCAATCTGCCGACTGCCTGGCCAGATATTCCATCATCACACCGCCGTTGATTTCCAGAATTTGCCATCTTTCTTTGGCATAGACTAGATCCACTGCCCCAAACACCAGCCCGGCACAGGCCGCTCCTTGTTGCGCCAGATTCTCCAGTTCCTGTCTGCCCTTCCCTGCTTTTACCATTTGGGGAACAGCCCCCTGGCCCAGATTGTGCTTCCATGGATCAGAATGGGCCGTCAATGTTTTCTCATATACGGCCCTCACCTGCCCCTTCAGCAAAATAACTCTGCACTCCCTCTCAACAGGGAGCAGGGGCGAAATGGCCGCATCCTTCCCTTTGGCAAAAACCATACCCAATGCCTGTTCTGCCTGTGCAGGCGTTCTGGCCGGAAAGACCAGCTGCCCTCGTTATCCTTCACCACCCAGGCGTCGTAGGCCTGCATCAAATGGTTCCAAAGAGGCCCGTTTCCCTCTGATGGATAAAACTGGCCCGCCTGCGGATTCATCATATAATGATGGGGAACTGCCGGAATCCCTGCCCGAAAAAGCACCTCCCACATAGCCCCTTTGTCTTTGCAAAGGGCCTGTACACTGTCTGGATTTAGGGAAAACTGGTATCCGTGAATAAAGCCCCTTTTTCCATCCTTTTCCAGACAATGCACCCAATCCCCTCCAAAAGAGGTCAATACAATTTTTCTTCCTGGCATATTTCCCGGATGATTTTTAAAAACTCACTCATCTGTTTGCCTCTGTTCCAGATCTCTCAGCCAAAGGGCTACGCTGGCATCACTTGGCATGCGCAAATCTCCTCTGGGGGACACAGCCACCGAACCGACCTTTGGTCCGTCAGGCAGGCAGGAACGCTTAAACTGCTGGGAAAAGAACCTTTTATAAAACACCAGCAGCCACTTCTCAATGGTTTCAGCATCATACACCCCAATAAAGGCTCTTTGCGCCAGCCGACGTATTTTTGAGGGGGGAAATCCGTTTCTGAGCACATGATACAGGAAAAAGTCATGCAGCTCATAAGGGCCCACAATATCCTCCGTTTTCTGGGCAATTTCCCCTGCCTGGGGTGGTAACAGTTCCGGGCTTACAGGTGTGGCAAGTACATCTTTTAATACTGCTGTCAGTTCCTCATCTGCACAGGTATCGGCATAATACTGCACCAGATGTCTGACCAGCGTCTTGGGAACAGAAGCGTTAACGCCATACATGGACATGTGATCCCCGTTATATGTTGCCCACCCCAGAGCCAATTCAGACATATCTCCTGTCCCAATGACCAGTCCCCCTGTCTGATTGGCAATATCCATCAGAACCTGGGTTCTTTCTCTGGCCTGGGCATTTTCATAAGTCACATCCTGATTGGTTTCTATGTGCCCAATATCTCTAAAGTGCAGACGGACCGCCTCTGCAATAGGTACCTCCCGAAGAGTAGCCCCCAGTTTTTCCGCCAAAGTGCAGGCGTTGCGATATGTCCTGTCCGTGGTGCCAAAGCAAGGCATGGTCACCGCAATCAGCTGTTGTCTGGGCAGGTTGACGCTGTCAAAAGCCCTGGCCATGACCAAAAGGGCCAGCGTGGAATCCAGCCCTCCCGAAAGCCCCACAACTGCGCAGGGGGCCTTGGTGTGAAGCAGTCTTTTTCGCAATCCCATGGCCTGAATGGAAAAAATTTCCTCGCAACGGGCTGCCCGATGCTTCTGCGAGCCTGGTACAAAGGGCGCCGGATCGATAAAGCGGCGCATATTGTCGTAACGCACTTTTTCCAGGGTAAAATAGACTTCCGTATAGCCATCTGCATCCATGGGCCCAAAGCTGCTCATTCTGCGCCTCTCATTGCAGATTTTCTCGACATCCATTTCCGAGGTGATCATGCCCGCCTTAAACCGGGGAGATTCCACCAGAAGTGTCCCGTTTTCTGCCAGTATATTATGCCCTCCAAAAACCAGATCGGTGGTGGACTCTCCCTCCCCCGCATTGGCGTAGATGTAACCGCACACAAGTCTGGCAGACTGTCCAACTATCAGATCTTTTCTGTACTGGGCCTTTCCCGTAGCCTCATTGCTGGCAGAACAGTTGGCAATAACCGTTGCCCCTGCAAGGGCATGTCGGATACTGGGGGGACTCGGCACCCACACATCCTCACATAGCTCCACAGCTATCCGCAGCTGGGCCATGTTTTCACAGGAAAAAAGGATGTTTGTACCAAATGGAACCTGATGGATCTGCCCTTCTTCATCTGTAAAATCAACCCATTCCGCTTCCCGGGGGCCCGGTGAAAAATGACGCAGCTCATAAAATTCTCCGTAATTGGGCATGTGGGATTTTGGTACCAGTCCCAGAAGCTGTCCCTTGGCAAATACCGCTGCCACATTGTACAATCTGGCTTCCTTCTCCCAGGGCAGTCCCAGAATGACCACCATATCATAGTAACGGCTTTTTGAAACCAGTTCTGCCAAGGCTTTGCGAGCTTCCTGCAAAAGAAGTGTCTGCAGGAACAAATCGCTACAGGTATATCCGGTAAGACACAGCTCCGGAAAAACCAGAACCTTCACCTGTTGTTTTGCTGCAGTTTCCATCATTTCCAGAACCTGTGAACTGTTATAACAGGGGTCTGCCACATGGATTGCAGGTGTTACTGCTCCCATGCGAATAAATCCATCTTTCATTGGAAAGGCTCCTTTCCTTTAAAGGATACACGCCTCCAGCAAATGGGCAATGCCATCCTCATCATTTGAACAGGTAATATAATCGGCAATTTCTTTAATCCGGGCATTGCCATTTTGCATGGCCACCCCCAATCCTGCCAGGCGTACCATGGAGATGTCATTGTAGCCATCTCCGCAGGCACATAAGTCTTCCGGTGTACAGTGCAGATGCTCCAGCAGGCGAAGAAGGGACCGGGCTTTATCCACTCCATCCCGCATAATTTCCAGAAAAAAAGGCTCTGAACGATATACACTAAAGGCCTCCCCCAGCATTTGCCGCATGCCGGCCTCTTTACCAGCCAACTCATCCGGATCTCCCACACCAATACATTTGTATACAGGAAAATCCACCCGTTCCTGCAGGGAATTCACCCCTGTGACCTGCATGTGGTTGATGGCCGCCTCTTTTCGGATATAGAAATTGTCAGGTTCTTCTGTCAGTACCACATTGTTTTCATGCGTGAGAAGGGGCAAATGCAGCTCTTTTGCACTTTTCCACACCTGCTCCAGTGCACCCGCAGGAATCTGCCTGGAAAAAACAATCTCCCCTGAGGCAACATGCTGTACCAGTGCACCATTATATGATAGAACATATCCATTGTAACGCTCAAGCTGCAGGTCATCTGCCAGAGGTTCCACCCCGAAGGCGGGCCTTCCGGATGCCAGGATGATCCTTCCGCCCTGCTTTTGATAATGCATCAGGGCTCTGTATGTACGGGATGAAATTTCTTTTTGAGAATTGGTCAAAGTTCCGTCCAGATCTAACGCCAGTAAGGGATATTTCATGTTGCCGGACTCCTTTTCTTTTGCATTTGCGGTCTAGTATATCATATCCGCGCCGCCTTGCAAATAGCCCGGGTTTTATTTCAATAAAGGTTCCAGAAGTGCTTCGGGAACCAACAGTCTGCCATACCCTGTCCCCAGTGCAATGGCAGGCTTATTGCTGCCATGAAAATCTGATCCTCCTGTCATCTCCAGCCCATGTCGCCTGGCCAGCTGTGTCAGGTATCTGACATCACTTTGAGTATGACTGCTGTAATACACTTCCAGTCCCCAAAGGCCCTGCTCCTGAAGCACCACTACCAGTGCCTCCAGTTCTGTGGGAGCCAGATGGTACAAAAGGGGATGGGCCAGCACGCTTTTCCCTGCCCCTTCTCTGATCAGCTCCAAAGCTTCTCCGGGGCTAACTTCTGCCTTAGGCAGATAAAAGGGGCACCCCACACCCATATACCGGTCAAAAGCCTCCTTTACTGACCCTACATAGCCCTCATCCAGCAGGAATCTGGCAAAATGTGCCCTTGTGAGAATGGCCGGGCCAAACTTTTCCCTCATCATTTCCGGAGAAATGGCAATGCCCCCCTTTTGCATACGGGCAATGATCTGGAGATTCCGCTCTGTTCTGGTCTGCTGCATTTTTTGAATATGGGCAAGAAAGGCCGGCGAAGACGGCTGCAGCTGCAGTCCCAGGATGTGCACCTCCT
Source organism: uncultured Cuneatibacter sp. (assembly GCA_964426655.1). Taxonomy (GTDB): domain Bacteria; phylum Bacillota; class Clostridia; order Lachnospirales; family Lachnospiraceae; genus RGIG8306. Next base: position 54,208 of record CAYRQT010000002.1, on the reverse strand, counting down.
GCTGATGATACACCGCCGACACCTCTATCCCGGGGATCAGGAGCAAGCCTTTTTCTCTGGCATAGGGTATAGCTTCTTTCAGCCCTTCCACCGTGTCATGATCCGTTAAGGCTATGGCTTTCAGACCTGTTTTTAGGGCCAGATCCACCACCTCCCGGGGGGACAGAGTCCCATCGGATGCAGTGGAATGTACATGCAGATCAATTTGTTCCATTTTTTTGCCTCTTTCTGCTCGTTGACTTTAGGGTCATTTTACTCTAATGTAAAGATAAATGCAACAAAGAGAGGTGTCTCCATGAACGAATATGAAACGCTGCTGTCCTCCATCGACCATGTACCTTTGCAACGGGCTGTCCTGAGTGATCCCCGTAATGGAAACATCAGCAAAATACGCATTCTCCCCATCACCCTTCGCAATTCTGCCATGTACCAGGCTGAATCATTTAAAAATAACCAGGTATTTCACCAGAACCTTTCTCAGGCACAGGTTTATGCTTATGTGGGTGCACAGCTAAGGGAAAGTTTTTGTCAGGCAGAATTACAGACCGCTGATACTTTTTACCACATTCGCATCAGCAAAAAAGGGAAAATCACCATTTCCCGAAAAAAAGCGCCTCTGATGACGCCTCCAGATCCCCGAAGCCATAATCGATCCAAACAGTATATTCTGGAGGAGGGCACACCAGTCCCCTTCCTGGTATCTCTTGGCATCATGTCTCCGGAAGGGAAAGTCCTTGCTCCAAAATATGATAAATTTTGACAGATTAACCGTTTTCTGGAATTTATCCGGGATGTGCTTCCTGTGCTGCAAAAGGCCGTCTCGGATGAAAAGGGCCATCAGCTGCGTCCTCTGACCATTCTGGACTTTGGCTGCGGAAAATCCTATCTGACGTTCGCCATCCACTATTTTCTGAAAGAAAAATCCGGTATGCAGGTGGAAATTGTGGGGTTGGACCTGAAGACGGATGTGATTTCCCGATGCAGGACCCTGGCCGAAAAACTACAGTGCGAGGGGCTCACCTTTTTGCAGGGAGACATTGCCCATTATATGGGACATCAGACAGTGGATCTGGTCGTCTCCCTCCATGCCTGTGACACTGCCACAGACTACGCCCTGGCCAAAGCCATCACCTGGGGGGCGCAGGTCATTCTAAGCGTTCCCTGCTGCCAGCATGAGGTCAACCGACAAATTGAACAGCCGCTGCTGTGGCCGCTGCTGAAACACGGATTGCTGAAAGAACGCATTTCTGCCCTCTGTACAGATGGTATTCGTGCCGCCTACCTGGAAACCAAAGGGTATAAGACCCAGGTCATAGAATTTATTGACATGGAACACACGCCCAAGAATATTTTACTAAGGGCCATTCGCCAGCCCGGATTTCAAAAAGACCCGGAGGAGCTGAACCGGTTGTGTTCTTTCCTGCAGGTGGAAACCACTCTGCAAAAACTCAATCCCTGTCCTCCCGCTTTCCCTTCAAAAGCCCCCTGATATGGAGGTAAACAAAAAGAGGGACCTCTTTCCAACATTGGAACAGAGGCCCTTTTTTTACAGGCAGTTGTTTGCTATTCTTTTGCAGCTGCAGCCACCACGGCTGCGGTCTGTCCATCCGTTAAATTTTCTGCACCGGTCACATGAATATTACGGTTTACCTGTGCATCATATCCTTTTGCTTTCACCAGGTCCCCCAGGTCCACGCCGGTCACTTCCTTCATGGATTCAAATACCTGCGCCATAACGCCGGTCACATTTCCGGCAACGCTTCCTACAGCATTGCCATCTCCTTTTCCTCCGTCCATAATCAGAATCTTATCGATTTGTGCCAAAGGTTCTGCAATTTTTCCAGCTACCTCGGGAAGAACATGGATCAGCATTTCCGCTACAGCCGCACCACTGTACTTCTGATATGCCTCTGCCTTTTTCTCCATAGCTTCTGCTTCTGCCATACCTTTTGCCCGAATTGCCTCTGCCTCCGCAAGTCCCTTTTGTGAGATGACCGCCGCCTCTGCAAGGCCTGTGGTCTTTGCAGCCTGCGCCTCTGCCTCTGCCCGGATCCGGGCCGCTTCCGCTTCTGCCTGAGCATATACCTTCTTAGCCTCAGCTTCTGCTTCGGCCTCCGCAATGCGACGATATTTTTCAGCATCCGCCATGGTCTGCTGTCTTGCCTTTTCAGCAATAGCTGGCTCCACCACCTCTGCTCTCAGGCTTTCCTTGCGCCGCTCCGCCTGCTTTTGGGCCAGTTCAATGTTCTTTTGCTCTTTCGTAATTTCAATCTGAACCTGCGCTGCTTCTATGTCTTTTTGCCGCTCCTGCCGCAAAAGCTCCGCATCCATGGTGGCAGATACCACTTCCTTATTGGTGATGTTCTTCTGAATTTCATAGGCTGCATCTGCTTTGGCTTTTGCTGCCTGCTGTTCCTGCATGTAGGCCGCTTCCTGTACGGATTTTGCTTTTTCTGCCTCTGCAATCTGTGTCTCAGCTTCCAGTCTGGCTGTTTGTCCCGCCCTGCGGGCTTTGGAAGTCTCTACCTCCGTTTCCCGACTGGCCTCTGCCTTGGCAATTTCCGCATCTTTTTTCTTTTCTGCAATTTGTTTCACGCCCAGGGCCTGAATGTATCCATTGGTGTCATTGATGTCCTTGATGGTAAAGACCTTTACTTCCAGCCCCATTTCCATCAGCTCAGTACCCACCACTTCCTGAACTTTAGCAGAAAAAGTTTCCCGGTCCCTGTAAATCTCCTCCACGCTCATGGTGGATACAATTTCTCTGAGTTTTCCTTCCAGAACACTGTTGGCAGTATTGCGAATGGAAAGCTCAATTTCTTTCTCATTTCTTCCAGTAAATTGCTCAATGGCGTTATAAATTGCCATCTGTTCGTTTTTCACCTTTATGACTGCCGTACCTACCACTGCAATGGGCACACCCTGGCTGGACATGCTTTCTTCCGTCATGACATCCAGCTGCAGATTGCCAAGAGAAATGTAATCAATTCGTTCAAAGACCGGAATGACCACTCCTCCGCCGCCGGTGATAATTCTCTTTTTTAAGCCGGTAACCACCGCTGCCTTATCCTGGGGCACTTTTTTCCACATGGACAAAATGACGCTTAGCAGCACCACGACCCCCAAAATGACCAGCAATACCACTATACCTGTTCCATTCAGGTAATCACCTATTCCTGTAATCCAATTCATTTCTCTTCTCCTTTTCCTTTTTCCAGCCGTTCCTGTTCCTCATACCAGCGGGATTTGCTTTTTTCTTCTACAATGGCCACATTTCCATCGAAACGGACAATCCGGACAAGTACATCCTGTGGAATGCCCCAGTCCGGCTGGGCTGCCTTGGCCGGATAGCTGGTGGTAATGCCGTCAAAGGTACTGACACTGATTGCTCCAAAGCCATTTGGCTGGATCTTGTGAATGACTTTTGCGTCAAATAGCAGTAATTGCTCTGTGGACAGGGTGGTGTTTTCCACCCGGCGCAGCCGGATAATGATATTCTGAAAACCCAAGGCTGCCAGATAGCCGATGACCAGGGAGAGTCCGAAAATACCCCTGGCATTCCAGCCTGCCGGCAGCAGAAGGCCGGATGCCCCAAAAAACAAAAGTCCCCCGCAAATGGACAGCATGGACAAGGGAAGCAGGCAGATGGCCCCGTGCCCCCATCCGGTATGAGGGGCCAGGTCAAAGCCTTCCCAGATGTCCAATAAATCAAATAATCCGTCAAAAATTCCGTCCAGCACCAGCCCTGCAAGCGGAATGCCGATGCCAAGTCCCAGACACAGCATATATACCTTTTCCATGATGCCTCCACGCCTTTTCTTGTATTATATCAAATACTCTGCCGGAAATGGATTACGTATTTCTTACACTTTCCATGCAGAAAAAGCACTTATTTTCCGGCTTTTTAGCAGTATCGACGACAGATGTCTCATTTTGCCTCAATCTTTCTATATATCGTCAATTGACCGAAGTTCTTAACTTTGCTATAGTAACCGGGAATAAAACCAGATGATCTACTCATGTCACGAGCGAGGTGAAGCATTCTCTGTTTTCCTGTGGCTTCTGTTCGCTCTTCAGAAAGGAAACCCCCTTGAAATTTAATGAACTAGATATGAAAGAGCCCCTGCAGCATGCTGTTGCAGATATGGGCTTTGAAGAAGCGACGCCCATTCAGGAGCAGTCCATCCCCATCGTCATGCAGGGCCAGGACCTGGTGGGTCAGGCCCAGACCGGCACCGGAAAAACCGCTGCCTTTGGCATTCCTTTGCTTGAGAACGTTGATGCCCGCAGCAAGCATGTCCAGGCACTGATTCTCTGTCCAACCCGTGAACTGGCCATTCAGATCAGCGATGAACTTCATAAACTGGCCAAGTATATGTCCGGTATCCGTATTCTTCCCATTTACGGCGGCCAGGAAATCTATCGCCAGATTCGCCCTCTCCGTATGGGCGTACAGATTGTGGTGGGCACACCCGGACGTGTGATGGACCATATGCGTCGTGGAACATTGAATCTGGAGCATCTTCGTATGATTGCTCTGGATGAGGCTGACGAGATGCTGAACATGGGCTTTCGGGAAGATATTGAAACGATTCTGGCCGGTGTCCCTGAGGACCGGCAGACCATCATGTATTCCGCAACCATTGCCCCCGCTATTATGGAAATTGCCCGCACCTATATGCGGGAACCTGCTATCATCAGAATCACCCGTAAGGAACTGACGGTTTCCAACATTTCCCAGTATTATTATTCCATTCGCCCGGACAAAAAGAATGAGGCTCTGGCCCGTCTGATTGACGCTGCCAATCCCCGGCACTCCATGATTTTTTGCAACACCAAACGGCAGGTGGATGAGCTTTGTTCCTTTTTACGCACCAGAGGCTATTCCGCAGACGGACTCCACGGTGATTTGAAGCAGCAGCAGAGGGATCATGTCATGGGACAGTTCCGTACCGGACAGGTGCAGTTCCTGGTGGCTACGGATGTGGCCGCCCGAGGCATTGACGTGGACGATATTGATGCTGTATTCAATTATGATCTTCCTCAGGATTGCGAATACTATGTACACCGTATCGGCCGTACAGGCCGGCCCCCCCCCCCCCCCACCGCCCCC
>CAYRQT010000002.1:938-49085 GCA_964426655.1 uncultured Cuneatibacter sp. | reverse complement strand
ATTGCGCAGTCCCTTGTTACCCGCAGGGACATGTCACAGCTTTACAGCATCCAGAGCTTCTGCAAAACAAAAATTGAAAACCGGCCGCTTCCCCGTGAAAAGGATGTGCTTTCCAATAAGATGGCTCTCTTCTTCCGGCAGATCGATGAGACGCTGGAAAAGGAAGATCTGGAAGATGTGGAAGCCCTTCTGCAGGAGAATCTTTCCCGGTATGAGGAGGAAGTGTCTCAGATTCGTCTGATGGCCGCACTCTATCGCATTACCATGGGCCCCGCCGTTTCCGATGCAGAAAGTCTGGAAGATGACTTCTCTCAGCGGACGCAGAGCCGTTTTACCCCCGGCCGTCCCCGCATGAACCAGAATCGGAAGACAGAGGTGGGCATGGTTCGCCTGTTTGTCAGTGTGGGAAAACGGGATAATGTACGCCCCGGAGATCTAGTAGGTGCCATCGCAGGCGAAAGCGGCATTGCGGGAAAAAGCATTGGTGCCATTGACATCTACGACAATTTTTCCTTTGTAGACGTGCCCCAGGGAAAAGTGACCCCTATTCTCAAGTCCCTTACCAACAAAAAAATCAAAGGCCGGGAAATCCATGTGGAGATTGCCCGTGCTTCCCGATAATTTATAGAAATCTCTCCCAAAAAGGAAGAGGCCGCTTTATAGCAGCCTCTTCCTTTTATATACTATTCTATTTATATGCTATTCTTTTTTGATGGCTTCATACAAGGCCCCCACATCCTGAAACACATAGGTGGGCCTGTAAGGCGTTTCTTCCAGATCCTTTTCTGTAGCTTCTCCTGTCAGAACCAATGCTGTATCAATCTTGTTTGCCAGCCCACAGGCAATATCCGTATAGAGCCTGTCTCCTACCACCAGCGTTTCATTTCTGGAAAAACCAGTTTTCTCCATACAAAGCCGGGTCACTTCCACGCTGGGCTTTCCAAGAAACATGGGTTTTTTATGAACTGCCTGCTCCGCCATCAGACAGATGGCCCCGCAATCCGGAATGCTGCCAAACACGGTGGGACAGCACAGATCCGGGTTCGTGGCATAATAGGGGATATCCCGGGTGTATAAAAGACGGCACAGGTCATAAATCTTATGGTAGGCCAGCTCACTGTCAAAACCCACCAGAGCCGCCCCTACTTCCTCCGGAGAATGATCCTGCAGGCTGGTAACCACCTGAAGGCCACAGTTTCTCAAATCCCGGACAAAAGATTCTGTCCCTACCACAAATAGCAGATCCTGTCCGTGATGCTGCTGCAGATACAGCTGGGTAAGATATCCGGCAGTAACAAAATCCTCCGGTACGGTATGGATATTCCATCGGGAGAACTTGCCCACATAATCTTCTCTTCCTTTTGTGGAATTATTGGTAATGTACAGGGATTTTCCGCCAATGTTCTGAATATATTCCAGCAGGTCCTTTGTGCCCTCCAGCAGGGTTTCCTCCAGGGCAATGGTCCCGTCAATATCAAAGAGAAAAAGCTTTTTCCTTTTTAAACTGTTATTTTGCATCCCTCATCCTTTATAAAATTCAGAGAAAGAGCCAGGACACTTCTGCACTCTCCTCCTTGATTTTCCATCTGTTTTGTTCAACGCCAGGTACATTCTGATGTGCGTTTCCCTTTTGAAAATTGCAGGCAGCCCGGACATCACTGTTTTTCAGTGTACCAAATGACATGCCCCCTGTCAAGGAAGGGCCGTTTTAGGCAGCCCCTGGATGGATTGCTTTGTCTGCCCTTCCCATTCTTCTGTGCATCTCTGCAAAGGCCGTACAGCAGGCAACCTCTGCCACTGCAGAATACAGAAAACAGAGGGCAGGTTATGTTATGTCGACTGGACACCATTTGTTGATCCGCCTCAAAAAAAGGGTGTGCAGCAGCACTTTTCAGCGCTGCTGCACACCCCACTCACAACTTAGCGGGACTTGGGAAAAGAGGTCCCCTTCTTTTTTTGAGCTGTCATTCTCTTCTGATTTTCTTTTTGTTTCTCTAATGCAGCCAAAAGATCTTCCTTATAGTGACGGAAGCACCAATATATAAAAGGCGCTACCAGAATTCCCTCTGCCAACAGGTACAGCCAGTCATTTGAATAGCCCGTCAGAGACTCTGCTGCGCTGCCTATGCCATATCCCACATAGGCAAGGGCTGCAAAGCCCAGAATCATAAAATCGTCCTTTTGAATCAGTACCCCATAAATCACAAGGAATATACAGGTGAAAAGCAGAATGCTTAACGCCATTTCCAGCACACTGCGTAAATAATCTCCGGGATTCTGGCTCATACGAACCACTACACTGCTAATCCACTCCGCCGCCTCTGCTTCTTCCATATCTGCCAAAATTTCACCCAGCTGCCCTCCACGAGCTGCCACCGCTGTCATATAATCTGATAAAAATACCAGAAAGAACAGGAAAAGCCTGTAAAAGCTGACGCCCAGCCCAATCATAAGTGCCTCTCCTGCCGCTGGCTTTTTTCTCCGTAAAATCACATATCGATACATCAGATACAGCACCAGGACCGTTACAGCTCCATCCAGGACCCTGTATATAATCAGCAAAATTCCCTTGGTTTGCACAACCAGTTCCGCCATGCCGTTTTCTCTGGCCAGCGTAAGGGCCTGATACAGCAGGATGTACAGCAGAGGGGATGCCACATAAAAACAGGTATATGCCAGGAATATGCCTGCCAGCAAAAGCAGTACAGGTGCCCCAAAATACCTCTTTATTCCCCAGGTACAGGCCACGGAAAGGGCAATGCAAAGAGCCATTCCCAGGCACATCCAGATGAGCTGCCCCACATCGGGAACAGGCACCTGCGCAATTAATTCTTCCATATATTATCTCCAATCCTTTCACTGCTTTTCAGTTTATCAAATGTCTGGATTCCTGTCAATAAAGGTCGGCATTGTGTTTTATTAAGGAAAGAGCCTCTAAATTGTTATAAAAGAAAGCATATCCATCTGCAATAGTTTGACACAAGAAAAAGAATATGCTACATTCATATGGTAGTTATGGTCATACACGTATGGAGGTTCAGTATGAAAGGTACAGTTAAGTGGTTTAACAACCAAAAAGGGTACGGTTTTATTTCTGATGAAACCGGCAACGACATCTTCGTCCACTACTCCGGTTTGAACATGGAAGGCTACAAAAGCCTGACTGAAGGAGAATCTGTAGAATTTGACGTGGTTGACGGCGCAAAGGGCCCTCAGGCAACGAATGTGGTGAAATTGTCCTGATTTTGTTGCATGCACATTGTTATCCAAAGCCATACCGGTACCTTTTTTGATTAAAGTGTTATTGGGTGTACATGGATCGTGGGCAAGGTCATGAAAGAGAAAAAGTGCGAGAAGGAACGGGCATATCCCGGATACAGTGTTCTGTACCGGGGTGTGCCCATTCCTGCTTTTTCCTATCTGCCAGCCTCTTCTTTTTCTCCATCGCCTTTCTGAAAAGGCACTGAGGCCATCACAAATCGCAGGACATTGGCTGCCGTACGCTGCATTTCTCCCAATGTGATGCCCTCAGGTTTTCCATAAGTCTCCAGCAATGTCCCATCAGGCTTATTGGCATGAAACATTCTGTTTCCGGGCATCAGCACATCTACCTGAGCCCTCACACGGTATGCATTATCCCTCATCTGAGGAAATTCCGGACTGTGGGAAGATTGCATCCACCAGTCAGTCATGACACTCCCCTGATATTCCCATTCCTGCCGTAAAATGGAAGTACACAGTTCATAATGATAGTGTCCCCATACCCCATTGATTTTGTTGTATGCGGTCATAATGTTCTGAGGTTTACCTTCCTTCACACAAATCTCAAACCCTTTCAGATATATTTCCCGCAAAGCCCGTTCAGAGACTCTGGAATCATTTTTGTTTCGTTTAAATTCCTGATTGTTGCATGCGAAATGTTTGGGGCAGGCAGATACCCCTGTGCTCTGGAGTCCCTGTACCACTGCTGCTCCCATTTTCCCGGTCAGAAGGGGATCCTCTGAAAAATACTCAAAATTCCGGCCGCAAAGCGGGTTGCGATGTATGTTCATTCCGGGCGCCAGAAGCAGATCACTTCCCCGATCAAGCATCTCCATTCCCACATGTCTGTACAGGCGCCTGACCAGATCCACATCAAAGGAACAGGCCAGTAAAGTACCGATGGGCAACAGGGATGCGCTGGCATACAGACGGATACCGGAGGGGCCGTCAGTGGTCGTAACCGGTGGAATGCCTTTCTTTCTGAGTGAGGGCAAAACACCCCCGAACACACCGGCATTTCCCCTTGTTCCCAAAGGGCTGCCCATAATATAATCTCCTCTGGATATGGCCTCCAGCTCTTTAAGGGTCAGCTGAGCCACGAAAGTCTCCATGGAAACCCGGCCATCCTTCACATCCCGGAGCGTATATCCCTGATCTGCCACTGGCAAAATTTCTGCAGGCAGATTGCGAAGAATGATTTCCCTCAGGTTTGTGGTCCTTGTGGCCACGGGCACCTGTACCGGACGACGCCCCTCTTCTGTTTCCTGTGCCTTAATGATGGAAAATGGCACCTGCGGAGCGCATACCTCCGAGAGGCTGCACAGGATTTCCAGGGTTTTGAAGGATTGCTCATATATTTTCCTTGCGGATCTGACATCTCCTCCCAGATAAACGGCATATGTGCCCGCCTCTATCACATAGCAGGATTTATGTCCGCTGCTGCCATCCCCATCATAGGATGCCATAGAATACCGGGGGATTTCCATAATGAGCGTCTGAGACTCTTTGGGGTTTAGTAATCTGGTTTTGGCGAAAGCAGCCAGCTCCCTGGAAGGATTTCCTCCCTTTGTACAGGGCTTTTCCAGATACAGACATACAGTTTCCCTGCCGGGCACTTTTCCCGTATTGGTTACAGTCACATGGAAAATACTTCCCTCTTTTTTCTCTTCCACGCTTTTGTTCTCCATACTGAAATGGGTATAGGATAATCCATACCCAAAGGGGTAGCGCACATCTTCCCTGGCAAAAGTTTCAAACCACCTATAGCCAACATAAATGTCTTCTACATAGTTATTAAAGGCCTCTCCACCAAAATGAGGTGCCGAAATGTAGTTCTCATAGGATTTTGCTATGGTATCCGTAAGTCTGCCTGAAGGATTCTTTTTGCCGGAAAGCAGATCTGCCACTGCATTCCCACTTTCCATCCCCCCCTGCCAAACAATCATAAGAGCGCCCAGGGGCTTTTCCAATGCCTCTGTCCAGGAAAAATCCATAATGGAACCAATGTTCATCAAAACGACCAGTCTCTGTCCAAAAACGGACGACACACTTTTCAGAAGATTTTTTTCATCCTCTGTCAGGTAATAACTACCCGGTTCCAATGCATTTTCCCGATCTTCACCTGCCGCACGCCCCAGAACCAGCAACGCATATTCACTCTCCTCTGCAGTCTGCATGATCTGCTGTGCATCCAGCGGCATTTCAGGATAGTATCTGGGCCACTGCCCCCATTCCCCATGGTCCACCGGATTCTTTTCGCACCAGTCAGTATACAGTGCCGCTAGTTTCTCGTTGGCCTGCAGTCTCTCACAATTTCTTATTCCTTCTAAAAGGCTGACTTTATATGGGGTATTCACATCTCCGCCACTGCCATATCCCGTGCAAAAATAATCCACCTGTGTACGTCCAAAGACCGCCACCGATGCACCTGTGGGAAAGGGGAGAATATGGTTCTCCAAAAGAACTGCCCCTTCTGCTGCAGCATCCCGCAGCAGTGCAGGCATTCCAGGCGTTATGATTTTTTCCGCTGACTTTTGCGCACCTTCATCCTGCGCAAGAAGATTGGCAGCCCGTACCAGCCTCCTGCGCATCCATTGAGACACATTTTTCCTGATATTCATCTCCATCATTCCTTTTCTGCCTTTTATCCCGGACCTTTATCCGCCGGCATTCCCTTGCTATTATAGATGCTTCTCCTCATCGTGTCTACCGTAATATCGCCTTCCTTTTATGCAGAAGATGCGTTTTGCAGTACGCTATACCCGTGCAGGTCTGCTGCTCTTTCTAATATAAAAAATGCGGAAAAAGGCACCTGCATTTGGCATGTGTCTTTTTCCGCATTTTATCAGCTCAGTCTGCTCCCGATTTGCAGCTGCAGCAATAGGAGCCAGTCTGCATGCTCCGTCCGGGGAGGGAAATATTCAAGGCATTCTCCGACCGGCACCCGGCATCCGGTGTAGCTTCTGATGCCGGTTCGGGGATCTATCCACCAGGCCTCCATACGGAGGGGTTCAATTACCTTTCCACTTTCTTCCGTCCTGTCCCAAAAGGCGGTCACCACTTTCTGCGTGTCCAGAATCACCGGTTTTCCCTGGTATGAATAAAATAAATAACAGGGGCCCAGTCGCATGCCCAGTATTCTTTCTTCCCGCTGATTTCCGTTCCATGCCGCTTCTTTTGTCAGATACCCCTCACCTGGTTCTGTTTCTTTCCAGTACTTCCCCAAAAGGGGCTCCAGTATTTTTCTCATCATACAAACTTTGTCCGATCCCGGGCTATGAAGTGCGTCTTTCCAGGGAATTTTCACTTGAAAAGCCCCCTCTTCCTTCCCCGTGTAGAACTGCATAATGGCGTTATGCCCAAAGGTAAACCCCGCCGCTCCGGCCAGAAGAGACCACCATCCATACCTGGCCGCCTGATCGCCGCTCCAGTACGGCTCCGTTTTCAGATGCAGGCCCTGGGGAATATGCTCATAAGAAGGCTCACCGTCCAGAATGGGCATGCATCTCTTCTTTTGGGTATACCCATCCCTGACATAACGCCAGTTGTCCTCCCCATACCATCTTTCTGCCTTTTCGTCCACTCTGTTATCATCCCAGGCACTTAGTACCTGCTGATTATACCGCCGGTGCCCGGACTGGAACATGTGGAAATCCATCCAGTCTTCTTCCGGAAAGAAATCAAGGGAAGAAGTTCTGCCAAAGGGATGAAAAGTCAGCAACCTGTCCGGATTGCCCTCTTTTAAGCGTTGTCCCATCTTCTCCCAGTATTCTTTGTGTACATCCCCCCTTGTATCTCCTCCCAGAACCCAGATCAGATTTGGAGCATTTTCGTATCTGCGCAGCAGAAAGTCTACATACCTTTCCATATTTTTTTCCGGAATTTCTGCGGCAAGATTTCCCCAATGGGGAAGCAGGGCCACATATAGGCCCAGTTTTTCCGCTTCAGACAGTACCCACTCCAGCATACTCCAGTAGCCATCCGGCTCTTCTCCTGCGGGAAGTCCCGGATGTCCTTCCTGGAATGCTGCCTTACCGTACGCATTATAGGCTGGCAAATGGTGCACCGCCGTCATCTGGATAACGGTAAAGCCTTTTTCTTTTCTGTTTCTTAGATAAAGCTGAACATCTTCCCTTTTCAGGTTGTGCAGGAGAAGCCAGGCCGTATCTCCCAGCCAAAAGAACAGGGTGTTGCGGTTAAAAAAATAATGACCTGCCGTATACAGTTTTCCCCATTCCCATGGTTTTCTATCTTTTCCGGAATTTTTCACAAAGCTGCCTTTCCCTTTCTACCATCATCCTATCCGATAGGTTACCTTCCATTCACCTGAGCCAAAGTCAGCCTGAAGCCTCCCCTGTTTTTTTCTGAACTCCAGTCCTGTTTCCTGTACATCTCCAGCCTCCGGCTCCAGACAGAGCACGCCCTTCGTGTTAGGGGGAATGGAAATCTGCAACGTCACCTGATGAAGGGGCCGGTTTTTCTCCCAGCTGACCCGAATGGGCCCGTATATACTGTCAAAACTTCCCTGGGCATGCTCCAATCTTTCTCCCGGCAAAGGACTTATTCTCACTTTTTTCCAGCCCGGTGCCTCCTCTGTCACATCTATGCCTAGAATTACCCTGTACATCCATTCTCCGATTGCCCCATAGGCATAATGATTAAAGGAATTCATGTCCGGACTCCACATGCTTCCATCGGGTTTGATGCCATCCCAATGCTCCCATATGGTGGTAGCCCCCATTTTGACCTGATACAGCCAGGAAGGGAAATCTTCCCTGCACAGCAATGCATATGCTTCCCGGACATAGCCATTTTCCGAAAGTGCATGACAGAAATAAGGTGTTCCTACAAATCCGGTGACCAGATGTCCCCCCTTTTCCTGCAATAACCTCACCAAAGCCGCTGCCGTTTTTTCTCTGTATTGTTCAGGAACCAGCTGGAAATGCAGGGCTAAGATATGCGCCGTCTGCGTCATGGCTGTCATCGTTCCATCCGGTTGGAAGAATGTTTTTTGGAAGGTATCCAATATCTTTTCATACAACCCGCTATATCGTTGAAAATCCGCCTCATTTCCCAGAACATGGGCTATTTTGGCAAATAATTTTGTGGAATACGCAAAATAGGCCGTACAGGTAAGGGCATTCGGCGTTGCCCCAAAATAACTCCCCTCTTCTGCATCCAGAGCAACCCAGTCTCCAAACTGCAGCTTGTAATTCCAAATATATCCCCGGGCATGCCGCTCCATAAATGAAATCCATTTCTTCATGCTGTCATACTGTATTCTTAATACCTGCTCATCTCCGTACATCAGATACAGATTCCAGGGCATAATGACAGCCACATCTGCCCAAGCCGCAGCAGAATGCGTCCCCTGGGATAACAGCCAGTCCCCTCCTTCATGCCCGCTGATAATATCTGGCACCACATGGGGCACGCCTCCATCCGGCGTCTGATCCGCCGCCACATCCACCAACCATTTTCGGAAAAAGGGATCTGCATCCGTCAGGTAGCAGGCGGTTCTGGAAAAGATCTGGGCATCTCCTGTCCAGCCCATCCTTTCATCTCTCTGAGGGCAGTCTGTGGGAATATCCACAAAATTCCCTTTCAGACTCCACAAAATATTGTGATGGAGCTGGTTCAGCAAAGCATCAGAACACTGAAAATGCCCGGTCTGCTTCATCTGGGAATAGAGCACATGAGCCGTAAAATTTTCCTTAACGACCTCCTGCGGCCATTCCTGAATCCATGCATAACGAAAGCCCTGATACGTAAAATGGGGATGGAAGGTTTCTTCTCGTTCCCCATTGCAGATATAGCTGATTTCCTGTCTGGCCCGGCGCAGATTTTGCGTGTACACATTTCCATCCCGGTCCAATGTTTCAAAACATCTCAGCCTAGCTCTACTGCCTGCCTGTCCCCTGACACGAAAGCAGACCCACCCAGCCAGATTCTGCCCAAAATCCACCACGATTTCCCCTTTGGGCGTAACCAACACTTTCTGTGCTGGGCATGTTTCCATCTCTCTTACTCTGGCACCGGGCTGTGCCGTTAACGCTTCCATGGGAAAGGATACCCATTCCACGGATTTCCCTTTTTCCGGATTTTCCCAAATGGACGGGGTACCTTTTCTGGCATCGTATATTTCTCCATCATAGATCTCCGAGAAGCAGACTGGTCCATCCTGCCCCTTCCAGCTTTCATCGGTAATATGGATCTCCTCCCGTCCGTCCCCGTAACGAATCAGTAGCTGCATAAAAAAGGCAGTTCTTTCCCCATAATTGTTTCTACGATGTAAAAATCCCATTTCCCCTTTAAACCATCCTGCTCCCACCAAAGCCCCCAGCGTGTTCTTTCCAGGCTGGAGCAGGGACGTAATTTCGTAAGTCTGATAGCAAAGATGATTCAGATAAGAAGTCCAGCCAGGGGTCAGAACGTCATTCCCTACCTTTTGTCCATTAATATAAAATTCATACAAACCCAGGGCCGTGGTGAAAACATAGGCCTCGCTAATGGCTCCGGTTACCTCTATTTGTCTGGTCAGAACAGTACTTTTGGAATTGTTTTTATCCTCTGCGGTTTCTGCAGAAATAAAATGGGCTTTCCACTCCCGTGGATCCAGGACGCCTGTCACAAAAGCAGCCGGTTCGCTAAACGCACTGGTCTCCACTTCATCCCTGACCCGTACACTGACGTAATATTTTTTCCCGGACAACAGGGGAAGCCTTTCTTCTATGCGTACATGTGCAGATTGCTGGCTTTTTACCCATCCGGAGTCATACCACAGGGGCTGCCGCTCTCCTGCGGCCGCAATCTGAATCTGGTAATGCGTCTGTATCACATTTTTTCTGTCACTCTCTGTCTGCCATCCAATTTCCGGCATAGAGCTGACCCCTACCGGACACTCCAGATAGTCCATAGATATGTTCGACACCTTCAGCATTCGCTCTGTCTCCCTTCTTCCTCATGAACAGCCAGCGCCACGCCTTCCATTGCATCCAGCTTCAGCTGCCCTGTGCAATTCTCCTCTCTTTCCAGAATTTTCCCATGACACCCACTGATTTCTACCGGGAACGGGGAAGCATTCAGATAAAATGCATACTTTTCTTTCTCCCCCTGCCGCTCATAATATTCCACCCCTTCCGGCATTCTTCGTACATCCATACCGCAATCTCGTACAATGTTTTCCAGGATAATGCGCAGATCAGCCGGTGTTACTCTCGCTCCCAGATAATAGGCTCTGCCCAGTCCTAGCTGATGAACCGTCAGGGCAGGGCTTCCTTTATAGTAATCCTCCCCATATAAGGCCAGCGTCTGTGCCCCTTTCACCCGCAGCATCTCAGCATACTCCAATACCGTTCCCTGAAACCCGGGCAACCTATACAGCCCTTCTGCCGTGGGGACCATACTGTTGGTCTCCCCCGGGTACAGGGTATCTATTTCTTCGCTGATCAGACCAAATACATCTGACAGGCCATCCCCGGGAAAGCCGCCCAGATAGCAAAGGGTATTTTCATCCACATATCCGGTCAGATAAGTGGCCAGAAGCTGCCCGCCCTGCTCTGTAAATTGTTTCAGTCTTGCAGATGTTTTGGGATGCAACAAGTAAAGCATGGGAGCCACAACCAGTTTGTAGGGAGAAAAATCCTCATCCTGGGAAATCACATCTGTGGTAATGCCCATCTTCTGCAGCGTTTTCCAGAAATCCAGACAGGTTTTTTCATAGCACTTAGTAGATTCCCCCAGGCCTTTCATATCCTGAATAGCCCACCGATTGTCCCAGTCAAAAATCAGGGCTGCCTGCCCTTTCACAAGAGAGCCCGCCACCGGTGCCAGAGATTTAAGCATCTTTCCTGTTTCTGCCACTTCCCTGAAAATACGGGTATCCTCTGTGCCCAGATGATCTACCACCGCACCATGATATTGCTCAAATCCTCCCCGGCCTTTTCTCCACTGAAAATATTGCACCGTATCTGCGCCGCAGGCCACAGCCTGCAGTGCAGCCAGTCGATGCATGCCCGGGCGCTTTTGCTTATTGAATGGATGCCAGTTCACGGCCCCCGGTACACTTTCCATCAGCATAAACGGCTTGTCCTTCTGCATGCCCCGCATTACGGCATGATCAAAGGCATTTTCCATTTCCGTGTCCCACAAGGTTTCATCCCCATTGTGATATCTGGGGTAACTGTCCCAGGAAATAATATCCAGTTCTTTCGCCAGAACCCGGTAATCCAGGCCATTATATAATTTCATGAAATTGGTGGTCACGGGAACGGTGGGCGTAATGTCTTTTAAAATCTTTTTCTCAAAGCGCAAAAAGTCTGTGGTGTTCCAGGTGGTAAACCTCTGCCACTCCAGGTTCAGTCCCATAATGCTGCCTTCTCCATTGGAAAAAGGCGGCTCAATCTGGGAAAAGCTGTTATAGTTATGGCTCCAGAAGGTGTTCCACCAGGCCCCATTCAGCTTTTGAATATCGTGATCGAACTTTTCTGCCAGATAAACCTGAAATTTTCTGACACAGGCAGGACAATAACATGCCCCGCCAAATTCATTGGAAATATGCCAGAGCAAAAGTCCCGGATGCTTCCCCAGCCGTCTGGCCAGCAGGCTGTCAATCTCCTCCACCTTTTTCCGATAAACCAGAGAGGACATGCAGTGGTTGTGCCGAACACCATGGTGGGCTCTCTGTCCCTGGGCATTTACACGCATAGCTTCCGGATATTTTTCATCCAGCCAGGCAGGTCTTGCTCCTGAAGGGGTCGCCAGGATGGTATAAATGCCATTGGCATACAGACGGTCCATGATTTCTTCCATCCAGTCCAGGTGATATTCTCCCTCTTCCGGTTCATACATGGACCAGGAAAAAACTCCCAGGGTCACACTATTGATTCCTGCCTTTTTCATCATCCGGAGGTCTTCCTCTAAAATGTCCGGCCGATCCAGCCACTGCTCCGGATTATAATCACACCCATGCATCAGTCCCTCTATCTGGGGAAACAACTTTTTTTGCTCCATTTGCTCTTCCTCTTATTTTTTCTTTAAAACCTTGCAATCTCCCGGTGCAAGTATCCTTTTCCCGGTCACTTCCTGATCCGATAACAGATCGGTCAGCCTGTCCGCTCCAAAGTTCACTTCTGCGGGAACCATATTGTGATTCATGACAAAGATAATGTGGGCCTCCCCTTTTTGCCGAAGGGTGATTTCCACCCCTTCTTCAGCGGGATAAACCCCCTGCAGGCCCGATTCCGCACATATTTTTTCTACCAGTTTGTCCAAAAAAGCCTGCTCTGGCTGGGTTCCGATATAATAAGCCCTTCCTTTTCCGGTTTCCTTCACTGTCACGCAGGGCATGCCCTTATAAAAATCTCTGGTATAACGGGCAATGGTCTTTGCGCCCCCTTCCGGATGGATGATATCACACAAAAACCCGCAGCTAAACCGCTCCCTTCCCAAAGAGCAGTCTGCCTCCATGGCCATTTCATTGGATTCCTCCGGTCTTAAGGCATCCGTTTCTTCCACCCAGATGCCCAAAAGGTCCTTCAGCTTTCCCGGATATGCACCGAACACACACCTGTCGTTTTCATCCGCCAGCCCGGACATCACTGTGGTCACCAGCGAGCCTCCTTCCTGCACAAATGCAGTCAGCCGTTTGTCCAGATCCCCTTTGATCATGTACATGAGAGGGGCAATTACCAGCTGATACCCCTTCAGATCTCCGTCAAAAGGCAGAATGTCCACCCCAATGTTCTGTCTGTGCAGGGTTTCATAGTAGAGCGATACGGTTTTTAAATAATCCATATCCTTACTTGGTCCGCTGGAAAGCTCCAGCGCCCACCAGTTATTCCAGTCAAAAAGAATAGCCGCTTTAGCAGGTGTTCTTCCTTCCAGGAAAACATCCCCCAGTTTTTTCAGTTCCTGTCCCAGGTGCACACTTTCCTGAAAAATTCGGGCATCTTCTCTTCCGGAATGGCTGATAATGGCGCCGTGGAATTTTTCCTGTCCGGCAATGGACTGGCGCATCTGGAAAAAGAGACAGGTGTCCGCCCCATGGGCCAGGGCCTGATAGGATAGCCGACGGACTTCTCCCGGGCGCTTCAGCTTATTATATGGCTGCCAGTTCTGCTGATTGGGTGACTGCTCCGTGAGAACATAGGACTGGCCTCCTTTCAGCCCCCTCATCAGGTCATGTTTCATGGCCACAAAATACGGGGGATCCTGTGGCGAAGGATAATTATCCCACCCCACCACATCCAGGGGTTTTGTCATGGTAAACTGATCCAGCTTACGGATATAACCAGACATATTGGTCTGAACCGGGATATCCGGGTTGTATTTCTTTAGTACCCTGTACTCATTTTCAAAGCATTCTACCGTGGAGTCGGTAATGAAACGCATATAATCCAGCTGAATAGCCGGATTGAACCGATAATCATCATTCAGCTCTGTGGGGGGTGTTACCTCCTCAAAACTGGTGAGGATCCTGCCCCAGAATGTGGTGTGCCACCGGTTGTTTAATTCTTCCAGACTGCCATATCGTTTTTTCAGCCAAAGCCGGAATTTGGCCTGACAGGTGGGGCAGTAACAATAAGTCCCATACTCATTGGACACATGCCACATAGCCAGCGCCGGATGATGGGCATACCGTTTGGCCATTTCTTCCGCAATGGCAGCGGCCCTTTCTCTGTATTTCAGGCTGTTGACGCAGAAATATACCCGCATTCCATGGGTTCTCTTTCTTCCGGCAATGTCCACCGGCAGCACTTCGGGATACCTGGTGGAGAGCCATGCCGGCTGGGCAGTGGTGGGGGTGGCCATACAAATTTTTATGCCATGCCCCCAGATTTTTTCTACAATTGCATCAAGCCATTCAAAATGATACTGGCCTTCATCCGGCTCCAGCTTTGCCCAGGAAAACACCGGCAGAGTCAGTAAATTGATGCCTGCCTTTTCAAACAACTCCATATCCTTATCTATGGTCTGCTCATCCCATTGATCCGGATTATAATCGCCACCATAATATATTCTATCTGCTTTTTTCATCTTTGCAATCTCCCTTTTTGTCTATTCGTACCATAACAGGACCGGCGCCTGCAGTATGCCTGTTGCAGGAATCTGCAAATGTGTGCTGGCACCGTCTTTCCTTTTCCATATCAATGTGTTGGTCACCTCAATCTGGATTTCATTGTTTCCCGGAAGTAGTGCATGGGTAATCTCTGTTTTGACCGGAGCCCCCGTCATCCAGCCGCAATCCTTACCATTGATCCAAAGGCGAAAGCTATCATTGCCCCGGGGAATTTTAAATATACAGTGGTTTCCCTTTTTTTCTTCCATCACATAACAGCCCCGATAAAAAAAGCTACCGCAATGCCCCTGCCAGTGTCCCGGACCGTTGAGATTTTCAAATTTCTCTCCTGCCCTGATCTGTCGTTTCCCAAGAGCTTCCTGATCCGTCCACACATCCCAGTCCAGATTCAGAACTTCTTCCTGCATGACCGGAATGAGTACAGGCTTTTGATCGCTTTCTGTCAGCAGCTCAAAAAACAGTGCTTCCCCAGGCTCAAGGGTCACCGAAATTCCCTCTTCAGGAAACGCATACAGCTTTTCCTTCAGTGCCCATGGATCATATTGTCGCCAGATTCGATATGCTTTACTGCTGCAGATAAAGGTCATATCTGCCCTGTTGACTGTGCTTTCGTTAAAGAGCATTCCTCTTAAGCACTTCCCCCTGGAAAAGAGGATTTGTCTGACATCTGGCAGATGAATGGAGGGTTGCAAAAGGGGGACTGCCACTTTTGCTGTCAGGTCTGCAAGATGTTCCAGATCTGTCAGCGTCACTGCCTCTGCAAACCCCTGAGGCAGTGGACTTTTGTCCGTACACCCCTGAGGCAGTGCCTCCAGAAGAAACACCGGCAGGGATGCTTTTGCTCCCTGAACCACAAATTCTGCCACATGCTTTTCTATGTATTGGGCGTAGGGCAGGATAAGGCAAGAATAGGATTCCTGATGAATATGCAGGTGCCCTTCCTTTACATAAGCTCTGGAATCCGGATAAGGCCCGTTTGGATCCTGGGAGAACAAATCTGCAGGTACCACATCATAATCCAGCTGATGTTCCATTAACTTTCTGCCCGGTTTCTGAAACAGCATGGCTTCTCCTGCCCATTCTGCTTCCCCATGGTATAAAATCGCAGCATCTGCCTGATGAATGCCTTCGGACAAAAAGGCGGCCCCCCTTTCCATATATCTCATTAATTCCTGAAAGCAGGGGAAAGCCGGATTGTTTCCTCTGGCATAAAAATGTGGCGGGCAGTCCCTGTCCGGATAACGCATGGAAAATGCATGGGGTGTAAACTGATTGATGCCCCGAACCAGCATGTGGTTGGTCAGCCATTTCATCAGTGAATTTCCCTCCGCCCAGCCATAATTTCCAAAAATTTCACATAGAGCCCTGTTTTTCTTCTTAGGATCCATATGGGCCGCTGAACTCCCCAGCTTTGCAAGGCCGAAGTGAAAAAACTCTCCGTCCCTGTCTCCGGCAATCCACTGATGGACAGGCTCGGTAAATCCAGGTACGATCTGATGATGCACCACATCTACGCCAGCCATATGCTGCCCTTCCATTTCCCGAAAATAGTGACCGATACTGCATCCCATTCTGGCATGGGCATTGTCATCTTCAATAATATGTCCGATATACTCTACGCCATGGGCACTGCACCATTTTCCGATCTGGCCGGAAAAACAGGTTCTGACCAGATTGGTCATGGCCTGCATGTAACCGGCACGGCTTGGCACCGTCAAAGGCCCTGTCCCATACCAGAGGGATACCAGGTGCACCAGAAAATCCTGCTTCCATTCTTTTTCCAGTGTTTTCTCCAGCTGACTGCTCCATGGCAGTTTTATGCCACCCTTTCCCAGGGTCACATCAAATGGGTAACCAGGTACATTTCCCAGTTCCGGTTCATCCGAAAAAAAGCCAGCCAGGGTATGACCAAAATAAGCGCTGTATCTGGCATAATGCGGTTCATACACATTATCCAGCAGTACTTTCACGGAGGCTTCATCAATCAGGTTCATGTAGTGGTCCCTGCCCCCGCCCCTCTGGGTCACAAAAAGCACAAAAAGCCGATAGGGACCGGGCGGCAGGTCAAAATAAACAAATCCGTCCCTGTACCTGTCTGTCAGAAGGATGCTCCCTTCTCCGCTAACCTCCAGGGTTTCCCCGTCCGGCTTTGGGCATGCCAGAATACCCAGCAGTCTGCCGTCCGGCTGCATGAAATTCTCCACCAGAACCGCATCTCCCTCACAGGGGCCCATAATATCCATATGCCGTTCTGCCAAATAAAATTTTTCTTTTTCCGGCTGTCCTTCCAATGCCCCATTGCAATGCCCCGTAGGGAATTTATCATCATCCAGAATCCAGGCCCGCATCCCTCTTTTTTTTGCCTCTTCCAAAATGAAATCCATGTTTTCCCACCAAAGAGGGCCGCAAAAGTCCGGGTGGGGTCTGGATTCTACGCAAAACTCCCGTATTCCACAGTTCTCCATCTGGTCCATTTCTTCCTGAATGGTCAGGGCGTCCTCTCCTCTCAGCCAGAAAAAGGGCAGAATATGATTTTTGATTTTTTCCTTTTTTTCCAAGTTGCTCCTCCTTAATTTGGGCCCGAAACCACTTAAAAGGGCTGGCTGGCCGCCAGACAGATGGTTCTGTATTCTCCGCTGGCATTGGTTGCATCTCCCTCCTGCCAGGGGCGGGTTCCACAGTAAAAATGATACAGCACCCCGTCTTTATACAAAATGGAGGCCTTGTGGGCATGCCCACTGTCATAGCTTCCGGGAGGTCCGAAAGAGAGAATGGGATTTTCCACCTTTTCCCAATGCACCAGATCCCCGGACAGGGCAAGCCCTTCCTGGGCATGGCTATGCCCATCCGCATACAGTTTTCCATAGCCAAAATAGAAATTCAGCCAGGTATCCCCATCCTGCACAATATAAGGGTCGGAAACGAAACGTTCATCCCAGGCGCCCGGTTGGATACGGAGGACCGGATTTTCCGGACACCTTGTCCAGTGCTCCAGATCTTCTGACCAGGCCAGCCCTGTTTGTTCCACCCATCTGGCTTCTTCATTCTTGGCATTGTAGAACATATGCCATTTTCCGTTATGCCAGAGAATGCAAGCCTTGTACAGTCCCCCTTTCTCCCAGGCAGCCCCCTCCTTCCAGGAAAAAACCGGAGCGTCCGGAAAATGCCAGTCCAAAAGATTTTCATCCTCCGTCCAGGCCAATCCGATTTCCGCCGGTCCGCTTTCGTATCCAGTACCAGGATAGGAATGGTACACCATCCAGTACCGTCCATTCACTTTTTTTAGACGGGGCAGATCTGTTAATCCATTTTCTTCTTTAATAATCCAGGTGGCTGCCCCCCCTACCCGGTCCCATCTGTCCGTGTTCATTTGCCGCTTCAGAATAATGCCCTTATGGGTCCAGTGAAGCAGATCCTCACTAACAGCCAGTGCGGACTGATATCCTATACCATCAAAGCCGGTATACAGCATATGAAACATGCCCTGATGCCAGAAAACAAAGGGAATATCCACTGCCTTTTCATCAAATGTCCCTGGAAGTCCGGACCCTGTAAGAACCGGCCGTTCATATTTATGGGGTGTCAGATAGGGAAATATTCTTTTATCCGTATTTGATATCATTTTTATTCTGCCTCCTGTATGTTTTTTACACGCCACTGATAACGGCCAGATCCCACAACCCGGGGGGTCTTTTCCCCAGGCAGATAAATGGATGCGGTTACATTGGGGGGAATGCGGAAAGAAAAGGCCACTTCCTCTCCCTCTTTTTCCCATTCACTCTCCAGACGCCCATATGGATGCCGGATCCACACCTTTACCCAGTCCGTTTCCTTTGCCACAAAGGGCCGAATCACCGCTTCATTCAGCGGCAGCCCTTCCCGGATCAGAGGCAAACCACCCAGAGCACCGTAGAACCACTCTTCAATACTGCCTAACATCAGATGGTTCTGGGAACCATGGGGATTGCCCGGCTCTGGCCCATCCCACTCCTCTGTGAGGGTGGTGGCGCCATGCTTTACCTGATAACCATAACCGGGTGTATCCGTAATCAATGTCATCTTCTCCAGCAGATCATTCATCTGATGCTCCATCATAGCCCCAATCAGATAAGGATGGCCGATATCCCCTGCCGTAATGGCATAGTTGCGCTTTTCCACATCCAGCCGCAGCTCCCTGACCGCCTTGTCCAAAAAGTCCTGTGGAACCAGCCCGGCCATCAGACTCATGGCCTGTGCGGCCTGGCTGCCATTGGCATACCGGGCCGTCTGGTCATCCAGAAACTGCAGATTATATTCTTTAAATACGGCTTCTTTTTTTTGCCGGTAAGCCACTTCATCCTCCGTTTTATCCAAAAGCCAGGCTATTTTTTCCATGATGCATAAATCCATGTAAAACACGCAGGTGGCCACCACCGGTACCGGTGTATTCTGGGAATGGGGTGTACATGGGCCAATGTCCAGCCAGTCTCC
This sequence comes from uncultured Cuneatibacter sp., assembly GCA_964426655.1. Taxonomy (GTDB): domain Bacteria; phylum Bacillota; class Clostridia; order Lachnospirales; family Lachnospiraceae; genus RGIG8306. The sequence goes on along the minus strand of CAYRQT010000002.1, from coordinate 30,274 downwards.
CAGTCCATGATGCAGAATTTCATGATGGGTCTTTTCCATAAGATACCCAATATACCTTTGCATCACCGTGTAATACCGTTCCAGGATACTGCGGCTTCCATAACGAATATACGCATACCAGGCTCCCAGAATGCAGGCACTGCCCCATTCCGGAGAATCCAGAAAACCTTTGTGCCACTTGTCAAATCCGGTCACATATTCCGGACAGATATCCGGAATCAATCCGTTTTCCCTTTGGGCATCTTCCATATCCTGCAGAATTTTCCCGTAAAGATTCTGCACATCAAAATTATACATAATGGAGGGGCCAATCAGATGGGTCTGCTCCAGCCAGGGCAGTTTCTCCCTGTGGGGACAGTCTGTAAAATAACTTTTCATATTGCTTTTGATGGCCTGTAGCACAATTTGATGAATGTCTTGGAAAAGACCATTTTCACATGAGAATTCTCCGCCTTTTTCCACATCTGGATAAATAAATTCTCCCTTGATCCAAAGCAGTTCAGGGTTATCGTCCCCGTTTCCCTTTCCTGAGGGAACGGCCCCCTCCACCTGGGCATATCGAAAGCCGGTGTAGGTAAAATCCGGTGCAAATTCCTGTTCGGTTTCTTCATTCAGAATATAGGTCCACTGATAGCCTGCTCCCGTCACCTTTTGATCCGGGCATCTGTTCTTATCCAGTATTTCTCCGGGGGTAATCACCACCTTCCGGCCTGCCTGTTTCCCGTTTGTGTGAAGCCGAATTCTGGCCCATCCGGAAAAGTTTTTTCCAAAATCGAACAGCCAGACGCCGGGAGAAGTTTCTTCCACCGCAATTGGCCCGTATTCCTCCATAACCCGAAGGCTTTCAATGGGAGAGGCCTTCAGATGCCCTTTGGGCCAGTCCACAACCTTAGCCGGGTACCATTTTTTTCCCTTTTCTCCTGTTTCCCAGACAGAAGCATCCCAAAGCCTCCCATCGAAATCTTCCCCGCCATAAATGCAGCAAAACTGCACCGGCCCCGGCGTCATTTCCCATTTCTCATCGGTGCAAATGCATGTGGTTGTTCCGTTTTCATACTCTAGCACCAGCTGGGCAAGGAATTTACTTCTTCCATAGGATCTGGGGTAGTAGACATACCGCCCCCCCGGCACATGGAACATCCCGTCACCCAGGCGCACCAGCAGTTGATTCTCCCCTTTTTTTAAAGAAGGCGTCAGATCAAATGCCGTATAATAACAGGTCTTGTGGTAATCGCTCCATGGCGTCTCCAGCACATGGTCCGTCATTTGTTTACCGTTCAGATAAAACAGAAAATGTCCCAGTCCACAGATGTAAAGCTTTGCCCGGACCAGAGGCCCTTCCACAGAAAAATGCCGCCTGTACAGGTGATATACCTGATCTTCTGTTTCCCCGATAAACGTCCCTGTCCATTCTTTTTCATCCAAATAGGCTGTTTCAAAAAAGGTCCATCCCGCCAGCACTTCCTGTTTTGCCTGTTTTGTGCCCTTATCCATGTAGCTTACGCCCACGATGACCTTCCATAAATAACGAGTGTCCGACTGCAGAGGATCACCCGCATAGGCAATGTTGACCATTCGGTCAGACCGCACGATGCCGCTGTCCCAGAGCGATGTTTCATATGGATTTTCCCCTGGTGCATCCTGATATACCCTTATTCTGTACCAGGTCTGCTTCACGCCTTCTGCCCCTGACCGTATATTCCATTCAAAAACAGGTTTAGGGGTATCTATGGCAATGGGCATGACCTTATTTTCTGTTTTTAAAGCTACTAATTCCATTTTCTCTCCCATACGGTCTTTTCAGAATAGCCCTTTCTTTTTGTATCACAAAACCCTTCTTTCTGCCGGTGCCGCACCAGCAGCTAATATCCGGCCGAAAAAAGGGTTCTGATCATTTATAATCGTTCCGATTTTCTATGTACTTACTTTACAGTGTTCTCATTTAAGGTCTGTAAAATGCTGTCAAAATCATCATCTGTCTGGCTCTTTACATCCTTAATATAAGCTTCCCACTGTGCATCATCATTGATGTCTTTTTCTCCAACGATGAACTGATAAGCCAGTTCCTTTACTCTGGTCTCGCAGGTGCCGCTATATCCCAGCTGTGCCTTGGAGGACTGCTCCTCTGCTGTTAAATAGGTTACGGGAGGTCTGTCATACGGAGATACAGAATCTTCTCCGCCATTGACACTGGATTCAACCCAGTACTTGCCCTCATAGTAGCCCTGGCTCTCACTCCACCAAGGTTCTGCTGTAGAAGAAACAGCCAGCATGGCGTTGAAATCAAGAGGATTGAACACAATACCTGTACGGCAAACGGAAGAAGACATAATGCCATACTCTGCAACCTTGGTAGCGGGAGTAGCGTCATCCATAATTTCGCTAATAAACGTATTGGTAGTGCCGTCCGTGGTATAAGTGGTATCTTCAATGCCCCAGTTCATCAGCTCGATCATCTGATCGGAATACTGATAATCAATCATGGCCACTACATACTCAGGATTTTCTGTGGATGCACTGATATAAATTCCGGCATTGGCATTCAGAGATTTTCCACCCTGTCTGGAGCCCCATTTCCATGCAGTTCCATAGTCTTCATTTTCCGGCAGATATGCCAGGCCCCATTCCATGGTTTCATCTGTAGCAGCATTATTCCAGCTTGCAACAGAACCAGCCCAAAGTGTAGGGCAGATACCGCCCACATTGGTGGTGGCTTTGGTCTGACCCTGGTTAAAGTCTGCAGTAGCAAACTCCGGATCGATATAACCGGCTTCATACAGTTCGTTCAGATAAGCCAGCATTTCCCGGAAATTGTCTTCCAGAGGTCCGAATACCCATTCTTCCCCATTGTAGTACAGGCAGTCCCAGGTATGGAAGATTCCCACGAATCCTCTGTATAAAGAATAATCTTTTGTATTGTTGATAATGACATACTGCAGATCCAGAGAGCCGTCATCGATCTTGGACTGCATGTCTGCGCACAGCTGGGTGAACTCATCCAGTGTGGTGGCAGGTTCCCATCCAAATTGCTGCAAAATGTCAAACCGATAGGCAAATGCGGTAAAGGACTGGGCACCCTCTATATCATCCGGATTGTAGAAGCCATCCATGAAATAATACATGGATCCATCTTCATTTTTGGCATAATCCTCACCGCCGTTCGTATCAGCCATATAATCCGTATAATATACCATGTAATCCATATAATCTGCCAGGTTTAGCAGCGTGCCGTCTTCTCCATATTCATTGATGGCAGCACCTTTTGTCACGGTTGCCACATCCGGTACTGCACCGGACTGGAGAACTACCAGCTCATTTGCTGCATAGTCCGTAGCCGGCGTTCTGGTCCATGTGATATCCAGATCGCATCCCAGGTAAGCCTCCATCCGCTTTTCCCATTCTTCCTGCACCAGAGTGCCCTCCGAGGACTGCTGGTAATCTGCTATACTGACTTCCAGTTTCAGCACACCGTCCTCCAGCTCAGGGAGTACAATGCCATTACTGGCCGCTGTAGCATTCACATCCGTTTTGTCCACATCGGATTGAGCGGCGGTCGTGGTTTCTTCCGCTGCTGTAGTACCTGCTGCTGTGGTGGTCTCATTGGTGCTACTTTTTCCGCAGCCGGCCAGAACCCCCGCCGTCATCAGGCAGGCCGTTCCCAGAGCAGTCAATCTTGTTGCCATGTTTCTTTTCATAAACCCTCCATTCTGGCGTTTTTCACCATTTTTCCTTATATGATCTCAGCCTTTTACAGCACCCACCTGCATCCCCTGTGCAAAGTATTTTTGCAGGAAAGGGTAGAGAAGCAAAATCGGTCCGATTGTTGCCACTACACAGGCATACTGAACATTCAGCTGATTCATCACACCATTACTGATCATTTCCTGGGATCCGCTCATATTGGAAGTCCCGGAAGTGAAAACAATTTTTCTAAGCAGCATCTGTATGGGCTGTTTGTCGGGATCTTTAATATATAACAGGGCTTCGTAATAACTGTTCCACACCCCTACAATGGCAAACAGACCAAAGGTTGCATATAATGGTTTGGACAAAGGCACATATATTTTGGTCAATATTTTAAAATCGTTCGCACCATCAATTTTTCCCGCTTCCCTGATTTCAGGGGAAATCCCCTTGTAAAATGCCCGATACACAAAAACATTGTAGGCGGTTACCGCATTGGGCAGAATCAGGGACCACCATGTATCGTAGAGGCCCAGATTCTGGATCAACAGATATGTGGGGACTGTACCGCCGGAGAAGAACATGGTGACCAGCAGGAAGATGGATAATGGTTTTTTCAGAACGAATTCCGGCACCATCATCACATAAGCCAGCAAAGACGTCAGGGTAAGACTGACCGCCGCTGTTCCTGCTGCAATGACAAAGGTGTTTCCATAGGCTCTGAAAATGTTCTGTTCTTTAAAGAGCATCCTGTACCCTTCCGTCATCAACTCCTTGGGAAAGAAGGTTACCTGCCCTGTTGTAATCATTCGATTGCTGGACAGGGAGATGGCCACCACATTCAGGAAGGGATAAATAAACACAATGGAAAGAGCCAGCATCACCAGGGCCAAAATAATGTCAAAGGTCCTGCTGCCAATATATATTTTATTGTTTACCCGTTTTTTTCTGCCAATTGAAGCCATGTTTACCCCTTTCTACCACAAACTATTTTCCGGATTTATTTTTCTGGTAATCATATCGGAACCAAATACCAGGATGAAGCATATTATGGAAATAAACAGGTTTACCGCCGTTGCATAAGAAAACTTTCCTTCCACAATCCCTTTTTGATAAACGAATGTGCCGATGACTTCCAGCTCACTTTGGTTTGTAGAGTTTTGCATTAGCAGGATTTTAGTGTAGTCGCTGTTTAACACATTTCCCACATTCATGATTAGCAACACCGTAGTGGTAGGCATAATAGTGGGCCAGGCAATATTCTTAATTTTCTGCCATCTGTTTGCCCCGTCAATATTAGCCACATCATACAGAGTGGTGTCCACATTGGACAATGCCGACAGGTACAGGATGGAGCCCCACCCCACGCTCTGCCAGATAGCTGATCCAATGTACAAAAAGAGAAAATACTTACTGCCATTGTTCATATCTACTCTGGCCATTCCCATGAATTCACGAATGTCATTGAACAGACCATTTATGGAACCAAATCCATTTAACATGGAGCAGACAACCACGACTGAAATAAAGTGGGGAATATAAGAAGCGGTCTGTACTGCCCTTTTGTACAACTTCCCCTTTAACTCATTTAGCAACAAGGCAAAAACAATGGGGGCGGGAAAGGTGAACAGCAATGTCAATGCGCCTACCTTTAAGGTGTTCCACAAGATCTTCATACTATTCACGTTTTTAAAAAATGTTATGAAGTTCTTAAGTACCGGATCCAGCCAGTCACTGCCCCAGACCCCTTTGGCCGCTTTAAAATTTTTAAAGGAAATCAGCACACCATACATAGGCACATATTTAAAGATAAAAACCATTATGACAGCGGGCAGGGCCATTAACAGCAGCAGGCGCTGTTTCCATAGGATCTGCCATATGCTTTTCCCTCCCGTTAAGTTGCTTTTGCTTACTGTCTTTGTTCTTCCCTTCATGTGCCACACCCTCTCCTCTTTTTCAGATGCCGGTCCTTCCCGGCCATGCATTTCCTTTTTCGCACCTTTATTATATTGTTAATTATCCACCAAATGAATGGAAGAAAGCCCTGTGATTTATGCATATTTCCTGCATTTTTCTTTTGTATTTATATTGAATATATACTTTTCTCATATTTTTTAAGAATTTTACATAGTTTTTATTAACATATTTAGTGTAAAATGGAGAAAAGAGATTAGAAAGGTGATGAAAATGCGCCTTCGTAATATACCGCAACACATAAAAGGAAAGAAAACCTTTCTCATGCCCCTTACCAGGCATTTCGCCATTATCCTGGTTTTATTTTCCATTTGTTCTGCTATACTGATTGGGTATAGCTCTTTTTCCTATATCAAAATTCAAAACCAGTTCCTCAATAACAGCCTGGTTTCTTATTCTGCCCAGTTGGCCAAATCCGCCCGTGAAGCTTATGAAAGCTATGAAAACATCTGCTATAGTGTGGCTTACAATCAGGTAGTGCTCAGCTATCTGTCTGCATCTGACAGCCAGCAGCAGTTTAACCAGCTCGACCAGTTGGAAAGCCTGCTGACCAATTCGGCCATTTTAAATCCTTACATTGTGGACATTGCCATCTACGGCCGCCAGAACACCTTTGTTTCTCTCTGCGGTGCAACGGAAAGCTACAAACCTCTTGCTGACGGACTGGCAGAGAGTCGCTTTCCTTTTATGTCCGTTGGCACGTCCACTATAAATCGGATTAACTGCCACATTCTGGCTATTCCCATTTATTCCACCGGAACAGGCCAGAGCAATTATCTGGGCATTCTGTTTCTGGCAATCGATGTCAATAATCTGCTTAACAGCAGTCTGAACGCTGTAAGCAGCAGTTACAATCCCCAGATTGTGTTTATGGACAGTCAGGATCAGCTCATGTGCGGGGATGAAACCATTTATACTGCCTTACTGCAGGAAGACGCCACTGACGACTTTTTTACCCTGCCCATAGAGGAGCAGGGCGCCGGCACCTTTGTGGTTACCAAATACACCGTGCCCTCCATTGACCATACCCTCTACGTTCTTTTGGATAAAACCGCCCTGTCCATGCAGGTAAACAACATTACCTTCCGTCTCATTGCCTCCATGGTGGCTTTGGTCATGGTCATTTTGCTGCTGCTTTTGCTCTTGTATCGTCCCACCATAAAGTCTCTGAAAACGCTGACAGACTATATGAAAAGCATTGCAGCCGGAAATCGCAAGCTGTTCAATCAGGGGGCTTCCATTTCCCAGGGTCCTCTTGGTTCCACGGAAATTGATGAAATCTCCAGGGCTTTTAATGACATGCTTTTAAATACAGATCAGTTAAACCACACGATTTTTGACACCTATACCCAGATGTATGAACTGGAAGCCAGCAACCGACGCACAAAAATTGCCTTTTTAAGAAGCCAGATTAACCCCCATTTCCTATATAATACCCTCACCATGATCTGCGGAATGGCTGCAGAGGGGAATACAGACCAGATCATTGACATTACCAGTGCCCTGTCCCAAATCTTCCGCTATAGCATAAAGGGCAGCGATCTGGTGACCCTTCGGGAGGAAATGGAAATTGTCCGCTCCTATCTGATGATCCAGGAAGCCCGCTTTGGAGACCGAATCCATATTCGCTATGAATTTGAGGAAGCCTCCCTGGATTGCCTGGTGCCCCGTATGGTCATCCAGCCACTGGTAGAAAATGCCATTGTACACGGGCTGGAAAAAAGTATGAAGCCTGGAGAACTGCTGATTGGCGCCGGCCAAAATCCTCAGCGTGGCTATATGGCCATATGGGTCTTTGATACAGGCCTTGGCATGTCTCCAGAAAAACTGGCCCAACTTCGAAAAGCCATTGCAGAATACAAACTTCCCAAGGCTGATGCCTGCATGCCTGATCCTTCCAAAATGGAAGAACGGCTTCAGGACAGTGTCGGAATCATGAATGTCAACAGTCGCATGGTTCTTTATTATGGCTCCGCCTATTCTCTGGTCATTGATTCTGAGATTGGTGTGGGCACCAATGTACAGCTTAGAGTTCCTTACCAGACGGCTGCTCCCATACCCGATGATTTTCCTTCTTAATGAGAGGAGTATCCAATATGTATCAAGCCATTGTTATCGACGACGAAAGATGGGTCGTAAAAAGTCTGATTGCCACCATTCGCAATCAGGAATATTTTGAAATCACCAGCGAATTCTATGATGGTCTCTCCGGCCTGGAGTATCTGCGCATCAACAGGCCCCAGCTGGCCTTTGTGGATGTTCGACTCCCTGGCATGGGTGGGCTGGAAATTCTGCAGGCCGCTCATGAAGAAGGCATCCCCACGCTGTTCATCATGATCAGCGGACATGCGGAATTCGCCTATGCCCAGAAAGCCATGTTACACAACGCCATCGGCTATTGTTTAAAACCCTTTTCCCGCAACGAACTGCTGGATGCCATGCAGAAAGCCTGGAACCTTTTGGAGAAGCAAAATCCTCCTGCACCGGAAGCGATCCAGCCGGAAGATGGCACCTCCCGTTTTGTTCCCCGACACCTGGTCAGTTCTCACCGGGCCGTGCAAAAAATGCTGGATTTTACAGAAACCCATTATCAGCAGGATATTTCCATTCAGGACCTGTCTGAACACTGTTCTATTAGCCCCAATTATGCCAGTCAGTTGTTTAAGCAGGAAATGGGCATCACCTTTGTCAGTTATCTCACCAGTCTGCGCATTGACCATGCCATCTGGCTTTTAAGCCATACAGATCTTCCCGTAAATATGATTGCCTCTCAGGTGGGGTATGCCGACTATTTTTACTTTGCCAAAGTGTTCAAAAAAGTAACGGGGCTGACCCCTACCTCTTATCGCTGTAGCTCGACGCCCTGACTCATTTAAAAGAACGGATGGATGCCCATGCAAATTAAAAAAAACAACAGGATACTTTCTTATATTCTGGCTATGTCCATGATCTTTCTTTCCGGATGCCAGGGCGGGGACAAAGACACCCGCACAGATACTTCCGTCTTACCGGAATCCCTGCAGGGGCTGGATTTTTCAGAGCATTTGGATATCAGCATTGGCTACTGGAATATTGATGAAATGGTTAAATCCTCTGACACAGATGGCATGACGGCCTATATTGAGGACCTGTTCAATATCACCCTGGTGCCCATTTCCGTCACCTGGTCCAATTACAAGGAAAAGTATCAGATTTTCAGTGCCACAGGAAATCTGCCGGATCTGTTTGCCACCCTCACCATTTCCTCCAACGACAGCAATGATTCTGCCTACTTTGTAGACATGATTGAGAAAGGATCCATTCAGGCCCTTCCAGAAGATCTGTCTGCTTTTCCGCTGATTTCCGCCACGCTGGAGGATTTGTCATATACCAGCTATACAGATGGTAAATACTATGCCATTCCCCGCACTTCTTTTAATGATCCCATTCTTGGCAGTACGGATGCCGCCATGCTGGTGCGCCGGGACTGGATGGATGCCCTGGGTCTGGATGATCCCCAGAGCTTTGAGGAATTTCAGGAAATGCTCACTGCTTTTGCCACGGAGGATCCGGATGGCAACGGTCTGGATGACACTATTGGCTATAACGTGAACAGCCTCTCTGCCCTTGGAAAATGGGTTATTCTGGGCATTGCTCCGGAATGTAATGTATATTCCTGGATTGAGGAAGATGGCCGCTATGTGCCCTCCTGGACCACTGCCGGTTTTGAAAACGTCATCACCGCCTTTCATTCCCTGTACAACAGCCAGGGGTTGGATCCAGACTTTTACAGTAAAAATACCGTTTCTGTCATGGAGGACTTTGCCTCCGGACGGCTTGGAGCCCTGGAGTATAAGTCTTCTCCCAATGCCCTGCGGGAAGTGGAAGAACTGTGGACCGAACTCAATGACAAGTCTTTCTCTGAATGCGTGGATGTATTGCCCATTTTCCCGGCGCCGGACGGCGTGCGCTACAGCAATTCCAGTGGAAGCTTCTGGTCTGAATCTTATATTTCTTCCACAGCGAATGAAGAAAAAGTGACCCGTATTCTGGCCATGATTGAATTTCTCTTAAGTGATGAAGGACAAAAGTTCTGCAAGTACGGACTGGAGGGTGTGGATTATAAGCTCGAGGAGGATGGAAGCTATACCTGTCTGCTGGACACAGGAGAAGAAACCCTCACCGCTGTTTTAATGGAAAAATACCCCTCCTACACTTTCTTCTCCGGCATTGCCACCTGGGGCGGCAGCTGGCTGGATTTTGAAGACAACACCCTGAACAACCTACGCTTTGGCGAAACCAGCACAACTCTGGCCAGGAAATCCCTGGAATGGCTGGCAGATAACACCACCCAGCTGGAAAGGCCCTATGATTTCCTGAATTTCCCCAAAGAACCTTCTGAAACCTTCAGCACCGCAAATGCCTTTGAAGCCTTTATCAGCTGTATCATCTCAACTGGAGATCCCCTGGAAAAATGGGCGGATTACCTGCAAAAGCTTGAAGATGCAGGATTGGATAATTACATAGACAGACAGAACGAAAATTTCCAGAACAAAACCTTCTGAATTGAACCTGACCGCAACTCATTGGCGGACGAGCGATATACAAAAACACCGGACCATGCACTGGCCCGGTGTTTTTGTATATTAAATTCTTTCTTTCTTAAATGGTCATTTTTAACACATAGGCATGGGCACAGGGTTTTTCTTTAGGCGTCTGCACATGCATCCCCTCCGCATCCCTGTAAAAGGTACAATTTCCCCGGTTTCCCAGCAACTCTACATTCCTGATCTCCTGGGGGAAAACCCCCTTTGTGCCAAGGGTTCTGATATGAAAGGCTCCCTCTTCAGGCCATCCCATGGCAATGACATAGAGATATCCTCCTCTTGTGGTAAAACGAAAGTCCTGGTCAGTCAGGATGTCACTATGCACATCCACTGCATCCCCCTTATCCAGCTGCTCTTTGATTTTCTCCACATCATAATTGGCATCTGTAATGGTGGTGGGCCCCTCCGCTGCCACCAGGAAAGGGCGGCTTTCATAAATAGCCTCTCCATTCAGTTTAAGCCAATTGCCCATTTCCCGCAGAATTTGCACTGCCTCAGGGTGAAAAGAACCATCTGCATAGGGTCCCACATTTAGCAGCAGGTTCCCGTTTTTAGACACAATATCACATAACTGGTGAATCATACGGGTAGCGGACTTGTATTTGGGTTCCTGCACCATGCACCAGGTAATCTGGTCTTCCAGCCGGTCATCCGACTGCCAGGGGAAAGGTTTCGGTGCCGCAAAACGGCCACACTCAATATCAAACACCCCTATATCTGCTGGAAAATCCTCCTGTTTATAGGTGATGATTCCGTCCTCGATTCCACTCTTTTTATAGTAATGCTCGGCAATGGCATACCTGTAGTCCTCTGCAATGATGCAGGTACGGCTGTCAAAATATACCGCATCCGGCCTGTACCGGTCAATGACCTCCAACACCTTATCCCGCCAGTTCTTCAGAAATTTTTCATCCGGCATTCTATAGGGCATATACCGGTTGGTTTCCAGGGGAAGCGCCGGTCCATAATACAATTCATTGGCCGGATCATACACATCCGCCTCCGTATCCGTAGACATGAACCAGCCCCATAGCCACTGGTGATGAAAAGTGGCAACGGTCCTGATGCCCCTTTTGCGGAAAGCGTCACTGCATTCCCCCACAATATCCCGATGGGGGCCATAGTTTATGCTGTTAATGGGGTTGATCTCACTGTTCCACATGGAAAAATTATCTGCATGTTCGCTGACAGGGCCGGCGTATTTTGCACCGGACTGCTCCACCAGGTCCGCCCATTCCTCCGGGTCAAACTTTTCTCCCTTCAACTCATCATAAAACATTTTGTATCCGTGATCATGCAGGGATCCATAGGTTTTCTCATGATACAGGTTTTGCTCCAGGCCTTTTGCATACATGTTTCTGGAGTACCATTCATTCTGAAAAGCCGGCACACTATAAGGCCCCCAATGAAAAAACAGTCCAAATTTTGCATCCCGAAACCACTTCGGGGCCTCTTTTTTAACATTATCCCAATTCAATTGATGGTTACCATGCCTTTCTTGATGTTGTTTGTGCTTATATTAAATTTACTTACACGGTTTGCAGGATCGGTACTCTGTAAAAAGACAGCGGGGGAAGGTATGTGACCTCGTCCAAGGGCGGTAGCTTCACAGGATCTGCCTGCCAGGCAAAAGATATAAAACAGGGGCCCAAAGGCTGACGTTCCAGTTCAAGATACATTACATTGCCATCTTCCCTGTAAGAACGAATGGTATGAATCTGCACCGTTCCTTTTGCATCTTCCAGTGTAAATCCACTCTCCTGCCCCAGACCGGAAAAAATCAGGAAGCAGTTTCTGACATGGGAAAAGGTCAGCCGCAGGGTGTGTTCTGGCAATCCTTTTTCCGTTTTCTCTTCCGCCGAAGCCATGCCTGCCGTATCCAGGGCCGGTGCCTCAAAGGCGTCTTTTCCTCCAAATACACCAGCACACTGCATGGCCAGCTTCTCTCCCAGCACCAGATTGGCCTGGGCACTGTTGTGAATGCCATCGGACAGGCTGCAGTTGGTGGTAGGCAGGATGTACACCTGCTCCAGTGTGAGGCTGGCCCGCCTCTGGGCTTCACGAACCATTCCCCATCCTTCGTCGTTTATGCCATTAATCTGTCGATTCAGTTGGAAGGTGAAAATTGGCAGGGTATACCCCAGACTCTCTCTCAATGCCTGTACAAAGGCCTGAAAGTTTGTTTCATATGCAGCAGCCGCCTGGGCATCTGTATCCGAACAGCCCTGATACCAGAGCATCCCTCTGTATTTTCCTCCGGTTTCCTTCAATTTATTCTGCATGTTTCTGTACAGGTCCCCATCCTCCGGAGCCCAGCGTTTCATGGGGGAGCCCCCCAACGCCGTCTGAATCAGCCCTACCGGTATACCGGTTCTTTCATAGTACACCTTTCCAAAGGAAAGATAGGGGGACACTCCCGGGATACCCATTTCCTCGTTTGGCAAAGATCCTGCGTGGGTGCTCTCGTTCATGGGATGTACAGCAAGGTCCCATTTTCCCCGATTTCTATACAGATGCACACACAGATGGGGCGCATCCGGGCAATAATCCCGGCTGTAACCTGCCGCATTGGACTGTCCTGCAATAACGAATACATCTCCTGCACATAAATGAAACAAACAGTCTCCTCTAAACAGCCAGGTCAGGCCAGAAGTGGTGCTTTGGGTTTCCAGGCAGGTTTCCAGACGGTAGGGGCCACCTGTCGGCACCTGCAAATCCGCTCCACAGGTTCCGGAAAACTGACCTGTCCGTTCATATGTCATATCCCTCCAGGGGATAATGGCAAAATTGTCGCTCTCCCGCAGTACACGGATGCGGGGAATGGCCTTCTCCACTCCCACCTCCAGGGCCGCCTCATGTACCTGGTAAACCCCTTCCACATGCACCGAAGCAAACCCGTTTTCCTGCTGTATCACTTCCCAGTCCTCAGGTCCCTGGGTAATGGTTACACCATGCATTTTTCTCCTCCTTTTTTCTTTCAGGAGCCATCTCCTTAACCCTGCCCTTTGGGCACCAGCTGCAGCATCTTTCTGGCCTCTTCAGGAGTGGCCGGCTCCAGTCCCATTGCCCGAATCAGCTCTGCCAGCTTTTCCACCAACTGCCAGTTTTCCACTGCCTGCTGCCCTTCTTTCAGATAAGGGCTGTCTTCAAATCCAATGCGCACAATACTGGCACCCATGGCAATGGCCGCAGCCAGAAAAGTCCAGTTATCCCTCCCGTAATGGGTCACCCCCCAAAGGGCTTCCCGGGGCACTGCATCCCAGAAGGCATGCAAAGAACGAATGTCAGGCTGCATCCCTCCGCCATGACCAAATACCAGATTAAAAAGAAGGGGGGTGCGCCAGGGCAATCCCTTTTGCATTTCCTGAATACTATAGATCATCCCGATATCAAAAACTTCAATCTCAGGCAGAATTTCTCTTTCATACACAGCTTTGGCACAATAGCGGATATCCTCCAGGGAATTGATATACACCGCCTCTCCCAGATTTGTGGTCCCTCCATTCAGGGACGCACTTTCCGTCCAGGGATAATTCAGGGGTCTGCACCGCTCCTTTATGCTCATGAGAGAAACACCACCTGTGGATACCTGTACCACCACATCCGTTTTTTCCCGAATTCGGTCAAAAGTCCTGCTTAATTCTGTAATATCCGGTGTGAGAGCCCCATCCGGCTGCCTGCAGTGCAAATGGCACATGGCTGCCCCTGCCTCCACACCTTTCTTTACATCCTCTGCCAGAGCCTCCCTGTCCACCGGTTTTCCGGCTTCCACCGGCGCCAGTGAAATAATGACTTTTCTCATATGTTCGTCCTTTCTGTCAGCTTGTCCACAATCTCTTTCAGTGCATCCTCCCCACCTACATTTCCAGGGAAAATAATGTAGGCCATTCCGGGAAATCTGCTTTCCTCTCCCAGTTTCCAAACAGGTATACCTGGCAGAACCTGCCCCATGACCAGTGCCTTTTTTACATGTAGTCCCTTTGTGCCCACATCACTGGAAGTAATCCCTCCTTTGGCCAGAATAAAGCCGGGCACAACACCCAGGCGGGAAACGATAGAGGTGAGGCTGTCCGATAATCTCACGGAGAGTGCCAGTTTTTCTTCCCGGGTCATCCCCTTCGGTGCCATAAGTGTACGGCTGGTGTAAATGACCACTGTTTCTCCCTGGAGAATCAGCTCTTCTGCCTTTTTTATCAGATCCTGGGATTCCCTCTCCAGGCCTCCCGCTTCCAGCATCCGGGAAGTATGGAACTCCAAAAATGTGCAGCAAGCCCTGCTTTTCCGTAAATTTTCCAACTGAATGGTCGTCTTTTTAACATGGGAGCCCACGATGACCAATCCTCCATGGTTATTTTTATTTTCCCGGATTTCATCTTCGGAGAGCAGCGGTTTTGTGGAAATGCCCCCCAATATCTTGGGAAGAGAAGCAGCTGAACGAATCATATACGTTTTCCCTTGATGCATAGCCTCATACAGACAAATGGAGAACACTTTTAAATCCAATTCTGTTGCCCCATCTACCACAATGGGCACAAAATCATGGGCCTGCAACAGGATTCGGGTAATTTCTTCATAATTTTTCTCCCGCAACATTTCGATGGAAATGTACAAGCAGTCCTCTTTTTTCCAGGTCCCCCCACTTTTTTCTTCCACATATTCTCCCAAATGGGAACTATGGAACCCGAACGTCTCATCCTTTGCAAATTCCGTTTGTCCTGCAGGCACCAGCCACTGGCCGTCCTTAATATAATGCACTCCTTTCAGGGTGTAACGTCCCCCTTCCAGGAAGCAGGGGCAAAGAATACAGCCATCTGTGTCCTTTCCGGTTTCCCGTTTTATTGTCTCCCGCAACACCTCCGGCTCTAACAGATAATGCCCTCTTAATGTGGAATCTCCCCTGGAAATAAACCGTATCCCTTTTCCTTCTGCCATTGCCGTCTGCAAGCCCTTCTCAGCCAGGAGGCGGTGCTGTTTGATGGTTTCCTCTGCAGAAAAGCTTCTGGAATTGGTTAATATATAAAACAGCTTCTGCTCCTCCTGCAAGGCCTCCCGAAAACTTTGTTCAGTCCATTCGGTATAGACATACACATCATGCACTGTCTGTACACCGGTGGGATCGTCATCCAGGACAGTCCATTTCCAGGGACAGTCTTTCACGGCCTTTTGCAGTCTGGTTTCCACCTCCGGATCTTCTATTTCCGGATAGGCCTTAAGCATTGACAGAGGCAGTCTTTCTTCATGCATTGATTTCTCCTCACTTCTCATCAATTTCTTCTAAAACAGGCATCCAGATGCGCATTTCATCCATTCCCCGGTTTGACCAGGCAAAATACGGAATCATACGCGCCCTGACCCGACAATACGCAGGCCTCTCATAAGGACTGTACAGACGCCCTCATTCCTCTTTTTCCAAAGCAGGCACCTTTTCTTCTTTTTTTCTGCACAAAAACTGTCCTTCCAGCGCCACAATGGGATGTCCATCCATTTCTGTTTCGACGGGATGAAGTGCAATATCCGATGGTATGCGCACATCATCCAGCCCCACGCCCGGCATGTCCATGCCCTCCATACAATACACCAGAGGGCCCCATTCCACTGCCACCTGCCCATTGGTTTCTTCAATCAAAGGATGTCCGCAGGTGAGCCTTGGTTCCATACCCAGATCCAGTAGAATCTCTGTACCCTCCAGGTCCTCTACTTCCACCTTCACATAATATGCCCTTTCTTTTCCCTTCAAAAGGGTTTTTGTGACATCCCCTTTTTTCTGTATCTCCAAAGACCCTTTTTTCATCCACTGGGGAATGCGCAAATGCAAAGAAAAAGGCCTGTTTCCTGCCTCGCTGCTGTTGGTGCATGCAAACGTAAACCGGATTCTTCCTCCATAAGGATAGGCCGTATCCTGCTTGATGCGGATGCGTCTTCCATCCTGATGGTTTACCTCTGCACAACTGGCTCCATACAGCACCGTATACAGCCCTTCCTCATTCCAGGCATAGGCATATTCGCTTAACTGGGCAATTAATCTGGCCAGATTGGGTGGACAGCAATAACTTAAGATATACGAAGCCCGTTCCTGTCCCCATACCAGTGCATAGGGCAGCTTCTTGGCCCTTCTTAGCATATTTTCATAAAAATAGGTTTTTCCATCCAGACTGCATCCTGCCAGATTTACATTCAGAATCATGCGTTCCATCACATCCACATAGGCCGGATCTTTTTCCAGGCAGAACATTCTCCAGGCCCAATACACCCCGCCGATAGACGCACAGGTTTCATTATAAGCAGTCATGTTTGGCAGCTGGTATTCATACCCATAAGCCTGGTGGACCAGCTGATGATGAAAAAAGTTTCCATAGGGAGACGCCCCATTGTACAAGGCGCCACAGCCTCCCTGGATATAAAGTTTTGTATTGACCAGGCTGTTCCACACGGCATGCAGCACTTCCAGGAGCGCCGGATCCTCCTCTTCCATACACAAATCTGCCACACCTGCATATAGGTAATTGGCGCGAACCGCATGTCCGATAATCTTTCTGTGGGCCTTTAAGGGCAGTCTGTCCTGATTGTCATCCAGCCCATCCTTAACCCCATCCCGCAGAGCGATGGCCAGCTTTAGCAGTTCCAGAAAAGCGGGATCTTTGGTGGTTCGATACAATTCTGCCAGCCCCATGTAATGAGAAGGACACACAGCGGTCTGCACATTTCCGGTTTTTTTTGCTTCTTCATACAGGTTCTTCAGGTAACCTGCCGCCTTTATGGCAATCTTTAGGAACGAATCCCTTCCGGTAAGCCGATAATACAGGCAGGCTGAAGTAAACAAATGGCCAAAATTATAAACTTCAAAATCATTGATATCCCCTAGGCGCATTGCCTGGTGACTGCGCTCCCCAATGATCTGCTTGGTGGATATGTATCCATCGGGCTGCTGGGCCCGCCCAATTAATGCCACATATTCCTCCAGCTGGTCCAGTAAAGCCTGGTTTTTTGTCCGAACTGCCGTATAAACAGCCGCTTCCATCCACTTATAAAAATCTCCGTCTCCAAAAACCGTTCCGTCAAATTCTCCCTCTGCTTCTCCCGCCGCAATTTTAAAATTCTCCACCACATGACTGATATCCTTTTGGGCAAACATATTTTGCAGATGGGGCACCATGTTCCTGGCGCAGACCTGAAAACGATCCTGATACAGCCCATTTGTCCATTCTACAGCATCAAAGGGAAGACTTTTTAATTTTGCAAAAGGAGATAGTCCGGTATCCGTCAGCATGTTTTTCCTCCAGTAAATCCTTTTCTTTCCAAAGCTTTTTTCAATTCCACTGCTCCAAAACGAGGACTGGACAATGTCAGGACACCTGTTTTTTCCTGCAGATATTCTTCCACATATGCCATGGAGCCCTGGGCCAGCACAATCACATCCACCTGGTCCTTAATCTGCAGGGCCTGCTCCAGAAGCATCTGGCGAAAAGTATCCTGGTCTATTCCAAAAGCCCCGTCAATTAAGCCATCTATAAGCTGGATCTTTTTTCCCAGTTCCCTGGCACACCGATACAGGGTATTCTTTGTTGGCTCCAATGTGGTTTTTAACGTGGCCAGTACGCCAATTTTTGTGCCCCGACGCACCGCCTCCCGGCACATTTCTTCATCTATACGCACAATGGGAACGCCCCAGTAGGCTGCCGCACTTTGCATGGCATCTGCCACTTCTCCCACGGAAGAGCACAGGTTTAAAATAGCATCCGCCCCCTGCTCCACAGCCTTTGCATACATCTCAATCAGCTCAGCTGCCGCCTTCCCTGTCACATATCCGGCTTCCCTGACCTGTGCCAGAATTTCCGGTTTTTGCATGCTAAGAAGACTCGCTTCCTCTCCAATATTTTTCCTGACTTCCTTTTCCACCAGCTCAATCAGCTCAGGGGTGGTGCTGGTATAAATCAATGCAGCTTTCATAGGCCCTCCTATTTTCAAAATCGTCATATACTACTTTTAATTATAGGGAAAGTTCCCTGAAATGCTATGTTAAAAACCCAGAGCATTATGTATATTTTCCACTCTTAGGGACAGAAAAAAGCCCTCTCTCTGTGGAAAATCACGGCAGAGAAAGGGCTTTTTGTAGTGTATATTCTATTGTTCTTCTGCGGTCTCCGTTCCTTCGGCTCTTCTGGCCGCCTGTACCTCATCTCTCTCCTGCCGGATTGCTTCCAGCTCCCCGGGGGTAAAATAATAATGGGTATTGCAGAAATGGCAATTCATTTCTATGGTCTCCCCATCCTCTATCATTTCTGTCAGATCCTCCCGGCTAATGGAGAGCAGGGCTTTATGCATTCTTTCCTTCGAACAGTTGCATCGAAAGGAAGCCTCCTCCCTGTCCAGAATGGAAAGATCCATTCCCTCCAGCAGATGCTCCAGGATGGACTCAGGCGTTTCCCCCTGTTCCAACTGTGTGGTAATGGGAGCCATCTTTCCAATCCGCTCTTCTAAAGCGGAAATCACTTCTTCCGTGGCCTCAGGCATCAACTGCACAATGATGCCCCCTGCCTGACTGACAGTATTGTCCGGATTCATCAATACCCCCAGTGCCACTGCAGAAGGGGTCTGTTCGCTGACAGCGTAGTATTCTGTCAGATCTTCTGCAATTTCTCCGGATACCAGCATGGTTTCTCCCACATAGGGATATTTCATCCCCAGATCCTTGATTACATGCAGGACGCCTCCCTGCACTGCTCCTCCCACATCCAGTTTTCCCAGGGGGCTTGGCGGCAGCATCACTTCCGGATGGTTCACAAAGCCTTTCACATGTCCTTTATAATCTGCGGTTACCGTCAGCCCGCCTATGGGGCCCTGGGCATCCACCTTAATGGTCAGCAGATCTTCTTCGTTTTTCATGGTGCTGCCCATCATCACCCCTGCGGTCAGCAGACGCCCCAGGGCCGCTGTGGCAATGGGACTGGTGTTGTGCGCCTGTCTGGCATATTCCGTTAAATGTTTGGTTGTGGCACCAAAAACACGGATTTGTCCATCCGCTGCAGTGCCCCTGATATAATAATCTTTCATTTCTCATCCTTTCCCGGGCGAATGCAAATCATGTACATCCGCTCCGCAGCAGGGTCCGGTTTTTCTTCCAGATTCTCACCCAGAATGCGAATCTGGGAAAAGCCTGCCTTCTCTGCCATTTTTTTCAATTCTGCAGGATAATACGCACGCTGATAATGCAATTCCTCATAGCGGGCGTAAAGATTTCCCTTCTCCTTTATAAACAAGGTCATGGCATAGGTATTAATGCCTGTTTCCTCATTAAAATCATTCTCCCAGATATAGGCTGCCTCATCCCGCACATCTGTAAAATCCTGGATCCCCAGCACCTCTCCATAAAAGTTGGGAGTTTTCATGTCAAAGAGAAAAAGGCCGCCGGGTACCAGGTTTTCCATGGCCCGAAAAAACACTTCTTCCAGATCCTCCAGAATGTAATTCATGCTGTCACAAACGCTGATGATGCCCTGTACTGGTTCTGCCAGTTCCAGTGTGCGCATATCCTGACAGATATAAAAAACCTCCCTGCAGGTATTTTTCTGTTCTGCCTGGGCCAGCATTTCTGCAGAAACATCCACCCCCAGCATCTGATACCCCTTTTTTTGCATGAGCCGGGTGAAACGGCCTGTCCCACAGCCCAGCTCACAAAGGGCTGCCCCAGGCATGATGCCCTGTTTCCTTAGCTGATCTGCAATTTTACTGGCCCATTCTTCATAAGGGATTTCATCCATAAAAGCCTCATAGACTCTGGCAAAAGCATCATATATCGCCATGATATTTCCTTTCTGTGTTCTGATCACTTTTCTGTTTGACGGCGGCCGGAAAACATATATAATAGAAGGCAGACACAAAGGAGGTGTTTATGAAACGTATTCTCGCCTGGACCGGCATCGGCCTTCTGGTTGGCATGTACCTGCTCACCCTGCTTTTCGCTCTTCTCAAAAGCCCCGGTGCCCATGGCCTTTTTGTGGTTTCCCTCTATTGTACCGGTGTCATTCCGGTTCTCCTTTTTGTTTCCATTCGTGTCTCCAAATGGGTAAAGGATTTTAACAGCAAAAAGGAATCACAGGAGGAAACACCCCCCTCAAAAAAGCCATCCTCTAAGTAAGTAAAAATTGTGCCAGCACCGGATTGGAGAACTGCAGGCCCTCTTCTGTCAGCCGCAGCCAGGGGGTCCCATCCTTTCCGGTCACTTTTTCTGCCATTTCTTCTTCTATCAGCTTACCCATAACCTGTCCGTAAACTTCTTCAAAGGTTTTTCCAAACCGCAGGAAAAAATCCTGCAGGGAAATGCCCGCTGTCTGCCGCAACCCCATGAAACAGAATTCCTCCATATGCTCCAGCTTTCTTTCTTCCGGTGTGCCACCGTCCTCCTGCACATACTGGAAATGCCCCAGCAGATATGGAGAAAGGTCTTCCCTTACCCGAAAACGCCGGCCCCCTTCAAAGCTGGCTGCCCCAATGCCAAACCCTCTGTAGGGACGGCACTGCCAGTACACCTGGTTATGCCTGCAGGCAAAACCAGGTCTGGCGTAATTGGAGATCTCATACCGTTCATATCCCTTTTCCGGCAGCAGTTTTCTGGTTATTTCATCCATTTGGGCTTCCTGCTCTTCTGTGGGCAAGGTTCCTTCCTTTTCTCCCCGCCCCTCTCCATACAAAGTATAAAAAGGCGTGCCTTCTTCGATAATCAGACTGTATACAGAAAGATGCGCCGGCTCCAGCGCCAGGACCTGCTCCAAAGTATGCAAAAACCCTGCCGGTGTCTGTCCCGGCAGAGCTGACATAATATCCACATTGATGTTGTCAAACCCCATCTCCCTGGCCATTTGAAAAGCCTTAAGGAAGGTGTCATATCGGTGGGCCCGTCCCAAAAGAGCCAGTTCCCTGTCGTCTGCGGACTGAAGGCCGAAGCTGAGCCGGTTAATGCCCCCTGCCTGACAGGCCAGCAGTTTCTCTCTTGTTACACTTTCCGGATTCATTTCCATGGTCCATTCCAGATCAGATTCCACCCGGCCGGTGGACCGAATCGCCTTGCACAGGCGAAGGATCTGTTCCGGCGTCAACATGGAGGGCGTCCCGCCTCCAAAGAAGCAGGTGAATATCTCTTCTTCATGATGGCTTTCCCCCCATATAAGGATTTCCTGCTCCAGGGCTGCTACGTACTGTTCCTGCTCCCTAACTGAGTGAGCGCCGGACAGGAAGTCACAGTAGCGGCATTTGGAAACACAAAAAGGAATGTGCACATACAAACTGATGGCCATTTTTACTCCTCATCCAATTTCAAAACACTCATAAAGGCCTTCTGGGGCACTTCTACATTGCCAATCTGGCGCATCCGCTTCTTGCCTTCCTTCTGCTTCTCCAACAGTTTTTTCTTTCGGCTGATGTCCCCGCCAAACACTTGGCCAGCACATCTTTGCGCAGTGCCTTTACCGTTTCTCTGGCAATGACCTTGCTGCCAATGGCCGCCTGAATAGGAATTTCGAACTGATGTCTGGGGATTTCTTCCTTCAGTTTTTCACACATTTTTCTGCCCCGTTCATAGGCACTGCCCTCAAAAACAATGAAGGAAAGGGCATCCACCTCTTCCTTATTGATGAGGATGTCCAACTTCACCAGTTCGGAACGCACATAGCCCTTTAAGGTGTAATCAAAGGAGGCATAGCCCTTGGACCGGGACTTCAGGGCATCAAAAAAGTCATAGATAATTTCATTTAAAGGCAGTTCATAGCGCAGCACCGCACGGGTGGCCTCAATATACTCCATGCCCAGATACACGCCCCTGCGTTCCTGGCACAGATCCATAATGGAACCGATGAAATTGGAAGTCACCATAATTTCCGCAGAAACCACCGGTTCTTCCATGTAGTCGATGGCAGTGGGTTCCGGCATATTGGAGGGGTTTGTGATTTCCAGCATGGTGCCATCTGTTTTATGAATGCGGTACACCACGCTGGGCGCTGTGGTAACCAGGTCCAGGTTGTATTCCCGTTCCAGCCGCTCCTGGATGATTTCCAGATGCAGCAGTCCCAGGAATCCGCATCGGAATCCAAAGCCCAGAGCCACGGAGGTTTCCGGTTCATAAAATAAGGCTGCATCGTTTAGCTGCAGTTTTTCCAGGGCATCCCGCAAATCCCCGTATTTGGCACCGTCTGCCGGATACAACCCACAAAACACCATGGGATTCACTTTTTTATAGCCAGGAAGGGGCTCTGCTGCCGGATTATGGGCTTCTGTGATGGTATCTCCCACCCGGGTCTCCTTTACATTTTTGATGCTGGCAGTGATGTAACCTACCATCCCTGCAGACAGCTCCTCTGCCGGGATGAACTGGCCCGCTCCGAAATACCCCACTTCCACCACATCTGCTTTGGCTTTGGTGGCCATCATCAAAATTTCCGTTCCCTTCCGGACCGTCCCTTCCTTAATGCGGCAAAACACGATGACCCCTTTATAGGAATCATACACGGAATCAAAAATCAGGGCTTTTAAAGGCGCAGAAGGATTCCCTGTGGGGGCAGGAATTTTCGTCACAATCTGCTCCAGCACCTGGTCAATATTGGTGCCCATTTTTGCAGAAATCAAAGGGGCATCCTGGGCCTCTATGCCAATCACATCTTCTATCTCTTCAATGACCCGCTCCGGGTCCGCACTGGGCAGATCAATTTTATTGATTACAGGAAACACGTCCAGATCATGATCCAGCGCCAGGTAAACATTGGCCAGGGTCTGGGCTTCAATACCCTGGGCCGCATCCACCACCAGAATGGCCCCATCGCAGGCTGCCAGACTTCTGGATACCTCATAATTAAAGTCCACATGTCCCGGCGTGTCTATCAGGTTAAAAATATATTCTTCTCCATCATTGGCCTTATATACCGTGCGGACGGCCTGGGCTTTAATGGTAATGCCCCTTTCCCGCTCCAGATCCATGTTGTCCAGCACCTGTGCCTGCATTTCCCTGCTGGTGAGCAGCCCCGTCTTTTCAATGATGCGGTCTGCCAAAGTGGATTTTCCGTGATCGATATGGGCAATGATACAAAAATTCCGAATTTTACTCTGATCAATATTTCCCATGATTTTCTCCTCAATCTGCATTCGTTTTCCTATTTTAACAAACCCCATACATAAAGTCAACGGCACACAGCGCACCGATGCAGGGCCCCGCCTGTCACCGATGCGCTGTGTTCTGTTCTCACTCCAGCATGGTCATCACGCCGGTAAAAATGGGGAGCCGGCTTTCTCCATCCACAATAAAGTATACAAAGGGCCGGTCCAGCCAAACTGTGTAAGCTGGTATAATGGCACTGGTGGTTTCTATGCCAAGGCTGGTGACAGCCCCTGCCTTTGTGCCTTTTTCATCCAGACGGATATACGTTTTATGAATGGCAGACCCCAGGTACAAATTGCCCAGGGAAGAACTTCCCATGGGGGAAAAATCGGCCAGACTGGTGTCAAAAGCCGTTTCCATGCCCAGACTTTTCAGCAGAGGGACCAGGTCCAGGGTGGTGGCACTGGTAAATTTAGGCATTCTCACCTGAACACTGCCTTCCTGGGGGGAGCGCAGTTCTTCCCACCAGGTGAGCGCCTGTGTTTCTTCCAGCAAGGTATACACGTCCATCCCTTCTTCCGGCAAAATGGCCCCAAAGAAATAGTGTTCTCCCTTATAGGCCTTTAAAAAACCAGTGTAATGCGCCCCTTCCAGATAAAATCCCTCTGTACTTTCCAGCATTTTCACCTGTGTGGTACTGCCATCCCAATTGGTAAAGGGCATCTCCCCCACCTGCGTATCTTTATAGATGGTTTCCCATTCTGCATCCAGCACCAGGCCGTTTAGCAAATACAGCATGGTTTCAGCCGGAATTTCCTGCACAATTTCCGTGATCAGACCGCCTGTGTTATCCTTCACCCACTGGTTCATGGCCTTTACAGTTGCCTCATCAAAAGGGGCCTTATAAATCTGGGCATTGAAATAATCTACATTTAGCTGGAGAAAATTCTGGTTCACCGTCAGCACTTCCTGCAAATCCCGAATCCAGATGGAATTGGCTAGTTCCAGCTTTCCTCCTTCCTCACTTGACAGATTTTGGGTATACGTATAGAGATAGCCATTCAGCTCCTCCAGGGCAATGCCTCCCAACATGGTCTCCATCTCTGTCAGGGTATCTCCCTGGGCCCCGTTTCCGGCCATGGCCAACGCCAGTTGCACTGACAAAGGAGACACCAGCAGATTTTCACCCCGGGTCTCGTCCGCGGCGGCAAGAAACAGCTTTGCCGCCCATTGGTACTGGGCAGTCCGAAAGCTTTCGTCCGTCTCTTTTCCTGCAACAGTACCGGGCGTCAGGCCATCTGTCAGTGCAGCGGCCTGTGCTTTCTGGCTGCAGCCTGTGAGCAACAGAGCTCCCCCCGCCAGCAAGGCCATGCCCATTATAGAGCTGATATATGTTTTCTTCACAAATCCTCCTGTTTATGAATGGGTGTCCAGTCCTTTCTCTCCGAATAAGCTTTGGAAATACCGTCATCTTCATAGAGCAGGTAAGTGATGTTTTTCCCTTTGCCGGTAAGGAATGCATATCCTTCCCCTTCGCATTCTGCATAAGAAGGGATTTCCGTCACATGACCTGCATTGCCGGTATACAGTGGCAGACCATGCCCGGGCCGCACAAACACCAGCACTTCTCCCAGTGCCGCCCTCAGATAATGATCCCCTCTTTCCAGTTCCATCACATCGTAGTCTTCCAGGGATCTGAAGCGATAACAGGTCATCTCCTCTGGCAGATACACATATCTGCCTGTGGCATTCTGCACGTAAACGGGCGCAATCATCAGGCTCTCTCCCACAAGTACCTGATCTTCCACTTCTGCTGCCCTGGCATCTTCCGGGTAAGCGAAAGCCAGGGGCGTAAACATCAGCGTCTCCTCCAGAATGCTCTTCATATACTCGCTGTACAAATAGGGGACCAGTCCGTAGCGCAGCTTCACCAGATTCCGCATGATGTCTGTGTGGGGGAACTGGTATAATTCCTGCTCCCGGGTGCCAATGGCTGCATGATTGCGCATGAGGGGTGTGAACATGGAAAGGCCCAGCCAGCGAATCACCAGATCCTCAGTGGAGTTTTCTCCAAAACCACCCATATCTGCTCCTGTATATATGAAACCGCACATGTTCAGAGAGGGCATCATTTGCAGATTCATCAGAAGATGGCTCCAACGGGACTGGTTGTCTCCTGTCCAGATGCCCCCATACCGATGCATGCCAATATAGGAGGAGCGGGAAAAGAGGAGAATCCGCTTGTCCGGTTCCATCTCATCAAAAGCTTCTCCAGCTGCCCTGGTCATCATGTACCCATACAGATTGTGTACCTGATCATGGGGCACCATCCGCCCCTCTACTTTATGGAAGAAACGCTTATAATCTTCCTGACTGTTGGCCAGATTATCCGCCATCCAACGCATGCCAAATACATCATTGACA
This sequence comes from uncultured Cuneatibacter sp., assembly GCA_964426655.1. Lineage (GTDB taxonomy): Bacteria > Bacillota > Clostridia > Lachnospirales > Lachnospiraceae > RGIG8306. Next base: position 4,525 of record CAYRQT010000002.1, on the reverse strand, counting down.
TCCAGATTTTTTCCCTCCAGATTATGCATATACGCAAAAAACTGCTCCAATCCTTCTTTGGAATAAAAGAGAGCGGGTTCATTCATGTCGTTCCAGAAGCCCTCAATCCCCTTGTCCAAAAGGACTTTATACCAATGCCCAAACCAACTTCTGGCATCCGGTTCCAGCATGTCAGGCAGGTGCACAAATCCGGGCCATACGCCCACTACAAAATCCTCCCCAGCGGCATTTTTACAGAAATGCCCCAGGGCCACCCCCTCTTCATAAACCGGGTAACCTTCCTCTACCTTTACCCCTGCATCAATGATCGGCACCAGATGAACGCCCTCCGCTTTCATGTCCGCCACCAACTCTTCAAAACGGGGGAATCGTTCCGGATGAATGGTAAAATCCTTGAAGCGTTCCATGTAATCAATGTCCAGATAAATGGCATCCAGGGGAATGTCCAGCTCCTTATACCGCTTAGCCACATTGCGAATGTCCCCCTCATCCATATAGCCCCAGCGGCTCTGCTGATAGCCGAAGGCCCATTTAGGGGCCACATAACTTTTCCCGATGAGCTGTCGGAAGGCTTTAATGACCTCCAAAAGTCCGTCTTCTTCCATAAAATAGACTTTCATGTCTTTGGAGGGCACGTGAATCACAAGCTCATCCATATTCCAGAATCCACAGTCAAACCGCACGGCTGAAGGCGTATCCAGAAACAGTCCAAAACAACAGGGCCCGTCTGATACCACCAAAAAATTATGGGCACCATAGAGGGAATGGGCATTTTCGTGATGATTGGGATTATCCGAGCACAGGCTCACATACTCAAATCCTCTTTTATTTATGCCTCTGACCTGTTCTCCCAGGCCATATATTCTAGTCGTATCATTTAACGGATAAGAAAAGCGGTAGCCTTCCTCCGTCTCTTCCACTTGTAGATAAGGGAGGTGTTCCATGGTCTGTTCTGCCGACACGGACTGCCAGATTTCTTCTTGAAGGGCTGCATCTGTTTTAATGGGATTTCCAATAGAAAAAACACGTTTCATAACTACTGCTCCTTTTTGGTCTTGTTATCTTCATTGTATCAGACCTATCCCCCTTGCACAATATCCTATTTTCCCAAAGAAAGGGGTTGACATCCCATTTCTTTTTCGGTATTATTATCAAGTATGTTTATGCGTGAACTACGTGTCTCGTTGCGCGCATAGGTGAAGTCCCTCAGACTTTCAGCACGGTCCTTGCTCTCTCCTCGGCCCGTGTTTCATTAGATTAATCATTATTCGGAGGTGCCCCATGGCAAACATTAAATCTGCAAAAAAGCGTATTGATGTCATTGCAACCAAGACTGCCCGCAACAAGGCCATTAAATCCCGCGTAAAAACTTTTGTAAAAAAAGTAGATGTTGCTGTCGCTGCCGGTGACAAGGATGCTGCAAGCGCAGCTCTGCTGGACGCTGTTCGTGAACTGGACAAAGCCACATCCAAGGGTGTGTACCACAAAAACACCACGTCCCGCAAAATTGGCCGTCTGACTGTTGCTGTCAACAAACTTGGCTGATTCTCATCCCAAAAATCTGATGCCCGGAAGGACCAACCCATCCTTCCGGGCATTTTTATGCCCTGTTTTCCTTTGAAAACATGCGTTTGCTCATCCTCACCAAAACCGTTTCTACTGCCAGTCGATCTGCCATTTTTCCGGTCTTTACACCTTCTTCTGCTTCCACTACCCATGTAAGACTTTCCTTTAGCTGCGCCTGGGTAAATGTTTTGGCTTGCTGAAGATATTTCCAAACCATTCTGGAAGGGACCCCTGTCCGTTCTGCGATTTCTTCTTTCGACACATGCTTGCCGGAAAGTTCCCTGGTTCTCCATAGAATATTCAGATGACGGCCAATAAGATAGAGTATACGCATAGAAGGCTCCTTGAGTGCCAGAAGATCGTAGTACATGGCCAGCGCTTCTCCAGTCCTTCCCTCTGCCATATGATCGATCATGGAAAAAATCCGATTCGTCAGCTGGGGCGTGCAGATTTTTTCCACATCTTCCTGTAAAATGGTGTCCCGGTCTCCCACATAGCCTATTACCTTTTCCAGTTCATTTTTGACAGCATACAGATCATTTCCCACCTGCAGGAACAGTGTGAAGGCTGCCTCCTGTTCCACTTTTTTCCCGAGATGTCTGCCATAACCGGTGATCCACCCCAGGATTTCCCGTTCTCCAGGATGTCTGAACTCTGCAACATACCCTTTTTTTGAGACTGCTTTGTACAGGCGATTGCGCTTATCTATGGTTTCCTCGGAAAATATAATATGGCAAAATTCCGGCAATGTTTCAATGAATGCTGCCCAGTCCTCATTGCTGTTTTTAAATAATCCTGTATTGGAAAGAACAATTAGTTTCCTTTCCGCAAAAAATGGCATGGTCTGGGCAAAATCCTGTACAGCAGTAAGGGAAAGTTCCCGCCCCTCATAGGTCTGCAGGTTCATCTGATCATCCCCTATAATGGCCTCCTGCAGCTGTCTTTTGTAACTGTTAAGCAGAAAGGCCTCCTCTCCGTACAACAAATACACTGGCTGAAACTTCCCGGACTGGATGTCTGCTTTAATCTGTTTCATAGGCCCCTCTTTTCTACATCTCATTCTCTATTCAGTATACGGGAAAGCATCGGCAAACGCAAGGTCTCCCCCATCCAGGATTTCCATCCATTTCCCATCTGTGCGCAGCATCACAAACCCCTGCGCAGGGGTGGTCTGTACAAACGCACCTACTTCCTCCAGCCGCTTTAGTACATCCGGATGAGGGTGTCCATAGTTGTTTTGGGAACCAGCGGAAATCCATGCCAGTTTCGGGGAAAGCCTGGAGAGCCATTTTGCCGAGGTACTGAACCGGGACCCGTGATGCCCCACCTTCAGGAAGAAAATGTTTTGTGGAAAGGCTTCCAAATTCATCAGTATGTTTTCCCCACTTTCTCCCAGATCCCCTGTAAACAACCCGGAAAAGCTGCCATATTCCAGGTAGAACACCAGAGATTCCTCATTAATATCCCCATTATTGCCATCTGCGTGGATGGTGAAAAACATGCCTTTTACCCCATTCCCCATTGAAAACGCCTGCAAATTTTCTATAAGTTTTATTTTTATTCCGTTCTTCTCTGCCATTTTAATGATTCTCGTTCCATTTTCCCTATTTCCTTCCCCTTTCCCAAGAATAATCTGTTCAATTGGAAACTCTTCCTGCAAAAGCTCTATAAGCCCTCCGCAATGATCCTGGTCTGTATGGGATATGACCCAGTAGCGCACCTGTTCCACCCCCTCTTTGCGCAGATAGGGGAGCAACGTTTTTTCTCCGATCTGTGCACCTCCTTCTGTTCCGCCATCCAGTATCATCAACGCATTGCCCATACGTAAAACAAATCCATCCCCCTGTTCCACATCCAGCATGGCTATTTCTAAGATCTCATCCTTACGGACCAGTTGGTCCACCGGCCCGCGCCACAAGCCAAAATAGGCTGCCGTACTAATCAGTAGCACACCTCCCCTTCTATAGTATTTTTTCCATCCGGACAGCTGTTTCCCTCTTTCCTTTTTGTTTTTTTAAGTC
>CAYRQT010000002.1:0-928 GCA_964426655.1 uncultured Cuneatibacter sp. | reverse complement strand
CCATCCATGTTCCATACCCCAATACCTGCCAGCCATAAGGCTGTCCGGTATATCGCATACCTCCCAGGACTTTCTCCCCCACGCTGCACAGAAAATCCATTCCTCTAAGGATTCCGGAAGCAGGCAAAAACAGGATGGGTAAAACGGGAGTCAGCAATAGCATGGGCAATAAAAGAGCTGATAAAGGCACTGCAGCCAGGTTCAGAAAGATGCCATACCAGGGACATCCAAAAAAGCACCAGAGCTGTAAGGGGTAGAGTGTCCACTGCAGCCCCATGCTGGACCAAAAGCCACTTTTACCCCTGCAATAGGCTTTCAGTACTTTCCCCACTCCCGCCAGGCCGACCACAGCTCCGGCAGAAAGCCATAGGCTTACTGAAAAAAAGAGATAAGGCTCCGACCAGAGCATCCACAGGATGGTAAGGCTCAACCCACTTAACACATCAAAGGCCCTGCCCACCAGACGGCTGCCAAGAGCCAGAAGGAACATGCCAAGCGCCCTCTGCAAAGACACTCCCCATCCAGCCATCAATCCATATTCCACCATAAACAAAAAGGCAACTAGGCATCTGGCCGGAAGAGGAATACCTCCCTTTTTCAACGCTTCGTAAAGCCCCCAGCCCAGAAGGCTGATATGTCCTCCCGTCTTTATTTGGTATCCCTCTAAATTATGGCAGTCACCATAATATGTATTTCCCATCACATCATCATTTTCGTTTTTAACACGATGCAAATAAAAGGGTGTTTGCAAAGGGTGAAATCACCCTTCCGTCCAAAAGCGTGCTTTTATATAACACTCATGACTACAGTACTTCCTTTTATTATTTCCGTATGAAACAAAGTCTTTTCCGCAATGTTCGCACTTAAATTTGTAAAGTGTCATGCGTCAAATTCTCATAGCTTCCGGCAACACTAACACGACATATTA
>CAYRQT010000001.1:174194-189083 GCA_964426655.1 uncultured Cuneatibacter sp. | reverse complement strand
GTAATAATTCCATGGATAAATCTATGATTTTTTACCCTCATGAATAATTCAGGATTAATTCTTCTTTAATTATGCAATATCCACAACAAACAGACTGAAAAGTGTGATATATTTAATTCACAAAGCGGTTACATTTAGCTAAATGGGATATCATATGCTTCAGATGAATATAGAGCCGGAAAGGGATAATCGACAATGAGTCAGGCAAAGGTTGAAAAGTACAAAGAACTGAAAAAAAACAGAAAAGAAATTCTGGAAAAAGAAAAAAAGAGGAAGAAGCAGTCTAAATTTGTCAGTCGGTTGGTTGGATTTTTAATTGTGGCAGGATTGGCCACAGCTATTGGAATAACAATTCAGAATGAATATGCATCATGGAAAGCAGCACAACCTGTTTACACACGGGATGAATTTATTCTGGGACAGATGGTGGAGACATCAACATCATCGGAAGAGAATGGCAAAACTGAGACGGATGCAGAAGAAACTGAGGAAGCAGATACAACAGCAGCAGAGGAATAAACTGCAAGTCCTCATAGTCGTGTTTATTGCGGATATGTATGCCGAGGGGGTATCGCTTGTTTACAGGTCTTTGGGGATTTGTTGGGTTAGAATGAATACACCCTGGCAGACTGATTGAGCGAAGCCAAGTTTGAGCAGAATCAGACTTGGCTTTTTTGTGGCATACATAGCCGAAGGGGAAAATGAGTATAGAGAAAGGAAGAGGGCAGCTTTATGGATGAAAAAGAAAAGGTAGTAAATGCCGGAAAATTTCGGGAATATGTCTCCAGAACAGTGGAGGAAGCACTGCAGGATAATCCAGAAATGATTCAACTTAAAGAAGTCCTGGCTCAGCAGAAGGATGAGAACCAAAAATACGCTTTGCTGGAAGAACTTCTCCAGATCAATAAGGAACAGCGGGAACAAAACTGGGAGCTTAGAGATAAATTAAAAGAAAACCAGGCTGCCTTAAAGGAGCTTCTGGAAGCAATGGGCAAGGACCGGCTAATTGGCTTTGATATTTCTCTTCTGGATATTAAAAATGAAGTTAAGCAGTTAAACGGAAAAATGGCCGGGCAGAAAGAGGGCCAGGATGAGGCGATTCTTGCAGAATTAAAGAAGATGAGAAAGAGCAACAGCCTGTTGAGAGTCTGGATGTTTATTTTGGCACTGGGGGTAGCCGGAAGCATAGCTCTGCAGATTCTGATGTAAGAACTTTTGCAATGGGTAAGGAGGAAGGATGGAACAAAAGCAAAATCGGAGTATTTGGGTGATCGGGCATAAAAATCCTGATACAGATTCCATCTGCTCAGCTATTGCATATGCAAACCTGAAAAATAAAATAAGCGCAAATGCATATGAACCCAAACGAGCGGGAGAAATTAATGAAGAAACACGGTTTGTATTACGTTATTTTGAAGTAGAGGAACCGGAGTTTGTTTCAGATGTGGGCACCCAGATTCGAGATATTGAGATTCGGGAAACGAAGGGGGTGTCTTCGAACCTTTCACTGAAGCAGGCATGGGAACTGATGAAGGAAACAGGGGTAGTGACTCTTCCCATTGTCAATCGGCGTCGGTTGGAGGGGCTGATTACTGTGGCGGATATTGCAAATTCCTATATGGATGTTTATGATAACCGAGTCCTGGCCAGGGCTGAGACACAGTTTAAGAATATTGTAGATACATTGGGAGGAACACTCCTGTGCGGGGATCCTCAGCAGAATTATACGCAGGGAAAAATCATTATCGCTGCTGCAAACCCGGATTTAATGGAAAATTACATTGAAGAAGGGGATTTGGTTATTTTGGGGAACAGGTATGAGTCCCAGTTTAGTGCCATTGAAATGCAAGCCAGAATTCTGGTTATTTGTGACGGCTCCACTGTTTCCAAAACCATTCTCAAGCTTGCAGAGGAGAGAAACTGTGCCATAATCAGCACGCCCTATGATACGTTTACAGTGGCCCGCCTAATTAATCAGAGTATGCCCATCAAATATTTTATGACCTCTGATAATCTGATCTGTTTTCATATGGAAGATTTGATTGATGAAATTAAAGGGACCATGGCCAGACTGATGAATCGGGATTTCCCGGTATTGGATAAAAATGGCTTGTTTTGTGGAATGATTTCCCGAAGGAATTTGTTGGGGGCCAGGAGAAAGCAAATTATTCTGGTGGATCACAATGAGAGAAGACAGGCAGCGGATGGGGTGGAGAATGCAGAAATTCTGGAGATTATTGATCATCATCGACTTGGAACTATTGAGACCATGTCTCCGGTATTCTTTCGTAATCAGCCTCTGGGATGTACCGCAACCATTATCGCACAGATGTATGAAGAAGAGGGAGTGGTGATTGACCGTCCAATTGCAGGAATTCTTTGCAGTGCAATCATTTCAGACACTTTGCTGTTTCGCTCTCCTACCTGTACGGAAGTTGATCGGAATATGGCGCTGAAACTGGCAAAAATTGCAGCCATTAATCCGGAGAAGTTTGCGAGAGAAATGTTTGCTGCATCCAATGATATGGCGCACAAGGATGCTCGTGAAATATTAATGCAGGATTTCAAGGTTTTTGGAATCAGTGGAATGAACGTGGGAATTGGCCAGATTAATTTGTTGGACCAGAGAGATTTTAAGCTTCTCCAGGAAAAGCTGACGCCTCTCCTGGAGGAGACGAGGCAGGCAAAAGGATTGGATCGGGTCTTTTTTATGATCACCAGTATACTGGATCAGGAGTCCCTCCTTCTGGCTGGGGGAGAAGAAGAGGATGAGCTTGTCAAGGCGGCATTTGGGAAAGTCCCCCAAGAACAGGCATTAAAACTGCCCGGCGTGGTGTCCAGAAAGAAGCAGCTGGTTCCGGCACTTACTTTGGGCTTGCAGTCCATATAGGTAACTGATATGGAAAGAGTAAAATTCAAACCTGGAAATATGCTATATCCTGTTCCACCTGTAATGGTAACAACCAAAGATTGGGGAAAAGAAGCGAATATTTTTACTGTTGCCTGGGCAGGAACGGTGTGTTCATCTCCGCCAATGGTATCTATTTCTGTTAGAAAAGAGAGATATAGTTATGCGGCCATATGCCATACAGGGGAGTTTGTCATTAATCTGGTCACTGGTCCGCTAGCCTATGCCGCCGATTATTGCGGCGTGCGCTCGGGAAGAGATGTAGATAAATTTGCGCAAATGCACCTAACCGCTGTGCCAGCGGAAAACGTTGAGGCCCCTTTGATTTTGGAAAGCCCCGTAAATATTGAGTGTCGGGTAAAACAGCAGATTCCACTGGGCAGTCATGACTTGTTTCTCGCAGAGGTGGTGGCTGTACAGGTGGATGGGACTTTGTTAGATGATAAAAATGTTTTTCATTTAAATCAGGCAGATTTGGTAGCCTATTCGCATGGGGCATATTACTCCCTGGGAAAGAATCTGGGCCGTTTTGGCTTTTCTGTGAGAAAAAAGGGGAAAGCTAAAAGCACAGGTAAAAACATTAAAAACACAGGAGCTTGAGAGGGATGAATATCACATTGATTGGCATGCCGGGATCAGGAAAAAGTACAGTTGGCGTTTTGCTGGCAAAGCGTCTGGGCATGGATTTTATAGATGTGGATTTGCTTATTCAGAAGGAAGAAGGTAAGCTCCTCTGGCAGATCATTGATGAGGTTGGGCCTGAGGGATTTCTGGAAGTTGAAAATCGGATTAATAGTAAAGTAAAAGCTGAGAACAGTGTTATTGCGCCAGGAGGCAGCGTTATATACGGTCAGGAGGCAATGAATCACCTCGGTGCAATCAGTACCATCATTTATCTTAAAATAGGGCCGGAGGAACTGGTCAGACGATTAGGGGACCTGGAGGAGCGAGGTGTGGTGCTTAGAAAAGGGATGACGGTAAAGGATCTGTATATGGAACGTTCACCCCTTTATGAGAAATATGCACATATTACAGTTGATGAAAAGGGATTTGATGCAGGAGGCGTTGTGGATCAAATCCGGCAGATTCTGCGGCTAAAGCAGCAATAGAGGTTTACAAACGGCGGATGTATGCTATAATGGCCATGTCAAACTGGAGGAACCGTTTTTCATCCAATTGGGAGAAAAAAGGAGAGGGTTTTGGAGGTATGTATGGATAGGTTTATCATGAAGGGGGGAAATCCTCTGGTGGGCGAAGTGACCATCAGCGGAGCAAAAAATGCAGCGCTGGGTATAATTGCGGGTGCGATCCTGACAAATGAAACCGTAGTTATAGATAATCTGCCAAAGGTGGATGATATTGAGTGTTTGTTGGAAGCCATTGGTGAAATCGGGGCAATGGTGGAGCACAGAGGAAAGAACAAAGTTCTAATTAATGGCGGTTCTGTTTGTACTGGCCGGGTGGACAATGTGTACATGCAGAAAATAAGAGCTTCCTATTATCTGATAGGAGCGCTTCTTGGGAAATTTCGCCATGCGGAGGTGCCGCTTCCTGGAGGCTGCAACATTGGGACCCGTCCTATTGATCAGCATCTTAAAGGGTTTCGTGCACTCGGCGCAGATGTGACCATTCGTAACGGGATGGTGGTGGCTCAGGCGGATCATTTGGTGGGCGCACATATTTTTCTGGATTTTGTCTCTGTAGGAGCAACGATAAATATTATGCTTGCAGCTGTACTTGCAGAAGGAAAAACGACCATAGAAAATGCGGCCAAGGAGCCGCACGTGGTAGATGTGGCAAACCTTCTCAACAGCATGGGGGCAAATATTAAAGGGGCCGGAACGGATGTGATTCGTATTCGAGGTGTGGAAAGGCTCCACGGAACAGAATATTCCATCATTCCGGATCAAATCGAAGCAGGGACTTTTATGATGGCGGCTGCTGCTACAAAAGGAGATGTTACTGTAAACAATGTAATCCCCAAACATTTAGAATCCATTACCAGTAAATTACGGGAAATGGGGTGCGATGTGGTAGAGGATGATGATGCCGTCAGGGTTATTGCCAACCGACCGTTAAGGGGAACTCATGTTAAAACGCTCCCATATCCAGGGTTTCCTACGGACATGCAACCACAGATGTCAGTGGTGCTTTGTCTTGCAGAGGGAGCCAGCATGGTAACGGAGAGCATTTTTGAAAACCGGTTTAAATATGTGGACGAGCTGGCAAGAATGGGAGCAGAAATTAAGGTGGAGGGGAATGTGGCCATTGTCAATGGCATTTCCCATTTTACCGGAGCAAATATTTCAGCCCCGGATTTACGGGCAGGGGCTGCACTTGTCATTGCCGGGCTTGCGGCAGAAGGTGTAACGGTTGTAGAAGATGTGCAGTACGTAAAAAGAGGATACGAGGCTTTTGTAGAGAAGCTACAGGGGCTGGGAGCTAATATTGAAGAGGTACTTGAAGAGAGAGATATTATGAAATTTCGCTTGAAGATTGGCTGACAGAGAGGAAAATAAATGAAAGATAAATATTTATTCACATCCGAGTCTGTGACAGAAGGGCATCCGGACAAGATATGCGATCAAATTTCAGATGCCATTTTGGATGAGTTGTTAAAACAGGATCCCATGAGCCGGGTTGCCTGTGAAACGGCTATCACAACAGGACTGGTTCTGGTCATGGGAGAAATAACCACCAATGCCTATGTGGATGTTCAGAAAATAGTTAGGGAAACCGTCAGTGAAATTGGATATACCCGTGCGAAGTATGGATTTGATGCCAGTACTTGCGGAGTAATTGTCAGCATAGATGAGCAGTCTCCTGATATTGCCATGGGCGTAGATCATGCCTTGGAGGCTAGGGAGCACCTTATGAGCGAGGAACAGCTGGAGGCTATTGGTGCCGGGGATCAGGGAATGATGTTCGGGTATGCTACAGATGAAACAGAAACATATATGCCTTACCCCATATATCTTGCGCACAAGCTGGCCTATAGGCTGTCAGAAGTCAGAAAACAGGGCATTCTCCCTTATTTACGGCCGGATGGAAAAACACAGGTGACGGTGGAATACAACGAGGAGAATGTACCGATTCGGTTAGAGGCGGTAGTGCTCTCAACCCAGCACGATGAGGCAGTGGAGCAGGATCAGATTTACAGAGATATTCAAAAGTATGTGTTTGATGAAGTGTTGCCGGCACATATGGTAGATGCCCAGACAAAGTTTTTTGTGAATCCGACAGGGCGTTTTGTGATTGGAGGGCCGCACGGGGATAGCGGACTCACCGGAAGAAAGATTATCGTAGACACTTATGGGGGGTATGCACGTCATGGCGGCGGAGCTTTTTCCGGAAAGGACTGCACAAAAGTGGATCGAAGTGCGGCATATGCGGCACGTTATGTGGCTAAAAATCTGGTGGCAGCCGGTTATGCCAAAAGAGTGGAAATTCAACTTTCTTATGCCATTGGTGTAGCACAGCCAACTTCCATTATGGTGGATTCCTTTGGTACAGGGGCCATGAGCGATGAGGCACTTGCAGATCTGGTACGGCGCAATTTTGATTTACGCCCGGCGGGTATTATCAAAATGCTGGATTTGCGCCGGCCCATTTACAAAAAAACAGCATCGTATGGACATTTTGGGCGTACAGATTTGGATTTGCCCTGGGAACGCCTGGATGTAAAATTTGATAAATAAGAATTTAGAGGACTTTTCTCATTTTTTGAGGAAAGTCCTCTAGTTTTTTAACAATATTATGAAAAAGGAGGAAATATAGCTTGTGTTAATGGAAAATTTAGATTTGTGCCTCTTTATTAATTTGAAAAGGGTTCACTCTATGCTATAATTTTATCTAAGAAGATGAATCGTTAGGCAGATGGGGAGAATTATGAAGTTAAAAACCAGATTGGTCATCGCGTTTATGTCGATTATTATCATACCCATAGTTCTGCTGGTTTTCTCAGGGATATTGTTTTTTCAATATGAGGTCCATGTTTTGAAAAAGGCGTATGGAGTGAATGTTTCCTATGAGATGTTTACTGGAACCTCCATTAAGGTCCTGACCCAGTTGACAAATCAGCAGTTTCAAGCCATGGATGAGCAGATAGATGAGGACAGCGCGCAGTTTTTGGATATGGAGTATCTGGACGGCATAAATACAAGTTTGGAAAAGAGTCGCTCATATCTAATCGTGCGCGTGGATGATGTGCTGTACTATAATGGTGCAGATGAGGATAATATAGTAGTGGATTTTACCGATCTTCCCAATTTTGAAGTACAGGATGGGAACATACGGGATACGGTATATGATTATGAGAATGGTTTTCTTAGCAGGCAATTGGATTTTGTCCTGCCCACTGGTGGACAGGTCAGTGTCTTTATTATCACGGAAGTGGTAGATATGATGCCGGAGACCAGGGATATTGCCATTCAGCTTATTCTTGGGGTGGTGTTGATTTTGGCCATTACAGCGGCTACCCTGACGGTCTGGATCTATCGTGCCATGGTTTCACCGCTTAACCGCTTAAAGGAGGCCACTCACAACATTAAAGAAGGCAATCTGAATTTTGAATTGAAGCCGGAAAACAAAGATGAAATTGGAGAGCTTTGTGAAGATTTTGAAGATATGAGACGCAGGCTGAAGGAATCTGCTGAAGAGAGGCTTTCCTACGATAATGACAATAAAGAGTTGATCAGCAATATCTCTCATGATTTAAAAACGCCGATTACAGCTATAAAGGGATATGTGGAAGGTATCATGGATGGAGTTGCAGATACTCCGGAAAAAATAAATAAATATGTGCGGACCATATATAATAAAGCCAATGATATGGACCGCCTGATAGATGAATTAACCTATTATTCTAAAATTGATACAAACCGTATCCCGTATGTTTTCTCCAAAATCAATGTATCGGAGTTTTTTGGAGACTGTGCAGATGAGGTTTCTCTGGATTTAGAGGCAAAGGGAATTGACTTTGGGTATTATAATTATGTGGATGAAGGTACAGTTATTATTGCCGATGCGGAACAGTTGCATAAGGTTATCAACAATATTATAAGCAATTCCGTGAAATATATGGATAAACCTAAAGGCCATATTAATATTCGTATTAAGGATGATGGGGACTTTATTCATGTTGAAATGGAAGACAATGGAAAAGGAATAGGGGTCAAAGATCTACCATATATATTTGACAGATTTTATCGGACTGATTCCTCCAGAAATTCTCAAAAGGGTGGAAGTGGAATTGGATTATCCATCGTAAAGAAAATTATTGAAGATCATGGCGGAAGTATTTGGGCGACCAGTAAAGAAGGAACGGGAACAGAAATGCATTTTGTTCTACGGAAGTATCAGGAGGTAGTGAATCATGGAGAAAATATTGATCATTGAAGATGAGGTCAGTATCGCAGAACTGGAAAAGGATTATCTGGAATTGAGTGGATTCGAAGTGAGTATCGAAAATTCCGGGGATACCGGGCTGGAAAGGGCCCTGCATGAAGACTTCAATCTTTTGATTTTAGACCTCATGTTACCGGAAGTAGATGGATTTGAAATTTGCCGCAAAGTGCGGAGTGAAAAGAACATGCCCATTCTGCTGGTTTCTGCAAAGAAAGACGACATTGATAAAATCCGAGGCCTTGGTTTGGGGGCAGATGATTATATTACAAAGCCCTTTAGCCCCAGTGAGCTGGTGGCCAGAGTCAAAGCACATCTTTCACGTTATGAGCGATTGATGGCTAGCAACCAGGCTCAAAATGAAATCATAGAAATTCGTGGACTGAAAATTGACAAAACAGCTCGGCGTGTCTATGTGAATGGGGAAGAGAAAGCCTTTACCACGAAGGAATTTGATCTTCTGACCTTTTTAGCGGAGCATCCCAATCATGTTTTTTCCAAGGATGAGCTATTTAGAGAAATATGGGATATGGAATCCATTGGAGATATAGCAACGGTAACTGTTCACATTAAAAAAATACGAGAAAAAATTGAATATAATACAGCAAAGCCTCAGTATATTGAAACAATCTGGGGAGTGGGCTACAGATTTAAAGTGTAACCTTGCAATGTGAGCCATTATCCATTATAATAGCGTCAATACGGGTGTATACCAGTATGAGACGCTATTGTTGCTGTTTAGGAACGTAGGGAAATGGAGAGATATGAAATATCAGTATATTTTGTTTGATTTGGACGGAACCCTTACAGACCCTGTGGTGGGGATTACCAAATCAGTACAATATGCATTGAATTATTTTGGAATTAAAGAGGATAATCTGGATCATCTGCGTTGCTTTATCGGGCCCCCTCTGCGGGACGCTTTTATGGAGTATTATCATTTTTCAGAGGAGCAGGCAGAACAGGCTGTACAGAAATTTCGAGAGTATTTTATTCCATCCGGAATATATGAAAATGAAGTATATCCCGGTATCCGGGATATGCTGGAAACATTGGAGGATATGGGACGTACACTGATTGTGGCCACCTCCAAACCCATTGAATTTGCAGATAAAGTGCTGGAGCATTTTAAGCTTAGGAAGTACTTCTCTTTTATTGCTGGAAGCACATTACAGGAAGGCCGTACGAAGAAAAATGAAGTTCTCGCCTACTGTCTGGATGAGTGTCGACTGGTAGATATGTCTGACCTTGTAATGGTAGGAGACAGAAAGTATGATATTCTGGGGGCAAAAGAATTTGGAATTCAGACCATTGGGGTATTGTACGGACATGGTACCAGAGAAGAGCTTGAAGAAGCCGGAGCAGATATTATTGTAAAAAATGTCAGGGAGCTGACAGATGTTTTATTGGAAAATGAAGAAGATGACTGACCGGTAGGAAATATAATGTTGAGAGTAATTTATGAGGATGATGCCCTGATAGTCGTTTTCAAACCTGCAGGGGTGGAAGCCCAGCGGGCAGGTACTTTTACGAAAGATATGGTGAGCCAGATAAGGAATTATCTGGCTTTAACTGATTTGGCAAAAGGGCAAGCTTATGTGGGGGTAGTCCACAGATTGGACAAGCCGGTCTCAGGGTTAATGGTGTATGCCAAATCACCCGATGCGGCAAGAGCATTGAGCCAGGATTTGCAAAAAGGTAATTTTTCCAAAAAATACTTTGCCCTGGTTATGGGTATGCCGCCAGCTGAAGAGGGCATTTTAGAAGATGAGTTGGTGGAAGATCCACGAAACAATTATGTGCGGGTTTTTCCACTGAACAGTTCTTCCCCAAAAGGCAAGAGGGCAAAGTTGGGGTATCGTTGCCTGGACGATAACAAAAAAAATGCTTTCGCAGAACGATTACATCTGCCACAGGAAGCACTAAAGGGAACGACTCTTCTGGAGATTATTTTGTATACCGGACGGCGACATCAGATTCGGGCGCAGTTGGCGGCCCATGGGACCCCTCTTTATGGGGATAGGCGATATGGAAAGGCCGGGCAGGAAGGTGCCCTAGCCCTGATGTCCTTTTTCCTATCCTTCCCACATCCGATTACGGGGAAAATCATGTGGTTTCAGGAGGAGATTTCCAGTGGAGAGGGTTGACAAAAAACGGGGAATCGTATAGCATCTACATAGAAGACGGAGAAGAGGACCAGTAGTCGAAATGTGCCTTACAGAGAGAAAAGGAAGCTGAGAACTTTTCAGGCGGCAGCGGATGAACCCTTCCTTGGAGTCACCGGGTGAGCCAAATGAAATGGGAAAATCCGGCGTATTGCGGCGTTAACGCAGAAAAAGTGAACGCATAGCGTTAATTAGGGTGGTACCGCCGAGCTTTCGGTCCCTTGTGAAGACAAGAGGGCGGAGCTTTTTTTATTGTTTGATGACAAGAAAGCGTATGCCTTTTCAGAAAAACGGAGGAACAGAAATGGCAAAGGAAAAAAAACTGGTTGAAGCTATTACATCCATGGATGTAGATTTTGCACAGTGGTATACGGATGTAGTAAAAAAGGCAGAGCTGACAGATTACTCCAGCGTAAAAGGGTGTATGATTATTCGCCCATATGGCTATGCTATCTGGGAAAATATACAGAAGGAGCTGGATAGACGGTTTAAGGAAACTGGCGTAGAAAATGTGTATATGCCATTGTTTATTCCGGAAAGTCTTCTGCAGAAAGAGAAAGATCATGTGGATGGCTTTGCGCCAGAGGTAGCTTGGGTGACACAGGGGGGCAATGAAAAGTTGCAGGAAAGACTTTGTGTGCGACCCACCTCGGAAACCCTGTTCTGTGATTTATATTCTAAAATTGTACAGTCGTACAGAGATTTGCCAAAGTTGTATAATCAATGGTGCTCGGTAGTCCGCTGGGAAAAAACAACCAGACCTTTCCTGCGCTCCACGGAATTCCTGTGGCAGGAGGGGCATACAGCGCATGCAACGGAAGAGGAAGCCAGAGACCGCACGATCCAGATGCTGAATGTATATGCTGATTTTTGTGAGGAAGTGTTAGCCATTCCTATGATTCGGGGAAGAAAAACGGAAAAGGAGAAATTTGCAGGAGCAGCAGAAACCTATACGATTGAGGCATTGATGCATGATGGTAAAGCACTGCAATCAGGAACCAGTCATAACTTCGGAGATGGATTTGCCAAAGCGTTTGGTATTCAATATTCTGATAAAGATAATACATTAAAATATGTGCATCAGACTTCATGGGGTATGTCTACCCGAATCATTGGAGCCATTATCATGGTACATGGGGATGACAGTGGTCTATGCCTTCCTCCACGGATCGCTCCAGTACAAATTATGGTCATTCCCATCGCCCAGCATAAAGAAGGGGTATTGGAGAAGGCAAGGGTGCTGGAGGAGCAACTGTCTGCCAGATTCCGGACAAAGCTGGATGATTCGGATAAAGGGCCCGGGTATAAATTCAGTGAGCAGGAAATGAGGGGAATTCCATTGAGAATTGAACTGGGACCCAAGGATCTGGAGGCTGGACAGGCGGTTATAGTCAGGAGAGACACCCGGGAAAAATATATCGTTCCTCTGGATGAACTGGAGGTGAAAGCGGCAGCCTTATTGGAGCAGATACAGCAGGATATGCTGACAAAGGCCAGAAAGCATGTGGAGACACATACGTCTGTTGCAACGGAATATGAGACTTTTAAGACATTGCTGGATTCAAAACCAGGGTTTGTCAAGGCCATGTGGTGTATGGATGAGGATTGCGAGGATAAAATAAAAGAAGAAACAGGCGCCTCTACCAGGTGCATGCCTTTTAAGCAGGAACACCTGGCGGATACTTGTATATATTGCGGGAAGCCTGCAAAGACCATGGTATACTTTGGTCGGGCATATTGACATCTGAAGGAAGGGAGGGCCCCATGCAGCTGCCTGAATATGTGGCAATTTTGCTGGAAATGTTGGAGAAAGAGGGACATGAAGCGTATACTGTGGGCGGTTGTGTGAGAGACTCTCTTTTGGGGCGTACGCCTCAGGACTGGGATATCACCACTTCGGCTTCTCCTGAAGAGGTCAAGCGGCTGTTTCCACGTACGGTGGATACTGGCATTCAACATGGAACAGTAACAGTTCTGACCAGAGGTGGAGCTTGTGAGGTGACAACCTATAGGGTGGATGGAGCTTATAGAGATGGCAGACATCCGGAAAAGGTACAGTTTACACATCGGCTGGAAGAGGATCTGAAACGCAGGGATTTTACCATCAATGCCATGGCATATCATCCTGAACGGGGATTAGTGGATTTGTTTGGTGGCCGGGCAGATTTGGATAACCATGTCATTCGTTGCGTGGGGGAGCCTGAAGACCGATTTGCAGAGGATGCACTGCGAATATTGAGAGCCATTCGTTTTTCTGCCCAGCTAGGTTTTTCTATTGAGAATGCCACATGGAAAGCGGTGGAAAAGCTGAGGGAAAACTTGCGTCTGGTCAGTCATGAAAGGATACAGGTGGAGTTGGTTAAATTGCTAATTTCAGACCATCCTCAGCAATTTCGGTTATTATATGAAGCAGGGATCACACATTTTTTGGTGCCTGATTTTGATGTCTGCATGGAGACAACTCAAAATAATCCCTATCACTGCTATTCTGTGGGTGAACACACACTGGTCATGCTTCCGCTTGTTCCACCGGACAAGGTGCTTCGCTTATCTGTTTTATTTCATGATCTTGGAAAACCGCAGACTCAAGTGGCGGATGCAAATGGTATTGAGCATTTTCCAGGACATGGGCTGGTTAGTGAGAAAATTGCTGAAGCATTCCTTAAGGAGTATCGTTTTGATAATGATACAATAAAAAAAGTGTGCCATTTGATTCATTATCATGATTATCCATTTCGTCCGGATGCTTATACTGTGCGAAAGGCACTTTCTAAAGTTGGACAACCCCTTTTCCTGCCTCTCCTATGTCTGATGGAAGCAGATACTTTAGGAAAGAGCACTTTCACTCGTCAGGATCGTCTGGATGATTTAAAAACCATTCACAGAATTTATGAGAGGATTCTGGCGCGGGGGGAATGTTTTTCTCTGAAAGATCTGGCTATCACGGGGAGAGATCTACTGGATTTGGGATTTTCTCCGGGACCGGAGCTGGGCAAGCTGCTGAATGAGCTGTTAGAAAGAGTCCTGGAGCATCCGGAGTGGAATAGCAGGGAAACATTAAGCAAATATCTGCAGGAAAAATATGAACTGTGAGAAGGAAATCCTTTTCACAGTTTTTTTGTTCGCACGCCATGGGCGCGCGCTAACGGGTGCAAGTCCCGAGCACACCCGGGTAACGAGGAAGTACATAGCTGAACAGCAAAGGCGTTTATTGTGAGGTAAAATTTGAAGGAAACTGTAGGCAGATCTCTGGTCTGACGAACAGAAATCACATATAGGGCTAGGGTTCGATTGGTAAGTCCGCCAAATAGGATGAAGCTGTAAAGTTACCATTTGTAGGAACAGAGTAAATGTGGCAGATATATGGAGAGAAAGCGCGCGCACCTTAAGCGTGGAGGTCTCACAGCGGTATCATTTGCCGATTAATAACAAAATGTGAGAAGCCAGCTATAGCATAAGAAGGAGCAAGAATTGCTTATGTATGTAACAAAGATGCTGTCAATGTTGCGCTAAGCAACAAGAGACTAAGCCGATTTGGATTAGTCTCAATGTTAGATTTCTACACCGAAAAATGTGTCAAAGATTAAGTTGATTGAACTGCCGTGTACCGAATGGTACGCACAGTGGTGAGAGAGGGCGAAGGGCTTCACGATTTATGAAAACTTTCTCCTGCTCGATTAAAAGGGGCTGTGTTATAGAGAATAATGGGGGATTATGACATGACATTTCTGAGGACCTGTGCTATACTGAAAGCACTATGCAGAGCGGTAAAATTACTATAGCAGGGAGATGCAGAGTATGGGAATGGATGAGAAAAAGCAAAAAGACAGGAAGCAGGATCAAACTTGGTTTATAGTTGCGATTCTGACAACGGGCGGCATTTTTGCGTATAAAATGGGTGATTTGTTTATAAGTAATGTAAAAGGGCGGCTGCAGGGAAATGGGGTGGATGACTGGCAGGCGTTTGTTGTGTGTGCAAATAAAGAGATGCAGGGGCCAAAAGATTTTAAAGGAGGAAGCCTGGGAATCATTTTTGGAAAAGCGGTGATTCATTTTGAGGAAACGGAAATTCAGGATGGTGCGGTGCTACGAATGGAGGCATATCTGGGGGAGGCCATACTCCATGTGCCAGAGAATGTGAATGTGGTTTTTCAGGGAAATGTTAACCCGACTAGGATTGTGAATCCGGTTGAAAATGCGCCAGAGCAGAAAACCCTCTTTATTGAGTTGAAGTATACTTTGTCCCTTGTGTCCATCCAGCCGGAAATGCTTCCGGAAGAGGAAAGCCCGAAGGAGGATTCAGACATTCTGGAGGATGAGCCTGTTATTTCAAAAGAGCAGATAGCAGCCACCGAGGATGCGGTAGAGGAAAGCGCTGCCGCAGAAGACGCCAAAGAGGAGACGCCGTCAGAA
>CAYRQT010000001.1:167026-174094 GCA_964426655.1 uncultured Cuneatibacter sp. | reverse complement strand
GGGGAAAGCGCAACTGCGGAAGACCCCGAAGAGGAGACACCGGTAGAGGAAAGCGCAACTGCGGAAGACCCCGAAGAGGAGACACCGGTAGAGGAAAGCACTGCCGCAGAAGACGCCAAAGAGGAGACGCCGTCAGAAGGGGAAAGCGCAACTGCGGAAGACCCCGAAGAGGAGACACCGGTAGAGGAAAGCGTCGTAGCAGAAGACACCGAAGAGAAAGAGGATTCTGGAGAAGTTGGTATTCACCTGGAAGATCCATCGGAAAATTTGCCAGAGTACGTCGGTATAGAAAAAGAAGGCCTCCCTTATCTTCTTGAGCCAGATGTGGGAGAATCAGTCGTAAAAGAAACGAAAAATGTCAAGCCCTCCTGCGTATATCTGGGAGATGAGACGGAGCCAGAGGAAATCAAAGGTAAAAATCTTCGTGTGGTTTTGCGCAGAGTAGACACAGAAGAGATGAAAAAAGATCACCTGGAACAGGATGCAATCCAGGAAGTGTTAAGGGAACTGGAGCTTCAGGAACAGGATTTGGGTGATGTTTTTGCATATTTCGAAGAAGATAAGTTCTTTCCGCTGGAGGCTCTTTCAGACCGGGTTCTTCAGTGCCAAATTGATTAAAAGAAATTTGATACGCCAACGAAAATCGTTGGCGTATCTTTAAAGAGGGATTTCATGAAACAAACAGGAAAAAAGATTATCAGCCAGCTTCCGTGGATTTTGTCTATCTGTCTTGTCTTTGGAGTAATATGGGTTGGAGGAATCAATATGGTATTTCCACACCTGGCGCCTGAAGCAGGATATAGAAGGGTAAACCTATTATATAAAGCCATTCTGATTTTACTCTTCCTATTTGTGGGAGGGATGGGTATCTGGCACATCACTTTAAAAAAAACATATCGTCCTGCAGTGATGGCCCTTGTGACGGTTTTATTCTTTGGTGGTATATATATGCTGATCTTCCCGCCATTTTCCACTCCGGATGAAGATATTCACTATGCTAATGCCTATACTCTTTCCAATATGCTGATGTTTCAGGAAACAACAGATGCAGATGGTTATGTATACATGAGAGCAGATGATGCAGCCCTTTCTCTCCCTACGGAACCGGAGAAAGAGGAATATCTCTATATTGCAAAAGCACTTTTTTCCGGAATTGAGAACAGCGAAATGATAGTGTCCACATATCAAGGCACGGATACCTTCATATGGATATACCTTCCCCAGGCCCTGGGTCTTACTTTGGGGCGACTTTTGCAGGCAGGTCCCTTGCTGTCATGGTATCTGGCGAGATTCTTTAATCTGCTGGTATATGGCATAATGATTTATAAAGCGGTTTCCTGGATGCCCTTTGCCTCTTTTTCACCGGTAGCGATCAGCCTGATGCCAATGGTGTTGGAGTTAATATCTTCACTATCATATGATGCAGGAGTGATAGGTCTAAGTCTGATGTTTACGGCATATGCATTGCGGCTGATTTACATTTCTCCAACAGTGAAAAAAAAGGATGTGGTAATGGTCACGCTCCTTATGGCGTTTCTGACGCCGGTGAAGGTCATTTATAGTGTCCTGGCGCTGTTAATGTTCTGTATTCCCAAACAGAAGTTTGGTACAAGGAAAAAGTATGGTATGACGGCCGGAGTCATGATTTTAGGCATGATTGCAACAACTCTTGCAGCGCAGGCTTCCCGATTTGTCATTTATCTTTCTGGAAATAATACCACCCCGGAAGCAATTGGAGGTGAAGGGTATCAGTTATCCACACTTTTATTAAATCCTGGGATGGTGGCTAAAATTTATTTGGAAAGCATTCGAAGAATGGGGGGGACACAGCTGGGAATGATGCTGGGGGATAAACTGGGCTATATTATTATTCCGGTTAACCTGATTATTATTATGGCGGTGCTTCTTTGTCTGATTTTTTCTGTAATCCATGTAGAACAGGAGCCACTTTATGTGACTTGGAAACACAAGTGGATATTCACAGCGATTTGTGTAGCCATATATTTTCTTGCCAATTTTTTGATGTTGCTGGCCTGGACGCAGGCAGGACTTCCTTATATTCAAGGTGTGCAGGGAAGATATTATATTCCAGGCTTGCTTTTGTTACTGTGTATTACACGTAGCAGGAATCTGACGCTGAAATATTCGGTGGATCATTATCTGTATTTTATTATGAGCCTTGCCAATGCGTGGGCTGTGGCTAATGTGGTAGAGTATATTGTAGAACCGGCTTTAGGGTAAGGAGAATACATTGAGAAGTTCGTTTGACCCCATTCAGAAATTGTTAATCATAGATGGAAAGGCATTTTCATTTTCAGAAGAAATGCCTGAAGGAAAACTATATTATGTTAAGGCAGAAACCGGATTTGAAATATACATGGGGCGAAAAGAGGCGGAAGAGGCTGCGGGAACAAACGGGGAAGTCTGTGAAATTGATTTGGAAAAGGCACATCAGCAATTCCTGAAAGAGCAGACAGCCCCTTATAAACTATATCGTTATTGGAAAGCAAATGGCATAAAAGCGGCAGCCAGAAAATTAAAGATAAAAATTATGCAGGAAGACAAAAGCCAGTACAGGATACTTAGAAAAAAAGTGGCACTTTCTAAAGAGGAATGGAATAGACAGAGGGACATCAGTGACAATTGGAAAGAAAAGGGAGTGGGTATTAGTGTTGTTGTTCCACTTTTTCACACTCCCCCGGTCTATTTAAAAGCACTGATTCATTCTCTGCAGGAACAAAGTTACAAAAATTGGGAATTGATTCTGGCAGATGGATCTTCAGATCCGACTTCTGCACAAATTTCCATGGCGTGTAAAGATGATCGAATACAATATTATTCATTGGAAAAAAATGGTGGGATAAGCTGGAATACAAATGAAGGAATTAAAAGGGCGCATGGCCAATATATTGGCTTTATGGATCATGATGATTTATTAACGCCCGATGCTTTGTATTGTGTAATGGCATATTTTCGAGATTATCCTACAGCAGAAGCCGTCTATTCGGATGAAGACAAAGTGGATGGCAGAGGCAAGACCTTTTTTGACCCCCATTTTAAGCCAGACCTGAATGTTGAGTTGTTAAGAAGTACAAATTATATCTGTCATTTTCTAGTCGTAAAAAAGAGTCTGGTCCACCAATTAGGGAGTCTGCAGGAAAGCATGGATGGAGCACAGGATTATGATTTTATATTAAGAGTGCTGGAACAGGGCATGAAGGAAAACGGAGGGAGCCTTTCAAAGTATATCGGACATATCCCAAGAGTATTGTATCACTGGAGAACGCATCGGACATCTACCGCGATGAATCCGGAAAGCAAAATATATGCATTTCGGGCAGGACAAAGAGCACTGGAGCAGCATTACAAACGATTGGGAATGGAAGCATCTGTGGAACCGGGTCCTATTCCTGGAAGCTACATTACACGTTTTCATATGGATCAGGATCCCTTGATCAGTGTTATCATTCCCAATAAGGACCACGGGGAGGATTTGTCCAGGTGTATCTATAGTCTTCTTGAAGTTAATCAATATACAAATTTGGAAATACTGATTTTGGAAAATAATAGCAGGGAACCGGAAACTTTTGGGCTTTATAAAGAATTGGAGAAGGATGCTCGCATCCGTGTTATTATATATTCCGGAGAATTTAATTTTTCTGCAATAAATAATGTTGGGGCCTCACAGGCAAACGGGAAGTATTTGCTGTTATTGAACAATGATGTCTATTTGGAACAGCCAGATGCCCTCAGAAGAATGGCAGAGGCGCTTCAGGAACCGGCAGTAGGAATTGTGGGAGCAAAACTTTTATATCCGGATCATACCATTCAGCATGCCGGTGTGGTAATTGGCATTGGTCAGATGGCGGGGCATGTGTTTTATCACATGCCGGAATCCGAAAATGGATACCAGGGACGGGCGGTGCTATCTGCAGATTATCATGCGGTGACGGGAGCCTGCCTTCTTGTCAGGAAGACGCTGTGGATGCAACTTGGCGGCATGTGGAAAGCCTTGGCAGTAGCCTGGAATGATGTGGATTTTTGCCTGCGGGCCGGGGAAGCCGGATGGCGGGTAGTATATGAAGCGCAGGCTGTTTGGATTCATGATGAATCTAAATCAAGGGGATATGAAAGCACACCGGAGAAACAGCTGCGATTCATGGAAGAATCGGATATTTTCTGGGGAAGATACCGGAAATTGATTTGGGAAGGAGATCCATTTTATAACCCTAATCTGACACATCTGTACCAGGACTACGCACTAAAAAGGGCAGTGGAATTTAAAAAGGAATAAATGTGGAAACCATTATTGAAATCTATGATAAGGAACCGATCTACAACATTCTTGCGCTCACTTATATGCGGCCGGATACGGTCATTTTTATTGGGGGCAGTTCCATCAGAGATCGGGAAGCGCAGAAAAGAATATATAGATATGCGCAACTGCATCAGTTGAGGACAGATATTTTTTTTTACGAAGCAGATTTCGAGAAGAAAGAAAGTCTTTGGAAGCTGTTGGATCAACTGTTGGATGACAATATAAAAGCAAAAATTCATATTACCGGAGGGGAAGGGCGTGCAATTTTTCTTTTGGGAATGTATTGCGCGCTGCATCCGGCAGAGGTTTTTGCTTACTCCGAAAAAGAAGGTCATTTTTATCTGGTTGAGGATCGAGAAAGTATCACATTTGATAAATATCCTTTTATTCCTATGACGCCGGGGTTATGTGTGGAAGATTTCCTGGTAATGGCAGGGGGAGCTTTCATCCGGCATGGTCATTTTTCTCCTGCTCAGGCGGATCAGATGATGTTGCAGTTGACAGAGCAGATCTGGCAGATGATTTTGACCGATCCGGAGCGGTGGGGAGAACAGGCTGCCTATTTTCAGGGAGTAAATGCACAGAATACGGGAAATCACCTGGAGGTTACCATGCCCATCCGCATGAAGGGGGGGAATGGAAAAAAAATAAAATGTCAGATGGGCCTTATGTCACAGCTGGAAAGGGCGGGGGCCATAAAAAATTTTCAGACAGACAGACAGAAAGTCCATTTCAGCTATAAAAATGAAACTATTCGGCTGAGCCTTAGCGACATTGGAATATGGCTGGAGATTTATATTTATAAGTTGGCAAAAGAATCTGATTTTTTTGATGATGTGGAAATCAGTGTAGTGGTGGACTGGAATGGTGATGAGAGCGAGTGGATCAATACGGTCAACGAAATTGATGTGATTATGACAAAGAGAACAAGAGCACTATTTGTTTCCTGTAAGACGGGATTGCCAAATACAGCATCGCTAAATGAAATTCACACCCTGACCCAACGCTTTGGAGGCGGAAGAGGGGTGCCTGTTCTGGTATCCATGGCAGATGTATCAGGACTTGCACCTTCCACATATAGACGGGCAGCCGATCTGGGGGTGTTGCTTTTGGAACAGCAGGATTTAAGAACAGGAAAATTGCTGGATGTTTTGAAAAAGCGCATTTCTCGCCCGGAATAGGAGACAGACATGTCCAGAGGGAAAAATCAAAAGCTAAAGCTCCTTTATCTGAGGGATATTCTTCTGAAAAAAACAGATGAGACCCATACACTTAGTCTGCAACAAATCATGGGGCAGTTGGCCCTTTATGGGGTCGAAGCAGAACGAAAAAGTTTGTATGATGACTTGGAGCAGCTGCAGCAGTATGGCTTGGATATCATTCATCAAAGGGATGGGAAAAAACATGGTTATTATGTTGGAGAGAAGATTTTTGATCTGGCAGAATTGAAAATCCTGGTTGATGCCGTGCAGTCTTCCAAATTTATAACTGAGAAAAAAACCAGAGAACTGATTCACAAATTAGAGGGATTTTTAAGTGAATATGAAGCCAGACAGCTTCATCGTTTTGTTTTTGTGGCAGATCGGGCAAAAACTCAAAATGAACGGATTTTTTATGAAGTGGATGTCATACATATGGCATTAAATGAAAACAAACAGATCACGTTCCAGTATTGCCAGTGGAATGAAGAGAAAGAACTGGTACCTAAAAGGGGAGGTGCGTGGTATCAGGTGAGCCCGTGGGCACTATGTTGGGGAGATGAAAACTATTACCTGGTGGCATATGATGAAAAGAATGAAGATATTCGGCACTACAGGGTGGATAAAATGCTGCATACTCAAATTGTAGACCTTACCAGAAAGGGGGAGGCCGTTCTGGAAGGGCTGGATATGGCTAAATATGCAAAAAAAATGTTTGGCATGTTCGGAGGTGAAGAAGTCAGAATTGTATTGGCCTGTACGCCCTCCTTTGTGGGTATTTTTCTGGATCGTTTTGGAAAGAATATTCAGGTACAATCCATGCAGGATGGTCGGTTAAGAGTGGTGATACATGTGGCATTAAGTGATGCATTTCTGGCGTGGATAATTGGATTGGGAAAGGATGTAGAAATTATTCAGCCCGTTCATGTAAGAAGGCGCATGGAGGAAATTGGCACGCATCTGAAAAATGTATATGAGAAAGAGCCGGGACGAGATTAAATCTTTGCCCGGAGAAACGGCCGGACACAGAATAGGGATTGTGTCCGGCCGCCTTTTATTTCTTTTTAGCCAAATGGAGAGATTTAGGGGTTTCAAATTGCTTTTTCATGATTTTAATAATACGGTCATTGTCTCCAGGCGCAATATAATAGTCATACTGGTTAGGAATGCTACCAAAAGTGACCATTTTGTCCAGGCCCAATTCTTCCTGTAAATAGCGTAGCATGTGGTTTTTGCTGGCATTATGGTTATATAGCTTTAAATAGTAATAACCGGGATAATCAGTGGAGGGATAGTGAAGTATTTTGATTTCTTTTGTTATTCCCTCTTCTTCAAATAAATGATAAAGAGCCTGAGTGGCTTCTAATGTGTCAACTAACATAAAATAAACCACATCCTCCCCGGGAGGAAGTGGACGTTTAACATAATTACGATAGGGGGACTTGCGCATTTTTTGCAAGATATCGTTGTAGACCGGGTGATCCGTATCTTCATAGTAAATGACCAGCATATCGTCAATGATGACATTTGTAAAAATGGGGAGGCCCTGTC
>CAYRQT010000001.1:0-167016 GCA_964426655.1 uncultured Cuneatibacter sp. | reverse complement strand
CACGCATTCAAGAATATGTTGTGCACGATAGGGGGACAGCACATATGCTTTTTTGTACATTTTATCATTAATATCATATAGCACGGCGCCATCCATGGCCACAACGGGAAGTTTTAGTTTAACAGGAGCCAACGGCTCCATAAGGGAAGCAGGCGTTCTGGTGGTGGCTATGGTGAATTGAAGGCCTTTATCCAGCAGGCGATTCAGTTCAATGCGGCTAAAATCTGAAAGCGCAGAGTGGGGATTAAGCAGGGTGTCATCCAGGCCAGAAACAAAAAGTATTTCCGGATGATGTTCTTTTGGAACATGAAACCACATCACAAACATACCAATGGCAATGCCGATGACAGTATCCAGAAATCTATTCCATACAAACAAGTAGGGATTCTGATCGCCAAGGTGGTTGACCACAATACTAAGAAAGACCACACAGGAAAAATAGGAAGCTTCCTTTCGCTTAAGAAGTACTGTTGTATAGAGGACAACAATAATCATCAATGCAATGAGGAGAGCATGTACAAATTCCCGCCAGGTAGTAATAATTGAACTTTCTGAAGCAGTGGTAATGATGACCAGTAAACCGTAAAGCGCACCAATGACCGTTCCACTAAAGCGTTGAACGGCCATTTTATGTGCATTCTTAACATATACCTGTATACACCACAGTGCGGCCAGCTGGGAATAGAAAACAATCCCGTCAGCCCCCCGTAAGGCGGAAACCAAATAACATAAAAGTATAGCAATGGAGGATTTGACCATTCGCATACCAATGGGGGGCAGGTTTATTCGCTTCCAAATTTTTCCCTGACGATTTGCGTGAGAATTCTTGCACATCCTTCTACTCCAAACTGGCTGCTATCCAGCATAATATCTTTGTGGGTAAACACATCCTCTACTTCAGGACAATATCGTTTGATGTAATTGTGGCGGGCCGTATCCACTTCTTTTATCATTCGCCGGGCGGTTTTTTCATCCATTTGAAGCTGATGCGTGCAATTTTGCAGGCGGGCTTCAAATGGTGCATAAATATATACGTGAAGATGGTGGGGATGATTAGCAAGAATGCTGTCTGCACACCGTCCCACAATAATGCAAGACTCTTTTTCCGCTTCGTCTTCAATAATATTTTTTTGCACAAGAAAAATTTCATCTTTCAGCGTGGATAAACCGGTCCCCAAAGGATATTTGCGCTGAAAGAGAGCGGGAGAAGCGATTTCTTCTTCATCGCTGACAATAGAAACTGGCTGACCAAGACGTTTGGCAGTTGCTTCCACAATGTCACGATCCATGAAATAAACGCCCAAGTTTTCAGAAAGCTTTTTGGCAATAGAACGGCCAAGACTTCCAAATTGGCGTGAAATGGTAACGACATACTTTTCCATGATATAACTCCTTTATGGATTACCTGCAGAAGCAGGAGCTGTAGCGGTCTGAGGTTTTCTTTTCTTTTCCTTTTGCATAGAGCGGACAATGCAGCTTAAAGTGTAGTTGATTATGAAATAAATCACGAAGGCACTGCCCAGAAGGACAAAGACATCGGATACAGTGATGCTACCAGATTCCTTGAATCGATTTGCTGTACTGAGAATCTTTTTGGTTCGAGCCATCAGTTCAATGGTAGCCACATTAGCCAGATACGAGGAGTCTTTAATGGTAGTGATAACCTGACTTAGCAGAGTAGGAACAACACTTTTATAGGCCTGTGGCAAGACGATATAAATCATGATCTGAACAATATTGAATCCTTGGGAATGACCGGCTTCGAACTGACCATGCTGAACACCGTTTAGTCCACCCCGAATAATTTCGGCAATAACTGAGGAGGTAAAAAGGATCAGGGCGAGAGCTGCTTTGTACAACAGCTTCACTTCTACTGTGGTCAGTCCAAACATAGGTTTAGCCAGGCCGTGGGGGAAGGGAAGAAAAACCAGGCAAATAAAAATCCAAAGAAGCAAAGGCGTGTTCCGAAAGATTTCTATATATATCGTTGAGAGCCATCCCAAAATTCGAATCGGCCCGTTGGTGCAATAATTTCGCACCATGGCAAGAATTGAACCAATGACGATTCCAAATATGACGGCAATAACGGAAATAATCAAAGTAAAGGCCACTCCTTTAGCAAGATACAACAGAATGGCAGGTTGTTGAAGGATGGAAAGGCTTTCCCAAAAATCAGACATTATTTATACCCCCTCCTTTTCAGCTTCCAGAACAGCTTTTTGCAGGGTTCCCCGGCTGTCCCGCTTTTTCAGGTTAGCTTCCCAGATTCCGGCAAATTTGGAGAGAGGGAAACACATGACGAAGAATAACACACCACATATAATGTATGCCGGTCCATAGGCACCACCGGTATTTTCGCCGGTAACAATCAGATCTGATCCTCGAATGATGTACAGACAGGAGGTGTTCTTGATCAGGTTTACCAACTGATTTACCATGGGTGGTAAAATGATCTTAATGCTTTGGGGAAGAATAATATAGTACATTCGGCCGATGTATCCAAAGCCCTGAGAGCGGGCTGCCTCGAACTGGCCGCTGGGAATGGCCTGAATACCAGCCCGTATTACTTCAGACATATAAGCCCCATGGTAAATTCCCAGGGCAACAATACCGGTAGGAATTATACCAATGCTGTTGCCTGAGAATGCCAGGGCATAATAGAAGAAACATACCTGGAGAAGCAAAGGGGTATTTTGTATGAATTCCACATAGATACGGGCAATTACCTGCAGAGGCTTTTTGCCGCTAGTGGCAGATAATCCAAAAACGATACCCAAAGCCAGTCCTAAAAAGATGGCAAGGAAAGCGGTCTCCAGGGTGTTGGAGAGACCTAGCCAGAATGTTCCCCGGTAGGTCCATACCTTTTCCCAGGCTCGTTGCGAAAAAAGTCCAGACATGTTTCTTCCTCCTTACATGGTTACATTTTCAGGAAAGTGCAGAAATTACTGCAGGTTGTTCTCATCAATGAAGCCCTGAATGGTACCGTCTTCCAGCCAGGTGGTGATAAGATTATCCACATAAGCAGACAGCCCGGAACCTTTCTTAGTAGCTACACCATAGTCCTGAGGGGCAAATTCTGCATCAATGTAAGAACGACCTTCTGTGTTATAAACAGCCAGAATAGACTTATCTACACAGAATGCGTCTACCTCCCCGGCACTTAATGCAACGGAAATGCTGGGATAGTCATCATACTGCTGGAAGGAAACGCCTTCGGTCCAGGTCGCAGGATCAAAGGTTTCTGCATTGAAATTGGAACCGTCAATTATACCAGCGTCAATCATGGCCTGTACAAGAGATTTGGCAGAAGTTGATCCTGAAGAAACGCCAACCAGTTTTCCTTCCAGGTCAGCCAAAGTGGAAATGCCGCTGGAGTCTTCAACCAAAACGGTTACATGATCGGTGTAATAAGGTGTGGAGAAATCCCAGCTTTCCTTACGCTCATCGGTAATGGTAAAGGTGGCCAGAACCATGTCGATGTCACCGGCGTCCAGAAGTTCTGTACGTGTAGCAGCTGTAACGGGAGTAAATTCCACATCAACCCCCAGAGTATCAGCAATTTTCTGAGCAATGGAGATTTCCATACCGCTGTATTCACCAGTAAGGGGATCCTCATAACCGAACCCGATTACCGCATTTTTAACACCTACATGAAGGACTCCACGGTCAATAATGGCCTGGACATCTTCGGAAAGAGCCTCGGTTGTTTCTTCTGTTTCAGAAGCAGTGGTGGTTTCCTCTGCAGCAGCAGTGGTGGTTTCTGCAGCGGTAGTAGAATCATTAGATGAGCTGGAGCAGCCAGTGGCCACACCAGCAGCAAGCACCATGGCAGTCATGGCGACTGTGGTTAATTTCCATTTTTTCATAATATACGTCCTCCTGTTTTTCAATTTGGATTTATATCAAAGCTTCCTATAGAAGCCTGGATAACAAATTATCGGATGATCTTACCTAAGAACTGTTTCACCCGTTCGTTCTGGGGATTGGTAAAGAAGTGCTCGGGAGTTCCCTCTTCAATGATACGTCCATCGTCCATAAATACAACCCGATCTGCCACCTGACGCGCAAAGCCCATTTCATGGGTGACAACCACCATGGTGATACTTTCCTTTGCCAGTTTAATCATAACATCCAGTACTTCCTGGATTGTTTCCGGGTCCAGTGCAGAGGTCGGTTCATCAAAAAGAATGATTTTAGTCTGCGCACAGAGGGCTCTGGCAATGGCAATTCTTTGTTGTTGCCCCCCTGAAAGGGTGGAAGGATACACGTGGGCTTTGTCTCGCAGGCCTACCACATCCAGGTAGTGATATGCCAGCTCCTCAGCTTCTTTTTTTGACTTGTGATGGAGCTTTGTGGGGGCCAGGGTAAGATTCCTTAATACATTCATGTGAGGATACAGATTGAATTGTTGAAAAACCATGCTTGTGGTTTCACGAACCAGCTTCACTTTGTTTTTGTGGGTAAGTAGCTGGCCGTCCAGATACACCTGACCGCTGCTTGGCTGCTCTAAAAAGTTCATGCAGCGAACAGTGGTAGATTTTCCGGACCCGGAAGGGCCGATAATAACCAGCTTCTCTCCGGTACCTACTTCAAGATTGACATCTTTCAATACATGAAGATCACCGAAGCTTTTGTTCACATTCACCAGTTTAATCATATACCTGTTTCCTCCAATATGTATTCTGCGAGAATTCAAAAAGGCGTTTCTAGTTGCGAAAATGCAGTTAGAAACGTCTTTGTCTCAATCGATTTTGTTGAAATTCATTATTCTTAATTAAAGTAAGAAAAGAGTTGATACATGTTTTAAAATACAGCATGCAGCTTAATTTGTCAAGATAAATATAGGCGGACGGCCAATAAGATAAAAACGAACAAAATACTGAGCCGTATAAAAGCCACATTTTTACGCATTGCAAGGCCGGCTCCAAGATATCCGCCTGCCATATTGCAGATGGCGGCAACTGCACCAAGCAGCAAAAGCACCTGTCCATGAAGAAGGAAAACCGCCAGGGCGGTGACATTGGTGGTCAGATTAATGATCTTTGCCTGCCCATTGGATTTTCGTACAGGGAGGCGGCCAAAAACGGTAAAGGCAATTATTAGAAATGTTCCCGTACCCGGTCCATACAAACCATCATATACGCCGATACAAAAAGCTGAAATAAAAAGGATAACGTGCTGGTGGAAATGATAGCTATCCGGGGCATCAGGCCGATCAGAAAATAATTTTTTGTTCATTACCAGTAGGGCAGCTAATGGTAGTACGCCCATAAGAAGATAGGAGAGTATTTTTTCTGAAATAAAGAGAGAAAGCCTGGCACCGAGAGCAGAGCCGATCATGGCAGCGATTACACCGGGAATGGCCAGCTTAAAGTCTACCAGCTTATTTCGGATGAAACGTATCGTGGTCAGGGCGGTGCCGCAGGAAGAAGAAAGTTTATTTGTGGCAATGGCAAAATGGGTGGGAACGCCGGCAATCAGATATGCAGGAAGAGAAATCAGACCGCCACCCCCTCCGACAGCATCCACTACGCCGGCTAAAAAAACCAGAGGACATATCACAAGAAAAGTTTCTAAAGTAAGTTCCATAATGCTCCTTTGCTGCAGAAGATATGAGACAGAATAGGAATATCATACTCTGTTTACGAGGAGAAAAGCAAGAGAAAGGAATAAACTTTCTTTTTGAAAAACAGCGGTCCGTTTTATTGTACAGTAAAAAGGCTATACTTTCCTCACAAAGAGATGATGCAGTCAGGTTTGGGTTACAGAAAGGAGTATGATATGGGCATACAGGCATGGATGGTTGTCAGTGTAATAATCAGTGCCACTGTTTATGAAGGCATACATTTGGCACGGCATTTATGGAATTATTTCGAATAGATATTTTTATTGTAAAATGAAAAGGCTGCCACCCGTATTTTTAGATGGGAGGCAGCCCTTTTTTTAGGGATTTAGAGGGAATTGTGCTATATAACGGAACATTAGAATGAAATGGCAAAGACTGCCAGCCATGACGAACAGGTGGAAAATTTCATGGCTACCAAATTGCTGATGTTTCTTGTTAAATAAGGGGAGCTTTAATGCATAAATGACCCCGCCGATGGTATAAATGATTCCTCCTGCCAGCAACCAGCCAAATGCTGCTTTAGGCAGAGCGTTTAGGAGTGGAGAAAAGGCCAGTACACATAACCATCCCATACCGATATACAGAATGGAGGAAAACCATTTGGGGCATGTAATCCAGAATAGTTTAATTCCAATGCCTATAAGAGCAATGCCCCAGATCAACGCTAGCAGACGGTATCCCGTTGGCCCCTTTAATACCACCAGACAGATGGGCGTATATGTTCCGGCAATCAGTACAAAAATCATTGCATGGTCTAGTTTTCGAAGCACTTTATTGATGGTGGGATTAATGTCAAAGGTATGGTAGGTGGTGCTGGCTCCATACAGTAGAATCATACTGCAGACAAAAATACTTAATGAAAGCAGATGCACCCAGTCTGGTTGGGAAGCGGCCCGAACTAACAGAGGCGTTGCAGCCAGGATGGACATTAACATGGCTATAAAATGAGTGATGGCACTACCGGGATCCTTAATGTGGAAACGCATATGACACCTCCTGAACAATGTTATAAGTAGTATTAAAAACTATGTCTTGATAATTAGATAATACATCATAAATATTTATTGGTCAAGATGTAGAATGTAAAGTTTTAGAAAGAAAAAATAAAAGCCCAGGTACGGACGTACCGGGCTTTTGAAGAGGCATTATGATAAGTTACTTGGAAGATTTTTGAGGTGAGTTGCCTTTACGTTGACAGACTGAACATGTGCCGAAAAAAAAGAGCTGCTGCCGTTCAATCTCGCCATCATATTGAGAAGCAACCTCTTTTGCAAAGACATCCTGAGCAGGCGTATATACGTCTGCGATTTTCCCGCAGGATTGGCAAATCACATGAATATGGTCGGAAGACGCATAATCAAAATGATCTGCACCATCGCCGTATGAAAGTTTGCTGATCTCGCCCTGAGCGGCCAACTGGCCAAGATTCCGATAAACAGTTCCCAGACTAATGTTGGGATAGTCCTTCCTTAGATGATAATAAATGATATCTGCGGTGGGATGGTCCTCCCTTGTTTTCAGAAAATCCAGAATAGCCTGTCTCTGACGGCTGTATTTGGTAATTCCCATATTGGTCCTTTCTAAAATTAGTAACTGTTCCTACTATATAATTAGTATATAACACAGGGTAGAGCACAAGTCAATGAGTTGGAGAGAGAAAACCAGCTGAAAACCTCGTATTTCCGGAACAAACGGTGAAATTTCCTACATACCTATCGCATGGCTGTATTTTTTATGTTATACTGACTAAGTTATAGAGTCAAAGGGCGTGCAAGGAGGCCATTGTGAAATTACCGAAAAAATATTCTGGTATCGACGAGTGGAAAACGGTGATGTTTCTTTACAATTCTGCATTGAAAGAAATTAATACTAAAATTGAGATTTTGAATCAGGAATTTTTACATGTGCATAATTATAATCCCATCGAACATGTGAAATCCCGGATCAAGACACCGGAAAGCATTGTTAAAAAACTAAAGAAGCAGGGACATGAAGTGAATGTGGAAAATATGATGCGTTACATCCACGATATTGCCGGTATTCGTATTATATGTTCTTTTACTGCGGATATTTTTCAGATCGCAGATATCATCAGCAGTCAGAGTGATGTCAAAGTGCTGATTATTAAAAATTACATTGCAAATCCCAAGCCAAACGGCTATAAAAGTTATCACATGGTAGTTTCGGTGCCCATATATCTGTCAGATGGGCCAATTGAAACAAAGGTGGAAATTCAGATTCGTACTATTGCCATGGATTTCTGGGCCAGTCTGGAACACAAAATATATTACAAATTTGAAGGGAATGCACCGGAGTATATCCAGGAGCAACTGAAGGAGTGTGCTAATATGGTAAATATGCTGGATGAGCGTATGTTCCAGCTTAATGAGGCCATTCAAAACAGTGTGAGTCAGGAAACGGAAGAGCTGAAAAAAATTCAGACAGATTCCGGGATATAAAAGGAAGAAAAAGGTGTGGAGGCGCAAATGGAACTGCTAAAGGAGAGAATTCGAAAAGACGGGATTGTAAAGCCGGGAAATGTACTAAAAGTGGATAGCTTCATTAACCATCAAATGGATATTCCGCTGATTAATGAAATTGGAAAAGAATTTTATCGTCTGTTTAAGGACAGTGAGGTGAATAAAATTTTGACAATTGAGGCATCAGGTATTGGCATTGCCTGTATTACAGCACAATATTTCGGCGTGCCGGTGGTATTTGCAAAGAAGGCCAAAAGCATTAATCTGGAAGGAGAAGTATTCAGCACCAAAATAGAATCATTCACGCATAAGAAAGTTTATGACGTCATCGTATCCAAAAAGTTTTTGCTTCCAGAGGACAGAATCTTGATTATTGACGATTTCCTAGCAAATGGCTGTGCTTTGGATGGGCTGATCGACTTGATCCATTGCGCAGGTGCTTCTATTCAGGGCATTGGTATTGTGATTGAAAAAGGTTTTCAGCATGGAGGTGACAGCATTCGGG
The DNA here is from genome assembly GCA_964426655.1 of uncultured Cuneatibacter sp. Classification (GTDB taxonomy): domain Bacteria; phylum Bacillota; class Clostridia; order Lachnospirales; family Lachnospiraceae; genus RGIG8306. Next base: position 158,405 of record CAYRQT010000001.1, on the reverse strand, counting down.
AAAAAGGCATCCGGCTGGAGTCCCTTGCTATTCTGGAATCCATGGATCCGGAAACAGGTGAAATTCAGTTTCGGCAGGAGTAGAAAAGAATGAGAGTATATCTGATCAGGCACGGAAGACAGGACTCTAAGCTTTGCAATGCTAATGTAGGCCTGTCCCGGGAAGGACGGGAACAGGCGGCTCTTTTGGGAGCGCGCCTGCAGCGGTATGGGATTGAAAGTATTTATGCCAGTTCGCTGGCGCGGGCTATTGAGACAGCAGAAATTTTGGGTGGATTTTTAAAAAAAGAGGTGAAAGTCCGTCAGGGACTTCAGGAAATTAGTTTTGGAAAAATGGAAAATAGAACAGATGAAGATAATCTGAGGGATTTTCCGGAAATATTTACCAAAATCCGGGAAATGAAAGAGGATATTCGGTTCCCGGGGGGAGAGTGCGGGCAGGAAGTGTTCGATCGGGGGCTACCGGCTCTGGAGAAAATACTGCAGGAAGGTGGAGAAACCATTGCCATTGTTACCCATGGCGTATGGATTCGCAGTTTAGTGGCCGGACTTTTTGGCTCGACCATGGGGGGGCTTCGACATTTTGGGCTGAACCTGGAGAACACAGGAATAACGGAGCTGCTCTATGATCCAGATCGAAAGGCTTTTTTCCTGGAGCGATTTAATGATCATGCCCATCTGGAAAATCATCCGCTGCTTTTACGGGGCGGGTGGAAGAAAGGATTTGGAGAGGTAGGTAAGCATGGCACAGACAACCTATAATGCCGATAGCATTACGGTCCTGGAAGGCCTGGAGGCAGTGAGAAAGCGTCCGGGCATGTATATAGGGAGCGTCTCCACCTCAGGGCTGAATCATCTGATATATGAAATTGTGGATAATGCTGTGGATGAGCATCTTGCAGGGTACTGCACGCATATTGAGGTGACCTTGGAGGAGGATGGCTCTGCGCTGGTCTCAGATAATGGCCGGGGCATTCCTGTGGGCATGCATAAGAAAGGGGTGCCGGCTGAACGGCTGGTGTTTACCACTTTGCATGCGGGGGGAAAATTTGATAATGGGGCATATAAGACCAGCGGAGGCCTGCATGGAGTGGGAAGCTCCGTGGTAAATGCACTTTCCGCATACCTGGAAGTAAAAATTATGCAGGAAGGACAGATTTATTATGATGCTTATGAGCGTGGAAAGCCCACAGTGGATCTGGTAAATGGGTTGCTCCCGGTTATTGGCAGAACTAAGAAGACCGGAACCAGCGTTAGTTTTCTTCCGGATATGGAGATATTTGAAAAAACCAGATTTCATGCGGGCTCCATAAAAAGTCGCCTGCATGAAACGGCTTATTTAAACCCTGGCCTTTCCATAACCTTTATAAATCACAGGAAAGGAGAGGAGGAGGAAGTGCTCTTCCATGAGGAAGAGGGGATTGGCGCCTATGTCAGAGAACTAAACAAAGGGAAGGCGCCCGTGCATGAGATTGTCACTTTCAAAGGAACCAGTGAGAATATTGAGGTTGAGGTGGCTTTTCAGTTTGTGGATACCTTTGAAGAAAAAATCCTCGGGTACTGCAATACCATCTACACCTCTGACGGAGGCACCCATCTCACCGGATTCAAGGGTAAATTTACGCAAATAATCAATTCCTATGCCCGTGAACTAGGCATATTGAAAGAAAAAGATGTGAATTTTACAGGGTCGGATACCCGTTGCGGACTGACCGCCATTGTGGCCATTAAGCATCCGGATCCGCTTTTTGAAGGACAGACGAAAACAAAGCTGGGCAGCGCAGATGCCACCCGGGCGGTGAGCACCGTGGTGGGGGAGCAGATGGAGCTTTTCTGTGACCGAAATGTGGAAGTGGTAAAGGCGATGATTGGCTGTGCAGAAAAGTCGGCCAAAATACGAAAAGCAGAGGAAAAAGCTAAGTCCAATTTACTGGGGAAACAGAAGTTTTCGTTCGACGGAAACGGGAAATTGGCAAATTGCGAAAGCAGAAAAGCAGAAGAGTGCGAAATATTTATCGTAGAGGGTGACTCGGCAGGAGGATCTGCCAAAACAGCCCGGGACAGGCGTTACCAGGCAATCCTACCCATTCGGGGTAAAATCTTGAATGTTGAGAAGGCCAGTATGGACAAGGTACTGGCTAATGCAGAAATAAAATCCATGGTTCAGGCTTTTGGATGTGGATTTTCTGAAGGATACGGAAACGATTTTGATCTAACCAGACTGCGCTATCATAAAATCATCATTATGGCAGATGCGGATGTGGATGGAGCGCATATCAGCACATTGCTGTTGACTTTTTTTTATCGTTTCATGCCGGATCTCATTCATGAAGGGCATGTTTATATTGCCATGCCCCCGCTGTATAAGGCTATTCCTGTCCGAGGGGAAGAAGTTTATCTGTATGACGACGTAGCTTTGGAAAAATATCGGAAATCCCATAAAAATTTCACGCTGCAGCGGTACAAGGGGTTAGGGGAAATGGATGCTTCCCAGTTGTGGGAAACTACGCTGAATCCGGAAACCAGAAATTTGAAATGTGTTAAAATCGAAGATGCCCGCCTGGCCAATGAAGTAACAGAGGTGTTGATGGGAAGTGATGTGGAGCCGCGCCGGGCTTTTATTTACAACCATGCCAATGAGGCAGAACTGGATGTTTAACAGGAGGAAAGAATGCCCGAAAATATAATATCAACAGAGTTTTCTGCTGAAATGCAGCAGGCTTACATCAATTACTCCATGTCTGTCATTACGGCCAGGGCTGTACCGGATCTGAGGGATGGTTTAAAGCCGGTTCAAAGAAGAGTTCTGTATGCCATGAATGAACTGGGATTGAATGCAGATAAGCCACATAGAAAGTCTGCCCGTATTGTGGGCGATGCTATGGGTAAGTATCATCCCCATGGGGACAGCTCTATCTATGAAGCTCTGGTGGTCCTGTCCCAGGATTTTAAGAAAGGCATGGCTCTTATTGATGGTCATGGCAACTTTGGTTCCATTGAAGGAGACGGAGCTGCGGCCATGCGTTACACAGAGGCCAGACTGAAGAAGTTTACACAGGAAGTATATTTGGCTGATCTGGACAAGGATGTAGTGGATTTTGTCCCCAACTTTGATGAAACCGAGAAAGAGCCGGAAGTTTTGCCTGTGAGAGTCCCTAATTTTCTGGTCAATGGGGCTGAAGGAATTGCAGTGGGCATGACCACGTCCGTTCCGCCCCATAATCTGGGGGAGGTCATTGAGGGGATGCGGTATCTGATGGATCATCCTCATGCGGGTACCGCGGATCTGATGCAGTTTATTAAGGGACCGGATTTTCCCACCGGCGGGATGGTGATTAATCAGTCTGATCTGCTAGAAATATATGAAACAGGCAGGGGGCGCATTAAGCTGCGGGGAAAGGCCGTTATTGAAGAAGGCAAAAGAAAAACCGATAAGGATAAAATTGTTATTACAGAAATTCCTTATACAATGGTGGGCGTCAATATTGGGAAATTTCTTTCGGATGTGGCGAATCTGGCTGAAACACGCAAGCTGCCGGATATCGTGGACATCTCTAACCAGTCTTCAAAAGAGGGCATTAAAATAGTGCTGGAACTGCGGAAAGGGGCAGATGCTGAAAAAATTTTACAGGGGCTTTACAGAAAAACGAAGCTGGAAGACACATTTGGTGTGAACATGCTGGCCATTGTGGACGGAAAGCCGGAAGTGGTGGGGCTTAAGCGGATCCTTTCCCACAACATACAGTTCCAGATTACTCTAAACACCAGAAAATATAAAACCCTTCTGGCCCGGGAACAGGACAAAAGAGAGGTTCAGGAGGGCCTAATTCAGGCAGTTGACCTGATTGATCTCATAATAGAACTGATTCGGGGAAGCCGGGAGCAGAAAACAGCAAAACGGTGTCTCATGACGGGAGATACCACAGATATAACCTTTAAATCGGAGAAAAGCAAAAAACAGGCACAGAAACTCCATTTTACGGAAAGGCAGGCAGGCGCCATTCTGGATTTGCGATTAAGCCGGCTGATTGGCCTGGAAATCCTGGCATTAGAAAAGGATTATCAGGAAACCTTGACGAAAATCCATAAATATGAGAAAATTCTGAACGATGAACATACTATGCGTGCGGTAATTAAGCAGGATCTGGAGGATATTCGACGTGCATATGCGCTGAGCAGACGAACAAAGGTGGGGGACGTGGCAGAGGCGGTATATGAGGAAGTCCCTCAGGAGGCCATTCCCGTTGTAGTAGCAGTCAACCGTTTTGGATACATCAAAATCATGGAAATGGGACTGTATCAAAAAAACATGGAAACCATCCTTGCCGAAAACCGGACAGTCTTTGCCTGCATGAGTTCATCTAAAATTGGCGTTTTTACTCAAAAAGGATTTTTGCATCAGATAAGAGCCCAGGAACTGCCTCTGTCTAAAACAAAAGACAAAGGTGTACCAATTGACAATGTTTGCAATTTTGACAGTAGTCAGGATGATATTCGACTGGTTTGTTCTTTGGATGATCTTGAAAATCGGGAGTTCCTCTTTGTAACGGAAAAGGGGATGGTAAAACGGGTGCCGGGAACGGCATTTGAAGTGACAAAGAAGACAGTAGCTGCCACAAAGCTGGGAGATCAGGATTTCCTGGCGGCTGTCCAGGAGGCGGAAAAAAAACACCTGTTACTGATTTCCGATGGCAGAACCTATCTGCGTACAATGTTGGGGGACATACCGGTGCAGAAAAAAACGGCAGCGGGCGTGAGAGGGATGAAATTAGCAGAAGGGCAAAAAATCAAGGCTGTATATCAAATGGATCCCCGGGAGATGTTAATGGTAGATTACGAAGGAGAGTTATTGACATTGACAGAAGCAAAGCTGCGAAAACGGGAAGCCCGTCCGGATAAATTCTAGTCCGGTCCGGCAATCAAAGAAAAGAGGTTAACATGTACAAAATGAAGCGTGTGGGCACCCTGGCCCTTAGTCTGCTGCTTGCAGCCGGTCTTATCAGTGGATGTTCTGCAATTGAGAAATTGAAGGGAGATCTGGATGAAACAGACACCACCACAGCGGAATCTTCCGGAGAAGAGACGGAAGAAACAGCAACAGAGAGAGAGACAGTGGATGTAGACACTCTGCCGGATGATGGCCCCTGGAGCGATTACATTTCCATTGGAGACTATAATGGACTGACGTTTTCCGCAGAAGATCTGGCCGTTTCGGATGAAGATGTGATGCTGATGGTCAAATACAATCTGTATAGTGCAGGAATGGACATGCTGGATGTGACGGACCGTGCAGCAGAATTAGGGGATGTGGTGACCATGGATTATGTGGGGACCATTGATGGAGAGGAATTTGATGGAGGCAGCGCTACAGATGCCATATTGTTCCTGGGCTCTGACACCTATATCGACGGATTCGAGGAAGGACTGGTAGGTGCAACAATAGGGGAAGAGGTGGTCTTGAATTTGACCTTCCCTGAAGATTACAGCACGACAGATCTGGCCGGGAAGGATTGCCAGTTTACTGTGACCATTTCGGCTATTTCGGAGGCAGATGTATCAGATGATGCAATCAGCGAACTGAGTGGAGAGGTGTATACTACAGCAGATGCCTACATTGCCCATATCCGAAGCAATGAAGAAAAAGACGTGCGGGATGCGCTTCTCTGGGAGGCCCTGGAAGGGATTACAGAAGTTAAGTCATATCCTGAAAAGACCCTTACTGATTTACTGCAAAGTGAAATTGCCTATTATGATTCCGTGGCCTCCGGGTACTTTGGTATGACATTGGAAGAACTTGTTTCCAGTTACTATGGGTATACATTTGAAGAATTTGAAGCAGAAGTGCAGAGTAGCATAGAGGCATACCTGTTACGTACACTTATTGCAGAAGCCATCATTGATCAGGAGGGGATTTCTCTTAGTGATGAGGAACTGACAGAGGTACAGGAGTCCATAGCCAGCTATTACGGCTATAGTTCCGTGGATGCGCTGATAGAAGCCTATGATGAAGAATCCCTTCAGGAAGCAGTGAATATGGATATAGCCTTAAGCTATGTGATGGATCATGCAGCAATCGAAGAATAAAATGGATTAAAGGGGGCACAGCTGTATGGAAATAAAGAATCAAAAGGGACAGAATATTCTTTTGTTTATTCTGGATGGCATATTGCTGTATGTAACTTTTGTTTTTAGCACATGGTTGTGGGAGGATATCAGCGACAGAGGGATGCCGTTCTCCTGGGATGAAATCCATAAATATTTTATGATTGTGCTGGTGGCATATATTATTACATTTTTTTTCAATTCCAGAGAAGAAATTCTGATGGATTTGAAAGCGTGGGATGCGTTTGTCCAGAGAGTGCGTTTTGGCAGTCTGATTCTGATTGCCATTACCCTCCTTTTGGTGGCCTTCAAAGTTACCAATTTCTCCAGAGGTGTTTTGTTTTCCTTTATTATCCTCTATATTTTGATTACTTTTCTGGTGCATCAGCTGATTCGTCGGATTATTTTGCGCTTTTTCTCTGCCAGACATAGTGGGACATATATCTTGATGGTAACCAGTACAGACAGAGTAGAGGATTGCGTCCGACAATTTTTAAAAAACGCTTCATGGGATCAGCGGCTGGTGGGCATTGCCCTTATTGATGCAGATTGGACTGGCCGGGAAATTGAGGGGGTGCCGGTCGTAGCGGGGGTAGCCTCTTTGCAGGATTATGCCTGCAGGAATGCAGTGGACGAAGCGTTCTTCCATATTCCCTATATGGAGAAAGAAGTGCTGCAAAAAATGATGGATGATCTGGAAGAAATGGGCATTGCGGTTCATCTGAACATTAACATGCTTGACAGTTATACAGGCTATAATCGAATGATCACCAATCTGGCGGGCTTTAATGTGATTACCTTTGCTACCCGCTTCTTTGACTGGAACAAGTTGCTGGTTAAACGGGTTACAGATATTGTGTGTTCTCTGTTTGGGTTATTGCTGTTGGGAATTATGTTGCCCTTTATTGCCATTCCGTTGAAATTGGAATCCCCCGGACCTCTCTTCTTCTCGCAGAACCGGGTGGGGAAAAATGGTAGAATTTTTAAGATTTACAAAATCCGGTCCATGTATGTGGATGCAGAGGAACGAAAAAAAGAGCTGATGGCCCAAAATGAAATGAATGGACTGATGTTTAAAATGACAAACGATCCCAGAATCACAAAGGTGGGAAAGTTTCTGCGCGATACCAGCCTGGATGAGTTTCCACAGTTTTTTAATGTTCTTACTGGTGATATGAGTATGGTTGGAACAAGGCCCCCCACGGAGGATGAGTTCAAACAATATGAGTATCATCACAAGAAAAGACTTTTGCTAAAGCCAGGTATCACGGGTATGTGGCAGGTCAGTGGCAGAAGTAACATTACAGATTTTGAGGAAGTGGTCCGCCTGGACTTAGAGTACATTAACAATTGGAGCCTTAAGCTGGATTTGCAGATCTTGCTGAAAACCATTGGTGTTGTCATTGGAAAAGTAGGCTCGCACTGAATAGAGCCGGCTGTATATGGAAATAAACTGCCACCAAAGACGCTGCAGAATAGAGTTCTGTTGGTTTTTGGTGGCAGTTTTTTGAGAAAGGCTTGACAAACCCATTTAGGAGGCCTAATATATAGCATACAAAACAAATATGACATATATGCATATGCCGGGGAGGACCGGACACATATATACATATTGAAGGAGGAGCATATGAAAAAAAGAAAAGGTCTGGCAGTATTATTGGCGCTGGCTATGGGCGTTCTGCCAATTGGATGTGCAAAAAGTGGAGAGACAGAGGAAACCACTGCCTCCACTACAACGGCTGCAACAGAAGAGGAGAGCATTGTCAACATAGGAACAACAGATACATGGAGCAGTGTGAACCCGTTGCTGATGGATGCCACAGAAATTTTGAAATATTCTCTTGGCCTGGAATTTTTGCCCCTTGTGGAGCTGGACAGCGATTTGGAATTCCAAGGGCAGCTGGCCACTTCTATTACCACAGAAGATAATATCCATTTTACAGTGAACATTGATCCAGATGCTACCTGGTCTGATGGAGAACCCATTACTGCAGAGGATGTGGTCTTTACTGTGCTTAAGCTGGGTAGCAAAACCCTTGGCAATGTGAATATGGCCCTGTATGCTTTTGAGGGCTTTGGCGATGATGGTTACCTGCCGGATGGTGCCACGGAAGCAGAAGGCGTTAAAGCGATTGATGACAAAACGGTAGAGTTTACCACGAAGTACGAAATGGCTCTGACCACATTTGAAAACACTTATGGTCGTTACATCCTTACTCTGCCTAAGCATGTTCTGGAAAATGTGGAAGATAGCGAACTGGCATCGTACGAGTGGTTCAGCAGTCCCACAGTAGTCAGTGGTCCCTACATTCTTACAGAGTATGATCTGCAGCATTATATGAGTTTTACGGCGAATACCAGCTACTGGAAGGGAACACCCAATATTGAAAAGCTGAATTTTAAAGTGCTGACCTCTGCACAATTATACACAGGTCTGCAATCAGGAGAAATTGACCTGGTACAGCAGACAACCGGTGTCATTTTAAATGAGGATTATGCCAATGTGGAGGCACTGGATAATGTGACAGCTGTATATGGTTCTCCGGTAACCAACCAGTCCATTTTCTTTAATACCACTTCCATTACAGATGCCAGGATCCGCCAGGCCATGCTGTATGGTATTGACAGAGAGACCATTCTGGAAGGCGTTTTAAATGGAAATGGAGAAGTTGTAGATGGATTTTTGTCATCAGCAAGCCCGTTCTATTCTGATGAAGTGGTACCTGTTTCCTATGACCCGGATAAGGCGAAAGCCCTTGTAGAGGAGGCGGTAGCTGATGGATATGATACCTCAAAGTCGATCACATTTTATGTAAACAGTGGGGATACCACTTTCACCCAGGTGGCTGATTATTATGTGGCACAGTGGAAGGAAATCGGACTGAATGTAGAGGTAAGGAGCGTGGATATTGCTTCATTGCTTGATAAAGCAGGAACAAAGGACTATGATATCCTTGCCGTGCAGTATACGTATGCCCCGGTAGATCCATATCCGGATATTAACTGGCTGTTATCTGCGGATGGATGGACAGGATATGTAAACGACACCATTACTGAAGCACTTGCCGGAACACAGAGCACCAGTGATGTGACTGAAATTCAGGCGTTATATAAGACCATAGATTTGACCGTGCAGGAGGATGTTCCCATGATGAGTGCTTATATCATCAGTGCACTGGGGGCGGTAAGCAATCGACTGGAAAATGCCAGCCCCAATGTTTATGGAACCTTTATTAATGTGGAAGATTGGAATATAAAATAATGCCATCTGTTTTAGAGGTTAAGCAGGTTTCCGTTGCATTTGCAGACGGAAAGAAAATGAAACGCAGGGTGGAGGATATTTCCTTTTCTCTGCAGGAGGGAGAGGTCCTGGCCGTTGTAGGAGAATCTGGTTCCGGAAAAACGGTCACGGCCCTTACCATCCTGGGAATTCTCCCGGCAAACGGAAGGGTGTTGTCGGGAGAGATTTCCTATGCCGGAAGGGATTTGTTAAGGCTTTCTGACCGGCAGATGAATGAGATCCGTGGAAAAGATATTGCCATGATTTTCCAAAATGTGATGACAGGACTGAATCCTGTTCTGACCATTGGGTATCAGTTAACGGAGACTATTCGCCAACATATGGTATTGTCACGGAGAGAAAGTCGTCAGCGGGGAATGGTGTTGCTAAAAGAGGTGGGCCTTGCCAATCCTGTTGAGGTCATGAAAAAATATGCACATACATTGTCCGGGGGAATGAAGCAAAGGGTCATGATTGCCATGGCCCTTGCTTGCGATCCCCGGATTTTAATTGCAGATGAGCCAACTACGGCATTGGACGTGACCATTCAGGCGCAGATTTTGTCTTTACTGAAAAAAGAGCAGAAGGAGAAGAACCTTTCTATGCTGATGGTAACCCATGACATGGGAGTGGTGGCAGAAATGGCGGACCGGGTCATGGTCATGTATGCAGGACAGATTGTAGAAGAGGCGAGCGTGGAGGCGTTGTTTCATTCGCCTCAGCATCCCTATACCCGTGCTCTGCTACAGGCGATCCCATCGGTGGTAAAGGATCGGAGCAAGAGATTGGCAGCTATTGAGGGGCTGGTTCCGGAGGATTATGATGCCATTTTGGGATGTCGTTTTTCCAATCGATGCAGGTATTACAAGGCTGGACAATGTGACAGGGAACAGGCCTTGCAAATCTGCGGAGAAGACCATTTGGTTCGCTGTGAAAGATATCCGGAAATAGGAGAGCGGGCATGAGCGGGAAACAGACATTGATTCGTGTGGAACAATTAAAGAAATATTACCCGGGTGGCAGAGCACTTGGAAAAAGGCAGTGGATTCATGCGGTGGATGGGGTCTCTTTCTCCATTGAAGAGGGGGAGACATTGGGACTGGTAGGAGAATCCGGTTGTGGAAAATCTACAATAGGAAAATTGCTTGCCGGTTTGGAAGAACCATCGGCGGGGGAGATGGATACCGTATTGCAGCATACGGAAATTCAGATGATTTTTCAGGATGTATATGCTTCCCTTAATCCCCGAAAAAAAATAAGAGACATTCTGGCTGCGCCTATGCTGTATCATGGCATTTGTACCAAATCCGATGTGGATACCAGAATCGACGAACTGCTACAGATGGTGGGAATTCCCATTACAGCAAGAGAGCGGTATCCCTTTGCTTTTTCCGGAGGGCAGCGGCAGCGCATAGGCATTGCCAGGGCGTTATCCCTTAACCCGAGAGTGATCATTTGTGATGAACCGGTCAGTGCGCTGGATGTTTCTATTCAGGCGCAGATTTTGAACCTTTTGCGAGACATTCAAAAAGAGTTGGGCATTTCCTATCTATTTATTGGGCACGGTCTGGATGCAGTGCATTATGTCAGTCACAGAATTGCAGTGATGTACCTAGGGAAAATTGTAGAAATTGGGGATGCTGACCAGGTGTATACAGCACCCTGTCACCCATATACACAGGCTCTTTTTGGTGCCGTATTGCCTGCAGATCCTGCAAAGAGGGGCAGCAGACACGTGTTTTTACAAGGAGAAATTCCTTCTAATCAGGAAATCCCATCCGGATGTCCCTTCCATACAAGATGTCCATATGCCAGAGAGGTCTGTAAGCAGAGGGAACCTGCATTTGTTCAAATGGAAAATAGTGATCATAAGTATGCTTGTGTCATACCCCCGGAGGAGAGAGGAAGAACATGGGAAAATACATTGCAAAACGAATCGCTATAGCCATTCCGGTGTTGCTTGGGATTACCATAGTGGATTTTTTGATTATGACGCTGATTGGAAGTCCACTGGCTATTTTACAGGGATCACGCATATCTGAGGAGGCACTGGAGGCACAAAAAGTGCAGCTGGGGCTTGACCAGCCAGTTTTTATTCAATATTTTATCTGGCTGAAAAATCTGATGCAGGGAAATATGGGGTATTCCATGAAAAGCAAACTACCGGTGGTGCAGATTATTTTCGGAAATCTAAAGCCTACGCTGTTGTTAATGGGGTCGTCCATGCTGGTCAGTTTTTTGATGTCCATTCCTGCGGGGATTTACAGCGCAGTTCATAAATACCAAAAAAGGGACTACCTCATTGTGACACTTTCTTTTCTGGGATCCAGTATCCCCAGCTTTTTTCTGGCACTACTATTTATTTTTATCTTTACCATCCATTTGGGATGGCTTCCTTCCAGCGGAATGACAGAACTTGGGAAAGCAGGGAACTGGTTGGATGTGGTCAGGCACATGGTCATGCCGGTTCTGGTCCTCTCTCTATCCATGGCCGGGACAAACATTCGCTATATTCGTAGTGCTGTATTGGAAATTTTGGAAAAAGACTATCTGCGCACAGCAAAATCCAGAGGGATTAGTCGCTTTAGGCTTATTAATATTCACGCTTTTCGAAATGCGCTCCTTCCCATTGTGACCATATTTGGCCTGCAGATTCCAATGGTTTTTGGAGGGGCCATAATTGTTGAACAGATTTTTAGTTGGCCGGGGCTTGGTCTGGTGACCATGAGTGCCATCCTTAACAGAGATTATCCGGTGATTATGGGGGTGTGTCTGATGTCGGCGGTGGTGGTCCTGGCAGCAAATATCTTAACGGATATTCTTTATGCACTGGTGGATCCGACTATTCGATATGACAGGAGGAAAGCATGAGAAAAGAACATCCTGTCTGGAAGCGATTTCTTCGACATAAATTGGGCGTAATCAGTCTGGTTTTCCTGGGAGTGGTCATTCTTCTGGCAATTCTGGCTCCTTTTCTTACTCCCTACGATCCGGCCCAGATTTCCGGGTCTTTCAGCAAACCACCTTCCGCAGAACACTGGCTGGGGACAGACCAGATAGGAAGGGATATTTTTACCCGTTTGTTATATGGTACCAGAGTATCTTTGGCAGTGGGGTTAATTACAACACTGGTCTCCACCGCCATTGGTGTGACCCTGGGGTTAATTTCCGGGTACTTTGGGGGCTGGGTGGACATGATCATTATGAGAATAACGGATGTGGTCATGGCCTTTCCCTATATTTTGCTGGTTCTGGTGGCCGCAGCTATTTTTGGGCCGGGATTTTGGAATATCATTTTGATTCTGGGATTTGTAGATTGGCCAGGTGTGGCCAGACTTGTCAGGGGAAATGTGCTCTCCCTGAGAGAAAGTACCTATGTACAGGCAGATAAAGTGGCAGGCATGTCCAAAGTTTACATTTTGTTTTCAGAGATCTTGCCAAATACCATGGCGCCAGTTCTGGTGTATGCCACATCTGTGGCGGCATTATCCATGCTGGATGAGGCGGCACTTAGCTTTCTGGGTATGGGAATCCAGTCTCCGCAGGCCAGTTTGGGCAATATGCTCAATGGTGCGCAGTCCATTACGGTACTGACTTCAAAGCCTTGGATCTGGGTTCCGGCAGGGGTGTTAATTGTCCTCCTGGTGGTCAGCATCAATTTTGTGGGGGATGCATTAAGAGATGCCCTTGATCCGGAGGGAAAATAAAAAGCATAAAAGAAGGGCTCCTGCAAGTTGAACTTAGGTATTCAACTTACGGGAGCCCTTTCTGCTGTGATAGGCATCTGTTCATTCTGGCAATAAAGTCTGTATATTAGATAAACTCTGCTGTTCCAAAGACAATAAATAGTATTTATATGCAGCCAGGGCAGGACTTGCACCTCCGAAGCCGCCTAATGTTTTATCTTTGTGAATGATTCGGTGACAGGGGTAACGTAAGGGCAGGGGGTTGACCCGCAGGGCATTTCCCACAGCCCGGATGGCATTGGGATGGGCGATAGAAGCCGCCAGTTCCTGATAGGACCAGGTCTGCCCATAGGGGATTTGTAAAAGAGCATTCCAGACCTCTCTTTGAAAAGGTGTTCCCTGCAAAAATTTTGCAGGAAAAGTAAGTTCCTGTAGCTGTCCGTTCAGGTATGCGGCCAGTTGCGCTTTGGCTTCCTTGATAAGCGGGGGCGTTTCCCGGGAAATCTGAGAAATGGGCACATGCTCGCCTCCAAGATTAATTCTTGTAACGGCCTCGCCATCCCATTCCAGGTAAAGATTAAGAATTTCATGAAAAAAAGGAAAAATGGGGCTAATGGCTGTTACCTGATCAATTGTCTGCACGAAGGACCTCCTAAAGTGAGCCGAATTCTTTTTTCACTGCAGCTAAAGCTTCTCCTACGACCTGGTGCATGTCATAGTATCGGTATGAACCTAGGCGACCGCCAAAAAGCACGTGTTCTTCCTGCTCTGCTAGGGCTTTATACCGGGCAAACAGGGTATTATTCACATCATTATTTACGGGATAGTAGGGCTCATCTCCCGGTTTCCAATCGCTGGGGTATTCTTTCGTTACCACGGTTTTGGGCTGTGTTCCAAATTCAAAATGTTTATGTTCAATGATTCTTGTATAGGGAATTTCATACTCGGTGTAATTCACTACTGCGTTTCCCTGGAAATTATCCGTATCCAGTATTTCTGTTTCAAACCGCAGGGAACGGTAGGCCAGGGGGCCATAGCAGTAATGAAAATATTCGTCGATCATACCGGTATAGACCAGTTTGTGCCCCATGGACTTATACATTTCTGGTGCGGAAAAAAAGTCCGTGTTAAGGCGAATCTCACTTCCTTCCAGCATGCGGGCGGCAATGGCGGTATAGCCCCCCTCAGGTATTCCCTGGAAACGATCATTGAAATAGTTGTTATCAAAGGTAAAGCGGATAGGCAGGCGCTTGATAATAAAGCTGGGCAAATCAGTGGCCTTCTGGCCCCATTGCTTTTCCGTATACCCTTTAACCAGCGTTTCATAGATGTCACGTCCCACCAGTCGGATGGCCTGCTCTTCCAGATTGGTAGCGCTGGTGATACCACTTTCTTCGATTTGAGACTGAATTTTTTTTCTGGCTTCTTCAGGGGTTATAGTCCCCCAGAGCTGATAAAAGGTATTCATGTTGAAGGGCAGGTTAAACAGATGATCTTTGTAGCGGGCCACCGGGGAATTTGTGAAGCGATTAAAACGGGTGAAATTACTCATGTAGTTCCAAATGGCCTCGTTATTGGTGTGAAAGATGTGGGCACCATACATGTGAACCTGGATGCCTTCCATTTCCTGGGTGTATATATTCCCCCCAATGTGATTCCTTCTATCCAGCACAAGACAACATTTTCCTCGTTTGACAGCTTCGTGGGCAAAAACAGCACCAAACAGGCCGGCACCTACAATAACATAGTCATATGCCTTTGACATAATCTGCTCCTTTCTTTTATCATATAGATTCTATTTTATCAGATAGGAGACCTGTGTCAATGTGTTTCTTGTGGGTAGGTGGAGCACTAAAACATGGACATAATAAGGAACTTGTATTATAATGAAACGAACAGTGTCGGCGTCTGGGAGGACCCGGGAAAAGAAATGAGGTGCCGGATGGAAGAATTTGTATATATTCTGAGCTATTTCTACCTGTACTGTATCATCGGGTGGTGTTTTGAATCTACCTATGTCTCTATTGTGACAAAGAAACTGACAAACAGAGGGTTTATGCATGGTCCCTGGCTTCCCATTTATGGTTGTGGGGCTCTGGTCATGCTGGCGGCAGCCTGGCCTTTTAAGGGAAACTTTCCGATGATGTTCCTGGTGGGCATGTTGGGCGCTACGTTGCTGGAATACGTTACAGGCGCGCTAATGGAAAGAATGTTTCATGTTCGGTATTGGGATTACAGTCATAAGAAATGGAACGTGAAAGGCTATATCTGCCTGGAATCCTCTCTGACCTGGGGGGCATTTACCATACTGCTGGTGCAGTTTATTCATGCGCCGGTTTCTTCCTGGCTACATGGCATATCTTACGCCTGGCTCACAGGGGTAGTGGCCGTGGTAACCATTGTCTTTATGATTGACCTCATAAGCTCCGTAAAGACGGCATTGAATGTCAAACATCTATTGCAGTATCTGGAGCTGGCAGTAAAAGAGGCTGAGGAAGTACAAAAGAAGATTAATCAGACACTGGAGGAATATAAAGCAGGGGCTGGAGAAACCCTTAATTCTCTGGAGGAAACTGTGAATCGGCTACGCAGCAATACAAAAATGAAATATGAAGACCTGAAAAAAGACATTACCGCACAAATCAAGCCGGAACTGTTTGAAAACCTGCAGAATGTTATGGATATGGAAAACCGGGTACAGGCCGCAAAGGAACTGGCGAGTAAGTACAGAAAGAAACTGGAAGAGGCGACGACTTCTATTAAAAAGCATAATCCTACTGCTACATCCAGTCGCCTGAGAGAACTTATAAAAAGGGATAATGATAGAAAAAAAGGCTAAAACCTGATGGCATCAAATGCGGACAGCACCCTCCCATCAGTAGAGGAGAGCTGTTCGCTTTTTGAAAAATAAAAAAACATCCTGCCAGGGATGCTTCATAAATTTCGCGTTCTTTTTTTGGGGGGGGGACTCGGCAGCCAAAGGCTGCCGAGCATGAGTATGAAAAAGCTTTGCGTATTCAAGTGATGGGAATCAACTTGAATGTATCATTTCTGATACACCTTCAATATACAGTCCAATTATGAACAGGTTTTGTGGATGCGAAAAAATATCGAAAAAAATCGCCGCCAAAAAAGCTTGTAAAATAAGGCGGACCATGTATATAATGGTAGATGACACGTGTGATTCACACGGCTATGAAAGTTGGAACTTTAGGAAGGAGCATAATGGCATGATGTTATCCACAGACATAGGCATTGATTTGGGAACAGCCAGCATATTGGTTTACATAAAGGGAAAGGGGGTCGTGCTAAAAGAACCCTCTGTTGTGGCCATTGACCGTGAAACAAATGAAATAAAGGCAATAGGGGAAGAGGCCCGACTGATGATCGGCAGAACGCCGGGCAATATTGTGGCCATTCGACCATTGCGGCAGGGTGTTATCTCCGATTATAAAGTTACGGAAAAAATGTTGAAATATTTTATTCGAAAGGCAGTGGGAAAGAGAACTTTCCGGAAACCGAGAATATGTGTGTGTGTGCCCAGTCAGGTAACAGAAGTAGAAAAAAAAGCTGTTGAGGATGCCACTTATGAGGCTGGGGCCAGATATGTGGATATCATTGAGGAGCCGGTTGCTGCTGCAATCGGAGCTGGCATTGATATTTCAAAGGCCTGTGGAAACATGATTGTGGACATTGGTGGCGGGACAACGGATATTGCAGTTATCTCCCTTGGCGGGGCGGTGGTGAGCGCATCGATCAAGATCGCCGGAGATGATTTTGATGAAGCCATTGTTCGGCATATGAGAAAGAAACATAATTTGCTGATAGGGGAAAGAACGGCAGAGAATATAAAAATCAATATTGGGACCTGCTATTCCAGACCAGAGGTGCTTACCATGGATGTGAGAGGCAGAAACCTGGTTACAGGTTTGCCGAAAACCATTACTTTTACCAGCGATGAAACACTGGAAGCACTTAGAGAGCCGGCCAATTCCATTGTGGATGCCATTCATAATGTGTTTGAACGCACTCCACCGGAACTGGCAGCAGATATTTCCGACAGAGGCGTTATCCTGACAGGGGGTGGAGCCCTTTTACATGGTTTGGAAGAGCTAATTGAAGAAAAGACAGGCATCCATACCGTTACCGCAGATGATCCGCTTAGGGCAGTAGCTATAGGGACCGGGAAATACATTGAGTATCTTACCGGGAACAGAGAATAAGTATTTCAGAGAGAATGTTTCTATTTCAGGAACATTCTCTCTGTACATCTGGGGGAGTTTTACAATTTGGAAAGTGCAGGGGCATAAATGACAGTTGTAGAAGGATATGTAAATCGTATCGTATATGAAAATACAGAGAATGGCTATAAGGTTCTGCAAATTGCAGATAGCCGCCCAGAGGCCCCTTTGGGAGAAGAAGCTACCGTGTTGGGGACCTTTCCCGGGGTGGAAGCTGGGCAGTATCTTTATATTGAAGGGGAAATTTGCGAGCATATCCTGTATGGCCCCCAGCTGAAGGCTTCTTTCTATCAGGAAAAAAATCCGGAAGATGCACTTTCCATGGAGCGATATCTGGCTTCCGGGGCGATAAAAGGGGTGGGACCGGCACTGGCCCTAAGAATTGTAAAAAAATTTGGAGCGGACACTTTTCGCATTATGGAAGAGGAACCGGAACGGCTCTCGGAAATCAAGGGGATTTCAGAAACCAAGGCACGGGAAATCGGAGCACAGGTAGAAGAAAAAAGAAATTTACGGGCGGCTATGATGTTTCTTCAAAATTACGGGATTTCTCTGCAACTTGCTGCAAAAATATATAACCAGTACGGAATGGAATTGTATAACATCATCCGGACCAATCCGTACCGGCTGGCGGAGGACCTTTCGGGAGTAGGGTTCAGAATGGCAGACGAAATTGCCGGAAAAGTCGGTATTCTGACAGATTCGGATTTTAGAATAAAAAGTGGGATCTATTATACGCTCCAAAGCGGGGCAGGAAACGGGCATACGTATCTGCCCTACGAAATTCTGGTGGAGCAGGCTTCTGCATTGCTGCAGGTGGAGGGGGAACAAATTGAAAAACACCTGATGGATATGGTTGTTGAGCACCGTGTAGTGCTAAAGGATACAGGAGAGGAGAAGCAAGTTTACAGCGCGCCCTATTATTATACAGAACGTGGGGTTGCCATGCGGTTGCTCCAGCTTAATATCCGGCAGAATCCACCCAGGGACCTGGAAGAGAGAATTAGGCGATTAGAGCAGACTTCCGGTCTTGAACTGGATGAATGGCAGAAAAAGGCGGTAAAAGAAGCGGCATGCAATGGCGTGACTATCATTACAGGGGGGCCGGGGACAGGAAAAACCACTACTATCAATACAATTATCCAATATTTTCTGGATTTGCGCATGGAAATCCGACTGGCTGCTCCCACCGGGAGGGCGGCTAAACGTATGACGGAGACCACAGGATATGAAGCGCAGACGCTACATCGCCTTTTGGAGATTTCAGGCGGGCCACGGGAAGGGAATGAGACGATGTCTTATGGCAGAAATGAGCTGAATCCGCTGGAGTGCCATGTGGTCATCGTGGATGAAATGTCCATGGTGGATGTTTTCCTGATGAATGCATTGTTAAAAGCCATGGTGCCGGGCATGCAGTTAGTGATGGTAGGAGATGCAGATCAGTTACCCAGCGTGGGCCCAGGGCGGGTGCTAAGGGATATTATGGAATCAAAGCTGTTTTCGGTAGTGCGTCTTAGCAAAATTTTCAGACAGGCCTATGAAAGCGACATCATTGTAAATGCCCACAAAATCAATAGAGGGGAAATGGTGGAACCCCAAAAGGGAAGTAAGGATTTCCTTTTTGTGTTCAGGGGACAACCTTCGGCGGTCGTAGGGGCGACCATAACCCTGGTCAGAGAAAAGTTGCCGGATTATATTGGTGTGGAGTGGCGTGACGTGCAAGTGCTGACGCCCATGCGCAAAGGGCCCTTAGGAGTAGAACAGCTGAACCCTGCTCTACAGCAGTATCTAAATCCTCCAGAAAAGGACAAGGTGGAAAAAGAGCATGGAGGCTTTATCTTCCGGGAGGGGGATAAAGTCATGCAGATCAAAAACAATTATCAGGTAGAGTGGATAATAGAAAATGCTTATGGGATGCCGGTAGAAAGAGGACTGGGCGTTTTTAATGGGGATGTTGGTATTATTCGTAAAATCAACTTGTTCAGCGAAGAGGTTCAGGTGGTTTTTGATGAGGGAAGATGTGTCAGTTATCCCTTCCGGCAGCTAGACGAGCTGGAGCTGGCCTATGCGCTGACTGTTCACAAGGCACAGGGAAGTGAGTATGCGGCTGTGGTGTTGCCGCTGCTGGCAGGACCACGGCTTCTGATGACCAGAAATCTGCTTTATACAGCAATTACCAGAGCAAAATGCTGCGTTACAATTGTGGGGAACCTGGAAACTTTTCAGGAAATGATTCAAAATGTGCAGGAGCAACAAAGGTATTCCGGCCTGACGCCCAGGCTGCTGGAGGCGGAAAAAGAGCTACTGCGGGAATAGGAGTTTCATGCGGCGTTGGAGATGGGAGAATTGTATACGTATCGTCTATCCCCGGCAATGTCCGGTATGTGATTGGCTTTTACCGCCGCCCGAAGAAGAAAAACGGGCGGCGTTACAGTATGTGTGCACCGTTTGTGAAGAAAAAATACAATATGTAAAGGGACCATATTGTATGAAGTGTGGCAGGCATCTGGCGGATGACAGCGAAGAATTCTGTGGATCGTGTACGAGAAAACAGCGCTTCTTTGATGGGGGAAGAGCCTTGTATGTGTATGAAGCATTGGCGGTACGGCGTATGATGAGCCTTCTCAAATATCATAATCGTAAGGATGTGGCAGAATTTATGGGAGAGGATATGGCCAGGCGTCAAGGCTTATGGATCCTTCGTCATCGCCCGGTTGTGCTGGTGCCGGTTCCGGTTCATCCTTCCAGGAAACGGAGAAGGGGCTATAATCAGGCTGCAATTCTGGCCAGAGAGTTGGGAAAGTGGCTGCAACTGCCAGTGGAGGAGAAGCTTCTGGTACGGATACAGAAAACTAGACCACAGAAAATGCTGGATCCGGGGGGAAGGCGCAGAAATCTGGAAGGTGCTTTTGCGTTGGGGAAAGCCCAAGTCCCTGGAAGCGTCATGCTGATTGATGATATCTTTACCACAGGGGCTACAGCTCAGGCCTGCACAAAGGTGTTGAAACGGGGTGGGGTTGACAAAGTGTATCTGCTGTGTTTTAGTATGGTCAGAGGCAATGAGGAAGAGACTTGATCAGAAAGGAGTTTGATAAAGATGAGGGCGTATGTGTGTTTTGCAGATGGTTTTGAGATGATAGAAGCCCTGACGGTGGTAGATGTGCTGAGAAGGGGAAAGGTGGATGTAATAACAGTTTCCGTTACCGGGAATCGTGAAGTGACCAGTTCCCATAAAGTGCCCATTTTGACAGATCAGCTGTTTCAGGATACAGATTTTAGTGATGCTACACTGGTATATCTTCCGGGAGGTCTTCCTGGCGCCCAGACACTGGCGGATTTTGCGCCTCTGAAAAGAGTAATGGAGAATCAGTTGGAGCGGGGAGAACGTATTGCAGCAATATGTGCCGCACCTATGGCTCTTGGAAAGTGGGGGTTTTTGAAGGGAAAGAAAGCAATTTCTTACCCTGGATTTGAAAAATATCTGGAGGGAGCAGAAGTGACTGACGCCCTGGTGGTGACAGATGGTCTGGTCAGCACTGGCAAAGGCATGGGGGCCTCTTTGCCGATGGCTTTGGAATTGTTAAAACTGCTGGCAGGGGAAGAAATGGCGGCTCACGTGGCAGAAAGTATCCAGTATCCTGCATATTTTCAAAACTAAAAGTCGGATATCCTTAGAAAATAGGAGAGAATTCCCTGTTTTTTAAGGATATTTTTATAAAAGGGTGTAGCCATAGGGACGGTTCTATGGTATCATGGATATTTGCAAGCGCATTAATTTGAAAGAGAAAGGCGGGGCAATCCCCATGGCACAGGCTTTATCTCGCAGCGCATTATTTCAAGGAGGATTCTTTTAAAAATGAGTGTACAGGTTGAGAAATTGGAAAACAGCACGGCAAAATTAACCATAGAGGTAAGCGCAGAGAATTTTGAAGCGGCCATGCAGAAAGCCTATCTGAAGGTAAAAGGCAATATTCAGCTGCAGGGATTTCGTAAAGGACATGCGCCCAGAGCCATGGTGGAAAAAATGTATGGCCCCGGTGTATTCTATGAAGACGCTGCCAATTTTGCCATGCAGGAAGCCTACCCGAAGGCTGCAGAAGAGGCTGATGTTACGATCACTTCTCATCCGGAAATTGATATCGTACAGATTGAAAAGGGCAAACCATTTATTTTTACGGCAACAGTTGCTACTAAACCAGAGGTGACTCTTGGACAGTACAAAGGGCTGGAAGTGGAAGAGCAGGACGTTCAGGTAACAGAAGAGGAAATTGAAGCCGAGCTTAAAAAGACACAGGAAAAAAATGCCCGTGAAATTCATGTGGAAGATCGTCCCGTTGCAGATGGTGATACGGCTGTTATAGATTTTGAAGGTTTTGTAGATGGGGTGGCATTTGATGGCGGAAAGGGTGAGAACTTTGACCTGGTCATTGGTTCTCATAGTTTTATCGATAATTTTGAGGAGCAACTGATCGGAAAAAATATTGGGGAAGAAGTTGAAGTTCATGTGACTTTCCCAGATCCTTATCAGGCAAAAGAACTGGCTGGGAAACCTGCATTGTTCAAAGTTACCGTTAAAGCCATCCGCACAAAGGAACTGCCTGAACTGGATGATGAGTTTGCCAGCGAGGTTTCCGATTTTGAAACATTGGGAGAATACAAGGCCAGTGTAAAGACAGAATTATCTGAAAAAAAAGAAAAAGAGGCCCAGACAAAGAAAGAAAATGAAGCAGTGGAAAAAGCTGTGGCCAACGCCACCATGCAGATTGCTGATTTGATGATTCAGACAGAAGCAGAAAGAATGGTGGATGAATTTGGAAACCGCTTGCAGCAGCAGGGACTGACCATGGAGCAGTATATGCAGTATACCGGCATGGACCAGAAAAGCATGGCTGACCAGATGAAACCTCAGGCGGAGGAAAGAATACGCACCAGACTGGTGCTGGAAGCCATTGTATCAGCTGAAAACATAGAGGCATCCGATGAGGAAGTAGAAGAAGAAATTAAGAAAATGGCAGAGAATTACAAATTAGAAGAGTCTGCTATTAAAGAATACTTGGGCGATGCTGGGATCAAGAGTATGAAAATGGATCTTGCCGTGCAAAAAGCGGTAACCCTGCTGGCAGATACTGCTGTTGAGACAGAAAAGAAGGCTGAAGAGGAAGCAGAAGACAAATAAGCCTGCTCTCCCCACAGAAAAGGAGGTTAGCAAATGGCATTAGTACCTTATGTAATCGAACAGACCAATCATGGAGAACGATCCTATGACATTTATTCCCGACTGTTAAAAGACAGAATCATTTTTTTGGGAGAAGAAGTTAACGAAGTGACGGCTAGCGTAATCGTAGCGCAGCTTTTGTTTCTGGAATCAGAGGATCCGGGAAAAGATGTGAATCTGTATATTAACAGCCCCGGGGGTTCCGTAACAGCCGGGCTGGCTATTTATGACACAATGAGATATATTAAATGCGATGTGTCTACCATTTGTATAGGTATGGCGGCCAGTATGGGAGCATTTCTGCTGGCAGGCGGGACAAAGGGAAAGCGGTATGCGCTTCCCAATGCGGAGGTAATGATTCATCAGCCTTCCGGCGGTGCCCAGGGCCAGGCTACGGACATCAAAATTGTGGCAGACCATATTTTGCGGACAAAGACTAAACTGAATGAGATTCTGGCAGCCAACACGGGGCAGCCGGTGGAGAAAGTGGCCTTGGACACAGAGAGGGATAATTACCTGACGCCTGAGCAGGCAAAAGCATATGGCATCATTGACCAGGTAATCACCAGTCGTTAAGCTGTTACAGGAAAACAGGGGTATATTCACCACAGAAAGAGGAGGATTTATGCCGACCAAGACAGATGAGATTTACCGTTGTTCTTTTTGCGGCAAAAGCCAGACGCAGGTTCGAAAGCTGATTGCCGGCTCCAAAGGCGTGTATATTTGTGATGAGTGCGTAGAACTGTGCGCAGAAATTATAGAAGAAGAGCTTATGGATCCGGAATCAGATTTTGAGGGAATTAACCTGTTAAAACCCAAGGAAATAAAAGAGCATCTGGATCAGTATGTGGTGGGACAGGAACTGGCCAAGAAGGCGTTGTCCGTTGCCGTTTACAATCATTATAAAAGAGTTTTTGCAAATGAGAAATCTGATGTGGAAATTCAGAAAAGTAACATCCTGATGCTTGGACCAACCGGTTGTGGGAAAACATTCCTTGCACAGTCCCTTGCCAAAATTTTAAATGTGCCGTTTGCTATTGCAGATGCTACAACGCTGACAGAGGCAGGGTATGTGGGGGAAGATGTGGAAAATATTCTGCTTAAGCTGATTCAGGCTGCAGATTATGATATCCATAAGGCAGAGTATGGGATCATTTACATTGACGAAATAGATAAGATTGCCAAAAAATCTGAGAATGTATCCATTACCCGGGATGTTTCTGGAGAAGGTGTACAGCAGGCACTACTGAAGATTCTGGAAGGCACCATATCCAGTGTGCCGCCGCAAGGGGGGCGCAAGCATCCCCATCAGGAATTGCTTCAGATTGACACCACTAATATCCTGTTCATCTGTGGTGGAGCCTTTGACGGACTTGATGGCATTATTGAAAAAAGAATTGGAAAGAAGTCCATGGGCTTTAATTCCGTGATTACAGATCCGGCCAGAAAGAACACAGGGGAACTTTTTAAGGAGGTCCTTCCTGAGGATCTGGTGAAGTTCGGGGTAATCCCTGAGTTTGTAGGACGTATTCCGGTAGTTGTTTCTCTGGATCTTTTGGACAGGGAGGCTTTGATTCGCATCCTCACTGAACCCAGGAATGCCATTGTCAAGCAATATCAGAAATTATTTGAAATGGATGATATTCAATTGATTTTTGACCAGGAGGCATTGGAGGCCATTGCTGACTTGTCATTGGCCAGAAAGACCGGAGCAAGGGGACTGCGTGCCATTATTGAAAAGGTAATGATGCAGGCCATGTTCGAACTGCCTTCCAGAGAGGAAGTGGGAATATGTCGTATCACGAAAGCTGTGGTAGACGGGCTGGCAGAGCCGGCTTTGACCATCCGGGAAGCGGTGCCGGAGAAAAAAGAAAAAATCAGAAGAAGAAAAGATAAATCCGGTGAAACGGCATAAGTAAAGGGCACGAGCTGTTACGATTGAGTAGCAGCTCCTTTGCTATTTCCCGTGTCAGTTTCAGGAAATGAGGTTTAATATGAGGATATTACCGGCAATTGCTCTCAGGGGCATGACTGTATTGCCTGGTATGGGCATACATTTTGACATCAATCGCAGCAAATCCGTAGAGGCTGCCAGGAAGGCTATGAAACAGGGGGGGCAGGTCTTTCTGGTTGCACAGCGCAATGGAGATGTGGCGCTTCCTGAAGAAGGAGATCTTTGCCATTACGGCACCATTGGCACCATTAAGCAAATGGTCAACATGCCCACAGATGTGACACGTGTGGTGGTTGAGGGAGAGACCCGGGCTGCTTTGTTGCGCGTCCTTAGGGATACACCCTATTTTGAAGTGGAAGTGGAGGAAGAACCTTTCCAGGTGCCGGAGGAAGATACGGAAATTAAGGGAATGGGACGGTTGCTTCAGGATTTGCTCAAGCGCTATATCAATGGAGGTCTACAGGCATCTGCAGAGCTTAAAAGACTGGCCACGCAGGAAGTACCCGTGGAGGTCATGATTCGGGAGATTATGAATTTGCTTCCCCTTTCCCAGGGAGCAAAGCAGGCTTATTTGGAAGAAAGTGAGGGGTATGCCCGGTATTACGGTGTGCTGCGCCTTTTAACCGATGAAGCAGAAATCCAGGAATTTAAACACCAGTTTCAAAACGAAATCAAATCCAGAATTGACCAGAACCAAAAGGACTATATTCTGAGAGAGCAGATGAAGCTCATACGGGAAGAGCTGGGGGAAGATAATATTGACTCGGATGCAGAGGCTTTTCGTAAAAAACTGGAGCGGCTGCAGGTAGACGATGAAGTTCGGAAAAAACTGGAAAAGGAAATTAAGCGGTTTGCCGGAATGCCTTCGGGAAGTCAGGAAGGCGCAGTGCTGAGGACTTATCTGGAGACGGTATTCGATATGCCCTGGAATGCGGCGACCACAGACAGTGAGGACATCCGCCTGGCAAAAGCTATCTTGGATGAAGATCATTACGGCCTGGAAAAGGTGAAAGAAAGGATTTTGGAATATTTGGCAGTACGCACCCTTACGGGACATGCAGCAAGCCCCATCCTTTGCCTTGTGGGACCGCCAGGAACCGGAAAAACATCCATCGCCCGTTCTGTGGCAAGGGCACTCCAGAAAAAGTATGTACGTCTTTCTTTGGGGGGGGTACATGATGAGGCGGAAATCCGGGGACACAGGAAGACTTATGTGGGTGCCATGCCGGGACGAATTGCAACTGCCATCCGCCAGGTGGGGGTGAACAATCCTCTGATGCTTCTGGATGAGATTGATAAACTTGGTAGTGACATGCGTGGAGATCCTTCCAGTGCGATGCTGGAAGTGCTGGATAGTGAACAAAACAGCCATTTCCGGGATCATTACCTGGAGGTGCCCTTTGATTTGTCCCACGTTCTGTTTATGGCAACTGCCAATGACCCGGGAACCATCCCTGGCCCGTTATTAGACAGGATGGAAATCATTAATATTTCCGGGTACACTGCCAATGAAAAATTTCATATTGCCAAAAATTATCTATTGCCAAAGCAGCTTAAGATGCATGGCCTGACCAATAAGCAGTTGAAGCTGGAAGATGAGGTGCTTAAAAGCCTTATCGATGGCTACACTAGAGAGGCCGGTGTGCGGAACCTGGAGAGAAGGATCGGACAACTTTGCAGAAAGGCCGCTTGCCAGATCCTAGAGAAAAAAAGAAAACGAGTTTACATCACGGGGGAGAACTTGGCTGAATACCTTGGAAAAGCACCTTACAGTATTGACCCTGCAAATGAAGAGGATCAGGTGGGAATTGTCAGAGGGCTGGCCTGGACCAGAGTTGGCGGAGATACATTGGAAATTGAAGTCAACTCCATCCCCGGTAAAGGAGAGTTAAAGCTTACGGGACAGCTTGGCAATGTGATGCGGGAATCCGCACTGATTGCTCTGGGATACATTCGCTCCGTAGCCAGCCAGTATCAGATTCTGGAAGATTATTTTGATAAACATGAGTTGCATATTCACATTCCACAGGGAGCTGTGCCTAAAGATGGGCCATCTGCCGGCATAACCATGGCGACCGCAATGTTCAGTGCCATTACAAACCAGAAGGTTCCTGCGTCCTGGGCCATGACAGGGGAAATTACGCTCCGGGGAAGAATCCTTCCCATTGGCGGTTTAAAAGAAAAGCTGCTGGCAGCAAAGACGGCTGGGATCAAAACGGTGATGGTACCGGAAAAAAATGAGGGCGATGTGCTGGAGATTTCCAAAGAAATTACAGAAGGCCTTGAGATTCGATACGTACAGAACATGACAGAAATCTTGAAAATGCTGAAAGAGGCACAGGAAGGAATAACAGATGATCATTAAGCAGGTAAATCTGGAAACTGTCTGTGGTATTACCAGTACTTTGCCTGAAAATACCAGACCTGAGTTCGCCTTTGCCGGGAAATCCAATGTGGGCAAATCTTCCCTCATCAATGCCATTATGAACAGAAAATCCTATGCCCGTACTTCAGCACAGCCAGGTAAAACCCAGACCATCAATTTTTATAACATTAATGGGATGTTGTATCTGGTGGATTTGCCTGGATATGGGTATGCCAGGGCAAATGTGACGGTAAAAGAAAAATGGGGAAAAATGATTGAGAGATATCTTCACCAATCCAAACAGTTGCGTTGTGTGTTTCTCCTGATCGATATTCGCCATGAGCCATCTGTCAATGACAGGCAGATGTATAATTGGATTGTGTCTCAGGGGTTTGCACCTGTGGTGATTGCCACAAAGCTGGACAAAATTAACCGCAGTCAGAAAGACAAACAGGTTAAACTGATAAGGACCAGTTTGGAAATGTCCGGAGAAGGGGTGCTGATCCCTTTCTCTTCCGTGACAAAACAGGGAAGAGAAGAAATTTATCAGTTGATGGAAACTTATATGCAACAGGACGAATAGTCTGTTGAAAAAATGAAATTAGCCCTGCATAAGTCTGATAAAGAATCGGATTTATGCGGGGCTAATTTATGCATTGACAAGACTAGTTAAGAATACGGTGCGTACGGATAGCCTGCACTGTGGATGCATTATCTTTGGTGCGAGTGAATAGATCCAGAATGGTTTCCACTGCCTCATCTGCCCGTTGAGAGCTGGTAGCTCGTCGAATAAGGAAAACGGCTTCCAGTTCTGACTGGGTAAGAAGGAGGTCCTCGTTGCGGGTGCTGGATTTGCAGATATCAATAGCGGGAAAAATTCTTTTTTCCGACAGACGCCTGTCCAGTACAAGTTCCATGTTACCGGTGCCTTTAAATTCTTCAAACACCACATCATCCATGCGGCTTCCTGTGTCCACCAGGGCAGTGGCCAGGATGGTCAGACTGCCTCCTTCCCGCATATTCCTTGCAGCACCAAAAAAGCGTTTGGGCATGTACAATGCAGCAGGATCCAGACCACCGGAAAGGGTACGGCCACTGGGCGCAACAGTCAGGTTATAGGCTCTGGCCAGGCGGGTAATACTGTCCAGCAAAATTACCACATCTTTTTTGTGCTCCACCAAACGTTTGGCCCGTTCAATGACCATTTCGGACACCCGTTTATGATGTTCCGGCAGTTCGTCAAAAGTGGAATATATGACCTCAACATTGTCACCTGCGATGGCTTCGCGGATGTCGGTCACTTCTTCCGGTCGTTCGTCTATTAATAGTACAATCAGATTCATATCCGGATGATTCTGATGGATGGCTCCCGCAATCTGCTTGAGCAAAGTGGTTTTCCCTGCTTTTGGAGGTGCTACGATCATACCTCGTTGCCCTTTGCCGATGGGGCTGATCAAGTCTACAATGCGCATGGCAATTCTCTGGGGAGTCGTTTCCAGATGAATGCGTTCATTAGGGAAAATGGGAGTCAGATCCTCAAAGGCCATGCGTTTTTCTGCTTCAGAGGGAGGGAGGTTGTTCACAGAATGAATATAGAGCAGTGCAGCAAATTTTTCAGCAGGGGTTTTGGCACGGGTTACCCCCTGGACAATGTCACCGGTTTTTAAGTTGAAGCGACGAATCTGGGAAGGGGAAACGTAAACATCCTCATCCCCAGGCATATAATTGGCGCTGCGGATAAATCCAAAGCCATCCGGCATGATTTCCAAAATACCCAGGGCCTCCTGCCCAGTCTCCAGTTCATTTCTGGAAACGATGCGTCTTACGGGTCGTTCCGGTGCGTTTGGCGCTGGGGAACTGACCTGTGAAGAGGGCGGCGTCTGTACAGAAGCCGCGGGCTCTGCCGGAACAGTGGCTACAGGGGGCACCGGAGCAGATGGAGTATGGGATGTTCGGACAGGCGTGGCAGCCTGTGACTCAGGTGAAGAAGAAACGGGCGCAGAAAACGAGGAGGTGTCCTCCCGGAAGTGGGCTTCCAGCTTTTGGATGAGGGCATCCTTGTGAAGAGAAGAGAACTGGCGAAGACCGGCCTCCTTTGCCAATTGGCGCAATTGTGTAACGGACATTTTTTGAAAATCCATGGAACCTCCTAAAGATGGGCGTAATTGAATGGAATATGCTGTGCGAGAAAGGATGAAAGATAATTTCACGAATCTACTCTTTTCACTATACATGCTTTTCATAAAAAAAGAAAGCCGTAATTTACATATTGTCCTTCGAATCTTGACGTTCCCATGAAAAGAGGATATGATGAGGAAAAGAATGAAAAATGTGAGGAAATGGCATGTCGGTATATGAAGAAGCACTGAGATTGCATGAAAAATGGCAGGGAAAACTGGAAATATGTGGGAAAGCTCCGGTTAGAACAAGGGAAGACCTTTCACTGGCCTACACGCCCGGTGTGGCAGAACCTTGCAGGGCTATCGCAGAAAATCCGGAGAATGCATACCGCTATACCATTAAAAGTAACACGGTAGCAGTGGTGTCTGATGGCAGTGCAGTACTGGGACTTGGTAATATCGGCCCCCTGGCGGCTATGCCGGTCATGGAGGGAAAAGCGGTTTTGTTCAAGGCTTTTGGGGACATTAATGCTTTTCCTATTTGCCTTGACACACAGGATACAAACGAAATAATAGAAACGGTCGTGCGTCTTGCCCCGGCTTTTGGAGGCATTAATCTGGAAGATATTTCGGCACCCCGTTGCTTTGAAATAGAAGAAGCCCTTAAGAAACGGCTGAATATTCCGGTTTTCCATGATGATCAGCATGGAACGGCGATTGTGGTGCTGGCAGGTATCATCAATGCCCTGAAAGTTACGGAAAAAAGTAAGGAAAATTGTCGCGTGGTGGTAAATGGAGCAGGTTCAGCAGGTATCGCCATTACTAAATTGCTTTTGCTTTATGGCTTTACAGATATTTTGCTTTGCGACAAGGCTGGCATACTGGCCCGGGGGATGGATGGGCTGAACTGGATGCAGGAAAAAATGACGGAATTGACAAATCTGAAAGGCAGAAAGGGAAATCTGGCAGATGCATTACAGGGAGCCGATATTTTTGTGGGCGTTTCCGCACCCGGAATCGTCACAGAAAAAATGGTGCAGAGCATGAATCGGGATGCCATTTTATTTGCAATGGCCAATCCGGTGCCGGAAATTATGCCTGATGAGGCTAAACGCGCAGGAGCCAGAGTTGTGGGAACCGGAAGGTCGGATTATCCAAACCAGGTGAACAATGTGCTGATCTTTCCGGGCATATTTAAAGGGGCGCTGGAAGGTCGGGCCACTGCCATATCAGAGAAAATGAAACTGGCAGCTGCAGAAGCCATTGCCGAACTGGTTGCGCCGGAGAAACTGGGAGAGAACTTTATTTTGCCGGAGGCCTTTGATCCCCGTGTGGCGGAGGCCGTAAGCAGGGCAGTGAAAGAAAATATGTAGTCAGCAAGCAGAAAGGGGATGGCATGACAGAACCGACCACATTATACAAATTGATGATTATGTACCTGTTGCATAAGGTGAATTTCCCATTGACCAACAGCCAGCTGTCAGAATTTCTGGTGTCTAAAGAGTATACCAGTTATTTCACTTTCCAGACAGTCATCAATGAATTGCTGGATGCAAAACTTATTCTTCATGAAACGGTCAGAAATACCACCAGATATGAACTGACCCGAGAAGGGGAAGAGGCGCTGATGTATTTTGGGAAAAATATATCGGAGGCCATCGTCAAAGATATGGATGAGTATATTCGCCTGAATAAATTCAAACTTCGCTCAGAGGTGGGCATTGTCTCTGACTATTACAAGTCCACGAACCAGGACTACATTGTGCACTGTGAAATTCGGGAAGGAAAGGGACTGGTATTTGAAATGAACATCAGCATGCCCACGGCAGAACAGGCCGAGGCAATGTGTCAGCGCTGGCAGGAAGAGAACCAGTCCATCTATGGATTTGTTATGCAGAAAATGATGGAATAGGGGTTGCAATAGAGATTGCCTTATGCTACAATCGTAATACTGTTCTTACAGTGCATTATTTATTGACCAAGAACAATAAAAATAGAAAATAATGAGGTGAAAACAATGAAACAAGGAATCCATCCCACATATTATCAGGCAAAGGTGACCTGTAACTGTGGAAATGAGTTTGTAACCGGATCCACCAAGCCGGAAATCCACGTGGAAATTTGTTCCAAATGCCATCCTTTTTATACGGGACAGCAGAAGGCTTCCAACGCCCGTGGACGAATCGACAAATTCAACCGCAAATACGGCATTTCAGCAAAATAGTACGGAAAAGTGGGTTGGGGTGTTATGCCTCAACCTATTTTGTATTTTGCCTATAGTTTAAAAGGTGGCTTTCCAGGAGGTGAAAGTGATATGAAAACATCCGGAATCGGCGGACAGGCCGTGATAGAAGGGATTATGATGCGTAATCAGGATGCCTATGCCATTGCTGTCCGAAAACCCAACCAGGAAATTGTTGTAAAAATAGAGCAGGTCAAATCAGGGAAAAAGCAGAAAAAGTTCAGGAAAATCCCTTTTATCCGGGGAATATTCAGTTTCTGTGATGCATTGACAATGGGCATGTCTACCCTTACCTACTCAGCAGGATTTTACGAAACGGAAGAGGAGAAACCGAACCGTACGCAAAAGTTTCTGCAAAAGATATTTAAGGATAAGCTGGAGGATATCATGATGGCCTTTACGGTCGTGCTTTCCTTTGCCATGGCCATTGCGCTTTTCATGATCCTCCCTGTACTGGTAGCAAATGTGCTAAAATTGTTTACTACCTCTCATGTTATCATTTCCCTGGTAGAGGGCTTGATTCGGCTGGCGCTTTTTATTGGGTATGTGGCGTTAATTTCTCTTATGCCGGATATTCGCCGGGTGTATATGTACCACGGAGCTGAACATAAATGCATTAACTGTGTGGAACATGGGCTACCCCTTACGGTAAAAAATGTGATGGCAAGTTCCAAAGAGCATAAGCGGTGCGGAACCAGTTTTATGCTCATTGTGATGGTGTTAAGCGTGGCTGCTTTTATCCTAGTGCCGGTGGAGGGCCTTTTAGCCAAAATCATTAGCCGGGTATTGCTGATTCCTGTTATTGCAGGAATTTCATATGAGTTTTTGCGTCTGGCAGGCAGATCGGACAATAAGATCGTCAATGCCCTTAGCAGGCCAGGACTTATGCTACAGCATCTGACCACAAGAGAGCCGGATGAGCAGATGGCTGCAGTGGGGATTGCGGCCACAGAGGCTGTGTTTGATTGGAGAGAGTTTCTAAACCACAACTTTGGAACAACCTATTCTGCAGAAGATTTTCCCCCTCAGGAAGAAATCATTACCTATGAAGAGCATTTGCAGAAAAAAAATGAGGAACATATACCTGCATGAAAAGCACATTGCA
Organism: uncultured Cuneatibacter sp.; assembly: GCA_964426655.1. Lineage (GTDB taxonomy): Bacteria > Bacillota > Clostridia > Lachnospirales > Lachnospiraceae > RGIG8306. The sequence continues at coordinate 126,096 of CAYRQT010000001.1, read as the reverse complement.
GCAGATTCATAAAAATGGGAAAGACAGGTTGGAGAAAGCCGGAATAGAAGAGGGGGCGCTGGACAGCAGAATTCTGCTGGAGAGAGCCTTTGGAATTTCTCAGGCGGTATATCTGCGGGACAGACAGCTGATTCAGGATATTCCGGAAACAGCATTCCGTCAGTATGAAGACTGGATCGGGCGCCGGGTTAAAAGGGAGCCGTTACAGTACATCTTGGAGGAAACGGAGTTCTTTGGATACACATTCCATGTGTCACCAGAGGTGCTGATTCCCAGGCAGGATACAGAGGTGTTGGTGGAGTGGGTTCTGGAGGAATGTTCCGGTGATCAGGATCGGGTGCTGGATTTGTGTACTGGTTCCGGATGCATTGCCATTTCCCTTAAGCTGGCTGGAAAATATAGCTATGTGGCAGCTGGAGATATTTCTGCCGAGGCGCTTCAGGTTGCCGGGGAAAATGCTCGTCGCCTAGGGGCGGAGGTGCATCTTTATGAAAGCGACCTGTATTCGGCTATTCCCAAGGAAACTTTTGATGTGATTACGGCCAATCCCCCCTATATTCCGGAATGTGAACTGCCAGGACTTCAGCCGGAAGTAAGCCTGTATGAACCGACCCTGGCATTAACTGCGCCGGAAAAAGGCTTGGCATTGTACAGACCGCTGGCAGATGGGGCAGCGGCTTTCTGCCATCCTGGAACCCGTCTTTATCTTGAAATGGGAATGGAGCAGGGAGAAGCCATTGAAGAGATTCTCCTCAAAGCCGGCTTCCGGGATATAGCCATTCGCAGGGACTATGCCGGGAAGAACAGAGTCATTCGGGGCATATGGCCGGGTGAGGGATGAATTTGAAAAGAGGTACAAGATGTTTGATCGTTTGGAAGATATATGTATACATTATGAAGAGCTGATGCAGGAGATTAACAGCCCCTACGTAGCAGAAGATCCTGTACGGTTTAGAAAGCTGATGAAGGAGCAGGCAGATTTGACTCCTTTGGTGGAAGCATATACGCAATATAAGGAGGCCCGACAGAGCATTGAGGACAGTCTGGCCATGCTGGAGGAAGAAAACGATCCTGAGATGCGGGAAATGTGGAAGGAAGAACTTGCCGTTGCGAAAGAGGATGAGAATCGTCTGGAAAAAGAAATCAAAATTCTGCTATTGCCCAAAGATCCCAATGATGAGAAGAATGTTGTGGTGGAAATCCGGGCCGGTGCAGGCGGCGATGAGGCGGCGTTATTTGCGGCTGAGCTGTATCGGCTATATACCAGATATGCAGAGCGGAAGCACTGGAAGGTAGAGCTGGTCAGCGTTAACGAAAATGGCATTGGGGGCATGAAGGAAGTAGTCTTTATGATCAGCGGACAAGGGGCCTATTCCCGTTTAAAATATGAGAGCGGAGTGCACCGGGTGCAGCGGGTTCCGGAAACTGAAAGTGGGGGGCGCATCCACACATCCACAGCTACCGTGGCCATTATGCCGGAAGCGGAAGAAGTAGATGTGCAGCTGGATTTAAACGACTGCAAGTTTGATGTGTTTCGGGCTTCAGGAAATGGAGGACAGTGCGTCAATACGACAGATTCAGCGGTACGGCTGACCCATCTTCCCACAGGGATTGTCATATCTTGTCAGGATGAAAAAAGCCAGCTACGCAATAAGGAAAAAGCGCTTAAGGTACTGCGGGCAAAGCTCTATGAAATGGAGTATGAAAAAAAACATGCTGCAGAAGCAGACGCCAGACGAAGTCAGGTGGGGACAGGGGACAGGTCGGAAAAAATTCGAACCTACAATTTTCCTCAGGGTCGGGTAACAGAGCACAGAATCAAGCTGACATTATATAAGATTGATAGCATTATGGACGGAGATATTGATGAAATTATTGATAATCTGATTGCTGCAGACCAGGCAGCAAAGCTGACAACACTGGAAGAAGTGTAAGGGGGATGTCAAAATGTGGAAAGTCGCAGGACTGGCAGCAGCATTTATTCTAACTTTTTTGGCGATTCGGATTCTGATGCCAATATTGCCAAAGGATCAGGGAAGGGCTTATGCACATAATGGGAAGTTGTCTGCAGGTAAACCCAGGGGGGCTGGACTTATTTTTGTTCTGGTTTTTTCCCTGACCGGCATTATTTTTGGCGGAATCAGTCGGGAGTGGGTAAGTTATATCCTTTTGCTTGTGGGAGAAATGCTGACGGGGTATTTCGATGATGAAGCCAAGGTACCTTGGGGGGAATGGAAAAAAGGCATTTTGGATCTGATCATTGCTGTATTAGTAGGAATTACCTTTCTGGCCAATAATACCAGACAGATTTTTCTCTGGTTCGGACAGCTTTCCGTCACTATTCCATATCCCTTGTATCTGCTATTGATTATCGCCCTGGTCTGGGTATCCATCAATGTGACGAATTGTGCAGATGGGGTGGACGGCCTTTCCGGTACACTGACCATTGCTTCTCTCGGGGGATTTTATGGTATAGCAACCCATTTTGGACGTGCAGATTTATTTTCATATGGCATTTTACTCTTTATCATGTGCTTACTGGCTTACCTCTGGTTCAATGCCACGCCCAGCAGGGTCCTGATGGGCGATGCAGGCTCCCGGGCCATGGGGTTATTCCTGGCCATTGCAGCGCTAAAAAGCGGCGCTCCGGTACTGTATCTGCTGGTGGCGCTGATTCTTCTTTTGGATGGTGGCCTGGGTCTGGTAAAAGTGTTGTGTATCCGGCTGTTCAAGTGGCATTTATTTAAAAATGTGCAGATGCCATTTCATGATCATGTTCGAAAGAAGTGGGGATGGTCAAATGCACAGGTGGTACATCGGTTTTCCCTGATTCAGGTGGCTTTGATTTTGCTGGTTTTATATGCACTTTCATGAAAGAGAAAAAAGATGCTTGACACTGACCCAACGTCAGCCTATATAATGACGTATAGGTAACGCTTGTAAGGTTAAGAGAGGGTTGCCGGGGCAGCCCTTTTTTGATGAAGAGGGACGGCATTGATCCGGAGGAAAAGCGGCATAATAAAGGGAGAAAAATGAAAAAGGCACATATTTATACTTCCGGGGAGTTCGCCAGAAAAGCCAACGTCTCTATTCGGACCATCCGGTACTATGATAAGGAGGGACTGCTTCGTCCAACCCATATAAGTGATTCAGGATATCGGTTGTATACAGATGCGGACTTTGCAAAGCTACAAAAAATTCTTTCCCTGAAGTATCTGGGGTTTTCTCTGACAGAAGTCGGAGATTTGACCATGCGGGATAATGACCCGGATTTTGTGGCCAGATCTCTGGAAATGCAGCTGGCATTGGTGCGTAAAAAAATGGAGGGGCTGCAGCAGGTGGAGGAGGCTATTTGTGAAACGGCCCACATGGTGCAGGAAAATCAGGAAGTGGATTGGGAACAGATTTTACAGCTGATTCATGTTATTGGTATGGAAAAAGACCTTCCGGAACAGTATAAAAATGCGAATAACCTAAAAGTGCGAATTGGGCTTCATAAAAAATATTCCACTAATCCGGAGGGCTGGTATAGTTGGATATTTCGTCAGATTCCTATAAGTGAGGACGTAAAAATTCTGGATCTTGGTTGTGGCAATGGAGAACTTTGGCGAACCAATACAGAGAAGCTGCCGCCAGGCCTTTCGCTTATCCTTTCGGATCTCTCTCCGGGGATGATCAAAGATGCTAAAAAGCATCTTCGGGGAGTTGCTGGGAAGAAGCAGTTTCAGGTCTTTGATGCGGCAGCCATTCCTGCTGAGGATAATGCATTCGATCTGGTGCTGGCTAACCACATGCTGTTTTATGTCAAGGACCGAAAAAAAGTGTTGGAAGAGGTGGCAAGAGTTCTGAGACCGGGGGGAACCTTTTTTTGCAGCACTTATGGCGCCAATCACATGAAGGAAGTCAGCCTGTTGGCCAAGGGTTTTGATGAGCGGATTGCGCTGGCAGAAGTAAACCTTAATGAGGTATTTGGCCTGGAAAACGGCGCACGGCAGCTGGAGCCTTTTTTTGAAGGAATTGAAAGGCTACAGCATGAGGATACACTGCATGCGGATCGGGTAGGGCCTATTCTGGAGTATATCCTTTCCTGCCATGGAAATCAGCATGATTATTTAAAAGACCGCTATGAGGAATTTTGCAGTTACCTAGAGAAGAAACGACAAAAAAATGGTGAGCTGATCATCACCAAGGAAGCAGGGGCCTTTTTGTGTAAGGGTCCGATAAAAAGCAACAGCCTTGAGGCAGAAAGAGGGAACCAATGAAAGGAATTATTTTAGCGGGGGGAAGCGGAACCAGATTATATCCTCTAACCAAAGTAACAAGTAAGCAACTTCTTCCCATTTACGACAAACCTATGATTTATTATCCCTTGTCCGTACTCATGAATTCTGGTATCCGTGAGATTCTGATTATCTCCACGCCGGAGGATACGCCCAGATTTGAAGCACTTTTGGGGGACGGAGCCCAGTTTGGTATTCATCTGGAATATGCGGTTCAGCCCAGTCCGGATGGCCTTGCGCAGGCCTTTATCATTGGCGCAGATTTCATAGGAGAAGATACAGTTGCCATGGTTCTGGGAGATAATATTTTCCATGGCCATGGGTTGAGAAAACAATTGCAGGAGGCGGCAAAAAAGACTTCAGGGGCCACTGTATTCGGGTATTATGTGGATGATCCGGAACGATTTGGCATTGTGGAATTTGATCAGGATGGAAAGGCCATTTCCATTGAAGAAAAACCGGCCAGACCCAAGAGCAATTACTGTGTTACCGGGTTGTATTTTTACGATAACCAGGTAGTGGAGTATGCCAAAAACCTAAAACCTTCTGCCAGGGGAGAGTTGGAAATTACAGATTTGAACCGGATATATCTGGAGAAAGGTGCGTTGGAGGTAACGGTTCTTGGGCAGGGATTTACCTGGCTGGATACCGGAACCCATGAATCACTTGTGGATGCCACCAATTTTGTGCGGACCATTGAAACACATCAGCACAGAAAAATAGCCTGCCTGGAAGAAATTGCCTATCACCGTGGGTGGATTACCAGAGAAGAGCTGGCACAGATTTATGAGATTTACAAGAAGAACCAGTACGGCGCTTATCTGAAGGATGTGCTGGACGGTAAATTTTTATACACGAAATAAAATAAAGGAAGGTCAGGGAAGGAAAAGAAAAATGAAGATTTTAGTGACAGGCGGTGCCGGTTTTATCGGTGGAAATTTTGTACAGTATATGGTCAATCAGTATCCAGAGGATCAGATTGTGAATCTGGACCTTCTGACTTATGCAGGGAATCTGGAAACCCTTAAACCGGTGGAAAATAAACCAAATTACAAATTTGTAAAAGGGGATATTGCAGACCGTTTTTTTATTATGGATTTGTTTGAAAAGGAAAAATTTGACATTGTGGTAAATTTTGCGGCGGAAAGCCATGTGGATCGTTCCATCGAAGACCCTGGCATTTTTGTGCAGACCAATGTACTGGGAACGGTGACGTTGCTGGATGCTGCAAAGAAGTATGGGGTAACCCGCTATCATCAGGTATCTACAGATGAAGTATATGGAGATCTTCCTCTGGACCGTCCGGATCTTTTCTTCACAGAAGAAACCCCTCTTCATACCTCCAGCCCGTATTCTTCATCCAAAGCCAGTGCAGACCTTTTTGTCCTGGCTTATCATAGAACTTTTGGCTTGCCGGTAACCATAAGCCGCTGCTCCAATAATTATGGACCTTACCATTTTCCGGAGAAACTGATTCCTTTAATGATCAGCCGGGCACTGGCTGATGAGGAGTTGCCGGTGTATGGAAATGGGGCAAATGTCAGAGACTGGCTTCATGTATCGGACCATTGCAAAGCCATTGACCTGATTATTCGCAATGGTCGTGTGGGTGAGGTTTATAATGTGGGAGGCCACAATGAAAGAACCAATCTGGAGGTGGTAAAAACCATCTTAAAGGCATTAAATAAGCCGGAATCCTTAATTAAATATGTGAAAGATCGCCCGGGACATGATATGCGATATGCTATTGACCCCACCAAACTGGAAACAGAGCTTGGATGGAAGCCTCAGTATACCTTTGATACGGGAATTGCCCAGACAATTGACTGGTATCTGAACAATAAGGAATGGTGGCAGAATATTCTTAATGGAGAGTATCAGAATTACTTTAATGAAATGTATGGAGATCGCCTGAAATAAGAGAGGGGTGAAGTATGCGATTACTGGTAACTGGAGTAAAGGGACAGCTGGGCTACGATGTGGTCCAGGAGTGTGCCGGCCGGGGAATAGAAACAGTGGGTGTAGATATACAGGAAATGGACATTACAGATCCTGAAGCAGTGAGAATGGTTATTTCCCAGGCAAATGTGGATGGGGTGGTACATTGTGCAGCATACACAGCTGTAGATGCAGCAGAAGACAATGTAGCCCTTTGCAGAAGGGTCAATCGGGATGGCACCAGGAATATTGCCGAAGTGTGCAAAGATCTGGACATCAGGATGATGTATATCAGTACAGACTATGTGTTTGATGGACAGGGAGAAAGACCCTGGGAGCCGGAAGATGAAAGACATCCCCTTAATGTGTATGGAGAAACCAAATATGAGGGAGAACTGGCTGTACAGGAGCTGGTTTCCAAATATTTTATCGTTCGCATTTCCTGGGTATTCGGTTATAATGGAAAAAACTTTATCAAAACCATGCTGCGCCTCGGAGAAGAACGGGGGGCAGTCAGTGTGGTGGATGACCAGATCGGCTCCCCCACTTATACACTGGATCTGGCTCGGTTGTTGGTGGACATGATGGAAAGCGAGAAATACGGTGTGTATCATGCCACAAATGAAGGCCTGTGCAGCTGGTATGCCTTTGCAAAAGAAATTTTCAGACAGGCAGGCATGGATGTAGAGGTGACACCGGTAGACAGCTCTGCTTTTCCGGTTAAGGCAAAAAGGCCCTTTAACAGCCGGATGAGCAAGGAAAAACTTACAGAGATGGGATTTGCCCATCTGCCCACATGGCAGGACGCAGTAGGGCGGTATCTGAAAAGCCTGCAGGAATAAGGAGAATGGATGGGGGAAAGAAGAAAATACCGGTGGCGTATCCTGCCTTTAATTTTATGGTGTATGGTCATTTTCTGGTTCAGTCAGCAGGATGGAGATGCTTCCGCCCAACTGAGTGATGGGTTGACCATGCAGGTTTTACGCAGGATACTGCCGGGGATTTCTGATTTGTCTGTGGCAGCGCAGGCGGAAGTTCTGGGGCTTTTCACCTATATAGTCAGAAAGGTGGCCCATTTCACAGAATATGCCATTTTAGGCATGTTGGCTTGGTTTGCATTTAGGCCATGGGTTGTGTCAGTGAAGCGAACTGCCTTTCTGGCCTGGATATTCGCTGTGGTCTATGCCTGTACGGATGAATTTCATCAAATGTTCCGGGGGGGAAGAACCCCCCAGTTTATGGATATCGGTATTGATAGTCTGGGGGCGCTCTTTGGGATCGCTCTTATTGTGGTTGTAAGGATTGTGTATCTGTACAGCAGAGAAAAGGAAGGAATACAGAAATGACATTATGGCAGAAAAATGTTAGAAAAGTGATTCCCTATACACCGGGGGAACAACCCAAAAGAACGAATCTTGTGAAATTGAATACAAATGAAAATCCCTATCCTCCGGCTCCGGGGGTAATAGAAGCTCTTAAACAGATGAATCCCGAGATGCTTCGACGCTATCCGGACCCGACTGTATCTGCACTGGCGGAAAGACTGGCTGAAAAATATGGTATTTCATCGGAAGAAATTTTTGTGGGGGTAGGCTCGGATGATGTGCTGGGTATGGCTTTCCTCACATTTTTTAATGGAAAAAATCCCATTGCTTTTCCAAATATCACCTATTCCTTTTACGATGTCTGGGCAAATCTGTTTCAAATTCCCTATGTGCAGCTCCCGTTGGATGCCCGGCTTCAGATTCGTCCGGAGGATTATGAAGGAGAACTGGGAGGGGTTGTCATTCCCAATCCCAATGCCCCTACAGGGGTGTTTATGGCAACGGATGAACTGGAAAAAATCATACGGAAAAATCCCGGCGCAGTGGTGATTATTGATGAGGCCTATGTGGACTTTGCACCTGCATCCTGTCTGCCGCTGATCAAAAAATATGACAACCTTCTGGTAGTGCAGACCTTTTCCAAATCCCGCTCCCTGGCAGGGGCCAGAATTGGATATGCCATGGGAAACCCGGCATTAATTGCTGCACTAAACAGCGTCAAGCAATCCTATAATTCCTATACCATGAACAGCGCAGCCATTGTTATGGGCACCGCCGCCCTGGCTGATGAGGTTTATTTCAAAAATACAGTGGCTAAAATTGTGGAGACCCGGGAAAATGCCAAGGTAAGATTTGGAGAAATGGGCTTTTCTTTTCCGGATTCCCAGACCAATTTTTTGTTTGTTACCCATGAGCGGGTACAGGCGGCGAATATATTCCAAAAACTGAGGGAACAGGACATATTTGTGCGGTATTTTAATAAACCCATAATAGATCAATATCTGCGCATTACCATTGGGACAGAAGAAGAAATGGAGAAATTATATGTGGCTCTCAAAGACATTCTATCCTAAATTATACAGAGATTTATTATTTGATGCAGACGGTGTTCTGTTGAATTTTAAAGAAAGCGAAAACCAGGCATTGCCCCGGGCTTTCGCTTTTTTTTCCTGTCCCTTTGATGAAAGAGTAAAAAGGGTGTATGAAAAAATTAACGGAGATTTGTGGACGGCCCTGGAAAGAGGAGAGGTTACCAAAGAAGAGGTGCTTCTTACCCGATTCGGAAAGACCTTCCGGGCTTTGGGTAAAGATTATCCGGCCCCGGAGGTGAGCAGTGAGACTTTTGAAAGGATTTACCAGAATTACCTGGCAGAGGGGGCATATGTTTACCCGGAAACCCTGGAGGTAATCAGAAAACTGGCTCTTCGGTTTGATCTTTACATTGTCACAAATGGGGTGGCTAATACACAGGAACGGCGTCTTAGAGAAACGGGGTTATATGATTTCTTTCTCCAGATTTTCATCTCAGAGAGAATTGGGGCCCCTAAACCAAGCCCCCGTTTTTTTGCATATGTGGAAAAGCATATTCGGGATTTTGACAAAGAAAAGGCCCTGCTGATTGGAGATTCCCTTTCAGCGGACATTCAGGGGGCTCAAAATGCAGGGCTGGATGCCTACTTTCTGAACCGTGAGGGACAGCCGCTACCTGAAGGCATGGGGATAAAGGGAACAGGCAGAAGTTTATGGGATGTCTGCAGGGATTTGGAAATCAGATAACATCCTGGTAATAGTGCAGCCATTTTCCGCTTCCGATGCGCCAGATAAAAAACACGGCCCGAAAGAGCCAGTCTGTAAACATGGCCACCCATACACCTAGTACATCAAAATGAAAAACGTTCAGGAAAATATAGCTTAGCACAATACGGCATAACCACATGGACAGGATAGAAATGACCATGGGAAACCTGGCGTCCCCTGCGGCCCGAATGGCGTTTGGCAGGACGAATGAAACCGGCCAGAGCCAGAAGGCAATGAGGCTGTGCCAGAATAAAAGGGTCTGGGCCATGGATTCTGCTTCTGGAGACAGATTCATCAAGTGTAAAAGTGGTTTATTTAAGACAAGCAAAATCAAACAAATAAGAAACATGGCAAATATAGAAAACTTCATAGACCATATAATGTATTTTTTTGCCTCTTCAAAACGTTTTGCACCTACACACTGACCTACAATGGTAATCAGGGCAAGGCCCATGGCAATACCGGGAATGGTTTCCAGGGAGGCAAGAGGGACGGTGGCCGCATTTGCGGCAATGGAGGCAGTGCCAAGATTTGCCACCAGGCTGATGGTAATGACCTTCCCAATCTGAAACATGCTGCCCTCTAGTCCGGCAGGTACGCCAATGCGGGTGATTTCTCTGACCAGAGTACCATTTAAACGCCAAACGGGTATGCGGCTGACATGTATTTCCTGATGGGGATTGCGAATAATCCAGTAAATATAAAAAGCCGCAAAAATACGGCAGGCCAGTGTGGCAATGCCTGCACCGATGGTGCCCATGGAAAAAACATACAGCAACAGGCAGTTCAGACTGACATTGATGAGGTTCATGTAGAGGGAAACCTGCATGGATATTTTGGAATTTCCCATGGAACGGGCCAGGGCGGCCCCCCCATCGTACAGGGCAAGGAAAGGGTAGGACAGAGCACAGGGGATGAAGTACTGAATGGCATTTGTCATGACATCCGCATCCAGATTTCCGTAAATAAGCCGAAGGATGGCGGTATGAAAAAACAAAGCCAGGAACATCATGAAGATGGAAGCCATAACCAGAACGGCTAAAAGCTGATCTGCCACTTTACAGGCCATATCCGGGCGTCGACGGCCCAGATACTGGGAACAGATGACGGCTCCGCCTGTAGCCAGGGCGTTGAAGACCTGGATCAGCAACTGGCTGATGGTGTCCACCAGAGAGACCCCGCTGATGGCAGCTTCTCCAAAGGGAGAAACCATCAGCGTGGCGGACATGCCCACACCCAGTACAAGAAATTGTTCGGCCATAAGGGGAAAAATCAGTCGATAAAGGTCTTTTTTTGAAAATAGAGGTGTCATGAAAGCTCCTTCAGTACTTCGATATACGCAAGTCATTTCATTATAAATCTTTTTGATATGGACTGCAAGGATCTCAATGGCTTATCGTAAGGAATTCGTTAAAATTGACATGCTTTTTTTAGATTTGACATAACGGAAGTGGTTTGACAAGCGACACAGTACAGGTATAATAATAACAGGCAACGTATTGACTTTGACCGGATTATCCTTATCCAGGAGGTGTTTTGTGGATTATTTTAAAAAGTACTGCCGTATCGCATTGAACATACTGGTTCCCATTCTAGTGGTGCTTTTTGTGATCTATATACTGCCCCGTATCATTTTCTATTTTATTCCCTTTGTGATTGGATGGATTGTGGCCCTGATTGCCAATCCGGTGGTGCGTTTTTTGGAAAAGCGGCTGAAAATCGTGCGGCGTCATGGGTCAGTGCTTCTGATTGCTCTGGTCATCGCGGCTGTTCTGGGGGCCATATACGGCATTAGTGTTTTTGCCGTTCACCGGCTTCAGGGACTTGCCGTCATCATTCCTAACCTGATCACCAACATTACAAACAGCCTTAACAGCGTCATCAGTCATTCTGACAGCCTTCAGAAAATCCTTCCGGACAGCGTGTATAAATGGCTCATGGATTTCCTGGCAGACCCTCTGACATATTTTAGTGAATGGGTCAAGCCCCTCGGGTCCAGTCTGATTTCCGGTACAGGCAGCATTGTAAAGGAAATTCCTGATATTTTCCTGGGGGCCATTCTCATGGTGCTTTCGGCATATTTTTTTCTGGCGGACCGGGAAAAAATCCACCGATTTATGGGAATATTTGTATTTACCAGTGTTAAATATTACTGGGAAAAGCTTCAAAAGCGGACAAAATCCCTGATTGGAGGGTACTTTTCGGCACAGTTTAAAATTATGTTTGTGGTATTTGCCATTTTACTGCTGGGCCTTGGGCTTTTGCGTGTACCTTATTTTGGACTGATAGCTTTTCTGATTGCCGTGCTGGATTTTTTGCCCGTATTTGGCACAGGAACGGCAATGATACCCTGGTGTATTTTTGAAGTGGTGACCGGAAATTACTATCAGGCCCTTTGGCTTTTGCTGATTTATGTAGCCGCTTCTGCCACCAGACAGCTGATTACGCCCAAAATCGTGGGAGACAGTATGGGGCTTAATCCTATGCTGACCATGCTGTTTTTGTTTCTCGGATACAAGGTTGCCGGCGTGGGAGGAATGATTATCGCAGTGCCCGTTGGCATTGTAGTACTGGAGCTCTTTTCCTATGGGGCATTTGATTCCCTGATTCTGAATGTCAAAGTGTTGGTTCAGGATATTAACCGCTTTCGGAAGGGATTGCCCATCTCCAAAGAAATTGAACTGATTCCCCTTTCCGGAGGGGAAAAGGGGGCAGAGAAAGGGGAGAAGCAGGAGCAAAATACTGCAGAATCTTCAGACAGGGGAAATCCGAAAGCGTAAGGCATTGACAAGACAACGGACCATATATTAAGATATTCCCTAATGAAAGAAGGAGGTTCTGTGATGTTTAAAATAAATGACAATTATCTGAAGCTGCCTGGCAGCTATCTATTTTCCACTGTGGCAAAGAAAGTTAGTGCCTATAAGGCAGCTCATCCGGAGCAGACCGTTATCAGCCTTGGCATCGGCGATGTAACGCAGCCCCTGGTGCCCACTGTCATTACTGCTTTGCATAAGGCTGTAGATGAAATGGCAGATGCGGCCACTTTCCGGGGATATGCCCCGGATCTGGGGTATGATTTTCTGCGGGAGGCCATTGTGCAGGCGGATTTTAAACCCTACGATGTGGATGTGACGGCAGATGAGATTTTTGTCAGTGATGGTGCCAAGTCCGATTCCGGAAATATCGGTGATATTTTCTCTAAGGACAATATCATAGCGGTATGTGATCCGGTGTACCCGGTATACGTGGATGCCAACGCCATGGAAGGACGTACCGGCGAATTTGATGCGGCGGAAGGGAAGTGGACAAAGGTGGTGTACATGCCCTGTACCGCAGAAAACCATTTTGTGCCGGAGCTACCCAAAACCCGGGCAGATATCATCTATCTCTGTTTTCCCAACAATCCCACCGGTTCCACCATTACAAAGGATCAGCTTCAGGAATGGGTGGATTACGCCAATCGGGAAGGCAGTGTCATCATTTACGATGCCGCATATGAGGCCTATATCAGTGAAGAAGATGTGCCCCACACCATTTATGCCTGCCCCGGAGCGCGCACCTGTGCCATAGAACTGCACAGTTTCTCTAAAAAGTCTGGATTTACAGGCACCCGCCTTGGCTATACCGTGGTACCGAAGGATTTGCGCTGCGGCGATGTGAGTCTTCACAGTCTGTGGGCCAGACGGCACGGAACTAAATTTAATGGTGCACCCTACATTATTCAGCGAGCCGGTGAGGCAGCTTACAGCACCCAGGGGTTGAAAGAAACCGGTGAGCAGGTGGCCTATTACATGAAGAATGCTGCCATTATTCGGGAAACGCTTTCCGGCCAGGGGTTTGATGTGTATGGCGGTGTTAATGCGCCCTATGTATGGCTGAAAACGCCTGGGAAAATGACCAGCTGGGAATTTTTTGATTTCCTGTTGGACCAGGCACAGGTGGTTGGCACCCCCGGATCCGGGTTTGGCCCTCATGGAGAAGGGTATTTCCGTCTGACTGCTTTTGGCACTTACGAAAACACTCTGGAAGCTTTGGAGCGGATTAAAAACATGAAAATATAAGAAAACCTTGCCAAAGGATGGGTTTTGTGCTAGTCTAACAGATATGAAAACAGCTGTGAAAGAGACTCTATTCTAAGAAACTCGACAGGAAGCAGGCGTCACCGACTGAGAGCGCAGGCAGGAGGGACTGGATGTGGGAACACTCTGGAGCTGGCAATGTGAACCGGATAAGGCTAGCGTTGTCCGCAGGCACACGTTACGTGCAGGAGGTCTCTGTCAGGCAGGGATGAAAACGGGTGGTACCGTGTTTAGATTTGATTTTAGACACCCCGGAGTGCATTTGCGCTCCGGGGCATTTTTATGTACGAGAAAGGATCATCGGCAATGGAGCAGATATCAGGAAAAATTCAAAATGGAACATTCAGTGTGGCAGAAGCCCTTCAGGCGGCACAAAAAGAGGAAACTGTCAGAATGCGGGGGACCGTGCATGTAATCAGGGACATGGGCGAGGTAACATTTGTGGTTTTGCGCAAGGCAGAAGGGCTGGTTCAGTGCGTGTACGATGCAAAAGCAGCTGCATTTTCTCTGGAAAATGTGCGGGAAGCCTGTACGGTGGAGGCAGAGGGAAAAGCAGTAGCAGACGACCGGGCACCTGCCGGCTTTGAGATCCATCTGACGGCACTTACCATTTTGTCCACCCCTGCAGAGCCCCTGCCCCTGCAAATTTCCAAGTGGAAAATGAATGCCACTCTGGAAACAAAGCTGGGCCTTAGGCCAATCTCCCTTCGCAATATAAAGGAGCGGGCCAAATTCCGCATACAGGAAGGCATCGTAAGAGGATTTCGGGATTTTCTCCATCAGCAGGGCTTTACGGAAATCCACACCCCCAAAATTGTGGCAAGAGGCGCAGAAGGGGGGGCCAACATTTTTCGGCTGGATTATTTTAATAAAAAGGCAGAGCTGGCTCAAAGCCCTCAATTTTATAAGCAGACCATGGTGGGCGTATATGACAGAGTGTTTGAAGTGGGGCCGGTTTTCCGGGCCGAAAAGCATAACACCACCCGGCATTTAAACGAGTATACCTCTCTGGACTTTGAAATGGGATTTATTGACTCCTTTAAAGACATTATGGAAATGGAGACAGGCTTCTTAAAATACACCATGGAACTTTTGGGAAAAGAATATGAAAAAGAGCTGAAGCTATTACAGGTTTCCCTTCCCAGTCTGGAGCACATTCCTGCTGTACGATTTGATGAGGCAAAAGAACTGGTGGCAGAAACTTACCATCGTAAAATTCGCAACCCCTATGATCTGGAGCCTGAGGAGGAGCAGCTGATTGGCAAATATTTCCAGGAAAAAGAAGGCAGTGATTTTGTGTTTGTAACCCATTATCCTTCTAAAAAGAGACCATTTTATGCTATGGACGATCCGGCCGATCCCCGGTTCACCTTAAGTTTTGATTTGTTGTATAAGGGGATGGAAATTACCACAGGTGGACAGAGAATACATGATTATCAGCAAATTCTGGACAAAATGCAGGCTAGAAATATGGATCCGGAAGATATTGCTTCTTATCTGATGATTTTTAAATATGGCATGCCCCCCCACGGCGGTCTTGGCCTTGGCCTGGAGAGGCTGACCATGCGGCTTTTAGAAGAGAGTAACGTCAGAGAAACCACCCTGTTCCCCAGGGATGTAAATCGTCTTGAACCTTAGAAAGGAGTTTGACATGCAAATAACAGATGAAACCATTGCGTATGTCAGTATTTTGGCAAAACTGAGCCTGTCTTCGGAAGAAAAAGAGCAGGCGAAAGTGGATATGGGCCGGATGTTGGATTACATTGACACGTTGAATAATCTGGACACGGAGGGGGTTACACCCATGTCCCATGCCTTCCCTTTGTCAAATGTATTTCGGGAGGATGAAGTAACAAACGGCGATATGCGGGATGAGATGCTGGCCAATGCACCTGAGAAAAAAGATGGCTGCTATAAAGTCCCCAAAACCGTAGAATAAGGAAGGACAACAATCATGAAAGAGATTACGGCATATACAGCGGTGGAACTGGGAAAAAAAATCCAGGAGGGCCGATATACGGCACCGGAAGTTTTGCGTGCCTTTCTGGATCAGATTGCGTCCAGGGAAGAAAGCATTCATGCCTTTATCACGTTGGATAAAGCAGGGGCCATGGAACGGGCTGTACAGGTACAGAAAGAGATAGAAGAAGGGCGGCTGAAGCATCCTTTGGCCGGCGTGCCGGTGGCCATAAAGGATGTGCTGTCTACCAAAGGGATAAAAACCACCTGCGCTTCTAAAATTTTGGAATCCTATGTGCCTACTTTTACAGCCACAGCAGTGGAAAACTTGGAAAAAGCGGGAGCGGTCATCATTGGAAAAACCAATATGGACGAGTTTGCCATGGGCAGCACCACCCAGACTTCCTATTATGGCATCACCCATAATCCCTGGAACACAGCCCATGTACCGGGAGGTTCTTCCGGCGGTTCGGCGGCAGCTGTGGCGGCAGAAATGGCACCCTATGCGTTGGGAACGGACACTGGCGGATCCATCCGGCAGCCCGCATCTTTTTGCGGCGTGACTGGCATCAAACCTACATATGGTACGGTATCCCGTTATGGCATGATTGCTTACGGCTCTTCTCTGGATCAGATTGGGCCCATGGCAAAGGATGTGACAGATTGTGCCGTTATTCTGGAGACCATTGCAGGATATGATGCCAAGGATTCCACCTCTGTAAAATGCGAAGACTATCGATTCAGCAAAGCTTTACAGGAAGATGTGAGAGGATTGAAAATCGGCATTCCCAGAGGCTATATTGGAGAAGGCCTGGACCCGGATGTGAAAGCCAATATTCTGGCTGCAGCAAAGGCCCTGGCTGAAAAGGGGGCAATTGTAGAGGAATTTGATCTGGAGCTGGTTGAGTACGCCATTCCTGCCTATTACATTATTGCCTGCGCAGAGGCTAGCTCCAATCTGGCCCGTTTTGACGGTGTGAAATATGGTTTCCGGGCAAAGGACTTTGAAGGCTTGCACGACATGTATAAAAAGACCCGCTCCGAGGGATTCGGCGCAGAGGTGAAACGCCGGATTATGTTAGGTTCTTTTGTTCTTAGCAGTGGCTATTATGATGCCTATTATTTAAAAGCGCTGAAGACAAAAGCGCTGATTAAACAGGCTTTTGACCGGGCATTTGAAAAATATGATATTCTTCTGGGGCCTGTGGCACCTACCACAGCACTGGCCATTGGGGAAAACATGGACGATCCCATAAAAATGTATCTTGGAGATATATATACGGTTTCCATTAATCTGGCCGGCCTCCCAGGCATCAGCCTGCCCTGCGGAACGGATAAAAAAGGGTTGCCGGTGGGTCTGCAGATGATTGGGCAGGCATTTTCCGAAAAAACCCTTTTCCGGGCAGCCTATTCATTCGAAAAGACCCATACATACGAACGACCTGCCATGGTACAGAAGGGAGGGGATCTGCATGTCTAAACAATATGAAACCGTGATCGGACTGGAAGTGCATGTTGAGCTGGCCACAAAAACCAAAATCTTCTGCGGATGCAGTACGGCCTTTGGGGGAGCCCCCAATACCCATACCTGTCCGGTTTGCACCGGTATGCCGGGATCTTTGCCTGTGTTGAACAGAAAAGTGCTGGAGCATGCCATTGCCGTGGGGCTGGCCACCAATTGTGCCATTACGAGAGAATCCCTCTTTGACCGGAAAAATTATTTTTATCCGGATAATCCCCAGGCCTATCAGATTTCCCAGCTGTATCATCCCATTTGCCGGAATGGATTTGTGGAGATTGAAACTGCAGCAGGGAAAAAGAAAGTGGGCATCCACGAGATTCACATGGAAGAAGATGCGGGGAAACTTGTGCATGACGAATGGGAAGACTGCACCTTGGTGGATTTTAACCGAAGCGGTGTTCCTTTAATTGAGATTGTTTCTGAACCGGATATGCGTTCTGCGGAAGAAGTGATCGCTTACCTGGACAAATTACGGCTAATTATCCAATACCTGGGGGCTTCTGACTGTAAGCTTCAGGAGGGGTCCATGCGTGCAGATGTGAACCTCTCTGTAAGGGAAGTGGGCACCAGTAAATTCGGAACCCGTACGGAAATGAAGAATCTGAACTCTTTTAAAGCCATTGCAAGGGCCATTGAGGGAGAAAGAAAACGACAGATCGAACTGCTAGAGGAAGGCAAACCGGTCATTCAGGAAACCAGGCGTTGGGATGACAATAAAGAGTACTCCTACGCTATGCGATCCAAGGAAGATGCCCAGGATTACAGGTATTTTCCGGAACCGGATCTTGTGCCTATCCATGTCAGTGAGGCGCTAATTGCCGATATTCGCAGCAGGCAGCCGGAGCTACGGGACGCCAAAAGGTTGCGCTATAAGGAAGCATACGATATCCCAGACTATGATGCGGATATACTCACTTCTTCCAAGGCGCTGGCAGACCTCTTTGAAGCAACAGAGGCCATTTGTCATAAGGCGAAGGAAGTTTCCAACTGGATCATGGTGGAGACCATGCGTCTGCTCAAGGAACACGAGATGGAGCCGGAGCAAATTGCCTATTCGCCGGCGCATCTGGCAGAACTGATTGAACTCATTGGTGACGGGAAAATCAACAGGACAGTGGCCAAGGATGTTTTTGAGGTAATGTTCAAGGACGATGTGGCACCTGGAGCCTATGTGGAGGCTCACGGGTTGGGAATGGTAAACGATACGGCGGCCCTTAGAGAAACCATTCAGAAAATTTTAGCGGCCAACCCGCAGTCTGTATCAGATTATAAAGGCGGGAAAACCAAAGCCATGGGATTTTTAATGGGGCAGGTCATGAAGGTCATGAAAGGAAAAGCGGATCCGGCGGCTTCCAGAGAAATTTTGGAAGAGGAGTTGAATAAAGCCTGACTGTCGGGAAAGCCTTGACAGAGGAATTGTTCTCATTCTATAATAAAAGGAAGGTATGGCATGCATAGGCATGGCACAGGAGGTAAAATCCATGAAAAGAATTAAAACATTAACCAACAACACATTGAAAAACACCATGAAAAAGGGCGGCTGCGGCGAATGCCAGACATCCTGTCAGTCTGCCTGCAAAACATCCTGCACAGTAGGCAATCAGAGCTGCGAGAACAAATAAGCTGTAAGGGATACGGGACGAAAGCGGCCTGTGCCGTTAAAAGGGGTGTTACAAGAGCTTTCTTGTAAGACCCTTTTTTCGCTGGACCGAAGGAGAATAGGAGTATGCATGATACATCAATATAAAAACAATGGGTACAATATGGTACTGGATGTGAATTCCGGATCCGTACATGTGGTGGATGATCTGGTTTATGATGCCATAGCCCTGTATGAAAAAGAGGATCAGGAAACCATCAGGGCCGTTCTGAAAGAGAAATATGCTTCTGAAGATATTAAAGAGGCTCTGGAAGAAATAGAAGACCTGAAAGCGGAAGGTTTGCTTTTTGCACCGGACATTTATCAGAATTATATAATGGATTTTAAAAAGAGGAAAACAGTGGTAAAGGCACTGTGCCTGCATATTGCCCATGATTGTAACCTGGCCTGTCAGTACTGTTTTGCGGAAGAAGGGGAATATCACGGCCGCAGAGCACTGATGTCCTATGAGGTGGGAAAAAAGGCATTGGATTTCCTTATTGCCAATTCAGGAAACCGCATTAATCTGGAGGTGGATTTCTTTGGGGGAGAGCCTCTTATGAACTGGCAGGTGGTAAAAGACTTGGTGGCATATGGCCGTTCTCAGGAAGAGGCCCATCACAAAAAATTCCGCTTTACATTGACCACGAACGGCATTTTGTTAAATGAGGAGATTATGGCATTCTGTAATCGGGAAATGGCCAATGTGGTCTTGTCCTTGGATGGTCGGCCGGAAATCAATGATAAAATGCGGCCCTTCAGAAATGGAAGGGGAAGCTATGACATCATTGTGCCTAAGTTTCAGAAATTTGCAGAAAGCAGAGGCCAGACCAAATATTACGTGCGTGGAACGTTTACTCGGAATAATCTGGATTTTTCAAAGGACGTGCTCCATTTTGCAGATTTGGGATTTAGTCAGATTTCCGTGGAACCGGTGGTAGCGGAGGCCTCGGAGCCTTATGCCATTCGCGAGGAAGACCTGCCCGCAATCATGGAGGAATATGATTTGTTGGCAAAGGAATATCTGAAACGAAAGAAGGAGGGCAAAGGATTTAATTTCTTTCATTTCATGATTGATTTAAACCAGGGGCCCTGCGTGGCAAAGCGGCTGTCCGGCTGCGGGTCGGGGACAGAATATCTGGCGGTTACGCCATGGGGGGATTTATATCCCTGCCACCAGTTTGTTGGACAGGAAGAATTTCTGATGGGAAATGTAGATGCCGGGGTTGTCAGAGAGGATATTCAGGGAGAATTTAAGCTTTGTAATGTGTATGCCAAAGAAAAATGTAAAAGTTGCTTTGCCAGATTTTATTGTAGCGGAGGTTGTGCGGCAAATTCTCAAAAATTCCATGGTTCACTTACGGATGCCTATGACATAGGGTGTGAAATGGAACGAAAAAGGGTGGAGTGCTCCCTGATGATACAGGCGGCGCTGGCAGAAGAGGCAGAAAAGGCAGAGGCTGAAGCAGAAGAGATAAATGAAAAGCAGGTACAGGTGCAGTATGTATGAATTGGTAACAACAGATGGCAGGGCGAAAAGAGGAAGACTTCATACAGTGCACGGCGTTATAGAAACACCGGTATTTATGAATGTGGGGACAGCGGCAGCCATAAAAGGGGGGGTGTCCACCATGGACCTCCAGGATATTGGGACACAGGTGGAGTTATCTAATACCTATCATCTGCACGTGCGGCCAGGGGATCAGGTCATTAAAGCCATGGGTGGTCTCCATAAATTTATGGTATGGGACAAGCCCATCCTTACGGATTCAGGAGGATTTCAGGTGTTTTCCCTGGCGGGCCATGCAGATCCAGTCCAATCTGGCATCTACCATTGCCATGGCCTTTGATGAATGCCCCTCTTCAGTGGCAGACCGTGGATACATGGAAGATTCTGTTGCCAGGACGACCCGGTGGCTGGCCAGATGTAAAACAGAGATGGGCAGACTGAATCAGTTGCCAGACACCCTCAATCCCAGTCAGCTCCTGTTTGGCATTAATCAGGGGGGAATCTACGAGGACATCCGCATCGACCACGCAAAGGCCATCAGGGAAATGGACCTGGATGGGTATGCGCTGGGTGGTCTGGCCGTGGGAGAAAGCCATGAAGAGATGTATCGGATTCTGGAGGCCACTGTGCCTTGGCTGCCTCAGAACAAGCCTACCTATCTGATGGGAGTGGGAACCCCTGCCAACATTCTGGAGGGCGTGGAGCGGGGCGTAGACTTTTTTGACTGCGTATATCCTTCCCGAAACGGGCGGCATGGTCATGTATATACCAATCATGGCAGAAGGAATATGTTGAATGCAAAGTATGAAAAAGACCCCAGACCCATGGAAGAGGGCTGTAAATGCCCCGCTTGTAGCCATTATAGCCGGTCATATATTAGACATTTATTAAAATCCGGTGAAATTTTAGGATTGAGGCTATGCGTACTTCACAATTTATATTATTATAATACAATGATGGCAGAAATTCGAAATGCTATCGAGGAACATCGGTTTTTAGCATATAAAAAAGAAAAATTAGAAGGCTTTGCCATAGGAACAGAAAAGGATTGACCTTTTTCTAATGGGCAGAGGAATGGAGGATTCATGAACTATCTTACATTGGCAACAACTGAGTCCGGCAGTAGCTGGATTACCCTGATCATCATGTATGCGGTGGTCATCGGCGCATTATATTTCTTTATGATTCGCCCCCAGAGAAAACAGCAAAAGGAAAAAGGCAAAATGTTGTCTACCCTGGCGGTGGGGGACAGCGTCCTCACTTCATCCGGTTTCTATGGTGTAGTCATTGACATTACGGATGATACGGTGATCGTAGAATTCGGCAACAATAAAAACTGTCGTATACCTATGCAAAAGAGTGCCATTGTGGAAGCAGAAAAACCTGCCGCTGAATGACAATCAAAAAGCTTCTGTAGAGATTACAGGAGCTTTTCTTTTTTTGCATGGGGACAGAGGCCTTAATTGGGTGTAAGTCCGTAAGAGCAAAATATAGCCGAAGGCCAGAGGTGATGGGAGTTCCGGGCCGAACGGGAAAAGAGAAAATAGAAAGCACTGAGAAACTTGTTTCTAAAGAAATTAAGAGAAATCCAAGAGGAGGGAAAGCATGAATTGGCATAGCATGACCATAGAGGAAATGTTGAACAACATACAGGTCTCCCCAGAGGCAGGTCTGGATCAGAAGGAAGCGGATACGAGGTTTGAAACATTTGGGCCAAATGCCTTTACGGAAGGGAAGAAGGAAAGTCTGCTGCAAAAAATCGGACATCATCTTAAAGAAATTTCCACGATTATTTTACTGATTGCAGCAGGCATCTCTACATACATGGCGTTATACACTGGATATGGCTGGGCCAAGGTCATCGTCATTTTATCCATTGTGATAATCAATGTCATTTTGGGCATTACGCAGGAAAGTCGTGCCGAAAAGGCCTTGGATGCATTGAAAAGTCTGAATACCGTGCGGTGTACCGTGTTAAGGGATGGTGTGCTGGGACATATTGATGCAGAGGAACTGGTACCAGGGGATATCGTGGTGCTTCAGGCTGGAGATATGGTGCCTGCGGATGGCCGGCTTATTCAGGCTAATAGTCTTCAGGTTGAAGAATCGGCGCTGACGGGAGAAAGTGTGCCTGTGGAAAAAGATGCACAGTTTCTGGCAGAGGAAGAGTCACCCTTGGGAGATCGGCGCAACATGGTCTATTCTGGATGTTTAGTCACCAATGGAAGGGGTAAGGCGGTCATTTGTGAGACTGGCATGAATACGGAGATGGGCAAGATAGCAGGCCTTCTCAACAGCACACATAAATTGCTGACACCTCTTCAAAAGAGACTGAAATCCCTGGCCCAGTGGTTGTCCGTAGTCGCTATTGCAGCAGGCATTCTTATATTTGTGGTAGGGGTTTTTGTGTATCAGGAATCGCTGGCGGAAATGCTCTTAAATGGCGTATCTCTGGCGGTGGCAGCAGTGCCGGAGACCCTGCCTGTCATTGTAACGCTGATTCTGGCTGGGGGCGTGCAGCAAATGGTGACGAAAAACACCATTATCCGACGGATACCGGCGGTAGAGACGGTGGGAAATACTTCGGTGATCTGCTCGGATAAAACTGGTACTCTGACCCAGAACAAAATGATGATCCAGAAATTCTGGGAGGCATCTCTGCAGCCGGTCTCTTCCGGACATGCGTTCTCAGAAAAAGAAAACAGAATGCTGAAAATGCTCTCCCTATGCACGGATGCGGTAGTAGAAGGGGGAGAGACGGAAGAGGAAAACATTATCGGAGATCCTACAGAAGCGGCTATTCTGCGCCTGATGCTAGATAAAGGACTGCAGAAAAGAAAATTGGAAGAAGACAATCCCCGGGTATTTGAGCTGCCCTTTGATTCTACCAGAAAACGGATGACCACCGTTCATCACTGGAAGGAAAAGGGAACTTCCGGAAAATATATATCCATTACGAAAGGGGCTTTTGACCGTTTGCCGGTCCATTTTGAGCCGGAGGGTCAAATCAGGGCACAGGAGGTTCATGACGGGTTTGCCAGAGAAGCTCTCCGGGTCATTGGAGTGGCCTTTAAAATCTGGGATGCTCTTCCGGAACAGTTGGATGAGGGCACATTGGAGGATGGGCTCACCTTCTTGGGACTGGTGGGTATGATTGATCCACCGCGCCCGGAAAGCAGGCGGGCAGTGGCTCATGCCAAAAAGGCGGGCATCAAAACAGTGATGATTACAGGAGATCATGTTGAAACTGCTGCAGCCATTGCAAAGCAGATAGGGATCTTGGAAGAAGGGGAGCGGGCCATCACGGGGGCGCAGCTTTCAACTATGTCGGATGAAGCCCTGAGAAAAGAAATCCGTCAAATTTCGGTATATGCCCGGGTGAGTCCTGAGGATAAAATCAGAATTGTACAGGCCTGGCAGGCAGAGGGGGAAGTCATCACCATGACTGGAGATGGGGTAAATGACGCCCCGGCCCTAAAGGCTGCAGATGTGGGAGCGGCGATGGGGATTACCGGTACAGAGGTATCCAAAAGTGCGGCGGATATTATTATTACAGATGATCATTTTGCGACCATTGTAGATGCTGTAAAAGTGGGAAGAACAGCATATGACAATATTCGTAAAACGGTCATGTTCCTCCTAAGTGTGAACTTTGCAGAAATTCTGATTATGCTGATTGGTGTGCTGATTGGATGGGGAGCTCCCATCACGTCGGTACAGCTGCTGTTTATCAATGTGGTTTCCGATGGTATTCCGGGTTTTTTCATTAGTCGGGAAGAAGCAGAGAAGGATTTGATGGAGAGAAAGCCCCTGTCAAAAAATGCCAGCCTTTTTTCCCAGGGACTGGGGAAGAAAATCGGCGTGAAAGCGTTCTTTTTCATTGTGCTGACGTTACTGGCCTTTTACTTAGGAAGATTCATTTCTCTGAACGCTACCATTGTCCCGTCCTACGCCGTGGGCATCACCATGGCATTTATCACCCTTTCCTGGGCTTCCGTATTGAATATTTACAATGTGCGCAGTAAAGAATTGCTCTGGCACCAGAAAATGATCCGAAGCAACCCTGCACTGTCCATAAGTGCGTTGGCCTCAATGGCAGTGACGGGCATTGTGGCTCTGGTGCCTGCCCTTCAGGGGATGTTTGGGCTGACAGCATTAAGCGCTGCCCATTGGGGCATTGCCGCCGGGTTGGCGCTCCTGCAACTGGTATTCGGACAGCTTTCCAACTACATTCTGTTCAGAAAAGAATAAGTGGGCCAAAATTTAAGGATGTAGAATATCACTTTCTTCAATAAGGCGGATCAGTCGGGCTATTTTTTCAGGGGGCATGACCAGAGCAAAGCGGACATAGCCCTCTCCTAAGGGACCAAAGGCATCGCCAGGAGTGACCAGAATGCCGGTTTGTTCCAACAGCGCCATGGTAAAGGCCTGGCTCGAAAGATATCCTTTTGGAATGGGAGCCCAGGCGAACATGGTGCCTTCGCTGTCAGGGACGGGCCAGCCAATGTTTCTCAGTCCACCGCAAAGAGCATCTCTGCGGGCTTGATACAGTGTGCATTGAACTTTCACTTCATCAGTGGGACCATTTAGTGCAGCTAAAGCACCATATTGTATGGGAAGAAACATATTAAAGTCATACTGGCTGCGCAGTTTTTTCAGGGCCTTTATGATGACAGGATTGCCAATGCAGAAGGACATTCTTGCCCCAGTGGTATTAAAGGACTTGGACAGAGAGAAAAACTCCACACCCACTTCTTTTGCCCCGGGGAAAGCCAGAAAAGAAGTGCCAATGCGGCCGTCAAACTGGATGTCTGCATAGGCATTATCATGGATGGCAATAATATTGTACTTTTGGCAAAAACGGATCCAGTCCAGATAGACCTGCGCAGGAGCAGTAACGCAGACCGGGTTCAGCGGATAGGAAAGAATCATGTATTTAGCCCGGCGGGCAATGTCCTCCGGGATAGCATTAAAGTCTGGAAGATACCGGTTCTCTTCAAGAAGTGGATAATAATAAATCTGAGCATCAGCCAAAAGGGCCCCGGAAGCAAATACAGGATATCCAGGATTGGGAAGCAGCACCACGTCACCGGGGTTGCAGAGAGTCAGGCCAATGTGGCCAATACCTTCCTGAGAACCATTCACGTAGGTGATATCCTCGGTGGAAAGCGTAACACCGAATCGGCGCTGGTAATAAGAAACCACTGCATCAAGGAGTTCCGGCAGATCCTGAAGAGCATAAACAAATTTGGAGGGATCCTTTGATGCTTCCACAATGGCAGCTTGAATATGAGGCATGGGAGGAAAGTCAGGGGTGCCTACAGACATATTGTAAACAGGCCTGCCCTGTGCCAGGCGGGCTTCTTTTTTTTCATTCAGGGCCGAGAAGATTCCTGTGTCAAAATGATTTAATCGATCTGCAAACTGAAATAACATGTGATACCTCCGATAAATATTAAAGAAAAAACTGCTTTCTCTACACTTTACCACGAATCCGAAATGTCGGCAACCGAAGAGGGGAAACAATGGGGGGCAAGGAATATGGCGGGCTTTATTTATTCCTTATGGTTATATCTGCAATGCGAAATTCGTATAAAGGGGGAGGCGCCTTTTCCGGCTTTTCACTTGAAATCCCTCTTTTTTTAAGGTAGTATAGTTTAAATACCGAAGTAATTAGGGGTAGCGTCGAATCGCGGCCTAATATAACCGGGCATAATGGGAGGCAGAAATGGAATATCAGATCACCCTGATTCCGGGAGATGGAATCGGGCCGGAAATTGTAACAGAAGCCACAAAAGTTTTGGATAGGATTGCAGTAAAATTTGGACATCATTGTCATTACACCAAAATTCTGATGGGAGGGTGTTCCATTGATGCGCATGGTGTACCGCTTACAGAAGAGGCCATTGCGACAGCAAAAGCATCGGACAGTGTGCTGCTGGGTGCAGTCGGTGGTGATGTGGGCAATTCCCGCTGGTACCAGGTGGAGCCCCATCTGCGTCCGGAGGCGGGCCTTTTACGGATTCGAAAAGCATTGAACCTGTTTGCAAATATCCGACCGGCCTATCTTTATAAAGAATTAAAAGGGGCCTGCCCGCTGAAAGACGAAGTGGTGGGGAACGGATTTGATATGGTCATTATGCGGGAACTGACTGGCGGCATTTATTTTGGAGAACGGCGTACGACCCAAAAAGATGGCCAGGAAACTGCAGTGGATACCAGTACCTATACCGAAGAGGAAATTCGAAGAATTGCTGTTAAGGCATTTGAAATAGCTATGAAACGACGCAGGCACGTGACCAGCGTAGATAAAGCAAATGTGCTGGATACCTCCCGCCTTTGGAGGAAAGTGACCAATGAAGTGGCAAAGGCCTACCCGGAAGTCACTTTGGAACATATGCTGGTGGATAATTGTGCCATGCAGCTGGTGAGGGACCCAGGGCAGTTTGATGTGGTCCTTACGGAAAATATGTTCGGAGATATTTTGTCCGATGAGGCCAGTATGATTACCGGTTCCATTGGCATGCTCCCCTCTGCAAGCCTCAGTGACACCTGCCTGGGCATGTATGAACCCAGTCATGGCTCGGCACCGGATATAGCTGGAAAGAATCTGGCAAATCCTATTGCAACCATTCTTTCGGCGGGCATGATGCTTCGTTACTCCTTTGGCCTGGACAGGGAAGCAGATGCAGTAGAGAACAGTGTGAAGAAAGTGCTGGAAGAAGGGTATCGAACCCCGGATATTATGGCACCCGGACTTACCCGGGTCAGTTGTACAGAGATGGGCACATATATTGCAGATAATATTGAAGTATGACAGCAAGCTTGGTTTAGCAGACCGGAAAGGTGGAAAAATGAGAAGTGATGCGGTGAAAAAAGGGATGCAGCAGGCACCCCACAGATCCCTGTTTAATGCACTGGGGCATACAGCGGAAGAAATGCGCCGACCTTTGATCGGGGTAGTCAGTTCCTATAATGAGATTGTGCCTGGACATATGAATATTGATAAAGTGGTGGATGCGGTAAAAATGGGTGTAGCTATGGCCGGTGGTGTACCGGTGATGTTTCCGGCCATTGCCGTTTGTGATGGAATCGCCATGGGACATATCGGCATGAAGTATTCCCTGGCCACCAGAGATCTGATCGCTGATTCCACGGAATGTGTGGCTATGGCGCATCAATTTGACGGGCTGGTTATGGTACCCAACTGTGACAAGAACGTGCCAGGACTGTTGATGGCCGCAGCAAGACTTAATATTCCCACCATTTTTGTGAGTGGAGGGCCTATGCTGGCCGGGCGGGTGAAGAACTGCAAAACCTCCCTGTCCTCCATGTTCGAGGCAGTGGGTTCCTATGCAGCGGGCACACTGACAGAGGATGACGTTCTGGAATTTGAGGAAAAAGCCTGTCCCACATGTGGTTCCTGTTCCGGGATGTATACGGCCAACAGCATGAACTGCCTGACAGAAGTACTTGGGATGGGACTTAGAGGGAATGGGACTATTCCGGCAGTTTATTCTGACAGGATCCGGCTGGCAAAAAAAGCAGGGATGCAGATTATGGAGCTGGTAGAAAAGGATATCCGTCCCAGGGATATTATGACGGAAGATGCCTTTATGAATGCGCTTACAGTGGACATGGCATTGGGCTGCTCCACAAACAGTATGTTGCATCTGCCGGCCATTGCCCATGATGCAGGCGTGAAGATTAATCTGGATATTGCCAACAGCATCAGTAAGAAAACTCCTAATCTGTGCCATCTGGCGCCAGCAGGACACACCTACATTGAAGAGCTGAATGAAGCCGGTGGGGTGTACGCTGTTATGCACGAACTAAGCAAAAAGAACCTGATTCGTACGGACGTGATAACGTGTACCGGGAAGACGGTAGGGGAAAATATTGCCAATGCTGTTAATCTGGATCCGGAGGTAATACGTCCCATTGAAAATCCATATAGTGAAACTGGCGGAATTGCCGTACTCCGAGGGAATCTGGCACCGGATTCCTGTGTGGTAAAGCGCTCTGCGGTGGTTCCTGAAATGATGGTCCATGAAGGACCGGCCAGGGTGTTTGATTGTGAAGAGGATGCCATTGCAGCCATCAAAGGTGGAAAAATCGTGCCCGGAAATGTGGTAGTAATCCGATATGAAGGCCCTAAGGGCGGTCCGGGAATGCGGGAGATGCTAAATCCCACTTCGGCGATAGCCGGCATGGGGCTGGGGTCCAGTGTGGCCCTGATTACAGATGGGCGTTTCAGCGGCGCATCCAGAGGAGCAAGTATCGGACATGTCTGCCCGGAAGCCGCAGTTGGTGGCCCCATTGCTCTTGTAAGAGAGGGAGACCTGATACAAATCAATATTCCGGAAAACACCCTGACACTGGCAGTTTCTGATGAGGAGCTGGCAAAGAGAAGAGCAGAGTGGAAACCCAGAACGCCCCAGGTGACGACCGGCTATCTGGCCCGCTATGCCAAGTTGGTGACATCTGCAGACAGAGGCGCTATTTTGGAGTAAATACCCCAGGATAAGGAGAGAAAAATGAAGTTAAATGGATCGGAAATCATCATTGCCTGTTTAAAAGAGCAGGGCGTGGATACCGTTTTCGGGTACCCGGGCGGAGCCATTTTGAACCTGTATGATGCTTTGTATAAACATGCCTCCGAAATCAGGCATATCCTGACAGCCCATGAACAGGGGGCTGCCCATGCGGCAGATGGCTATGCCAGAGCCACCGGCAAAGTGGGGGTCTGCATGGCGACCTCTGGTCCTGGGGCAACGAACCTGGTCACAGGAATTGCTACCGCTTACATGGATTCCGTTCCCCTGGTGGCCATAACGGCAAATGTGCCCGTGAATCAGCTGGGGAGGGACTCTTTTCAGGAAATTGATATTGCGGGGGTCACCATGCCCATCACCAAGCATAATTACATTGTAAAAGATGTGACCCTTTTAGCGGATACTATTCGTGCTGCCTTTCAGATTGCCAAAAGCGGGCGGCCCGGTCCGGTACTTGTGGATGTGACAAAGGATGTTACTGCTGCGGAAACAGAATACACGCCCATTGTCCCGGAACCAGTTAAGCCCAGAATCTCCCATATTCGGGAAGAGGATCTGGACCAGGCTGTGGAAATGATTCAGGCGGCAAAAAAACCTTTTATCTTTGTGGGCGGTGGGGCCATCCTTTCTGAGGCTTCAGACTCTCTGCGCAAGTTTGCAAAGCTGGTAGATGCACCGGTAACGGATACCCTGATGGCAAAGGGGGCGATGGACGGCCGGGATCCGGATTATTACGGTATGCTTGGAATGCATGGAACAAAAGCCTCCAATTTTGGGGTCAGCGAATGCGACTTGCTAATTGCCCTGGGCGTGCGTTTCAGTGACAGAGTGACTGGAAACGCAAAGAAATTTGCTAAAAATGCCCAGATTCTGCAGGTGGATGTGGATGCGGCAGAGATTAATAAAAATGTACCGGTGCATGCCCAGATTGTTGGAGATCTTCGAGTGGTTCTGGACAGGCTGAATGAGAGGCTGTCTCAGCAGCAGCATAAGGAGTGGAAAGACTATATCCGGCAGATACATCAGAAATATCCTTTGGGAGCGCCCACAGACCGCCTTACAGGCGCCTATATTCTCCAGACCATTGATGCCCTGACCCAGGGAGAAGCTATTATTGCCACAGAAGTCGGACAGCATCAGATGTGGGCATCCCAGTTTATCAAATACCAGCACCCTCGCACGTTTCTGTCCAGCGGCGGTGCGGGAACGATGGGATACGGACTGGGCGCCGCTCTTGGCGCAAAAATGGGATGTCCGGATAAAACAGTTTTCAATATTGCAGGGGATGGATGCTTTCGGATGAATCTGATTGAGCTGGCTACAGCGACCCGCTATAACATCCCTTTTATTGAAGTCATTTTGAATAATCATGTTTTAGGCATGGTGCGTCAGTGGCAGACACTTTTCTACGGGCATCGGTATTCCAATACTACATTGGAAGATAAGGTGGATTTTGTAAAGGTGGCAGAGGCAATGGGAGCTGAAGCTCACAGAATTACAAAAAAAGAAGAAGTGGAGCCAGTTTTAAAAGCTGCCATGGCTGCAGGAAAGCCAGTAGTCATTGATTGTATCATTGAAGAGGATGATATGGTATTCCCCATGATGGCCCCGGGAGCTGCTTTGCCGGATACCTTTGATGAAAAGGATCTGGCCCAAAAAGATTTTGGGTAATCTTTATTGACTTTCCCCACAGATAGATTTAGAATGACAGTGTTAAAATCTAATCAATCTGTGCGGGAAAGTTTTTTCTGTAAGGCACATAGAGGAGGTATTATGGGACGTGTGTATAATTTCTCGGCAGGACCTGCCGTATTGCCGGAGGCCGTTTTAAAAGAAGCTGCCGAAGAAATGTTGGATTACAAGGGAACAGGAATGTCTGTGATGGAAATGAGTCATCGCTCCAAGGCATTTGAAGGCATCATTCAGGAAGCCGAGAAGGATTTCCGGGAATTGTTGCAGATTCCGGACAATTACAAGGTGCTTTTCCTTCAGGGCGGTGCTTCCCTGCAGTTTGCCATGATTCCCATGAACCTGATGAAAAACGGTGTGGCTGATTATATTATTACCGGACAATGGGCAAAGAAAGCTTATCAGGAAGCACAGAAGTATGGAAAGGCCAACGCCATTGCTTCCAGTGCCGATAAAACTTTTTCCTATATTCCGGACTGCTCTGATCTGCCCATCAGCGAAGATGCAGATTATGTATATATTTGTGAAAATAATACCATCTATGGCACCAAATATCATACTCTGCCCAATACAAAGGGAAAAACCCTGGTGGCGGATGTTTCTTCCTGTTTCCTCTCAGAACCCATGGATGTGACAAAATATGGGATGTTCTACGGGGGTGTACAGAAAAATGTGGGACCTGCAGGGGTGGTCATTGCGGTTATCCGGGAAGACCTGATTCCGGAAACTGTTCCCTCCGGCGTGCCCACCATGATGCAGTATAAAATCCATGCAGATAATCACTCCCTTTACAACACACCGCCTGCCTATGGCATTTACATCTGCGGAAAAGTGTTTAAGTGGATCAAGGGCCTGGGCGGTCTTTCTGCCATGCAGGAAATTAATCAGAGAAAGGCAAAAGTGCTGTATGATTTCCTGGATTCCAGCAGCCTCTTCAAGGGAACTGTGGAAAAAGAAAGCCGTTCTTTAATGAATGTACCATTTGTCACAGGCAATGAGGAACTGGATGCGAAATTCATAAAAGAAGCCAAGGCTGCAGGATTTGAAAATCTGAAAGGACACCGTACAGTAGGCGGCATGCGTGCCAGCATCTATAATGCCATGCCGGTAGAAGGGGTGGAAGCCCTGGTGGCCTTTATGAAGAAATTTGAAGAGGAGAATGCATAATGGTTAAGATACATTGCCTAAATCCCATTTCCAAAGTGGGCCTGGGAAAATTAACAGACGGGTATACCCTTACGGATCGGGTGGAGGAAGCAGACGCTATTCTGGTCAGAAGTGCCAAAATGCATGAAATGAATTTTTCGGATAACCTGCTGGCTGTGGCTAGAGCAGGGGCTGGGGTAAACAACATTCCACTGGAAAAATGCGCAAAGCAGGGCATTGTTGTATTCAATACACCTGGTGCCAATGCCAACGGGGTAAAGGAGCTGGCCATTGCAGGAATGCTGTTAGCTTCCAGAGATATTGTAGGAGGCATAAACTGGGTGCAGTCCATTCGGGATGAGGAAGGAATTGAAGCGCAGGTGGAAAAAGGCAAGGGGAAATTTGCCGGTACGGAAATTCTGGGAAAAAAGCTTGGCGTAATCGGCCTTGGAGCTATTGGATATCGTGTGGCCAATGCCGCTGTGGATCTGGGCATGGAAGTACTGGGTTATAATCCGGACATCCCCATTGATTTCGCCTGGAACCTGTCCAGAAAAGTAAAGCATGTTAACCAGCTGGATACGATTTTTGCTGAATGTGACATCATTACGGTGCATGTTCCCCTTAATGATGCTACCAAGGGCATCTACAATAAAGAGTCCATTGCCAAGATGAAGGATGGTGTCATTTTGTTGAACTTCGCGAGAGATCTGCTGGCGGTAGACGAAGATATTGTGGCGGGACTGAACGAAGGAAAAATTCGGCATTATGTGACAGATTTTCCCAACAAGGTGCTGGCTAACACCCCTGGTGTCATTGCGATTCCTCATTTGGGCGCTTCTACAGAGGAATCGGAAGACAATTGCGCAGTTATGGCCGTGCAGGAGCTGACAGATTACATTGAAAATGGGAACATCATTAATTCCGTAAATTTCCCTCAGGCCAGTATGGGGCGGAAAAGCTTTGCAGCACGTGTGACAGTGGCTCATCGCAATATTCCCACCATGATTGGAAAATTCTCCGCTGTTTTTGGGGAAGAAGGGGTCAACATAGAAAACATGGTGTCCAGCAGCCGGGGAGAGTTTGCTTATGCCATGTTTGATCTGGGGGCTATGCCGTCGGATACATTGGTAAAAAAAATGCAGTCCATTGACGGCGTATTAAAAGTGCGTGTATTATAAAACAGACAAATCTAATAAAAAGAGGATAGAAAAGGACAGGATGCCGAATAAAACGAAGGTTTATTCGGCATTTCCTAACTGGAAAGGATATACTATGGCAATTGTTAAACCGTTCTGTGCAGTTAGACCCCGACCTGAAGAAGCCAAAGAAGTGGCAGCTCTGCCATATGATGTATATAGCAGAAAGGAGGCGGCAGCGGCTGTTTACGGACACCCCCATTCCTTCCTGAACATTGACAGACCTGAGACCCAGTTCCCTCCGGAAATGGATATGTACAGTCCGCAGGTTTATCAAAAAGCCAGTGAATTGCTGAAACGTTTTATGGATGAGGGCATCTTGATTAAAGAAGATAAGCCTTGCTTTTACGTATACCGGCAGATCATGGATGGACGGACACAGACTGGTCTGGTGGGTGTCAGTTCAATTGAGGATTATGAAAAGGGCATTATAAAAAAACATGAAAACACCAGGGAGGACAAGGAACAGGACCGGATTCGCCATGTGGATATCTGTAATGCTCAAACAGGGCCTATTTTTCTGGCCTACAGAAAAAATGCACTGATCAGTGCCATTGTGGCACAGGCAGTGACAGGACCTGCGTTGTATAATTTCGTTGCAGAGGACGGTATTTCCCATCAGGTATGGCGTATAGAGGATGGGAAATTAATTGAGGCTCTGTCAAAGGCTTTTGAAGATGTACCCCACACCTATATTGCGGATGGACATCACCGGGCGGCTTCTGCAGTGAAAGTGGGCATAAAACGGCAGGAAGAAAGCCCTTATCATACAGGACGTGAAGCCTACAATTACTTTCTCTCTGTCCTGTTTCCGGATGAAGAGCTACGGATCCTGCCTTATAATCGGGTAGTTCTGAATCTGGGCGAAAAAAGCCCCGCAGAAGTCATGTCGGAAATAGAAAAGGTGATGCATATTATTTCAGTGGGAAATATTCCGGTTGCTCCTTCTGAAAAAGGGATGTTTGGCATCTATCTGGATGGAAACTGGTATAGAATGAAAATCCGGACGGCGCTTCAAAAAATGGATCCGGTTGAAGGATTGGATGTGTCCCTGCTACAGGATTATGTGCTGGCCCCCATTCTGGGGATTCAGGATCCACGTACAGATCAGAGAATACAGTTCGTAGGAGGAATTCGTGGCCTGAAAGAGCTAGAGAAGAGGGCAGACGAAAATAGAGGGATTGCTTTTTCCCTTTATGCCACGTCTATTGAAGAGTTATTCCGGGTTGCAGATGCAGATCGTCTGATGCCCCCCAAGTCTACCTGGTTTGAACCCAAATTAAGAAGCGGGTTATTTATTCATGAAATTTAGGAAGGAAAGCGATGAGTCAGTGGCGGGTCTATGCCAAAAAAGCAGATTTTGAAGACATTGCAAAAACCTTTCAGATAACGCCCTATACCGCCAGACTGATTCGGAACCGGAATATAGTCGGAAATGAAGCCATCCGGAAATATCTATTTGGAACCGCGGCGGATCTGTATGATCCAATTGAAATGAAAGATTTGAAAAAAGGGGCGGAAATTCTGGAAGAGGACATCCTCAGAGAAAACCCGATTCGCATTATAGGAGACTATGATGTGGATGGGGTCAGTTCGTTGTCAATTTTGTATAAGGGGTTAAAACGGCTGGGAGCAAATGTGGACTGGACCATCCCCCATCGGATCAGAGATGGTTATGGACTTCACAGTGGGATGGTCGAGGAGGCTTTTGCAGATGGTGTTCATACGATTTTAACATGCGATAACGGTATTTCAGCGGTGGAGGCGGTTTGTCTGGCCAAAGAGAAGGGGATGCAGGTGGTCATCACGGATCATCACGAGATCCCGGAGGTGCTTCCTCCGGCAGATGCCATTATTAATCCTCACCAAAAGGAGTGCGGCTATCCCTATTCAGATTTGTGCGGAGCCGGAGTAGCTTATAAACTAATGGTTTATCTTTACAAAAGACGCAACATTCCTCAGGAAGAAACCGGCGCACTTTTGCAATTGGCAGCTTTAGGAACCATAGCGGATGTTGTCCCCCTCACAGATGAAAATCGTTTGATTGTACGTCTGGGGATGGCGCAAATGCGTCTAAATCCACTAACTGGGCTGGAGGCATTGATGGGCGTTCATCAGCTCCTTCCGGAAAGGCTGGACAGCAGAGACATCGGTTTTATTATTGCCCCGGCACTAAATGCGGGCGGGAGACTGGAATCGGCCAAAAGATCTGCACGTCTGCTTTTAGAGGAGAATCAACAGGATGCCTATCAAATGGCAGATGAATTAAAG
This sequence comes from uncultured Cuneatibacter sp., assembly GCA_964426655.1. Classification (GTDB taxonomy): domain Bacteria; phylum Bacillota; class Clostridia; order Lachnospirales; family Lachnospiraceae; genus RGIG8306. Next base: position 91,184 of record CAYRQT010000001.1, on the reverse strand, counting down.
GCCCTGAATGAATCCAGAAAGGAAATGACCAGGACAGCATTTGGGGAAGCAGTGGACATGCTACAAAAGGAATACACCGTTCTTCCCCCCGTTCTGGTGGTTTTTTTGCCGGCATGTCACGAAAGTCTGGCAGGAATCGTGGCCGGTCGAATCCGTGAAAAATATTACAGGCCCACTTTTGTAATTACTCAGGGGGAAAAACAGCTTAAGGGATCTGGTCGTTCTATTCCTGGATATGCTATGTTTGAGGAACTGCAGAAAGTAGGGCATTTTCTGACAACTTTTGGGGGACATCCCATGGCGGCAGGTTTGTCTTTATTGGAAGAGAATCTCGCCCCCTTTCGGGAAGCACTGCTTCAAAACTGCCGGCTTTCGGAAAACGAACTGACAAAGAAACTCTTTATAGATATGGAATTCCCTTTTAACCGGGCTAATTTGCCGTGGATGTCCGAATTACAATTGCTGGAACCTTTTGGGAAAGACAATGAGTCTCCCCGATTTGCGGAAAAACATGTGTTGTTATCCGGATTGCGCCAGTTAGGCAGGCAGGGAGATACGCTGCAGCTGATGCTGTTGGATGAAGAAGGCTGCAGACACCAGGCTCTGCTGTTTTCGGGCGGTCTCACCTTTATCCAGGAGATGGAAGTGCAAAAAGGAAAGCAGTCTGTTCAGGATACAATGGGAGGATATGGGAAGTGCTTTGTACGGTATACCTATCATATCCGGACAGAAACGTTTAGGGATATGTTGCAGGTGAAACAAATAATTGAAGAAATGGAACTGGAATAATCGTCCGGAGCAAAGGAGATTAATACAAATATGGCCAAGAAAAGGAAAAAAGGGCTGGACAGGATTAGACAAATCCTTTTTTTGTTTGCAGGGATTCTTGTGCTGCTTGTGGGGGGAATGGAGTTGGGAAAGCTGGCAGCTTCACGGATAGAAAAAGAGACAGAAACCGGTTCGGAAGAATCCAGAGCAGAGAGCACAGAAACGGAAAACAGCACAGAAACAGAAAGTAGCACGGATGAGGCAAATCCCTATGATCTGCTTACGTCAGCAGGTGTCAACGGAGAATATCCGGTTACGGAAATGTACCTGACTCCCAACGAATATTCCAGACCGCAGACCCCCTTGACGGAGGTCAACAACATTGTCATTCATTATGTGGGCAATCCAAATACAGAAGCGGTGAGCAATCGCAATTATTTTGAAAGCCTGAAAGATAATCATGAGACAAAAGCCAGCAGTCATTTTGTGGTGGGGCTGGAGGGGGAAATCATACAGTGCATCCCCCTTAATGAAATATCCTATGCTTCTAATAATCGAAACAAGGATACAATTTCCATTGAAGTCTGCCATCCGGAAGCAGACGGAAAATTTTCACCGGTAACTTATCAGGCGGTGATTGCCCTTACAGCAAAATTGTGTAATATGTATGGGCTTACAGAGGAGGACGTGATACGGCATTACGATGTCACCGGTAAGGAGTGTCCGCTGTATTATGTGAAGAATCCGGAGGCCTGGATACAGTTTAAAGAGGATGTGAAGACAGAGCTTCAAAAATATACCACCTGACAGGAAGATTGACAAGAAAAAAATGGAATGATACACTAAAAGGAAGACACCTTGGCAATTTGAATAAGGAGGTGCACATGGCGGTCACCATCAAGGATATTGCTCAGGCGGCAGGCGTTTCCTATTCCACGGTTTCCCGGGCCCTGAATGGGCTAAATAAGGTAGAAGAAGGCAAACGTATCCGCATTGTGGCGCTGGCAAAGGAAATGGGATATGTTCCCAATGTGGCGGCAGTTTCCCTAAAGAAGAACTGTTCCATGCTGATCAGCCTATATTTGGATCAGCTGGAACCCTATGTGTCTCCTTATGCCCTACAGTGTCTTTTGGAGGAGTTCCAGAGGGAAGTGAAGGAGGCATATTCTGGCGTTATTAAGGACTGGAAGCATTATCAGCCCGGGAGCCTGAATCCTGCTTTTTGCGACGGGATCCTGGCTTTCAGCATGCTGAAATTTCCCGCACAAAAAATCCTGTGCGAGGAGGCCAGCCAAAAAGGGATTCCAGTGGTGCTCATTAACCAGAAGGCAGATTATCCGATAACAAGTGTGGTCATTGATCAGGTGCGGGCCATGGAAGAGGCCATGACATATCTGCTGGAACGGGGGCACCGTAAAATTGTGGTGCTGGAAGGAGAGAAAAGCAGACCGGCCACAGTGGCCAGGCATGAAGGTTGGCAAAAAGCCATAAAAAAATGGGGGATGGATCCCAGGGAAATCCCCTGCTATTTCGGAGACTACAGCCTTTACAGTGCACGGCAACTGGTGCCGCAAATCCTTTCCCATGCGCCTTCGGCTGTGCTTTGCTTCAATGACGAAATGGCCTGTGGCTTGATTGCAGCTTTTCGGGTCAGGGGGATCCGGTGCCCGGAGGACATCAGTGTGCTTGGATTTGATAATTGGGATCTTCCCCATTGCAATTTATTCAGATTGACAACGGTGGACAGAAATATGCGTGAAATGGCAAGGATTTCCGTGCGGGAATTACTGAGACAGATTCAGAAGCCTTCAGGGGAAGTGCAGGAAATACAGGTTCAGACTCGCATTGCAGAACGGGGATCTGTTCGAAATCTGCAGGAACATTGCGGAACATAAAAGTAAGGTTGTAATGGAAACATGTGGGAGGCTGGTGTATGGCAGAGAAAGATAAGGCAGGAAAACAGGATGGCATCATGGAAAGACAGGAAAATTGTAAAGTCAGAGCCTTCGCAGATTACACAAGCCCGGAGGTGCTTTATGATGAGTTGATTGCCTGTATCAAGAGGTATCACCCGTCAGATGATCTTTCTATGATTGAAAAAGCATATCGGGTAGCTTTTGAAGCCCATAAGCTGCAGTGCCGTAAATCAGGGGAACCCTATATTATTCATCCCATATGTGTGAGTATTATTCTGGCAGAACTGGAGCTGGATAAAGAAACCATTGTAGCCGGGCTGCTCCATGATGTGGTGGAAGATACAGTCATGACCAATGAAGAACTGACCCGAGAGTTTGGCGGAGAGGTTGCACTGCTGGTAGATGGAGTCACAAAACTGACCCAGTTGTCCTGGGATATGGATAAGGTAGAGGTGCAGGCAGAGAATCTGCGAAAAATGTTTTTGGCCATGGCAAAGGACATTCGGGTCATTTTAATTAAATTGGCTGACCGTCTGCATAATATGCGGACACTTCAGTTCATGACACCGGAAAAGCAGCGGGAAAAGGCCAGGGAAACCATGGACATCTACGCGCCCATTGCACAGCGACTGGGCATCAGTAAAATCAAAATTGAGCTGGACGATCTGTCTTTGAAATATCTGGAACCGGATGTGTATTATGATCTGGTTGATAAAATCTCTTTGAGAAAAACAGAAAGGGTCACCTTTATCAATCAGATTGTGGAGGAAGTTGCGGCCCATATACGGGACTCGGGTATTGAGGCCAAAGTGGATGGCCGGGTAAAGCACTTTTTCAGTATTTATAAAAAAATGGTCAACCAGAATAAAACGCTGGATCAGATCTATGACCTCTTTGCGGTGCGGATTATTGTGGATAATGTCAAGGACTGTTATGCTGCACTGGGGGTGATTCATGAGTTGTATCGCCCCATCCCCGGGCGATTTAAAGATTATATTGCCATGCCCAAGCCCAATATGTACCAGTCCCTTCACACCACACTGATTGGTAGCACAGGTCAGCCCTTTGAGGTGCAAATTCGAACCTTTGAAATGCACAGGACTGCAGAATACGGTATTGCGGCTCATTGGAAATATAAAGAAGGCATCACAGGCCAGACCATGGCGAAAAGTGAGGAAGAGAAGCTGAGCTGGCTGCGGCAGATTCTGGAATGGCAGCGGGATGAGTCTGATAATAGGGAATTTCTCAGCCTGATCAAAAATGATTTAAACCTGTTCTCTGAGAATGTATTTTGTTTTACCCCTACCGGAGATGTGAAGAACCTGCCTGCCGGATCCACCCCCATAGATTTTGCTTATAGCATACACTCTGCCGTGGGAAATAAAATGGTGGGAGCAAGGGTCAACGGGAAACTGGTCAATATCGATTATCAAATCCAGAATGGGGACCGCATTGAAATTGTCACCTCTCAAAATTCCAAGGGACCAAGTCGGGACTGGCTGAATATTGTGAAAAGTACCCAGGCCCGCAATAAAATCAATAGCTGGTTCAAAACAGAACTGAAAGAAGACAACATCAGCCGGGGAAAAGAGCTGGTAACCAGTTATTGCAAGGCCAAAGGACTTCTGCTTTCCGACCTAAAGCAGCCAGAATTTATGGAAAAGGTGATGCAGAAATACGGCTTTAGAGATTGGGATTCCGTTCTGGCAGCAGTAGGACACGGAGGCCTGAAAGAGGGTCAGGTTGTCAACAAGCTGTATGAGGAATATGAAAAGAAAAACCGCAGAGAAATCACAGACAAGCAGGTATTAGAGACGATTGCAGAGACACGGGACAGGCCGGCCAAGATCAAATCCAAAAGCGGCATTGTGGTCAAGGGAATTCATGACCTGGCCGTTCGGTTCTCCAAGTGCTGTTCTCCGGTACCGGGCGATGAAATTGTGGGATTTGTTACCAGAGGCAGGGGCATTTCCATACATAGGACAGATTGTGTTAACATATTAAATTTGCCGGAAGAGGAAAGAGTCCGAATTATTGCAGCGGAGTGGCAGCAGGGAGCTACCGCAGATGAAGAACATTACCTGGCTGATATTAAAATTTATGCGAACAATCGGATCGGCATTATGGTGGATATCTCCAAAGTCTTTACAGAACGTCAGATTGATATCCGTTCCATGAATTCCCGTACTAACAAACAGGGGATTGCCACCATCGGCATGACCTTTGATGTTTCGAGCGTGGAAGAACTGAATAAATTGATTGACAAGCTGCGAAATATTCAAAGTGTAATTGATATTGAAAGAACGGCGGGATAACAGGCGGCAGAGGAATCCCTTTGCGGCAGGATTCCGCCGTTGTTTTGCAGGAAAGGAAACCACATGAAAATTGAACGGCAGATTGTATCCATATGCTCAACAAATTGCTACATTCTTTACAGGGAAGGAGAACAGCAGGGCATATTGGTGGATCCGGGGGATCAGGCGGAGGATATTTGCGGGGCATTGGAGAGGTTGCATGTAACGCCGGTTTGTATCCTGCTGACGCACGGACATTTTGACCATATTGGAGCCGTGGAACAGCTGAGGATACAATTTAAAATTCCTGTTTATGCCGGGGCAAAAGAGGAAGAAACCCTTAAGGACCCGGCCAGAAATCTAAGCGGGGTTTACGGAGACAAACCGATTTGCTGCATCGCAGACCACTATGTGCAGGAAGGAGAAACCATTGAAGCGGATGGCTTTGCTTTCCGGGTCATAGAAACACCCGGCCACACGCCAGGGGGAATCTGCCTTTATGAGGAGAAAGAAAAGATCCTCTTTGCAGGAGACACAATATTCGAGGGGAGCTATGGAAGAGTGGATTTTCCTGGAGGAAATGTGAGAGAACTGATTCATTCTGTGGCCAAAAAGCTGTTGTATCTTCCGGAAGATGTTGTGGTATATCCGGGTCACGGAGAACCAACGACCATTGGCAGGGAACAACAGCAAAACCCCATAGCCCGTTACAGATAGGACAGGTATGATAGGCATTATTTACACAAAACCATTATATGAATATGACATACGGGGGCTCATCATGGCATTCTATCCGGGAGAAATGCAGCAGTATATTCTGCCGGAAGAAGCCTTTGAAGAGATACCCGTTTTTTGTATAAAAATAGAATATGAAAAGGAAAAGGTCAGGGCGAGCCGGTTGGGAGCAGGAGAAGAACCGGTGGACGTGGAAGAAGAATCAGGGCAGGTGGAGATTTCCTACCAGGGAAAATCCATGGTCAAGAGATGTCTTTACCACCTTCTTTCCAGGCAGACAGGCAAAGTGTTGCCCTGGGGAACCTTAACAGGAATACGGCCTACGAAAATTGCCACAGCCATGCTGGAAGAAGGGATGCTCCCCCGGGATATTGCCCAACGTATGGAACTGGAACACCTGGTTTCACCTGGAAAAGCAGCTTTAAGTGTAGAAATTGCGGCCAGAGAGCAGGCTTTGCTTTCTGATATACCCTTTGAAAAAGGGTACAGTCTGTACATTGGCATACCTTTTTGTCCATCCACCTGTTTCTACTGTTCCTTTACCTCTTACCCATTGAGCCGTTTTGGACAGTGGAGGGAACCCTATCTGGAAGCCCTCTATAAAGAACTGTCCTTTGCAGCAGAGAGATTCAGGGGAAAACAACTGCATAGTGTGTACATTGGCGGGGGAACACCGACCACGTTGGAGCCGGAACAATTAGACCGTCTTATTGGACAAATCCAGGAAAATTTTGATTTGCAATATTTACGGGAATTCACAGTAGAAGCAGGACGGCCAGATTCCATTACCCCGCAAAAACTAGACGCCATACGTCATCGGGGCGTGGATCGGATTTCCATTAATCCACAAACCATGAAAGAGGAGACCTTGCGGCTGATTGGGCGTCATCATACTGTTGAACAGGTGCGTCAGATTTTCAGAATGGCAAGGGAAATGGGCTTTTCCAACATCAACATGGATTTAATTCTGGGCCTTCCGTATGAAACGGCAGCAGATGTGGCTCATACGGTGGAAGAGATTGAAAAACTGGCACCGGACAATTTGACAGTTCATTCTCTGGCGGTAAAGAAAAAGGCAAAGCTACACCTGGAAAGAGAACAGTACGAAAAGATGCCAATGGATAATTCGGAATTGCTGATGGAAATGACGGCAGAAGGAGCCAGGAAAATGGGGTTGTTTCCTTACTACCTTTACCGCCAGAAAAATATGGCGGGGAATTTGGAAAATGTGGGATACGCTGCACCGGGTAAAGGAGGATATTACAACATGCTTATCATGGAAGAAAAGGAAAGCATTGTGGCTTTAGGGGCCGGCGCCTCCACGAAAGTGGTACATCACGCCCAGAACCGTATTGAGCGATGTGAAAATGTAAAAGATCTGGGAGAATATACGGGCAGAATAGAAGAGATGATCGAACGAAAACGGCGTCTTTTTGCGGATTGGCAATAGACAAACCTTGGGCCTGTGGAGTATAATGATACACTAGTAAAGACAAAGGAGTGGCATATGGCAGTAAAATTGGTAAAAAAACCGGTGACCGGAATGAAGGATATCCTGCCTTCTGAAATGCAGGTGCGGGATTACCTGATACAGCTGATCAAAGAGACCTACAAGGGCTTTGGGTATACTCCCATTGAAACTCCCTGTGTGGAAAATATTGAAAATTTGTCCAGCAGGCAAGGGGGAGATAATGAAAAGCTGATTTTTAAAATCCTGAAGAGGGGGGCAAAACTGAATCTGGAAACAGCAAAAGGAGAACAGGATCTGACAGACAGCGGTCTGCGCTATGACCTGACCGTGCCGCTGGTGAGATATTTCAGTAATAACAGTGCCCAACTCCCCAGCCCATTTAAAGCCCTGCAGATTGGCAATGTATGGCGTGCGGACCGGCCACAGAAAGGAAGATTCAGGCAGTTTACTCAGTGTGACATTGATGTTTTGGGGGATGCCTCAAATTTAGCTGAAATGGAGCTGATTCTGGCGACCACCACACTCCTTGGGAAAATAGGCTTTCAAAATTTTACAGTACATATAAACGACCGCCGCATTTTAAAGGCCATGGCGGCATACAGTGGATTTGACAGGGACAGCTTTGATACGGTTTTTGTTATTCTGGATAAGATGGATAAGATTGGCATAGATGGGGTTAGGGCAGAGTTGCTGGAAGCAGGATTTGCGCAGGAAGCTGTAGCACTTTATACAGACCTTTTCGCCAGAATACAGGCAGGAGAAGACGGGCTGGAAATTTGTCGAAAGGAATTGGCCGATTATCTTGATTCGGAAGTTATGGAAGGACTGGGTCAAATTATGGAAAGTGTGGAGCAGACCACACAAACGCCATTTTATTTAAAGTTTGATCCCACATTGGTACGAGGCATGTCCTACTATACGGGAACTATTTTTGAGATTTCCATGGAAGGCTTTTCCGGATCAGTGGCAGGCGGCGGTCGATATGACGAAATGGTAGGAAAATTTACAGGGACGACAACACCAGCCTGTGGGTTTTCCATTGGCTTTGAGCGGATTGTGACCATCCTTTTAGACCAGGGATATACTGTGCCGGATGTGGCAGAAAAACAGGCATATCTGGTGGAGAAGGGCATGCCGACACCGCGGTTGATCCAGATTATGCAGCAGGCTCAGAAAGAGCGGGCTGCCGGTCGGAAAATACTGGTGGCATACATGAACAAAAACAAAAAATTCCAGAAGGAACAGCTGGAAAAAGAAGGCTACGGCCAAATCATTGAATTTTATATTCAGCAACTGCAGGACTGAACTGCCTGCACAGATAGAAGGAGAATAAAATGGCGGAATCCATGAAGGGGCTGCACAGAACGCACCGGTGTGCAGAGGTAAATCGTGAACAATTGGGGCAGGAAGTGGTGCTGATGGGTTGGGTACAGAAAAGGAGAAATCTGGGTAGCCTGATTTTTATTGATTTAAGAGATAGAAGCGGCATCATGCAGATCATCTTTGATGAGAATACGGTTGGAGCAGTGGATTTTGCCAAGGCAGAGACACTGAGAAGTGAGTTCGTGGTAGCAGTTACAGGGGAAGTGGCATTGCGAAGTGGAGCGGTTAACGAAAATCTGTCCACAGGAGAAATTGAAATTAAGGCAGCAGCCCTTCGTATCCTGAGCGAAGCCCTCACACCGCCTTTTCCGGTGGAGGATGGCATCACTACCAAGGAAGATTTGCGCCTGACCTATCGTTACCTGGATCTGCGTCGGCCAAAGTTGCAGAAAAACTTAATTCTGCGCAGCAAAGTGACCACGCTTACCAGGGCATACCTATCTGAACAGGGATTCCTGGAAATCGAGACACCCATTCTGCAGAAAAGCACCCCTGAAGGGGCAAGGGATTATCTGGTTCCCAGTCGAATTCATCCAGGCAGTTTTTATGCCCTGCCGCAGTCTCCCCAGCTTTTCAAGCAACTTCTGATGTGTTCTGGTTATGACAGATATTTCCAGATCGCCAAATGCTTTCGTGATGAGGACCTGCGGGCGGACAGGCAGCCGGAATTCACGCAAATTGACATGGAACTTTCCTTTGTGGATGTGGAGGATGTGATTGCGGTTAATGAAGGCCTTCTGGCCCGAATATTCCGGGAGGCACTTGGTGTAGAAGTGCCCTTGCCCATTCCACGGATGACCTGGCAGGAGGCCATGGACCGTTACGGCAGCGATAAACCGGATATTCGTTTTGGAATGGAGCTGATGGATGTAACAGAGGTGGTCAAAGAAACGGATTTTGCAGTATTTTCCAACGCCATAGCCCAGGGGGGGACTGTCCGTGGCATTACTGTCCGGGGAGAAGGGCATATGCCCCGCAAGAAAATTGATGCGCTGGTAGAATATGCAAAGACCTATGGGGCTAAGGGATTGGCTTATGTGGCCATTCAGGAAGATGGCACCATAAAGTCTTCCTTTGCCAAGTTCTTGTCGGATGAACAGATGGCACAGCTGGTTGACGCCATGGGCGGAGCGCCCGGCGATCTGCTTCTTTTTGCTGCAGACCAGAACAAAGTGGTCTGGGCAGTATTGGGGGCTTTGCGGGTCGAACTGGCCAGACAGCAGAATCTGCTGAAAAAAGATGAGTTTAAATTCACCTGGATCACAGAGTTCCCTCTTTTGGAATATTCAGAGGAGCAGGGGCGTTTTGTTGCCATGCACCATCCCTTTACCATGCCTATGGAAGAGGATCTGCCACTTTTAGCGTCTGATCCTGGTGCGGTTCGTGCAAAAGCTTACGATATAGTGCTGAATGGTACGGAAATCGGAGGGGGAAGCGTGCGGATTTATCAAAGTGATGTGCAGGAAACCATGTTTTCCATTCTTGGATTTACACAGGAGCAGGCATATGATCGGTTTGGTTTTTTAATGAACGCTTTTAAATACGGCGTACCTCCTCATGCAGGACTGGCTTATGGATTGGACCGTCTGGTCATGCTGATGGCCGGGGAAGAAAGCATTCGGGACGTCATTGCATTCCCGAAAGTGAAAGATGCCTCCTGCCTGATGACAAAGGCACCGGATGTGGTGGATCAAAAGCAGTTGGATGAATTGCATATCGCATTGACTGTGCAGGAATAAAGGGAGAGCCCGAAGAATATGGTCTTCGGGCTTTTCTTACAGGGAAAAGGGAAGGAAAGAATATGCATGCAGCGGTGGTATTAAAAAAGGGAGAGGGCAGGACCCTTACAGGGGGCGGCCTTTGGGTATATGATAACGAAATTGATCAGATTCCTTTAGAGTTGGAGAACGGTGCACTGGTGGATGTTTATGCCTTTAATGGCTATCCGCTGGGAACAGGTTATTTGAATCGCCGTTCAAAGATAACCATTCGGCTTCTCAGCAGGGTGGCGGGAGAGCAGATTGACCGGACCTTTCTGAGAAAACGAATGGATGAAGCCATAGAATATAGGGCCAAAATGATGGATATGGAAAGTTGCCGATTGGTTTTTGGGGAGGCGGATTTCCTACCGGGATTTGTTCTGGATAAATTTGGAGACGTACTGGTGTTTCAATGCCTGACACTGGGCATGGAAAAGTTGAAGGATATTCTCCTGGAAGCAGCAGCAGATCTGCTTTTGCAAAGACAAATGCCTGTTCGGGGAATATATGAGCGCAGTGACGCAAAGGTACGCAGACAGGAAGGGCTTGACCTGGTCAGAGGATTTTGGAGTGAGCCGTTCCCTACCAAAGTGTCGATACAGGAAAATGGAGTCAGATATCTGGTGGATGTGGCAGAAGGCCAGAAGACCGGGTTCTTCCTGGACCAGAAGCTGAACCGGAAGGCTATATGGCCTTTTGCAAAGGGCAAAGAGGTGCTGGATTGCTTTACGCATACCGGGTCTTTTGCTTTGAATGCAGGACTGGCAGGAGCGAAGACGGTTCTGGGCGTAGATGCTTCACAGACAGCCATTGAGCAGGCCAGGGAAAATGCAGAATTAAATGGACTGGAAAACAGAGTTCATTTCCAATGTGGAGATGCTTTTGAGCTGTTGCCTAAACTGGAGGAAGAGGGACGGCAGTTCGATCTGGTCATTTTGGATCCGCCGGCTTTTGCAAAATCCAGGGAACATCTAAAGAACGCCATTAAAGGGTACAGAGAAGTCAATCTGAGAGGATTAAAGCTGGTCAGAGACGGAGGATATCTGGCTACCTGTTCCTGTTCCCACTTCATGACACCTCCGCTGTTTGAAAAAATGCTGACAGAAGCTGCAAGAGGGGCTCATGTGATTCTGCGTCAGGTGGAATACCGAGCACAGTCGCCGGATCACCCAGTGCTCTGGGGAGAAGAACAATCCCATTACCTGAAATTTTACATTGTACAGGTACTTCGACAGGAGTTTGGCAAGACAAGAGAAGTATAGTGTGCTATAATGCAGAAAATAACGGGGAAAGAAAGCAGAGATACCATGAAACAGGAGGCGTTGCTGGAAAAAATCGAAAGGATCAGCCAGAAAGGCATTCAGCTGGGACTGGGTACCATGCAGGCACTTATGGCAGAATTGGGTAATCCTCAGGACCGGATGCCCTTTGTTCATGTGGCGGGATCCAATGGAAAAGGGACAGTATCTACATTAATTGCCCGGATGCTGATCTGTCAGGGATACAGGGTAGGACATTTCCATTCTCCCGCAGTCTATCGGCAGGATGAAATGATACAGGTGGGAGACAGAGGGATGACCATGCAGGAGGAGGAAGGCTATCTGAGGAAAATTCAGGATGTACTGCGCAGAAATCCCCAAATTCGTCCCACCACTTTTGAAATAGAAACGGCTATGGCATTTTTGTTTTTTGCAGAGCAGAACTGTGAAATTGGGGTCCTGGAAGTAGGTTTGGGAGGGGCTTTGGATGCTACAAATGTGGTTCAACGTACCATTGGAGCAGTCTTTACCTCTATTTCCATGGATCATATGGCCTATTTAGGAGATACACCCCCAAAAATTGCCAGGCAAAAGGCGGGTATTCTGAAAGGAAACCACTGGGTAGTCAGCGGGCCCCAGCTGGAGGAGGTCATGCAGGTGCTGAAGTCTGAAACCAGGCGACAAAACTGTTCTTGCACTTTTGTACAGAGTAGTCATATTCGGTTAGAAGGAAACCCCGTAAAAGAGGGGCATTGGCAATTCTCCTATCCCCCTTTGGAAAATGCAGATTTCTCCCTTTGGGGGTTGTACCAGGGGGAGAATGCAGCCATTGCGATTGAAAGCATTATGTGTCTGTCGGCATCAGGATTTCCGGTATCAGAGGCTTCTGTCAGAAAAGCGCTTGCCAGTACCTGTATGCCAGGCCGCATGGATCATTTTCAGGATGAACGGGGATTGTGCTGGCTTCTGGATGGTGCCCATAATCCGGGAGCGGCACTTCGCCTAAGGCAAAGCCTGAATGCACTGTTTCCGGGCCAGGCGCTATTGTATGTATTTGGGGTCTTTCAGGATAAGGATTACCGCCGGATCATTCAGGAAATGCTTCCGCCGGGCAGTACCGTGATTCTGGTGCCGGTTCCCGGTGAGAGGGGGAAGTCCCCTTATGAACTGGCGGAAGAAATACAGAACATGCAGAAACCTTACCATGTGCGGGTGGCAGAAAATATTAGCGCCGGTGTGCAGCTGGCAGTACAGGAGAGTCCGGGGTGGACGGTGGCATTTGGCTCGTTGTCATACCTGGGATCTCTTAAGGAGGAAATACTTCATGAAAATGGATCAAAATAAAATAGAAGAAGGGGTGCGCCTGCTGCTGGAGGGAATGGGAGAAAATCCTGAACGGGAGGGCCTAAAAGAAACCCCTGCCCGGGTGGCAAGGATGTTTTCGGAAATCTACAAAGGTTACGGAGACGATGCAGCCATACATCTTCAAAAGACTTTTTCGGTGGAACATAGCGGGTTGGTTCTGGAAAAGAATATTCCTGTTTTTTCCATGTGTGAACACCACATGGTACCATTTTATGGCAAAGCGCACGTGGCATATATGCCTGATGGGAAGGTGGTTGGGCTAAGTAAAATCGCACGAACAGTGGAGGTGTTCTCCAGACGCCTTCAGATTCAGGAAAAGCTGACAAGGCAAATTGCTGAAGCCATGATGACTTGCCTCCAGCCGCAGGGGGTCATGGTAATTATTGAAGCAGAGCATATGTGCATGACCATGAGAGGGGTGAACAAACCGGGGACCCGTACCATGACTTTTGCCTGCCGGGGTACCTTCGAAAACAATATTCCAATGCAGAACCAGGTATTTGATCGAATTCGATAAAGGGAGGCGTGTATGCAGATAGGAAAACATTGCTTTCAGGACGCTGGAAAAACATATGTTATGGGAATCCTGAATGTGACACCTGATTCCTTTTCCGATGGGGGTACGCACAATCTGCCGGATATGGCACTTCGTCATGCAGAGAGGATGATTGCCCAGGGGGCAGATGTTATTGATATCGGAGGAGAGTCCACAAGACCCGGGGCTGCCTATGTATCTGCCAAAGAAGAAATCGCCCGGGTAGTTCCTGTTATTCAGGCGCTGAAAGCGCATTTTGATACGCCTCTTTCGCTGGACACCTACAAAGGAATTGTGGCAGAAGCGGGGCTGGAAGCGGGCATTGATCTGATCAATGACGTGTGGGGGCTGAAAAAGGATCCCTACATGGGAAGGGTTCTGGAGAAATATCCTGTGCCGGTATGTATTATGCACAATCGGGAAAAGGGAGATTACGGGGATTTTAAAAAAGAGATTTTCTCTGACCTTTGGGAGAGCCTGGAAATTGCCAGCGCCCACGGCATTGGAAAAGAAAGAATTATTCTGGATCCGGGTATTGGATTTGCCAAAACCCTGGAGCAGAATTTGTGGGTAATGAAACATCTGGAAGATTTTCACCGATTTGGATGTGGGTTGCTTTTGGGAACCAGTAGGAAATCCATGATTGGAAAGGTGTTGGATCTCCCTGTGGATCAACGGGAAGAAGGGACACTGGTCACCTCTATTCTGGCAGCACAGCAGGGATATAGTTGGGTCCGGGTCCACAATGTGGAAGGAAATAAAAGAGGATTGAGGATGTTGGAAGCCATCTGGCAGTCCTGAAAGGAAAAGCAGGAATGGATAAAATTCATATCAGGGATCTGGAAGTTTTTGCCAGACATGGGGTATTGGAAGAAGAAGCCAGACTGGGGCAGAAATTTATTCTGAATGCCACACTTTTATTGGATACACGTCCTGCCGGACAAAATGATGCCCTGCATCTAACGTTGCATTATGGGGAAGTGGCCAGACAGATGACCCAGCTGGTACAGGACAACCGATACCTTCTGATTGAACGGGTGGCAGAAGTGGTGGCTGAGACGCTGCTGCTGACCAGGCCCCTGCTACAGGGGGTAATATTGGAGGTGAAAAAACCTTGGGCGCCGATTGGGCTGCCCTTAAAAGAGGTTTCTGTGGAAATTGTGAGGCAATGGCACAGGGCGTATCTGTCCATTGGTTCCAATATGGGGGATAAAGAAGCATATCTGGAAAACGGGATAGCCTTCCTCAAAAAAAATCCCAGGATCCAAGTGGACAAAATTTCTTCTTTTTATGAGACAGAGCCCTATGGGGGGGTGGAGCAGGATATTTTCCTAAACGGTGCAGTAAGCCTGCGTACACTGCTGACACCGGAGGAATTGCTGGAGCAATTACAGCAGGCGGAACAGGAAGCCCACCGTGAAAGAGTCATCCATTGGGGACCCCGTACGCTGGATATGGATTTGCTTTTGTATGATCAGCAGCTGATTGAAGAGACAAATCTGGTGGTGCCCCACCCGGAAATGGCCAAAAGGGAATTTGTACTGCAGCCACTGGCGGAAATCGCCCCGTATGTACATCATCCGGTTAGCGGGTTGACCGTGCAGGAAATGCTGGAACAGCTAAGACAGAAGGAGTAAACATGTTGGATCTACAGGAAATAAGGAAAGAAATCGACGAAATAGATCAGAAAATTGTGCAGCTTTTTCAGGAACGGATGGAAAGAACCAACGAGGTGGCTGCCTACAAAATTGAAAAAGGACGGCAGGTTCTGGACAAAAAGCGGGAAGAAGAAAAGATTGCCGCTTTAAAGGCGATGGCGCAGGGAGATTTTAACAAGCTGGCGGTGGAAGAACTGTTTGCTCAGATCATGGCCATTAGCAGAAAATGGCAGTATCGTCTGATGGCAGATGAAGAACATCAGGAAATTGCACCATTTTCTCTTTCCGAGCCGCTGGATTTTCAAAAGAAAAAAGTGGTGTTTCCTGGCACAGAGGGATCCTTTAGCCATGGAGCCCTTGTGGAATTCTTTCCGGCATCGGTCCAGGCTTTTTCCGTACCGACTTTTCCGGAGGTATTGGAGTCTGTTTGCCGGAAAGAAGCAGATTACGGTGTACTTCCCATAGAAAATTCCAGTGCGGGTGCAGTTATAGAAGCCTATGACCTTCTGGCATCCAGCCAGACTTATATTGTGGCAGAAACCTATTTAAAAGTGGAGCATGCGCTTCTTGGTCTGCCCTCGGCTACACTGGAGGATATCCGTAAGGTGTATTCCCATCCGCAGGGACTGCTTCAGTGCACCCGTTACCTGGAAGCACACAGGAACTGGGAACCAGTAAGTTATGGGAACACTGCTTTGGCAGCAAGGAAACTGACAGAAGATCAGGATCTGTCTCAGGGGGCTATTGCCAGCCGGGTGGCCGCATCTCTCTATGGGCTTAAAGTTCTGGAAGCACCAATCAATGACAATGTGCGCAATACCACCAGATTTTTTGTCCTCTCCAAAGAAGCGATATACACCAGATCCGCCGCAAAAATCAGTATTTGTGTAGAGCTGGATCATCGCAGCGGGACCCTTTACCGGATCCTCTCCCATTTTATCTTCAATGGTCTGAATATGACAAAAATTGAATCCCGGCCCATTGCGGAAAAAAATTGGGAATACAGATTTTTTATTGACTTTGAAGGAAATTTACAGGATGCAGGGGTGCAGAATGCCCTGCGGGGAATACGGGAGGAAGCTAATACCCTTCGTATTTTGGGGAATTACTAGAAAAAGAGGCGGAAGATGAAGGAAACTGGGTCTATCATGTATGTATATAAAGATTTTCCACAGAGAGAAATCTGGGAAGGAATGTGTCGCATTGCTGCGGAGGCGGGAACAGACAAAAAGAAACAAAGATGGATGGAACAGCTGATTCCTGGTCTGGTAGAAGTTGCTGAAAAATATGGACTGGAGGGCAATCTTTTTCATGCCTACCTGGCCTATCTTTTGGCGAACAATGAAAACCCCTATTCCATGGCCTGTGAGATGAAGGGACAGATTAAAGGAAGCCTGCAGGCTCTGGCACTTCATGATTTTGCCATTTTTTTACAACTTTTCAGGGCATTTCCCGGAGAAGGGGGCTCACCGGAAGTATTGTATACCTATAAGCCTGTGCGTCAAGGACAGTATTATCCACCGGAAGTATCCAGAGAAATATCCAGATTGGGTGGGCAACTGGCAGAGGCAGAGGATGAGCAGGCTTTTTGCCGCCGCATTGTTCGCTTCTATAAATCGTTTGGGGTGGGCAATCTGGGAATGTTTAAAGCCTTTCGCCTGGAAGAAGGCGCAGGGAAGGAGGGAAGAGGCGTCACCATTCGTCCCATTACCAATTACAGCTACATGACCTTTGATAAACTGATTGGATATGACAGTCAGAAAGATAAACTTCGGGCTAATACGGAGGCTTTCCTTCAAAAAAAACCGGCCAATAATGTTTTGCTTTATGGTGAGAGCGGAACCGGAAAATCCTCCAGCATCAAAGCAACATTGAATACATATTTCCCAAGAGGATTGCGCATGATTGAAGTGTATAAGCATCAGTTTTGCTGGCTTCCGGATCTTTTGGCTCAGTTAAAAGAGAGACAATATAGATTTATTTTATATTTGGATGATTTATCTTTTGAAGAATTTGAGATAGAATATAAGTATCTGAAGGCCGTTATTGAAGGCGGACTGGAAAAGAAACCGGATAATGTGTTGGTGTATGCCACATCCAATCGCAGACATTTGGTGAGAGAAAGTTACAAGGACAATGAGGAAATCCGGCAGGATGATCTTCATGTGGGGGACACGGCAGAGGAAAAACTATCCCTTTCTGCCAGGTTTGGACTTTCCATTTTTTATGGGGCTCCCAATAAAACAGAATTTCAGACAATTGTCAGTGAATTGGCACGAATGCATCATCTGGATATTTCTGAAGAAGAGTTAATGTCCCAGGCCAACCGATGGGAACTGACTCATGGCGGCTTTTCCGGAAGAGCGGCCAGACAGCTTATTTTGTATCTGGAAGGGAAACAGTAGGAAGGTTAGTATATTATTAAGGAGGCATGTATGGCGGTACACACCTATGCAGTAATTGATGTAGGTTCCTTTGAGCTGGAACTCTCGGTCTATCAGATTAAGAGTGATAAAACGGTATCCAGGGTGGATCATGTCCGGCATGTGATTGCATTGGGAAGGGATACCTACAATACCGGTAAAATTGGGAATGCCTATGTGGATGAAATCTGCAAGGTGCTGGAGGACTTTACAGCCATTATGACTAGTTACAAGGTGGAAGGCTATAGAGCCTGTGCCACCAGTGCACTTCGGGAAGCAGCTAACAGGCCTATGGTGCTGGACCAGATCAAAGTTCGTACAGGAATTGATGTGGATGTTTTAAGTAATTCCATGCAGCGGTTTTTATGCTATGAGGCGCTCCCGGCCAAAGAGCCCGCTTTTCAGGAAATTATCAGTCAGGGCACTGCAATTGTGGATGTAAGCTTTGGGAGTACCCAGATATCTCTATATGACAAAGAAAAACTGATCGTCACCCAGAATATTAAGCTGGGAGCTTTGCGAATCCTGGAAAAGCTGGCAGTAGTGACTATGGAAAAAAACAATCTGCACGAGCTGGTCGCAGAACTGATCGACGGTGATATTGCCACCTTTGGACATTTGTATCTAAAGGAAGTGGATGTGAAGAATATTATTGTCATTGGTGACGGCATGCGTCTTTTTGTAAACAAAATCATGAAACGACCCTTTGGGCGTATTTCCAGTGTGGATTTTCTGGAGGCCTATGAGAGGCATTACCGGCGTAATGGGCAGCACATGGTGGAGGAATATGGCATTCCTGCAGAGTTTGCAAATCTGATCATTCCCTCAGCTATGATCTGTCAGCGGGTAGTTCATACCTCCCAGGCTGAAAATCTTTGGATTTCAGACGTGACATTAAGTGATGGAATCGTTATGGACTATTGTTTCAAAAGCAAGCTTGTGAGAGCCCCTCACGACTTCGAAGAGGATATTCTTTCTTCTGCTCACCAGATTAATAAAAGATACCTGGGGAGTAAAGCCCATGCCAAAGTGCTGGAAAGTAATGTGTGTGCCGTCTTTGACCGGATGAAAAAGTATCATGGACTGGGAAAAAGGGAACGGTTGCTTTTACGGCTGAGTGCCATTATGCATGAATGTGGAAAATTTATCAGCATGGGGGATCCAGGAGAAAGCTCCTATCATATTATCATGGCTTCGGAGATTATTGGTCTATCCCATGAGGAAAGGGTCATGGTGGCCAATCTGGCCAGGTTGAATGCTACCCATGGTGCTAATTCTGCCAGTGTGTTGGACCATTTGTCCATGGAACAATGGATGACGGTGGTGAAGCTGGGGGCTATTTTGCGCATTGGAAACGCTATGGACAAAAGCCATAAACAGAAATTTAAAAACATTAAGCTGGTGGTCAAGGACCGACAACTGCTGATCACGACAAACACGCTGGAAGATATAACGCTGGAAAGGGGCCTGTTTGAACAAAAGGCCGATTTCTTTGAAGAAGTATACGGCATCAGGCCGGTACTGCGCAAAAAAACGATTCCGAATCAGTAAGGGAGGTAAGGGAGGATGTTAGATTTTACACAGACGGCCTACTATACGAACAGAGAGCTAAGCTGGCTGGAATTTAACCAGAGAGTATTGGATGAGGCCAGAGACAAGTCAATTCCCCTTTTAGACAGGCTTAAATTCTTAAGTATTACCGCATCCAACCTGGATGAGTTCTTTATGGTGAGGGTGGGTTCTCTGACCGACATGCAGAATGCCGGTTACAACAAGGAAGATATTGCGGGAATGAAAGTGGGAGAGCAGCTGTCAGCCATAGGAGAGCGAGCCCATAAGCTGGCGGAATCCCAGTACACCACATGGCAACGGTCCTTACTGCCGGCCCTTTCCAAGGAGGGGATTGCCATTCTCTCTTCCTACGAAGACTTAAATGCAGCTGAAAAGTCCTATGCGGACAAATATTTTATGGACACCGTGTATCCGGTTCTGACGCCCATGGCAGTGGATTCTTCAAGACCCTTTCCGCTTGTTCGAAATAAGAGCCTGAATATTGGTGCATTGCTTGCTCCAAAGGAAAAACCAGTAGAGGAAACAGGGCT
The DNA here is from genome assembly GCA_964426655.1 of uncultured Cuneatibacter sp. Classification (GTDB taxonomy): domain Bacteria; phylum Bacillota; class Clostridia; order Lachnospirales; family Lachnospiraceae; genus RGIG8306. Next base: position 71,515 of record CAYRQT010000001.1, on the reverse strand, counting down.
GAATAAAGGGGAAGAGCAGGCGTTTGCCACTGTACAGGTTCCAAATGTGCTCCCCCGTTTTTTGAGACTTCCCGGAAAAGAAGGGGTTCGAATCCTGCTTTTGGAAACAATAATCCGGAATAATCTTCAGCGACTTTTTCTGAATTATACCATTATCAGCTCCGGATATTACAGAATCACCCGGAATGCGGACCTGACCATAGATGAGGAAGAAGCAGTGGATTTGCTGCAGGAGATACAGAAACAGCTGAAAAAACGGCAGTGGGGCCGGGCAATTCGATTGGAAATTGATGATACAATGGATGAAAGCCTGCGAAAAATTCTAAAAAAGGAACTGGATGTTAAATCAGAAAGTATCTATCAGGTGGGAGGCCCTCTGGATCTGACTTTTCTAATGAAATTGTATGGTCTGTCGGAATATGATCATCTGAGGGAGCTTCCGTATACGCCGCAGCCATCTCCGGCTCTGGATAGGGAAAAAAGCATTTTTGCCAATATTCGGGAGGGAGATATCCTTCTTCATCACCCATATGAATCCTTTGATCCAGTGGTGGATTTTGTGCGTCAGGCAGCTGTGGATCCTGCAGTACTTGCCATTAAACAGACACTATACCGGGTTAGTGGGAATTCCCCCATTATTGCGGCCTTGGCCAAAGCAGCGGAAAACGGGAAACAGGTGTCTGTACTGGTGGAGTTAAAGGCACGGTTTGATGAAGAAAATAATATTCAATGGGCTAAAATGCTGGAGAAGTCAGGCTGCCATGTTATATATGGTCTTCTTGGATTGAAGACGCACAGCAAAATCACTCTGGTAGTGCGAATGGAAGAGGATGGTATTCGCAGATATGTGCATCTTGGCACCGGAAATTACAATGACTCTACGGCAAAACTTTATACGGATCTGGGGCTGTTGACCTGTCAGCCAGCGATTGGTGAGGATGCCACCGCAGTCTTTAACATGCTTTACGGCTACTCAGAACCTCTTATCTGGAATAAGCTGATTCTGGCGCCCTTATGGCTTCGGGATAGGATGCTATATCTCATCCATCGGGAACGGGATCATGCATTGGCAGGAAAACCGGCATTTATCCAGGCCAAAATGAATTCCCTATGTGACAAAGAGATTATTGCCGCCTTGTATGAGGCTTCTGCTGCAGGGGTACAGGTAGACCTGGTAATCCGGGGAATCTGCTGCCTGAAGGTGGGAATCCCGGGCGTGAGTGAGCATATTCGGGTGCGTTCCATTGTGGGGCAGTTTCTGGAGCACAGTCGGATTTACTATTTCCACAATGACGGAATGGAAGAAGTTTATCTGGCCAGTGCAGATCTGATGCCCCGAAATCTGGATCGTCGGGTGGAAATCATGTTCCCTGTGGAAGAGCCGGAATTGGCTGACAGGGTAAAAGAGATTCTACGGGTGGAATTGAGTGATACCAGAAAAGCGCACATTCTATTGGCAGATGATCAATATGATAAAGTGGATGGCAGGGGGAAAATGCCTTTGAACTCCCAGGCTTATTTCTGTGAGGAAGCAGTGAAAGACGCCAAAAAACCGGCAATTGGTATTTCAGGGCGCACGTTTACACCCCTTACCTCTGAGGATGAAGAATCTCACTAATTGTAAAAAAGTGGACAAACGTAAAGAGAACCCCCTCCCGGTAAACGGGAAGGGGTCTTTTATATAAATAATAAGGAGAGTCAAAGGAGGAGAGGCTGATAAGCCGAAACTTACCAGCCTATTATGAAAAAAATATTGCTTAATCTGTTGTTACTGGTTACAGTAAATCCAATAGATTTTTATAAGAGCATGTGTGCATGTATCTTATGATGTTAGTATACATAGGGAATTTGAATAGTTCGTGTTTAAATTGTAACTAATCTTTGAACAAACCCTAAATAGATTAAGAACATGGGGCATCCACTCTAATAGTAAGAAAACCGTAAGGACAAGCCATGAGGGCTATGCTAAAATAAAAAAGAGAAAACAGAAAGGACAGGAAGACAGCATGGAACAAAATGCAACGGTTTTAGTGGTAGACGATGAACTGGAAATAGCAGATTTGCTGGAAATATATCTGGTCAGTGATGGCTACAAAGTACGAAAGGCATATTCGGCCAGAGAAGGGCTGGACATTTTGCAAAAAGAAGAGATCAGTCTGGTACTGCTTGACATTATGATGCCTGGCATGGATGGGATGGAGATGTGTGAAGTGATTCGAAAAACCAGCCATGTTCCCATTATTATGATCAGTGCACGGTCCAGTGATTTGGACAAAATCAAGGGACTGGCCCGAGGCGCCGATGATTATGTGACAAAGCCCTTTAATCCACTGGAAGTCAGTGCCAGAGTAAAATCTCAGCTGCGCAGGTACACGGAGTTTAATCCCAGAAATCCGGGACAGAATGGGGAAATTTCCATACGGGGTCTGGTCATTAATAAGGATACCCATCGTGTGACAATATATGATGAAGAAGTGAAACTGACCCCCATTGAGTTCGATATTTTATATCTTTTAGCCTCCCACCCAGGAAAGGTTTTCAGCACTGATGAAATATTTGAAAAAGTATGGAACGAAATGGTTTATGAAGCCAATAACACAGTTATGGTCCACATCCGGCGTCTGCGGGGAAAACTGATGGAGGACGATCGGGAGGATAAACTAATTACTACAGTATGGGGCGTGGGCTACAAAATCGAGAAGTGAGGGGTTAAACTATGCGGGAGGATTTGAAACGGTATTTTGGGGGCCGCTTTCTTTTGAACATCGTGTTAAGCTGTATGGTGAGCCTGGCCGTCATGGCCTTTTTTCTGGCATCAGAGCAGACTATTGGACGGTGGATGGAGGAAATAGAGTGGATGTCTGCAGTATATCGCATGGCTTCCAAAGGACTTGTCGTACCGGTTCTGTGTATATCCTGTATCGGAATCCTGTCTTTTGTGGTGACCTTTTCTATCTTGAATGCAGGGCAGATCAGGATAATCAGGCAGCTTTCAGAGGCGATGGGTAAAATATCCAAAGGAGATCTGAGTATTCGCGTGGAGAGTAATGGAGAAGATGAACTGGCAGTCATGGCTTCCAATCTGAACACCATGACGGAGGACATTGAACGGCTGATTCGCAGAGAAAGAGAAGCGGAACAGTCAAAAAATGAGCTGATTACCAACGTGGCCCATGATCTTCGCACGCCGCTTACCTCTATTTTAGGCTATCTGGCACTTTTGGAGCAGGGACGGGTGACAGAGGAAAAGATGAAACAGCGATATATTCATATCGCTCACCAGAAAGCCATTCGCCTCCAGCATCTGATTGACGATTTATTTGGATTTACAAAGCTAACCAATGGTCGGCCAGCGGTTCACTATGAAAAAGTGGATCTGGTAAAACTGATTGAACAGGTGTTGGATGAGTTTTATCCAATTTTGGAAGACAGTTGCATGGATTTAGATTATCAGAAAAATGTTGCCTCTATTCCGATGAGGGGGGATGGGGCCATGCTGGCCCGGCTCTTTGACAATTTACTAAATAATGCCATTAAATATGGCAGGGACGGCAAATTGATTAGAGTACATATTATGTATGTGGAGCCATTGGTGCAGATTCAGGTCATTAATTACGGTTATGTCATTCCAGAGCAGGAGATAACGTTGATTTTTCAGAAGTTTTACCGCCTGGAACGCTCCAGATCTTCTCAGACAGGGGGAACGGGACTGGGGCTGGCCATTGTAAAGACCATTGTGGAGTTGCACGGGGGAACAGTAGAAGCCCGAAGCAGTTTGGAAGGGACAATTTTTGAGGTGAAGTTCAATAGCAATTTTGATGAGAATTGTGAGGATTTCAGAACTCCGGAGTGAGGCGTATGTTAAAAAAAGGAATATGGCTGCTCATGTTATTGGGAATGGGTATCCTGGCTGGAAATCTGGCATCTGTGCAGGGAGCACTGGCAGAAGAGGGGATTATATTAGAGGCATCCTATGGATTGAAGGGGCATGTTAAGCCTGGGAGTTATTTTCCGGTTCAGGTCACTTTGGGAGAGAAAACGCCGGAAGAGGGTTGGTTGATCGTGCGCTCGGCCTCTGCCCAACTGGAAAATATTCAGGTGGAAATGGAACTGACCGGAGCAGGAACATATACGGCGCTCCTTTGTGCCAATACAGGAATGGAAAATATAGAAATATATGTGGAAGATGAACAGGGAGAGGAAGTGGACTGCGAAATCTTATCACCTTTCTTTTCTTTGGCTGAGACTGCAATATTTACAGGACTTCTTATGGAGCAGGAAGAGATTACGCAGTGGGAGAGTATTTCCCTGACAGACGGGAGTGGACGCCAGGTGGAACCCATTGTATTAAATACCAGTGATATTCCCACATTCTACCAGGCATTAGATGGGCTGGACGTGCTTTTTGCAGACGCAGGTATGCTGGAGCGCCTGGATGAAGAACAGCAGGATGCCATCTCCCTTTGGACAGAAAATGGAGGGTATCTGTTGTGTTTTGGCAGCCTGGAAGAGGCACTTCCTTTATATATGCCTTTGGAGTCTAAAGAGCGGTATGTGACGGAGGCTGTGTGGAAGGGAGTAAATTTATATAGCTATGGTCAGGGCCAGATTGGGGAGATCCGGTGTGATGAGGATACCTTGCTGATGGGGGAGACTTCATTAAGGGAAGTATTTCGGGATATTTTATTTTACTGTCTGGATGAGGATTTTCTAGCAGGTTTGGAAACAAAAGTTTCCAGTCAGTCACCTGATAATCAGGCTTTGGCGGAGCTGGTCACCAGACCGGATGTAATGGACAGGGAATCTCCCAATCCGTGGATATTTGCCGCAGTGCTTGCGGTTTATATTCTGGTGGCACTGCCTGTGACCTATATTTTCCTGAAAAAAATTGACAGAAGGCATTACCTGAGGGGAAGCATTATCACCAACTCCTGCTTGTTTGCCTTGCTGTTATTTTTGCTGGGAACAAGGACACAGTTTACGGAACCTTTTGTTCAATACCTTTCTATCTGGGAATACGGAAACGGTAAGGCGTCCCATTATATCTATGCTTCTTTGCAGTCTCCGGATACAGATGCTGTGGATATCCATATTGCAGAAGCATATCAGCTTTTACAGATTCCGGAAGTTAATACGCTTATGCCAAAAAACGGCGGAAATAGAGAAGTGCACATTACCAGAAGCGAGGCTGGACAGGTATATACGGTATCCGGAGGAACGGCCTTTTCGACACACTATTTTCAGCTGTTTTGCCAGGAGGAAAAGGAGGGAATAAGTGCCTCCCTGACAGCAGAAAATGGAAGCCTGGAGGGGAAATTGGAAAACACTATCGGACAGGATATCTCTTTTGCAGCCATTATTTGGCAGGGAAGGATATACGGTCTAGAGCAATTACCGGCAGGGGAGGAGATATTTCTCACGTTGGAAAGCCAGGAGGGGGAAGCATTGCAGAATGCAGCGGCTCTGGGCGAATGGATGGAACAAAATGTGTCGGATCAGGTCCTGTCTGCATACATACAGGATGTGTTGCTGGCTGTTTCGCAAGGAACCCTTCAAGAGGGATCTGAACCTCTGTTTATTGGGGCGGTTAAAAACGCAGAAGAAAGCTGGATGAATGCATTTAGCTATAAAACGTATGGATGCTCGATGATTCTGGACCATTTATCCTTTGAAGAGGAGGGGACATATGCTGGAAGTTAAAGAGATTTCTTTTATGCATGGGGGAAGGAAAGTGTTGGATCGGGCTTCTTTTGTCCTTGCACCAGGAGAAATAATGGGCCTTTTGGGGGAAAATGGATCAGGGAAAACCATATTGTTGAAAACTATTATTGGACTTTTGCGGCCCTGTGAAGGGAGCGTGCTTCTGGATGGGGTGGACTTTAACCGGAAAAACCGGCTGGGAGGGGGACGGTATGTTCGACGGGGAATAGGATATCTGCCGGATTATTTCGGCTCTTACGGAAAATTGCGGGTAGAAGAGTATATGAATTATTATGCAATGGCACAGGGAATGGTGGGAATTCGTGCCCGTCTGCGGATACAGGAGCTTTTACATGTACTTGGGCTGGAACAAAAGAAAAACAGGGAGGCAGATACCCTTTCCAGAGGAGAAAAGCAACGGCTTAACCTGGCCAGAGCTTTGCTGGCAGATCCCAAGGTTCTTTTGCTGGATGAACCCAGCATTGGGCTGGATGCAGAAAATCGATATGTCGTACGGAATATATTTCGCCGTATGGCCGCAGAGGGAAAAAGTTTTTTGATCACATCTCACAGTACAACAGAAATCACTTCTCTTTGTTCTACCTATGGTTTAATAAAGAATGGAAAGATTATTGCCCGGGGAACCATGGAAGATGCAATGGAGATAGTGCACCAGCACGCACCCCTTCGGATCAGACTGACAAAAGAAGCACCGGCATTGGTAGAATATTTGCGTGGAAAAAAAGAGGTGCACTCCATTAGTATAGACGGTACAGATTTATGGGTGGACTTTATGGGGAGTCAGGAAGAGGAGGCGGCTCTATTGCGACAACTGACCTCTCGCTTTTTGGAAGTGAACGCCTTTGCCAGGGAAAGAGGGACCCTGGATGCGCTGTACTATAGCATGGCTCAGGGAGGAATAGAATGAAAAATGCAATATACCTGAAGGAAACTATGGTGAGCCTGCGTTCCTTCCGCTATGTGGGCATGATGATGCTGATCAACACACTTCTGGCTGTGGTGGGCATTATTCATCTGGTGACTACGGGGCAGGAAAGTCAGAGCGGAAGTGTGGAGTATGCTTCCTTTTTATCAGTATATGGGTTAATGGCCCTGGTACTCTTTATGGTGGTGGTGCTTGTGGTTCCGGCGTTGGCAGCGGGGGCTATTTCCAATGAAAAGGATCGCATGACGCTGGATTTTCTTTTCATTTCCGATGTACTGCCCTCCAGAATTATTCTGGGAAAGCTGCAGGGAATTTTAAGCCTGGTGCTGACAATTCTATGTTCCACACTCCCTCCCCTGGCACTGGTATTTACATACGGCGGCATCCATATTCGGGATTTATTCTGGTTGATGGCCGTTTTATTTGGAATAGGATTTTATCTGGCAGCTATAGGCATCTTTTGTTCCTGCATTTCCAGGGACACGGTCAGTGCTACGGTGCTGTCCTATGTTACCACTTTTGTGCTGACAGTGGGCACGCTGCTGTTTCGATTATTCCCTGCCTTCTGGGAGTATGGCACACCAGCCAAAGCCAGTTTCAGTCAGGGGGCGCAGCTGGATTTCTTTCTGGTGCTGAATCCGGCTTTTCCATTTTTGCAGTTGTTGGGGGGACAAATTGGGAATGGGGGCCTTTTATATCCTTTTTTATATGAAATGAATGGGGGAAAGACCCTGGCTTTCCCCTGGCAGATCAGCCTGCCTATTCAGGGAGGAATTGGGCTGATTTTTGTGATGCTGAGCATTCGATTCTTCTCTCCGGTAAAAAGAAGCTGCAGATGAACATGGCGAAAGAACATTAGAGCAGATGGAGGATTTGACGAATAAAAAACCTTATGCTATGATGAAAGACAGATAGTCTTAACTGACTGGGAAAGGAGTGTGGGAAAATGTATGAATCCGGAGAAAATTATCTGGAAACCATCCTGATGCTTGAGGAACGCCAGGGATTTGTTCGCTCCATTGATGTGGTACATGCCCTTAACTTCAGCAAACCAAGCGTGAGCCGGGCGGTGGGGCTTTTAAGAGAGGCCGGATACCTGCAGGTCAGAGGGGATGGCGCTTTGCAACTTACGGAATCGGGGCGCAGCAAAGCCTCTGCCATATATGAAAGACACAAAACCCTGACCCGTTTTCTGACGCAGGTGGCAGGTGTTTCTGCAGAGGTGGCCGAGGAGGATGCCTGCCGAATGGAGCATATCATTAGTCAGGAGACTTACGAGGGAATTAAAAGATTTCTGCTGTCCTAGCAGAAATCTTTTTTTTCCTAATTATGTGCAGAAAGGGTATGAAAAAATGGATAAGTTACGCATGGTGGGCCTGGACCTGGATGGAACGTTGTTAAACAAACAAAAAAAGCTGGGCCGCTACAGCATACAAAAAATAAAGCAGGTGCAGGAGATGGGTATTCAGGTTGTGCCTGTGACAGGTCGGCCCAGAGAAGGGGTTCCCCAATGGCTTAGGGAGTTGTTTGCACAGTCTTATATGATTACATCCAACGGGGCCGTGACCACTTCCCTGGGAACGGGTGTCGAAGTGGATCATCGTTATATGGAAAAACAGCAAATCAAAAAGGTGATGGAGGTGTTGGAGGAGGAGAAGTCCCCTTTGCTGCTGGAGGTTTTCGCATGTGGGTATGGTTATGTTACGGAGAAAGATTTCTGGGAAATCCTTCGCCCTCTGCTTGGCACACCCATGGAGGCCTATATGCGCATGTCCAGGAAACCAGTGCCTGCACTGGAGCCGGTGCTAAAGCATATGGAAGAGGAAGTGGCCAATATTTCTGTGGTCACGGCGGATCAGGACAGTTACGGAAGGTTGGAAAAAAGATTTGGAGCTATGGGAGATTTGTTTGTAACCTCCTCCGTTCCTCTAAATGTGGAAATCAGTCATTTTGAAGCGGACAAAGGCAGTGCACTATTGCGTCTGGGAGAAAAACTTCAAATTCCTCCCGGAGAAATCATGGCCTGTGGAGATGGGTTAAATGATATTAGTATGCTGGAGAAGGCAGGCCTTGGTGTGGCTATGGGAAATGCCTCCGTTCAGGTACAGGCAGCTGCAGATGTGGTAACCGGGACAAATGAGGAAGAGGGGGTGGCTACTGCCCTGGAGAAATATATATTAAATTCATATTTTTTGTAGGAAATAAAAAAGAGGTATTGACAAAGTAAGAGAAGGCTCCTATAATAAAACCATAAAAACATACATGGTAACTATGAATAACAATAAAGGAGCAGAGCAAATGGGAAAAATCTATGAGAGCGCAACAGATCTGATTGGAAAAACACCTCTTTTAGAGGCAAAAAAATATGCAGCAGCTAAGGAAATACCTGCCAGACTGCTGGTGAAACTGGAATATTTTAATCCGGCAGGCAGTGTGAAGGATCGTATTGCCCTTGCCATGATTGAAGACGCAGAAGCAAAGGGCCTTTTGAATAAAGAGTCCGTCATCATTGAGCCCACCAGTGGGAACACAGGAATCGGGCTGGCATCCATTGCCGCTGCAAAAGGATACCGCATTATCCTGACCATGCCGGAAACCATGAGCGTGGAGCGGCGCAATCTGTTAAAAGCATATGGTGCAGAGCTGGTGCTGACAGAAGGCGCAAAAGGCATGAAAGGGGCCATTGCAAAGGCTGAAGAACTGGCAGCAGAGATTCCTCATTCCTTTATTCCCGGGCAGTTTGTAAACCCTGCAAATCCTAAAGTTCATAGAGAGACTACAGGGCCTGAAATCTGGGAAGACGCAGACGGGAAAGTAGACTTTTTTATTGCAGGTGTGGGCACCGGTGGAACCATTACAGGTGTGGGAGAATATTTAAAGAGCCAGAATCCGGATGTGAAGGTAGTGGCAGTGGAACCGGCCGGTTCTCCTGTGTTATCGGAAGGGAAGGCAGGTCCCCACAAAATTCAGGGAATTGGAGCAGGCTTTGTTCCCGAGACCTTGAATACCAGTGTGTATGATGAAGTTGTCCCGGTAGAGAATGAAGAAGCTTTTGAAGCGGGGCGAATTTTTGCCAGAAGCGAAGGTGTTTTAGTTGGTATCTCTTCCGGTGCTGCGCTTGTAGCCGCAAAGAAAATTGCAGAGTGTCCTGAAAATGCAGGGAAAACCATTGTGGTGCTTCTCCCGGATACAGGGGACAGATATCTGTCCACGCCTCTTTTTACAGAGTAAAATAATATAAGGTTGCGAAAAAAGAAGAATATCAAATCTGCAGGGAGCCTGTGCCCTCCAATTGGAGGACACAGGCTCCCTTTGTGCGTGTGTGACTTCTTACAAAGAAGAGAGAAAAGCTAAGGTTTCGTTAAAGCATTTTCTGGCTTCTGTCGGATACTGATCATACTTAAAATGGTAGACATGGGGAATAGCGCCCTCATCACTGGAGAAGAACAAACCGGTGCTTTTGACGCCAAGGGACTGCAGTTTTTCCAGAAGCGCCTTCCCTTGCGCTTCAAAGGATCCACTGTTGCCATCGGTAATAAAGGTGGGAGGAAAATCGGCAGTTACATAGCTGTAGGTGGACACCTGACCGGACAGTACTTCGTCTTCCATCCAGTCCTTTTCACCCAGATAGGCCCATCCGATCTGCTGAATGAAAAATTTCATCAGGGCACTGTCCGCATCTTTAAAGGCATCCAGCTGATAGGGGCCGCAATAGAGCAGAGCTGCCAAAATATTTTCCTTAGGCACGAGGGGATCCAGACCCATTTCTTCCTGTAAAATGGGATTGGTCTGAAGGGCAATAAAGTGCGCAGAAATCTGAGCGCCGGCAGAGTCTCCTCCAAGAATCAGGCGGGACAAATCCACCTCTGGAAATAGAGTTTCATTGGATTGGAGATAGGTGTAAAGTTCCCCCAGTTGAAGAATGGCTGAAGGGTATGTGCCTTCCGGGGACAATTCATAATTCATGGCGATTACCGTATAACCGGCAGCCGCCATTTCTGTGGCAAAGGGGGCTATAGCGGATTTATCTCCGGCAACAAAAGCCCCTCCATGAACCCAGATCAGAGTGGGAGCGCTGTCGTTGGCAGAAGTATTGGTATATAAGTCAAAAGTGTTGCTACCATAGGCGGAGGTATATGTCAGATCATTTTGTACGGAAACCAGGCTGCTGGCCTCTGCATAATCTTCCGGATAAGACACTTCCCCGTTGAATGTGGAGGAATGCCGCAGATACCAGGCAAAAATTCTGGGCGTAGTCTGCAGGCCAATAAAGAGAGCAAGAAGCAGCAGAAAGATAAGCAGGAGAAGAATCAGCAAAATGCGCAGAATCCATTTCATCGGGAACTCCTTTCTTGGGGGGCATGGAGGGCTTTTTCCAGCTGCTCCATGGCCTGAATCAGGGTGGCTCTGGGACAGGCAATATTGATGCGTTCAAACATGGCAGAGGCCCGGCCAAAAATGATGCCGCCATCCAGCCACAAATGACCAATGTCTACAATGCGTCGTTCCAGTTCCTTGTAAGAAAACCCTAAGGCAGAGCAATCCAGCCAGATCAGGTAGGTGCCTTCTGGTTCCACCAAAGTCACTTCCGGGAGCCTTTCCCGCAGAAAATGGCGTACATAGTTCAGGTTTTCCTGCAGATATTTTTTTAGAGCATCCAGCCAGTCCGCCCCGTAAGTATAGGCTGCCTGGCAACCTACAATGCCAAATAGCCCCACCTGGCTGTAGCCGCTGCAATCCATTTCCAGAAGGAAAGCTTTGCGATGAGACTCACTGGGAATGAAGATATTGGAAATCTGCAGGCCAGCCAGATTAAAGGTTTTGCTGGGGGCTGTACAAAGCATCACCTGAGATAAAAAGCGGGGATCCAGTGAGCCGAACATAGTATGGGTGTGGCCGGCATATGTAAAATCTGCATGGATTTCATCTACAATCAGAAAAACCCCGTATTTCAGACAAAGGGTACCCACAGCCATCAGTTCCTCCCGGCTCCACACCCGTCCCACCGGATTATGAGGGCTACACAGAATCATCATGGTCACATCCGGCGCAGAAAGCACCTGCTCCAGATGAGCAAGATCCATGGAGTAACGATGGTGTTCATAGATCAGGGGATTGGAGATTACCCGTCGGTTGTTGGCTTTTATGGTTGAAGAAAAAGGATAATAGACAGGTTCCTGAATCACAATGCCCTCTCCTTCATGGGTAAAAGCCTGAATGCCCTGCCCGATGGCGAAAACGATGCCGGGGGTCTTTACCATCCACTCTTCTTGAGGTTTCCATCCAAAGCGGGAGGAAAACCAGTGGGAAACTGCCTGAAAATAGTGCTCATCGGTGTCGCTATATCCAAAAATGCCGTGTTCCACAGCCTGACGAAGAGGGGAAAGAATTTCTTCCGGGAGGGGAAAATCCATATCCGCCACCCAAAGGGGCAAAAGGTCATCTCGTCCCATTCGGACCTGGGCAAAATCATATTTTAAAGAATGTGTATTTCTGCGATTCACTACGGTATCAAAAGAGTAAGACATGGAAGCTCCTTTCCTGGGTATATATACAATCTGATGATATAGCATTCCTGGATGGACGTCAATACATCTAAAGAAAATAGATAAAACATATTGACAATATATGACATAGTGGTATAATATGCAAAAAAAGAGGCCGAAGACAACGTGTCATGCAGAAAAACAGGCAGAACAGGAGAATAAAATGGGAAAAATAAGCAGGAAAGAAAGAAACTTACAATTTGAGACATTACAGCTACACGTGGGACAGGAGCAGGCAGACCCTGTGACCGATGCCAGGGCAGTACCCATCTACCAGACCTCATCCTATGTGTTCCATAATGCAGATCATGCCGCAGCCAGGTTCGGTCTGCAGGATGCGGGCAATATCTACGGACGTCTTACCAATCCCACGGAGGATGTGTTTGAGCAGCGGATTGCTGCACTGGAAGGGGGTGTGGCAGCACTGGCAGTGGCATCCGGTGCGGCGGCTATCACCTATACCTTTGAAAACCTGGCGGGGCAGGGAGATCATATTGTCTCCGCAGATAATATTTATGGGGGCACGTATAATCTGCTGGCCCATACCCTGCCCCGCTACGGCATCACCACTACCTTTGTCAATCCTTTTGATCCGGAGGCAGTGGAAAGCGCCATTCAGGAAAATACAAAAGCACTTTTTGTGGAGACCCTTGGCAATCCCAACTCAGATGTCACTGACCTGGAAGCACTGGCCCATATTGCACATGCCCATCAGATTCCCCTTGTAGTGGACAATACTTTTGCGACACCCTATCTGGTACGCCCTATCGAATATGGAGCAGATATTGTGGTACACTCTGCCACAAAGTTTATTGGTGGACATGGGACAGCCATTGGAGGCGTCATTGTGGATAGCGGGAAATTTGACTGGGAGGCTTCTGGGAAATTTCCTGCCATCACAGAACCCAATCCCAGCTATCATGGCATAAGTTTTACCCAGGCAGTGGGGCCTGCCGCTTTCGTAGTGCGCATTAGGGCCATTCTTTTGCGGGATACCGGTGCCACACTCTCGCCTTTCCATGCCTTCTTATTCCTGCAGGGGTTGGAAACCCTTTCTTTACGGGTGGAACGGCATGTGGAAAATGCGCTGCAGGCGGTGGAATATCTGCAAAAGCATCCCCAGGTTGAGGCAGTGCATCATCCGGCAGTGTCCACGGACCCCGAACAGCAGACCCTGTATAAAAAGTATTTTCCCAGAGGCGGCGGCTCTATTTTTACCTTTGAAATTAAAGGAGATGAAAAGAAGGCAAGAGATTTCATTGATCAGTTGGAACTGTTTTCTTTATTGGCCAATGTGGCAGATGTGAAGTCACTGGTTATCCATCCTGCTTCCACCACCCATTCCCAGCTTTCCGGAAAAGAACTTCTGGAACAGGGCATCAAGCCCAATACCATTCGCCTTTCCATTGGGACAGAACATATCTCAGACATCATACAGGATCTGGATGAGGCCTTTAAGGCGGTAGAGTAAAAAGTCTTCCGGCAATGTGCCGACCCCCAAAAGTCAGATTGGATTCTGACAATTGGCGGTCGGTACTTTTTATGCCTTTGTTATGAAAGAAAGGAAGATGGGGGGGGATTGCATCTTTTATCGGAAAACGGTAGAATAAGAAAAAACACAATTGAGAAAGGACATAAAAAATGGCTTATATTATGGGCAGTCCGGGAAGATATATACAGGGGGAGGGCGTTTTGCAGGATATAGGCCGGTATGGAGCAGAAAAGGGGAAACATCTTTTTGTCCTTTTAGGAGAATGGGGCAGGGAGGCGCTGATGGAGACAGTGGGCGCCGCCGGGAAAAAGGCAGAAATTCCTGTGACCTTTCTGGATTTTACCGGAGAGTGTTGCATGGAGGAAATTGGTCGGATTGAAGCCAGTCTGCAGGGACAGAAAGGGGCTGTACTAGCGGGTATTGGCAGTGGAAAATTGCTGGATACAGCAAAGGCAGTGGGCGCCGGCGCACAGGTACCGGTCATTTTGGTGCCCACCATTGCGTCTTCCGATGCCCCTTGCAGTGCCATTTCTGTTTTGTATACACGTCAGGGAGAGTTTTTACGGTACCTGCACCATGAAAAAGGACCGGATCTGGTGCTGGTGGATTCTGCAACTATCATATCAGCGCCTGTCCGGCTGTTGGCAGCAGGGATGGGAGATGCCCTTTCCACCTGGTATGAAGCCAGAGCCTGTGCAGCCTCCGGGGCTGTTAATGAGTTTGGCGGGCAGCAGCCTGCTGCGGCATTGGCGTTGGCCAGAGGGTGTGCAGAAATACTGTTTTCCGAAGGTGAAAAGGCTTTTCTGGATGCCAGAGAGAAAAAATGCACTTCTGCAGTAGAGCATATCATCGAAGTGAACACACTATTAAGTGGGATTGGTTTTGAAAGCGGCGGTCTGGCGGCTGCCCATGCCATCCAGAATGCCCTTTCCTGTCTGAAAGGAACGGAAGGAAAGCTTCACGGAGAGAAAGTGGCCTTTGGCGTTTTGGTACAGCTGGTGTTGGAGGAGGCGTGGGAAGACTTTGATGCGGTACAGATGTTTTGCCGGCAGGTAGAATTGCCCCTGACATTTGAAGCGCTGGGGGCAAAAGACCCTAGCGCAGAAGAACTGGAAAGGGCCGGAAAACTGGCTGTTACAGAGAATGGCAGCATGGGAAATATGCCTTTTCCTGTGAGTTGGGAGCAGGTTGTGGAAGGGATGAAGAAGGCAGACCGTATGGGAGAAGCCTATAAAAAGGGGGTAAAAAATGACACTGTCCATTGAGGAAGTGCTTCAGTTAAAAAAAATTACAAAAGAAGCAGCGCCGACTTTACAATTGCATTTTCACGATGCCTGCGGCGGACAGCTCTTTTTTCTGGAGGGAAAATCAGAAGAGAGAGAGGAGGGATTTCGGATCCTGTCTGCGGAACTGAAAAAAAAGGGTTTAGATATCATAAAAAATGAACAGCAACCAGGGTATTTCACTTTGGAGAAGGAGCGCTAGAATGGAAAAAATAGCCAGCTTTACGATAGACCATCTAAAATTGCTACCAGGCGTTTATGTGTCCAGGCGGGATATACTGCCTAGGGGAGATGTGATCACCACTTATGACCTTCGCGTGACCAGACCCAATATGGAACCGGTGATGGGCACCGGAGAAATGCATGCCATGGAGCATCTTGGAGCGACTTTCCTGAGAAATCATCCAGTATATGGAAAAAGAGTGGTATATTTTGGACCCATGGGCTGTCGGACCGGGTTTTATCTGCTTTTAGAAGGAAAAGACGAGAGTGACAAAATCGCCCCTCTCGTCAAAGAGATGTTCCAGTTTATTGCTGATTATACAGGGGAAATTCCCGGCGCTTCTCCTAAGGACTGCGGGAATTATCTGGACATGCATCTGCCCATGGCCAGCTATCGGGCAAAGCGCTATTTACAGGAGGTTCTGGAAAATCTTACGTTGGAACGACTGGTGTATCCGGACTAAAACAGAAACCGCGCCAACAGGCCAAAAACCAGCATGTGCAATGGATAAAACACATAGAAGAACCATTTCTGCCAGCCTTTTTCGGCTGGCTTTTCTTCGTTATACAGGCCAATGGGAATTAAAGCCAGAAATCCAAAACGATTTAGGCTGGTAGTGGTAAGTAAAAAAAGCAGCAATACCGCAGTGGCCCGGGGAACCGGTGATTTTCTATACAGGTAGAAGATATACATTAGGATGACACCCAGTCCCGGGTAGTCTGTTTGCATGGCAATGGACAGGAGCATGGCGGCCAGAGTTGCCAGTATGCCCAGCCAGATTTTATGCTGATTTTCAAAATAAATGGTGGCATAAACACCGATGGCGCCCAAAAGAAGGGTAAACATTACGTTTTGATTTTCAAATACAGTGGGAAACCACTGGGAAAAAGGAATATCATGAAACAGCAGACAATCAAAAGGAAATTCACTGATCAGGGCAAACAGGCCCAGACGCAAAAAATATTTGCGGATATTATGGGTGTGAATGACCCCTTCCACCACTAAAAAGGCAAAAATGGGGAAGGAAAGGCGCCCAATAAATCGAAGCACTAGATACAGGGCCTCTGGTACAGGGAAGGCCACCGCAAAATGGTCCATTGCCATAAAAAGAAGCGCACCCCATTTTAACATGGGGTGGCTCAGGGAAAATTTACCGGGAACAGTGCGTTCTTCCATCAATTATCATCCTCCACATTGGCCTGGAAAATCTGGCGCTTCATGGCCATTTCATCACTGGCCAGGTATTCATCATAGGTAGTGATCTTATCAATAATGGAACCACCAATGAACTCAATAATGCGGTTGGCCGTGGTCTGCACAATCTGATGATCCCGGGAAGCAAACAGAATGACGCCTGGAAATTTAATCATGCCATTATTCAGGGCAGTGATGGATTCCATGTCCAGATGGTTCGTGGGTTCATCAAAGACCAGTACATTGGCACCGGAAATCATCATTTTAGAGAGTAAACAACGCACTTTTTCTCCACCGGAAAGCACCTTTACTTTTTTGACACCGTCTTCCCCTGCAAACAGCATTCTGCCTAAAAAGCCTCTTACATAGGTAACATCTTTTACAGGAGAGTAGCCGGTCAGCCAGTCCGCAATGGTCAGGTCGTTGTTAAATTCTTCGGTACTGTCTTTGGGAAAATAAGCCTGAGTGGTGGTGACGCCCCATTTATAGGTCCCTTCGTCCGGCTCAATTTCTCCCATCAGAATGCGAAACAGGGTGGTCTTTGCCAGTTCGTCAGCGCCTACAAAGGCAATTTTGTCTTCTCTTCCCACAATAAAGGATACATCGTCTAGCACCTTCACGCCGTCGATGGTTTTTGTCAGATGAGAAACAGAAAGCACCTCATTGCCAATTTCCCGGTCCGGCCGAAAATCAATGTATGGATATTTCCGGCTGGAGGGTTTGATTTCATCCAGTTCAATTTTTTCCAGAGCACGTTTCCTTGAAGTAGCTTGTTTGGACTTAGAAGCGTTTGCACTAAAGCGCTGGATAAATTCCTGCAACTCTTTAATTTTTTCTTCTTTTTTCCGGTTTGCTTCCTTCATCTGCTTGATAAGGAGCTGACTGGATTCATACCAGAAATCATAATTTCCGCTGTATAGCTGAATTTTTGCATAGTCAATATCTGCAATGTGGGTACAAACTTTGTTCAAAAAATAGCGGTCGTGGGACACTACAATAACGGTGTTTTCGAAATTAATCAGAAATTCTTCCAGCCAGTTTATGGCAGCCAGATCCAGGTGGTTCGTAGGCTCGTCCAAAAGCAAGATATCCGGGTTGCCAAAGAGCGCTCTGGCCAACAGCACCTTCACTTTTTCGGAACCGTTCAGATCTCCCATAAGCTTATCATGCAGACTGGTGTCAATGCCCAGTCCGTTTAACAGGGTGGCAGCATCCGCTTCTGCCTCCCAGCCATTCATTTCTGCAAACTCTGCCTCCAACTCACTGGCCCGGACACCATCTTCTTCTGTGAAATCTTCTTTCATGTAGATGGCATCTTTTTCTTTCATAATTTCATACAGGCGGCTGTTTCCCATAATAACAGTATCCAGCACCACATTTTGATCATATTTAAAATGATCCTGTTCCAGCACAGAGAGTCGCTGCCCGGGGGTAATGATTACTGACCCACTGGTGGGTTCTAAAGCACCGGACAGGATTTTCAGGAAAGTGGATTTCCCGGCGCCATTGGCGCCGATGAGCCCATAGCAGTTTCCTTCCGTAAACTTAATATTCACATCTTCAAATAACGCCTTCTTTCCAAGGCGAAGGGTTACGTTATTGGCACTAATCATTCTTCTGCTTATCCTCCATTCATCACTCAACAGTACCATTCTACATGAAAACACCGGATTTTCAAGGGTTATCTTGAAAATTCGGTGTTTTTGGGTACAGATTAATGGGACAGCACTTCTGTCCAGTAATTATTGTAAGTGCTTTCAATCTCCTCACCCAGATACTGGAAAACTTCGCACTTTTCCACCACATCATCCGGGGCAAAAACGCCGGGATCATTCAGGTATGCCTCGTCAATGTCTTCCATGGCAGCAGTGTTGGGGGTGGCGTAGCCAATGTATTCAAAGTTTTTTAAAGCCACATCCGCCCGGCAGAGGAAATTGATCCAGGCTTCTGCATTTTCCTTGTTTTCTGCATTCTTTGGAATGACCCATCCGTCAAACCAGACATTGGAGCCCTCTTCCGGAATAAAATAGGCCAGGTCAGGATTTTGCTCCACGGTAACTAGATAATCTCCGGAGTACACCACAGCCAGGGCTGCCTCTCCACCAATCATCATATCCTTTGCCTGGTCCACAACATAAGCCTGTACCAGGGGCTTTTGGGCAATCAGAAAATCTCTGGCCTCCTGGAGCTGGGCATCGTCTGTGGAGTTAGAGGAGTAGCCCAGGCTTTGCAGAGCAACCAGGAAGGAATCCCGGACGGAATCCAGCATCAGAATATTGTTGCTATATTTTTCATCCCATAGGACATCCCAACTGGTGACTTCTTCATCTACCATGGTGGTGTTGTATAGGATGCCCACGGTGCCCCAGCAATAGGGAACACTGTATTTGTTGCCTGGATCAAAAGTGGCCATTTTTTCCAGAATGGTGGAGGAGATGTTGCTGATATTGGGGATATTGTCATAGTTAATTTCCTGGAGCAGATCATTTTCCATCATTTTCTGAATCATGTAATCAGAGGGACAAACCACATCATAGGTAACGGCCCCCTGG
The DNA here is from genome assembly GCA_964426655.1 of uncultured Cuneatibacter sp. Taxonomy (GTDB): domain Bacteria; phylum Bacillota; class Clostridia; order Lachnospirales; family Lachnospiraceae; genus RGIG8306. Next base: position 52,579 of record CAYRQT010000001.1, on the reverse strand, counting down.
CTGATAACCGGGTACATTAATTCATTGGTGGTGTAGGTGTCATAAATCACGTCTATGCCGGTTTCCTCTTCAAATTGCTCAATCAGGGATTCGTCAATATAGTCCCCCCAGTTGTACACATAGACAGAGCCGTTAGAGGTTTCGGCATCGGATTTTTTTCCACATCCGGAAAGGGCGGCCACAGCAGTCAGACCTAGGGCACCGGCAAGGACAAAGCTTCTTTTTTTCATAATCTTCCTTCCTTTTCAATCAATATGTAGAACTGTCCTGTTCCTGAACAGGTTCTTTCGGAGGTATTTCCTCCGGATTCTCTCTATTCCCCCATTTTTTGGGGAGAAAATTGCTGATGAGCAGCAGGCCGATCACAGCCACAAAAAGCAATGTGGATAAAGCGTACATAGTGGGTTTAACCCCCCGCTTAACTTCCGAGTAAATTAAAGTGGAGAGGGTATTAAATCCCCGGCCTTTTGTAAACTGGGTGATGATAAAATCATCCAGAGACATGGAGAAGGCCAGTAAAAAACCGGATAGAATACCTGGAACAAGATCCGGAAAAACCACCTTGAAAAAAGCCCGTAGTGGCGTGGCCCCTAAATCCAGAGCCGCTTCATAGGTGGAGCGGCTGGATTGCTTGAGCTTGGGCATGACACTGAGAATGACATAGGGGATATTAAAGGTAATATGGGCCAGGAGGACCGTATTGTAACCTAAGGTCACACCAAATGCCACATATGTGATCAGAAGAGCCAGCCCGGTTACAATATCGGCATTCATTAACGGAATGTTGTTAATGGAGATGGAGAGGTTTCTCTGCCTTCTGGACATAGCCTGGATGCCAATACAGGCCATCACGCCAATTACGGTGGCAATGATGGAGGAGGTAAAGGCCAGGTGAAGGGTGTTGTAGAGGGCCTCCATAATGGTGGCACTGTCAAACATCTGGGCATACCAGTCCAGAGTAAAACCGCCCCAGACGGCCCTGGACTTGGAGGCATTAAAGCTTAAGACAATTAAAGTGAGAATGGGTGCATATAAAAACAAAACAATCAGTCCCAGATAGCTGTTTTGAAGTGCTTTTTTCAACATCAGAATGCGGCCCCCTCTCCGTTTTTATCGTATTTATTGAGCAAAGCCATGCTGAGAAGCACAAATACCATCAACACCAAAGACAACCCCGAGCCCGCATTCCAGTCATATTTAGTGGTGAATTCCTGCTCGATGATGTTCCCAATCAGAAGAATTTTTCCGCCACCAAGTATGGCAGAAATGGCAAAAGTGGTGAGAGCCGGCACGAACACCATGGTGATGCCGCTGACCACCCCGGGAAAGCTTAAAGGCACAATGACCCGAATAAAGGTCTGAAAACTGTTGGCCCCCAGATCTCTGGCGGCATTGATGATATTGTCGTCAATTTTTACCAGTACATTGTAAATTGGCAGGACCATAAAGGGCAGGAAATTGTAAACCATGCCTAGTACGATGGCGTAGGGAGTATTGATAATAGCCATGTTTGGTAAATGAAGTGCAGTCAAAATGCCATTAATGACCCCTTTCTTTTCCAGAAGGGTCTGCCAGGCCATGGTGCGCAGCAACATGTTCATCCACATGGGAAGAATAAACATGAACACAATAAAACTGCTTTTACTGGTGTTCCTGCTTTTGAGAATCAAAGCCAGCGGGTAGGCCAGTACCAGACAGATGGCTGTGCTGATCAGAGACAGCAGCAGGGAAAGAACAAAGGCTTTCAGATTTTCCGCTTTTAAGATGGCGGCAATATTATCCAGGGTAAAGGCACCAGTTTCATCCACAATGCCATAATACCCAATCATGAACAGGGGAATGATGGTAAAGGCCACCATCCAGATTATATAGGGCAGTGCCAGTGCCCGTTTGGCATGCACATTATTCATTGACGCCCACCGCCTCCTCATCTTCAGATGCCGGTTTATGCATGATCTGAATGTCATAAGGATCCACACGAATGCCCACAACAGTACCAACGGCCTTAAGGTCTGTGCTGTGTACCAGCCAGGTAAAGCCGCCGGCTTCCACTTCCATTTCGTAATGGACACCCTTAAAAATCAGGTGGCTTACGATACCCTGCAGATTTCCCTCTTCCGGGGCAACAAGGTCCACATCCTCAGGGCGAATGACCACATCCACCGGCGTATTGGAGCCAAAGCCTTCATCCACACATGAAAATGAGGCGCCCAGAATGCGCACCAGCCGATCTTGCACCATCAGGCCGTCAATAATATTGCTTTCTCCAATAAAATCTGCCACAAAGGCATTTTCCGGTTCATTATAGATTTGCTCCGGGGTTCCTTTTTGCTGAATATATCCCTGGTTCATGACCACAATGGTGTCGGACATGGTCAGGGCCTCCTCCTGGTCATGGGTCACATAAATGAAAGTAATACCCAGTTCATTTTTCAGGCGAATCAGCTCATACTGCATGTCCTGGCGCAGTTTTAAATCCAGGGCACCCAGAGGCTCATCCAGCAGAAGCACTTTTGGTTCATTGACAATGGCTCTGGCGATGGCGATTCTTTGCTGCTGCCCACCGCTTAAAGAATCCGGCATCCGGTTGCCATAGCCGTCCAGGTTCACCAGTTTAAGGGCGTACCGAATTTTATCCTGGATATAGGCTTTGGATTTTTTTCGGATTTTCAGACCAAAGGCAATGTTATCGGCAATGGAAAGATGGGGAAAAAGGGCATATTTTTGAAAAACCGTATTCAATTGACGTTTATAAGGAGGAAGTTTGGAAATATCCTGCCCCTGGAATATGACTTTTCCCTGATCCGGGGTTTCAAATCCACCCAGAATACGCAGGGTAGTGGTTTTTCCGCAGCCGCTGGGGCCTAGCAGGGTGAGAAATTCATTCTCTCTGATGGAAAGGCAAAGGTCATCCAAAACGACAGTGTCGTCGTACTTTTTACTGATATGATTCAAATCAATAAGTGCAGAAGCCATGGGATTCTCCTTGTTTAAAAACTGGGGGGTGAACTGATCCAGAGGATGAGGCCCCCCCGTGGGGATGTAATGTAATGCTTTTTGTGGGGAATAAAATAAAAAGATTCCCCTTTCTTGGCTTTATAGGTTTTGGAGCCCAGAACAATCTGAATGCTACCAGAGAGGACATAACCGAATTCCTCCCCCTCATGGGGATTGTCCGGATAGGTGGAACCGCCGGGGGCCAGGGTCAGCACAATGGGTTCCATACTGTTTTTCTGGGCGTTTGGGATAAGCCACTGGATCGTGTTGCCCAGTTCCACATCCCGTTTTTCGAAAAAATCTCCTTTTCCGAAAACAATTTGTTCTTCTTTTTCATCATTAAAAAAAGCGCTGAGGGAAGTGCCAAGGCATTGTAGAATGTCGGTAAGGGTGGCGATGGAGGGGGATGTCAGATCCCGTTCCAGTTGGGAAATAAATCCTTTGGAAAGTTCCACCCTGTCGGCCAGCTCTTCCTGTGTGAGGCCTTTCATGACCCGTAACTCTTTTATTTTGTGACCAATCTGCATTTTCGCTCCCGTCTGTGGCAGTAAAAATAAACCTGAAGTTTAGTAAAACTAAACGCAAGGCCTATTATACATGAACGGAATAAAAAGTCAACATGGTTTTTGACAGGTTTTTGTAAAATAAAAGAGGAGATATTCCGGAACGGAATATCTCCTCTTTTTGGGGTGTGATCAGTCTTGATAATGGGTCAGGATAGAAGAAAGTTTTGCCCCCATACCGCGCAGTAGAAGATCTGTAAGCGTCAGGGCCGTCATGGCTTCCACCACGACCACTGCCCGGGGAACAATTAGGGGATCATGTCGTCCTTCAATATTTACGGAGATTTCCTCATGGGCCTGATTAATGGTCTGCTGTGTGCGGAAAATGGAGGGGGTAGGCTTGAAAGCAGCCCGGAAAATAAAAGGATCTCCGTCACTAATGCCGCCCAGGACACCTCCGGCATGGTTGGTTCGCTTGGTAACTTTTCCGTCCTTTGTGGTGAAAGCGTCGTTATTTTCTGAGCCGTGCCGGGAAGATACGGCAAAACCATCTCCGATTTCAAGACCTTTCACTGCGCCGATGGAAAAAATGGCTTTACCAATTTCACCGTCCAGTTTGTCAAAAACAGGCTCTCCAAGTCCGGCTGGCAGCCCTTCCACCACGCATTCAATAATGCCTCCCAGTGAATCATGGTCTGCCATGGCCTGTTCTACCAGCAATCGCACTTTTTCTGCTGCCTGCAGATCTGCCATGCGGAAAGGATTGGATTCGATGACAGCCGGGTCAATGGTTTCGCAGAAAATTCCTCCAATGGCTTTGACATAAGCGGTAATGTGAATGCCACAAAGTTCCAGAATCTTCATGGCAATGGCACCGCCGGCTACCCGTCCTGTGGTTTCCCGTCCGGAGGAGCGGCCACCCCCCCGAAAATCCCGAAATCCATATTTGGCATCAAAAGAGTAATCCGCATGTCCAGGGCGGTAATAGGTGGCAATTTCGTTGTAATCCGTGGAACGCTGGGTACGGTTGGGCACCAGAAGGGAAATGGGGGCACCGGTAGTCCGGCCTTCATAAACGCCGGAGAGAATCTGCACGGTATCATTTTCTCTGCGGGGCGTGGAGTAGGGACTTTGTCCTGGACGCCTTCTGTGCAGAACTTTTTGAATGTCATCTTCATTTAAAGGGAGGCCTGCAGGGCAGCCATCCACCACTACGCCCATGGCAGGGCCATGGGATTCTCCCCAAGTGGTAATACGAAATAAAGTGCCAAAGGTTGATCCAGCCATATGCATGTTCCTTTCATAATACGTGGTTATGTCGATCTATCGGTAAGGGCATCATGGGGAATCCTGATACAGAGCACCTTCCAGGGAAGTGGATTCTGTCGCCTCGGCAGTGGCGGTTTCAGGAGGAGTGGTGGTGGGCACTGTGGACTCCTCTGTGGACTCCTCTGTGGACTCCTCTGTGGACTTCTCTGTAGACTCCTCTGTAGACTCCTCTGTGGACTCCTCTGTGGACTCCTCTGTAGACTCCTCTGTAGACGCCTCTGTAGACTCCTCTGTAGACTCTTCCGTAGACTCTTCCGTAGATTCTACGGTGGACTCCTCTGTAGATTCTCCCGTGGACTCCTCTGTAGATTCTCCCGTGGACTCTTCCGTGGATTCTTCTGTAGCATCCTCACTGTCTGTTTCGGAAGAAGATTCGGAGAGCACATCTTCCCGGGTGGTCTCCTCAGGCAGTTCAGCCAGTGTGGAGTAAAATTCATCTGTGGGAACGGTCTGGGGCTCCCCCTGGGCATTGCGGACCAGTAGGATGATCAGTCCGCAAAGAAGAAGAATGGAGACGCTGCCAAGAACTGTAAAAAGGCGGTCAAATAAACGGCGTTTTTCTGTTTTTTGAATTGATTCGTATTGTCTCATTCCGGGGATCTCCAAAAAGTAGGTGCATGCTCACAGATGTTTCACTAGTAGATAACTATATCATTATCCGGTTTGGTTTACAAGGGTTAGGTGCATCTGTATAATGGAAGGAAAAGAGGGGACAGGAGGCAAAATGAGAAAAAGAAAAGGATATAAGGTGGCAATTTGGGTGGCAATTTTGTTGTTTGCCATTTTACTACAGGTTGCAGCCCGGTTTTGGGAGGGGTTTGGGGAATTTTATGCAGTACAGGTGTACCCGCTTTTCGTGGGGACTTTGGGAAGAGCAGTGTCTGTGTTCCCGTTTTCCCTGGGAGAGGCAGGGGTATATCTGGTCCTGCTGTTATTTCTGGTAAGTTTGTTCGTCTATCCAATCCGCAGTGTCAAAAAGGCCGGGGAAAAGAAAAAGATGAAGGCTTTTTGGAGCGGCCTTGGGAGATGGATCTGGTGCTGGGGAAGGATGGCCATTGTGTTGTTTCTGGTATTTACCCTGACCTGCGGCATCAATTATTACAGACAGACTTTTACGCAGGCTGCCGGCATTGAGACAGACACCTATACCCTTTCTGATCTGGAAGCAGCCTGTTCTCTGGTTATTGCACAGGTGAATGCAGCAGTAAAAGGGGTGTCATTTGATGAATTCGGCAATAGCATTATGCCGGATAATACCACGGAGGCTGTTGTGAAGGCTATGGAAAATCTGGGGAGCATCTACTCGTCATTGTCAGGGTATTATCCTTCACCTAAGCCCGTAACCTTATCTTTCGTCCTTTCTTATCAGAATATTGTGGGTATTTATTCTCCGTTTACAGTGGAAGCCAATTATAATCGGGATATTCCCAGTCGGGAAATTCCTTCAACCATGTGCCATGAGTTATCTCATTTGAAAGGTTTTATGCGGGAGGCTGAAGCCAATTATATTGCCTATAGAGCCTGTGTAGAATCGGACAGTGCCTATTTGCAGTACAGCGGTGCTATGCTGGCCTATGTGTATTGTATGAACGCCTACTATGAGGAAGTGGATCTGGAAACGTATCGGGAAATGGCGGGACAGCTGGATGAACAGGCACAGAAGGAAAGTGGACTGATCTCGGTCTGGTGGGATACCTATCAGACCGAAATGGGAAAAAAAATCAGTCAGGTTTCTGATCAGGTCAATGATACATATCTAAAAGCAAATGGACAGGAAGAAGGCAGTAAAAGCTATGGCCGTATGGTTGACCTGATCATTGCAGTAAACAAAGAAGCCGGCACTCTGCAATAATGGGGCCGGCTTCTTTTTATGAATGAACAATATCAGGAATGGGCCACCTGGGCTTCTTCCCTGTCCTCAGCAGGAGGGTTTTCCAGATTTTTGACGGCAGTGGCCAGCATCAGCTTAATGCGGTTCAGCTGATTGACTTCACTGGCGCCTGGGTCATAGTCAACGGCCACAATGTTGGCATGGGGGTATTGTTTGCGAATCTGTTTAATGACCCCTTTTCCCACAATGTGGTTAGGCAGGCAGGCAAAAGGCTGTGCACAGACGATGTTAGGCACACCGCTGTGAATCAGTTCCATCATTTCTCCCGTTAAGAACCAGCCCTCTCCAGTTTGATTTCCTAAAGAGACAAAGGGTTGAGCCAGATCGGCCAGGCGGGCAATGGGAACAGGGGGGGTAAAACGCTGGCTCTTTTCCAGTTCCTTTTTTGCCACACCCCGAAAGGCTTCCAGGAAACGGATGGCCAGATTGCTGATGGTGGGTTTGCCGGCACCCAGATTTTCTGCCTTGAAATTGCTGTTGTAGAAAGAATAGAGCAGGAAATCCAGAAGATCAGGCATAACGGCTTCCGCGCCTTCTTTTTCCAGAAGTTCAACTAAATGGTTATTGGCACTGGGAAGGAATTTGACCAGAATTTCCCCTACAATACCAACCCGGGGCTTTTGAATGTCCAGGAGAAGCAATTTGTCAAATTCCCGCACAATAGTGCGAACATTGCGGTTAAAAGCGGAAGGCGTCACAACACTTTGCCGCAGGCTTCTGATACACATAGCTTCCAGTTTCTGGTGAAGGGCATTGGCGGAACCGGGAACCGCTTCGTATGGCTTTGGCCGATAAGCCACCCGCATGAACAAAGCTCGGTACACAATGGCCTGCATAGCCTTATACAGCATCTGAGCGGTAATTTTAAAACCGCTGTTGACTTCGATGCCACTGGCACTGACAGAAATAACAGGAATATGTTTCAGCCCCGCCTTCTGGAGGGCCCTGCGAATAAAGCCGATATAATTGGAGGCTCTGCAACCGCCGCCGGTCTGGCTCATGAACACGGCCACATGATCCAGATCATATTTTCCAGACAGTAATGCACCCATAATCTGCCCTACAACAATCAGGGAAGGGTAGCAGGCATCATTATTTACATATTTCAGTCCGGTATCCACTGCATTGCGGTTTTCCGGCAACATTTCCACCTTATACCCGGAGGACTGGATGGCCGCCTCAATCAGGTTAAAATGAATGGGGGTCATCTGGGGACAAAGAATGGTATATGTTTTTTTCATTTCGGGAGTAAATTCTACCCGGTGATAGGAGGCAGAGCGGATGGGGCGTCTGGTAGTGCTCATGCGACTCTGGCGAATGCGCAAAGCGGCAATCAGGGAGCGGATGCGGATTCTTGCTGCCCCCAGATTATTAACCTCATCAATTTTCAATACGGTATATATCTTTCCGGAACCGGTCAGGATGTCGCTGACCGTATCTGTGGTCACTGCATCTAGGCCGCAGCCAAAGGAATTGAGCTGAATCAGATCCAAATCATCCTGTTGCTTTACATAGGTGGCGGCGTTATATAATCTGGAGTGGTACATCCACTGATCCATTACATTCAGAGGCCGTTCTGCCTGGGCCAGATGAGAAATGGAATCTTCGGTAAGTACGGCGAGGCCATAGGAGGTAATCAGTTCAGGAATGCCATGATGTACCTCTGGATCCACATGATATGGACGGCCTGCCAGCACAATGCCATGCATGCCATTTTTCCGCATATAGGCAAGCGTCTCTTCGCCCTTATGTTCCATGTCCCTTCTGGATTGCAATAGTTCGTTCCAGGCCAAATGGCAGGCGGGGCGGGATTCTTCCGGCGCAATGTCAAATTCTTTTTGCAGCACATCTGCCAGACGATTGGTGAGCACTTCTTCATTGGTAAAGGCCATGAAAGGGTTCAGGAAACGGATATGCTCTGATTCCAGACTTTCCACATTGTTTTTGATGTTTTCCGCATAGGAAGTGACAATGGGACAGTTATAATGGTTTTGGGCGTCCGGGGTCTCATTCCTCTCATAAGGGATACAGGGATACCAGATGGTTTTTACGCCCTGTTTGATCAGCCATTCCACATGTCCGTGGACAAGCTTGGCCGGGTAGCATTCGGATTCGCTGGGAATGGATTCAATACCCAGTTCATATATTTTTCGGGTGGAGGCAGGAGAGAGCACCACCCGGAACCCTAATTGTTCAAACAGGGTTGCCCAATAGGGATAATTTTCATACAGATTCAGCACCCTGGGAATGCCGATGGTGCCCCTTTTGGCCGCTGCCGGGGGCAGAGGATCGTAATCAAAAATGCGATGAAGTTTATAGGCAAAAAGATTGGGGACCTTATCATCCTTTTTCTCCCGCCCCAGCCCTCTTTCGCAACGGTTCCCGGAAATAAAACGGCGACCTCCGGAAAATTCATTGATGGTCAGACGGCAGTTGTTGGTGCAAAGGCCACAACGGGCTGAACGGGTGGAGTAGGTCAGGTTCACGATTTCATCCAAAGACAGCATGGTGGTCTTCTGGCCGGAATAACGGTCTCTGGCCACTAAAGCGGCACCAAATGCCCCCATAATGCCTGCAATGTCCGGTCGGATGCACTGGCAGCCGGAGATGCGCTCAAAACTGCGCAGTACGGCATCGTTATAGAAGGTGCCGCCCTGTACCACAACATGCTCACCCAAATCCCGGGGATCTGTGATTTTGATAACCTTATACAATGCATTCTTGATGACGGAATAGGCCAGACCTGCGGATATGTCAGCCACATCTGCCCCTTCTTTCTGGGCCTGCTTTACGTTGGAGTTCATAAATACCGTGCATCGAGTGCCCAAATCAGTGGGATGTTTGGCAAATAGGGCTACCTGGGCAAAATCTTTAACGGAATAATTCAGTGACTTGGCAAAAGTTTCAATAAAGGAGCCGCAGCCGGAGGAACAGGCCTCATTAAGCTGCACATTGTCCACGGTTTTATCTTTGATGCGGATACATTTCATGTCCTGGCCGCCAATATCCAGAATACAGTCTACATCCGGCTGGAAGAACGCAGCGGCATAATAATGGGCAATGGTCTCCACTTCCCCTTCATCCAGCTGGAAGGCAGACTTTAACAGTGCCTCACCGTATCCAGTGGAGCAGGAGTAGACAATTTCCACATCCGCAGGCTTCCTATCCTGAATTTCCCGAATGGCCCGGATGGAGGTGGCCAGAGGATTGCCGTCATTGCTGCTGTAGAAGGAGTAGAGGAGGGCACCGGATTCAGACACCAGTGCCACTTTTGTGGTGGTGGAGCCTGCATCGATTCCCAGGAAAGCTTTCCCCTTGTAGGTGGCAAGAGGCTCCCGCTTTACCCGATGAGCGTTGTGCCGGTCCCGGAACAGGTCATAGTCTTCCTGAGATTTGAATAAGGGGGCAAGACGCTTGACTTCAAAATCCATGGGAATACCCTTGTCCAACTTTTCGCAAAGAACAGAAGAGGAATAGATGGCCTCTCCTTTGCTGTTCATGGCAGCGCCAACGGCAGCAAAAAGGTGGGAATGATCTGGCGCTATTATGGCGTCACCCTCCAAATGGAGGGTGCGGATGAAGGCCTGACGCAATTCAGAAAGGAAATGGAGAGGCCCTCCCAGAAAGGCCACGTTTCCCCGAATGGGTTTTCCACAGGCCAACCCGGAAATGGTCTGATTGACGACCGCCTGAAAAATGGAAGCGGCCAGGTTTTCTTTGGAAGCGCCCTCGTTGATCAGGGGCTGAATATCGGATTTGGCAAACACACCGCAGCGGGCTGCAATGGGATACAGGGCCGTATACCCTTTGGCATATTCATTCAGACCGGCTGCATCTGTTTGCAGCAAAGAGGCCATCTGATCGATGAAAGAACCGGTACCACCTGCGCAGATGCCGTTCATTCGTTGCTCAATGCCGCCGGTGAAATAAATGATTTTGGCATCCTCGCCGCCAAGTTCAATGGCCACATCCGTCTGTGGCGCATAGTCCTGCAAAGAGGTGGAAACCGCCACCACTTCCTGCACAAATGGCACATCCATATGCTTGCTTAAAGTCAGACCACCGGATCCAGTGATGACCGGGGAAAGATACATTTCTCCAAACTGGCTTTGGGCCCTCTTAATCAATGTGGAAAGTGTTTCCTGTATATTGGCATAATGCCGCTCATAGTCAGAAAAAATAATGGAATTTTGATGGTCAAGTATGGCTATTTTTACAGTTGTTGAACCAATATCTATACCCAGGGTATAAAAGGATCCGGTTGCTTTTTCATGCATCGACATACCTCCTTGGAAATGGACCTGCAACACAGGCAGTATCTTTGATTATAGGAGTTTTTTGAAAAAAAAGCAAGCCTGTACAGGCAAATCCTATTGAATTTATAGGAATTTAAGGAAAGGAATCCCCAAATGTGGGCGGCATTTTCGTTCTGGCTTGCCTCCACTTCGGGCGAACGGAGTGGAAATATGGTTTGTTAAATTTACGCAAACGATTTGACAAACAGGTGGGGAGAAATTATAATATCCTTTAGATGTTGACGAAATTCTTATGAGCGGTTTCCCCTTCATGAGATTTTTTTTTGGCACCAAGCAACCTTGCGCCGGTAAAGACGGCCAGTTTATAAAATAGGAAAGGACAGACTATGGACGGCAGTGAAAGTAGTCCGGGGCGAACGTTTTGCCCCCTTTGCAGTACAGTATTTTTATTTCACAATTTCATTTTGAATAAGCTGCCCGCCTTGGATGTTCCCTCGTAATATCGAAGCTCCTTTCGGCGTGCAGTTTGGAGAGGAGCTGAAATGATTCAGATTTACAAGACCCAGGAAGGTATCATCCGGGAAGAAAATGAAATCACAAAAAACAGCTGGGTGGTGATGACAGATCCTACCTCTACGGAAATCAGCCAGGTAGCCAGACAGCTTCAGATCGATCCTGACGACCTGAGGGCCCCTTTGGATGATGAGGAACGGGCCCGTATGGATGTGGAAGATTTGTACACCCTTATTATTGTGGACATACCCGTGATAGAGGAAAGAAATGGAAAGGATTGGTATGGGACCATTCCTCTGGCTATTGTCATCACGCAAGAGGTGATTGTAACGGTATGCCTGAAATCTACTCCCATCTTGGAGTCCTTTATTAACGGACGGGTTCGTTCCTTTCATACATACATGAAAACTCGTTTTATTTTGCAGATACTATATCGCAATGCTTCTCTTTATCTGCAGTACCTGCGTAATATTGACAGGAAAAGCGAGGAAGTGGAGCAGAAACTGCATGCCTCTCAGAAAAATCGGGAGCTGATCGAGCTTTTGGAGTTGGAAAAGAGCCTTGTGTTCTTCACCACATCCCTTCGGTCCAATGAGGTGGTATTGGAAAAACTGATGAGGACAGACAAGGTTAAGATGTATCCGGAAGATACAGATCTTTTGGAAGATGTTATTGTGGAGAATAAACAGGCCATCGAAATGGCCAATATATACAGTGGCATTTTGAGTGGAACCATGGATGCATTTGCTTCTGTCATTTCCAATAACCTGAATATTGTGATGAAGTTTCTGGCAACGGTCACCATCGTATTGTCCATTCCTACTATGGTAGCTTCCTTCTATGGCATGAATGTCAGTTCGGAGGGGATGCCTTTTGCCAACCACCCCCAGGGATTCTGGATCGTGATTTGCATTTCCCTGGTACTTACCGTTATTACTGCCATTGTGTTTGCCCGGAAGAAGTTTTTCTGACTATAGTGAGGAGTGTAGATGAAAGGTTTTCAAAAACTGGAGCGAAAGTATGGAAAATATGCCATTCACAACTTGATGTATTATATTATAGGTATTTATATTGCTGGATTCCTTCTCTATTACATCAACCCCAATGTGTATGCAACATATTTTGCATTGGATGCATCAAAGCTGCTGAAAGGACAGATTTGGCGTATTGTCACATTTTTGCTATATCCTCAAACGGATCTGTTGTATCTGATTTTGAATTGCTACATCAACTTCCTGCTGGGGACCCAGTTGGAGCGTACCTGGGGTGCCTTTCGTTTTAATGTATATTTTTTCATGGGCATCCTCTTTCATGTGCTGGGAGCCATTGTCATATACCTGGCCTTTGGAAAAATTGTTTATATGAGCGTGGATTATTTAAACTGGTCCCTGTTCTTTGCCTTTGCAGTAATGTATCCCCATACCAGTTTTCTGCTCTTTTTTCTTATTCCCATTAAAGCGAAAACACTGGCTATTCTCAATGGAATCTACTTTGGAGTGACCTTTGTTATGGCTGTATTGAACCAGGACTGGGCTACTGCCACTGAAATTTTTGTGTCCATGTTGAATTTCCTGGTATTTTTTGTCATTGTGTATGATTTCCATAAGTATGCGCCTAAAGAACTGCACCGAAAGCGAAAGTTCAAACAGGCGATAAAACAGACAAGAAACGTGCATAAACATCGTTGTGCCGTATGCGGAAGAACAGAGGATGATGATGAGAATCTGGTATTCCGCTACTGTTCAAAATGTGATGGCAATTATGAGTACTGTCAAGACCATTTATATACACATGTGCATATTAAAAAAGACACAAATACAGGAAGCAAATCATAACAGGAAGCAGGAATGGCTGCAACAAGACATTCCTGCTATTCTTATGCAGTTTGTAAAAGAGCAGGTTGACAAAACATTAACAATAATGCTAGTATAGAACCGTATTTTTTTTTCAGAAAGCTAAAAAAGGGAGCCGGAAAGGGGCAGTCATTTTATATGAGACGTAAAACAAAAATTGTATGTACATTAGGGCCAAACACCAGAAAAGAGCCCATGTTGCGTAAACTTGCCATTCATGGTATGGATGTGGCACGCTTTAATTTTTCTCATGATAATCAGGAAATTCAGGGGGAACAGTTCACCCTGTTAGAGAAGGTCAGAAAAGAAGTGGGAAGGCCAATCGCAGCACTGCTGGATACCCGGGGGCCGGAAATTCGTACAGGCCTTTTGGAAGATGGGAAGAAAGTTATGCTGAACAAAGGAGATGCATACACGCTGACAACGGTGGATTGTGTGGGAAATGCCTCCAGAGGTTTTATTAATTATTCGGGATTGCCGGCAGATGTACATGCAGGAAATCGTATTTTGATTGATGACGGCCTTATTGAACTGGAGGTCATTGCTGCCACGGAAACAGACATTCAATGCGTCGTGTTAAATGGAGGAGAACTGGGAGAAAGAAAAGGGGTCAATGTGCCCAATGTTGTAGTCAATCTACCTTCTCTTACCGATAAAGATAAGGAAGATATTTCTTTTGGAGCGGATCTGGGGTTTGATATTGTGGCAGCGTCTTTTGTACGTAATGCGGCCTGTATTCAGGAAATCCGGGATCTTCTTAAAGGAAAAAAGAGCCAGATGCTTATCATTGCTAAAATCGAAAATGCAGAGGGTATCAAAAATATTAATGAGATTATTGAGGCGGCAGACGGCATCATGGTGGCCAGAGGTGATCTGGGTGTAGAAATGCCGGCCCAACAAATTCCTCACTATCAGAAAAAAATCATTCAGAAATGTAATGCAGCGGGAAAACTGGTTATCACGGCTACCCAGATGCTGGATTCCATGATCCGCAATCCCCGCCCTACACGGGCGGAGGTTACAGATGTGGCCAATGCGATCTATGACGGCACCGATGCCATCATGCTTTCCGGAGAAACAGCAGCAGGAAAGTATCCGGTTGAAGCACTGCAGATGATGGATAGTATTGCAGTTTCTACAGAAAAATACCTGGACAAAGAATTTTATGAAAAAAGAGCACATTTGATCGATCACAGCAAAATTTCCAATTCGGTGTGCCTATCCACAGTTATGACGGCAGATGCCATTGGAGCCAAATCCATTATCGCTCCCAGTATGACCGGGTTTACACCTTTGTTGCTCTCCAAATGGCGCTGTGCCATTCCGGTGGTGGGTGTATCGCCTCACGAGGAAGCACTTAGACGGATGATGCTGTATTGGGGCGTGACACCTGTGTTTGCGACCAGAGAAAAAAGTACAGATGCCATTATCCGCCATGCCATTGATGCAGCCAGGGAGGCAGGCTTGGTGCAGGAGGGGGATATTGTGGTGGCTACGGCAGGAATTCCGGACAAGCAGCTTCCTGAAGGAGATATTGGAGAAACAAATAACATGCTGGTGCAGACTGTATAAATACAGAAAATCCTCCATTATGAACTGTGTAATGAATCAGAGAATATAAGATAAAAAGAGCAGGTAAAAGCCTGTTCTTTTTGTTTGTCCATTCAGCACGGAAGGTTGTAAGAGACAGGCGTTTTTTCCATGAATACAATTGAGAGGGGGAAAAGGCTTGCATAATCCCGAAACCTATCGTATCATATGAAAAAAACATGGAGGATGCCAGATATGGAAAAGAAGCCGTTTGTGACTCTGGGACAGTTGGAAAAAATTGTGGAGAAATTTCCAACCCCCTTTCATTTATATGATGAAAAAGGAATTCGGGAAAATGCCAGGAATTTGAAAGCTGCCTTTGCCTGGAATAAGGGATTTAAGGAATATTTTGCGGTTAAGGCAACCCCCAACCCCTATATTTTGAAAATTTTACAGGAAGAAGGCTGTGGGTGTGACTGCTCTTCCCTGACAGAACTCATGCTCTCTAAAAGTCTGGGCTTTTCAGGAGAGGATATTATGTTCTCTTCCAATGATACGCCTGCAGAAGAATTTGTTTTTGCAAAGAAAATCGGCGCCATTATTAACCTGGATGATTTTACCCACATAGAATTTCTGGAAAAAACAGCAGGAATTCCGGAAACGATTTCCTGCCGGTTCAATCCCGGTGGCACCTTCAAGGTAACCACTGATATTATGGACAGCCCTGGTGATGCCAAATACGGCATGACCCCGGATCAGATTATTGAGGCATATCGGGTATTAAAAGAAAAGGGAGCGAAACGGTTCGGTATTCATGCCTTTTTGGCATCCAACACCGTTACCAATGCCTATTATCCTTTGCTGGCGAAAACATTGTTTTCTTTTGTGGTCCGTATAAAAAAGGAAACGGGGATCTCTCTCTCCTTTGTGAATTTATCAGGAGGTGTGGGTATTCCCTACCGGCCGGAGCAGGAGCCAAATGACATTGGCGTAATCGGAGAAGGCGTTCGACAGGCTTTTGAGGAGATCCTGGTACCTGAAGGCTTGGGAGATATTGCCATTTTTACGGAGCTGGGCAGATTTATGCTGGCACCTTACGGGTGCCTGGTTACAAAAGCCATTCATGAAAAGCACATCTGGAAAGAGTATATAGGAGTGGATGCCTGCGCAGTCAATCTGATGCGGCCGGCCATGTATGGGGCATATCACCACATTACCGTTATGGGCAAGGAGGGTGAACCGTTAGATCATGTCTACGATGTTACCGGTTCTCTTTGTGAAAACAATGATAAGTTTGCAGTGGACAGGGCTCTACCTAAAATAGATATGGGTGATTTACTGGTCATTCATGATACGGGTGCACATGGGTATGCCATGGGATACAATTACAATGGAAAGCTGCGGAGTGCGGAGGTCCTTCTGAAAGAGGACGGGCAGGCTAAATTAATCCGCCGGGCAGAAACACCAAAAGACTATTTTGCCACTTTTGATTTCAGTGATATATTGTCTGATATGCCCTATGGTGAGGTATGAACATGAGGCTGATTTCTTGGAATGTGAATGGACTTCGGGCCTGCATGGGGAAAGGATTTGCGGATTTTTTTCAGGATGTGGATGCAGATATTTTCTGCCTTCAGGAAACGAAACTGCAACCCGGGCAATTAGACTGGGAGGCGCCGGGATATCACGCCTATTGGAACTATGCAGTAAAAAAAGGGTATTCCGGCACGGCCATCTTTACAAAGCAGGCGCCTCTTTCAGTTGCCTATGGTATACAGCAGGAAACCCACGATCAGGAAGGCAGAGTCATTACCTTGGAGTTTCCACATTTTTATATGGTCACTGTGTATACGCCCAATTCCCAGAGGGAGCTGGCCAGGCTGGATTACCGCATGACTTGGGAGGATGCATTTTATGCGTATCTGGAGGGCCTGCGAAAAGTAAAGCCGGTGGTGGTCTGCGGAGATATGAATGTGGCTCATCAGCCTATCGACCTGAAAAACCCTTCGTCAAATCGAAAAAATGCAGGGTTTACAGATGAAGAAAGGGGCAAAATGAGTCGTCTGCTGGAAGGGGGATATATAGATACATTTCGCTATTTTTATCCGGATTTAACAGATGCCTATACCTGGTGGTCGTATATGTTTAAGGCCAGAGAAAAGAATGTTGGATGGCGTATTGACTATTTCCTGGTCTCCAGAGAATTGGAAAATAAACTGGAAGGGGCCTCTATCTACAAGGATATTATGGGATCGGACCATTGCCCGGTGGAATTGCAATTGAAGGACTGAGATAAATAAGATAAAAGCTGTGCCTTATGTGGCACGGCTTTTTTTGTTTGCGCACCTTGGGAGCGCTTTAACGGGTGCAAGTCCCGAGCACACCCGGGTAACGAGAAATCACCTATAAGGCAAGGGTCCGGTTGGTAAGTCTGCCAAATAGGATGAAGCTGTAAAGTTACCATTTATAGGAACAGAGCAAATGTGGCAGATATATGGAGAGAAAGCGCACGCACCTTAAGCGTGGAGGTCTCACAGCGGTATCATTTGCCGGGTAATAACGAACTGTGAGAAGTCAGACGTAGCATACGCAGGAGCAAGAATTGCTTATGTATGTAACAAAGGTGCTGTCAATGTTGCCTTAAGCAACAAGAGACTATGCCGATTTGGATTAGTCTCAATGTAGTTTACTGCACCGAAAAGTGTGTCAAATATTAAGTAGATTGAACCGCCGTGTACCGAACGGTACGCACGGTGGTGTGAGAGGTCGAAGGTGTTCAGGATTTATAAAAACTATCTCCTATTCGATTGGCGGATATGTCCAATTTTTAATTTATTTATGCAACAATTAAACAACAGCTGAATTATAAAGGGAAAATTTGTAAAATTTTTATAAGATTCTATCTTTTAAATCGACGCTATGTTATAGTATTAACAAATCTTGTAAGGAGGGTAATGTATGTGTTCAAACTCGCCCAAGCGCCCCCAGTTTGAAGAACTGGAGGCGTTCATTCAATCTTCGCCGAATAAGGAGGGGGCCTTAATTTCTATTTTACATAAAGCCCAGGAAATATTTGGCTATCTGCCACGAGAAGTACAGCAGTTTGTGGCAGACAAGACAGGGATTCCCATTGCTAAGGTGAATGGCGTGGTAACTTTTTATTCATATTTCACAGAGAATCCGGTAGGAAAGCATGTGATTAACGTCTGTATGGGCACCGCCTGCTTTGTAAAAGGCTCCGGAGAGGTATTGGAGGAGTTCGAGCGGCGGTTAATGGTCAAGGTGGGGGAAACCACACCGGATGAAAAATTTACTTTGCAGGTCCTGCGGTGTGTGGGAGCCTGTGGGCTGGCCCCTGTGGTCACTGTAGACAACCGTGTATATGGGCATTTTACCAAGGATATGGTGGTAAAAGTGCTGGATGAATACAGGGAGTAGGAGGGAAAGGTATGCAAAAAATTCATTCATTTGACCAATTACAGGCATTGTCCCTGGAGTATGCGGAAATTTTGTCCATGCGTAAGCCAACCCATGAGCAGGAGATGGCTGTGGAAAATCAGCAATGTCCCAGATGCGTCACCATATGTGGCGGCACCGGTTGCCAGTCATCGGATAGCGTCGTTATTCTGGAAAAAATGGAAAAAAGGATACGGGAAAAAGGGCTGGATGATCTGGTTTCCGTAAGTATCACAGGCTGCTTCGGGTTTTGTGAGAAAGGGCCCATTGTCAAAGTCAGCCCCGATAATACCTTCTATGTGCATGTGCGCCCCGAAGATGTGGACGATATTGTGGAGCAGCATTTATCAGAGGGAAGACCGGTTGAGAGGCTTCTATATGAGGAGCCCACCCTGAAAGAGAAGGTACATCACCAGGACGATATGTCCTTTTATAAAAAACAAAAGCGAATTGCTCTGCGCAATTGCGGACTGATCAACCCGGAAGAAATCGGGGAATCCATTGGAGCAGGTGGATATCTGGCACTGGGAAAAGCACTGCTGCACATGACTCCGGAAGAAGTGGTCCAGGTTATTCGGGAGTCCGGATTAAGGGGCAGAGGAGGTGGCGGATTTCCTACCGGCATCAAATGGGCCAGTGCCCAGGCCTCATCCGGAGAAACCAAATATAATATTTGTAGTGCAGTTGAGGGAGACCCCGGTGCCTTTATGGACCGCTCCATTCTGGAAGGAGACCCCCACAGTGTTCTGGAGGCTATGGCCATAGCGGGCTATGCCATAGGTGCCTCCCAGGGCTTTGTTTATATTCGGGCTGAGTATCCTCTGGCAGTGGAGCGACTGAAAATTGCGATAAAGCAGGCTAGGGAACGGGGACTCCTTGGAGAACGTATCATGGACACGGATTTCTCCTTCGATATTGAACTTAAATATGGAGCAGGGGCCTTTGTCTGTGGAGAGGAAACAGCACTCATCCACTCCATTGAAGGTCAAAGGGGAGAACCCACTAATAAACCGCCGTATCCTGCGCAGGCTGGTCTGTATGGAAAACCTACCTGTGTTAACAATGTGGAGACTCTTGCCAATGTTCCGGCTATTTTGCAGCATGGAGCAGCCTGGTACAGAAAACTGGGCACGGAAAAATCACCAGGCACGAAAGTGTTTGCCCTGGCAGGTAAAATTAATAATGTAGGCCTTGTGGAAGTTCCCATAGGCACCTCTGTAGAGGAAATCATCTATGAAATTGGGGGTGGCATAAAAAATGACAGGAAATGCAAGGCCGTACAGACCGGAGGGCCATCCGGTGGGTGCATACCCTATTCCTATTTTGATTTGCCCATAGATTATGAATCCCTGACTTCTATCGGCTCCATGATGGGATCAGGGGGAATGATCGTTATGGATGAAGATAATTGTATGGTGGATATTGCCAAATTTTACCTGGAATTTACGGTGGAAGAGTCCTGCGGTAAATGTACACCTTGTCGAATCGGCAACAAGCGTCTGCTGGAAATTCTCACCAAAATTACAGATGGTCGGGGAACGGAGGAAGATCTGAATACCCTGAAGGAACTGGCACAGACCATAAAAGATACGTCTCTCTGTGGACTGGGACAGACGGCACCTAACCCGGTGCTAAGTACCATGAAGTATTTCTGGGAGGAGTATGTGGCTCATGTCCGGGATCACCGTTGCCCTGCAGGGGTCTGTAAGAAACTGCTGCGCTTTGAAATTACAAGCAAATGCATCGGTTGCACGAAATGCGCAAGGAATTGCCCGGTTTCCTGTATCTCCGGAAATGTGAGGGGGCTACACACCATTGATCAGCAAAAATGCATCAAATGCGGTGCTTGTTACTCTGCCTGTCCTGTTCATGCCATTGAGCGCATGTAACAGCCTGAAGAAGAAAGAGGTATCCATTGAAATTAGTGAATATTACCATAAATAATAAACCCCTGCAGGTGAAGGAAGGCACCACCATATTGGAGGCTGCCAAGAAAATGGAGATCTTTATCCCCACCCTGTGTCATATGCATCTGCATGAGGGAAAGGAACATAACCCCGGATCCTGCCGTGTATGTGTAGTAGAAGTGGAAGGGCGGCGAAATCTGGCACCGGCCTGCAACACACCGGTGTCAGAGGGAATGGTCATCCATACCAATTCATTAAAAGCCATCCGTTCCAGACGAACGGTAGTGGAACTGCTCCTGTCCGATCATCCCAAGGACTGTCTGCTGTGTGAGAAAAACACCAACTGTGAACTGCAGGCACTGGCAGCAGACATGGGTATAAGGCATATGAAATATGCAGGGGAAATGAGCACCTTCCCATTGGACCTTTCCAGTTCCTCCATTGAAAGAAATCTGGACAAATGTATTTTGTGCAGGCGTTGCGTCACCGTTTGTAACGAAATCCAGACAGTGGGTGTCCTGTCAGCAAGAAATCGGGGGTTTTCCACCATTGTATCTCCCGCCTTTGGCATGCCCATGGTGGAAACCAACTGTACATTTTGCGGGCAGTGTGTATCTGTCTGTCCCACCGGTGCGCTCACAGAGGTGAATAACACCAGCCGGGTGTGGAATGCCTTAAATGATCCGGAGAAATTTGTGATTGTGCAGACGGCACCCGCTGTTCGAGCGGCCCTTGGAGAAGCTTTCGGAGATACCAGCGGAAAAGCTGTGACAGGCAGAATGGTGGCTGCGCTCAGGGCCCTGGGGTTTGACCGGGTTTTTGATACGGATTTTGCGGCGGATCTGACCATAATGGAAGAGGCCACTGAGCTGATGCATCGCATCAGGAATAATGGGCGTTTACCCATGCTCACAAGCTGCTGTCCGGGATGGATCAATTTCTTTGAACATGAATTTCCGGATCTTCTGGATGTGCCATCCACATGTAAATCCCCCCAGCAGATGTTTGGTGCCATTGCAAAAAGCTATTATGCGGAAAAGATGAAAATCCCTCCGGAAAAACTGGTAGTGGTTTCTGTCATGCCCTGTCTGGCTAAAAAATATGAAGCAGCAAGAGAAGAGATGGGACAGGATGTGGATGTGGTGTTAAGTACCAGAGAGCTGGCTAAAATGATCAAGGAAGCAGGCATTCAGTTCAATGCCCTGGCTGATGAAGAGTATGATGATATGATGGGAGAGTCCACAGGTGCTGCAGTACTGTTTGGCGTGACCGGTGGGGTCATGGAGGCTGCACTCCGTACCGCCTATGAGTGGATTACCAATGAAAAACTGGATAATGTAGAGTTTACCATGATTCGGGGATTGGATGGAGTAAGGGAGGCCATTATTCCCATCAAAGACATGCAGGTAAAAGCCGCTATCGCCAATGGACTTGGGAATGCCAGAAACCTTCTGGAAAAAATACGAAAAGGGGAGGCTGAATATCAGATCATAGAAATTATGGCCTGTCCGGGAGGCTGTATTGACGGGGGTGGACAGCCATATATGCACGGGCATTATGAAATCCTTAGCAAAAGGGCCAATGCTTTGTATGAAGAAGATCGGGGAAAGACCATTCGAAAATCTCATGAGAGCCCGTCTATACAAAAACTGTACAGAGAGTATCTGGGAGAACCCAATGGCCCTCTGGCTCATAAGCTACTGCATACCCATTACAGCCGCAAGACTCAGCTAAACTAGAAATATACAGAGATAGACGAGATGGATTTTTGGGGGGACATAAGTAAAAAAATAGAGCATTCCCATCGGTTTGAGTGCCACCATACACCAGATTTTCTGGTATAAAGTATGGAGGAAGGTCATTTCCGAAAGGGGAATGCTCTTTTTGACTGATTTAAAGAGAAGACAGCCAGATTCTGTATGTTTGAAGGACTTCCTTCATGGCAGGAATGCCGGGGGCACCCAGAGTAAGCCGTTTGGAGACGCATGTCTCCATGGATATGGCTTTATAGATGTCTGCATCAAATACGGGGCTGATTTTCTGATAATCTTCCAGTGGGAGCTGATCCAGAGAAATATTTCGGTCCAGGCATAATAGAACCAGCTGTCCTACGATACCATGGGCATCTCTGAACGGCACTCCATGATTGACCAGATAGTCTGCGGCATCGGTAGCATTGGTAAATCCATTCTTTGCACTGGCAGCCATCACTTCCTTGTTGAATTTTGTAGTGGACAGCATGCCCGTAAAGAGCCGAATGCACCCGCTGGTGGTATCCATTGCATCAAAAACCAGCTCCTTATCTTCCTGCATATCTTTGTTATAGGCCAGTGGAAGTCCCTTCATGGTTGTCAAAAGGGCCATCAGGGCACCATAGACTCTTCCGGTTTTCCCCCGAACCAGTTCTGCAATATCCGGATTTTTTTTCTGAGGCATAATGCTGCTGCCGGTGCTGTAGGCATCATCCAGATCAATAAATCGATATTCATTGGAATTCCAAATGATGAATTCTTCGCTGAAGCGGCTAAGGTGCATCATGATAGTGGAAAGGGCGCTTAAGTATTCGATAAGATAGTCCCTGTCGGAAACAGAATCCATGCTGTTGGTAGTGGCCCGATCAAAATGCAGCAGGGAAGCGGTGTATTCCCGATCAAGAGGGTATGTGGTTCCTGCCAGGGCACCAGCACCAAGGGGGCAGGTATTCATGCGCTGGCGAATATCCTTAAGTCGGAGAGTATCTCTGTAGAACATCTCAAAATAAGCACCCAGATGATGGGCAAGAGTGACGGGCTGGGCTTTCTGGAGATGGGTAAAACCAGGCATATAAGTGTCCAGATTTCCATCCATAACAGTAAGGATGGTCTGCAGCAGATCTTTGAGCAGGGAGATGGTTTCGTCCAGCTCATCTCTGGTGTAAAGCTTCATATCCAGCGCAACCTGGTCATTTCGGCTGCGGCCGGTGTGAAGTCGTTTTCCCGGCTCGCCAATTCGCTCAATCAGATGGGCCTCTACAAAACTGTGAATATCCTCACTCCCATCATCAAAGGTGAGTCGTCCTGCCGTAATGTCCTCCAATATACCTTCCAGCCCCTGAATAATCTGCTCTTTATCGGCAGGGGAAAGGATGCCCTGCTTTTCCAACATGGTCACATGGGCAATGCTGCCCTGAATATCCTGACGGTAAAAACGGTGGTCAAAGGATAAGGAGGCGTTGAACTGGTGCACCAGTTGGTTGGTTTCTTTTGTAAAACGTCCGCCCCATAGTTTCATGTCTTTTCCTCCTTTTGGTGGGTGTCTTCCTCTACTTCTATAATTTCAATGGATGGAGCCGCAGAGCTCTCAGCAGATGGCTGAGAAACTTCGGGGTCAGCCGTCTGAGCTGGCGAGCCCTCCTCTGCAGGCAACTGCACTGACGCGGCAACCGCTTCGGATGTCGGTTCTTTTTTCGGCATTTCTTCGGATGTTCCCTCCGCAGGCTGTGTCGGAGGAGGGAGAAGCTCTTCCTCCACAAAAATGCTGTTGGGAGAGGGCTTTCTTCTCTTTAGTAGTATGTGAACGGTAATGGCAACAATCAGAAGGGCCAGAGCACCTGCGCTGATTAGCGCACCCAAAGTCATGCCCTCCGGAATATAGGTAAAGGTAATGGTATGTGTACCGGCGCTTACCGGCACACCAATCAGGGCATCCCCGATGATCTCGGTATCCACTTCCTGTCCGTCCACTGTGACTGTCCACCCCTTTTCATAGGGAATAGAGGTGTACATCAGGCCGTCTTCGGCGGCAGTAATGGTGCCGGAAACCTTTGTGTCACTAAAAGAAGTGATGGTATAGGTTTCCTGGGAAAGGGTTTCATACATTTCTTTAAATGCGTCCTCTTCCAGACGATATGCCTGAAGAATAAGGGATTCGCCCTCGTCGGAGGTGCTGACAGAGATGGCGTCCCCGGGCTGGACATATCCGATGGGAATTAAGTACTTGCGTTTGACACTGGAATAGCTGGTGCTATTTCCGTTTACGGTGACAGTTACATTATCCACACCGGAATTGGTCACGTAAGCGTATATATATCCAGCTTCATCAGTGGTTACGGTAGCAGAACTTCCCTCTGAACTAACAGAAAGACTGGTGAAAATGGAGGGAACATTTGCGGCATACAGGGCAAAATTATTCTGCACTTCAATGGGTGTGCCTAAAGAAATATTCCAGTTTTCAGCAAAGTCCGAAGGGACCATAAAGGCCAGAGGAAGGGAATAATTGTTTTTGTACATATAAATGGACTGGTCAGAATCCACAAAAGTCTGAAGGGAAGACACATCCATTTCCCCTGCATTAAAGATGTAACGGACATTCATGATGGAGGCAGCCAGCAAGGTCATACCGGTAGAGGAATAGGCATTGGTAGAGCCTTCCATTCCCAGAGCTTTATAAAGGGATGTCATATTGGCATTGGCCAGGGAGGAAAAAACGGAAATGGAGGGATACTGATACCAGGGACCGTCATTTTTGGTACGCAGACGAGTCTTTTCCAGACGGAAAAAATCGCCTCCTTCCAATTCCTGGGCCAGAGCCGTCAGGGTGGCGTAACTTTCATTGTATTCCACATAACTGCTGCGGCTGACGGTAGTAACGCTGGTGATAGCGGTGTTCATAAAGGTTTCCCCAAAGACCAGCAACACGGCCACATAGGCCAGGGCGCGTTTTACACCGATTTTTTTCCGATACATATAAGCGATTAAAGCATATAGAGAAAGGAATAGAATACTGATGTAAAAATCTGTGTAGTCAAAATCTTCTGCAGTGATCAGTTTTTCTGCCAATACTATAAATAGGATGCCTATCCAGAAACTACCCACAATCTGTTTGATGCTTCTTTCCTGAAGGCCTTCATAACCCTTGTAGCACATTACCAGGATCAGGAAAATATAGATGAAAGACTGTCTTGCCGGCAAGGAATTGGGGTAATGAAAACCGTGCCAGATAAAATTCAGAAAGTTCATGCTGAAGCTGGCCAGGAAAATCAGGATGAGAGCAAAATTGGTAGCCTTTTCTTTATAGCCATACCGCTTGTTCATGACATACAGGGGCAAAAACATCAAAATGGCCACTCCGCAGTAAATATTAGGCCAGTGATCCAGCCCCAGGTGGACATCCACATTTACCAGATGCCGAGCCAGCATGTCATAAATGGAGAAGTAGGAACTGAAGGTGGTGGGGAACGTGCTGGAAGCGGAGGCTGTCAGTTCCAGGGCAAAGATTTCAGGAATTAAAATAAAAGCGGAAAGCCCTCCTGCAATTATGGAATATAGGGCAAAATGAAAAATTTTTTTGGGATAATTGGTGTAAATGGTGCGCTTTAAAAGAGCGCCGTCTGGCTGAGGTAAAAGGGTAATGGTTTCATCAGGAATGATAAACAGCAGGCAGATAAAATACAATACCAGAAAGATACAAATCATAATGGCAATGTAGTAGTTGGAGATGATGGCCATTGCCAGAGTAATGCAGTACAGTAACGGTTTTCCGTTATATACCAGTCGTTCCAGTCCCAGCACAATAAGGGGAAAAAGCAAGATACAATCCAGCCACATGATGTTCCAACTGTAAGCGGCCATATAACCGGACAGAGCGTAGAAAGTGGCAAAAAGTGCAATGCCAATGTCTCTTTTTCCGAGAAATCCCTGAATGGATCCGGAATGGCGGGCAGTGTGATGACGCAGATACCAGGCGAAAGTCAGACCACTCAGACCTATTTTTAGAACAATCATATAGGTGATGAATTCAATAACATATTCAGAGGGGCACAACAACAAGAGCCAGTTCAAAGGACTGGACAGGTAATAGGCAATCAGGGCTACAAAATTGGAGCCGCCTCCGATGTTCCAGGTATAGAACAGGCTGCTACCGGTCTGAAGCTTCCCGTCCAGCTCCTTGAAAAAAGGTGCATACTGGTGGTATAAATCAGTCCGAAGAAAGCTCCGGTCTCCGAAGGGGAAAATGCCCCGTTCAATAAAAACAGCAATCATTACCAGCACTGGAATAAGGAAGGCCAGCAGATAGGGCAGACAATCGGCAAAACTGCGTGCAGTCCCTTTTTTCTTTTGCAGATATTTACTCATTTCTTCCCTCACTCCTTTTTCCATCTTCCTCTTCAGAAGAGGCCTTTTTTTGCTTTCCGGCGAAAATGAACCATTTGCTGGCAATGTAGTTCATGATGACTACGACGATGCCAGCTAGAATTTTGCTGACTGCATCCCCCCAATGGAGCTGGTCAACGGTCAGCCAGATAAAAACATTCTCAAAAAGCAGGGACAAAAGACGGCAGGCCACAAAAGCGTGCCATTCCCGTAAAACACCCCGCAGAGACTTGACATGGCTTTGAAAAACAAAGCGTTTATTTACCACAAAGGCAAAAAGCACTGCAAGAATCCAGGCCAGCGTATTGGAAACAACAGATTCCATGTACAGGATTTTGCGGCAGAACATGTAAATCAGAAAATTTAATATGGTGGTAAGAACACCGAAAATCAGGTAGGAAATGGTTTCCCGGTTAATATACCTGGAAGCCAGGCGGTGCCAGAGGGCTCTCAGTTTGGACAGATGCATGAGTTATTTCCTTTCCTTCCCGGATGCAGGCAAATTGGATTCCTTCATAATAAAGATGGGCCGTTTCTTTGCCTCCAGATAAATACGGGAAACGTACTCGCCCAGTATGCCAATAGAAAACTCAATAATGCCCCCAAGGAAAAGTACTGCCGACAGTGTGGTAACGTACCCCGGAACATCTATGCCAAAAATCAGAGTTTTGATCAAAGTAACGGTGATGTATAAGAAAGCAAACAGGGAAATAAAAAACCCCAGTGCGCTAACCATGCGAAGGGGAGCTATGGAGAAGGCAGTGATGCCATCCAGCGCATACTTGAAAAGCCCCCAAAAACTCCATTTTGTTTTGCCAATGGTGCGTTCCACATTTTCATAGGGGACCCACATGGTATCAAAGCCTACCCACATAAAAATACCTTTAGAAAAACGCTGGACTTCAGCCAGCTGAAGAATGGCAGTTACCATGGGACGGGACATGATACGAAAATCCACAGCGCCATAAGCCATTTTCACGTCGGACATCCGGTTGCTTAGCACATAGAACAGACGTGAAAAAGCAC
Source organism: uncultured Cuneatibacter sp. (assembly GCA_964426655.1). GTDB lineage: Bacteria > Bacillota > Clostridia > Lachnospirales > Lachnospiraceae > RGIG8306. The sequence continues at coordinate 25,187 of CAYRQT010000001.1, read as the reverse complement.
TGCGCACCGGGGATTCCCCCTGCCTGTTTACCCGGCGGGCTGCCACACAATCATGTCCAGCCTCCACGCCCCTAATAAAGGAAGGAATCATGGAGGGAGGATGCTGCAGATCGGCATCCATAATAACAACATAGTCCCCTGATGAAGCTTGCAGGCCAGCATACATAGCCGCCTCTTTTCCAAAGTTACGGGAAAAACTGATGTAGGAAATCTCCTCGTGCCCGGCAGCCAGATCCTTCATAACCGCCAGTGTTTTATCTTTACTTCCATCATCTATCAGTATATAATGGAAGCGATAATTTTGAATAGTAGACACAACTTGACTTGTCTCCTGGAAAAAAGCCGGCAAAACGGCTTCTTCGTTATAGCAGGGGACAATGAGATCAATGGTTTTCATAGAGCCTCCTCGGGAAATCAATGTTTCTATTTTATAATAGCGTGGGGCAAAAGTAAACAGTTTCAGGGGATTTGACATAAAGTTCACGAAAATGGGATGGGAAAAATACATGGGAAAAAAATGGAGAAACTGGCTTTTCGGGGATATCAGACCTGGGGATGGTGAAAATCTGGAGGCCTGCGCAGAGGGAATAGATCAATGGAAGAAACGGAGCAGAAGGAGGCGCCTTCTGCTGGCAGGGGGCAGTACAGGGATATTGCTCTCTGGCGTGGTCCTGACAGGGGCTTACCGCATGCCTGTAAAATTACTGTTGCAGCAGGAAGGAATATCCAAAGCTGATGAGGGGATATCCGAAGGCATGCAGTCAGCAGAAACCATCAGCTTTTCCGGTGAAATCCTGGCGGGCATTAGGTTCTATTCCCTTCGGGAGTCCACGTCTATTGACTTTTGGAAATCAGAAGAAAACACTACGGAAAAGACATACAGCACGGCTGTGGAGGATTCCACCTCCGAAGATTTTCCGGAAACTGATTCTAAACCGAAACATGTCATGACAGAGGAAACATTGTCTGAGACGTTGCCTGCAGAACCGGAAACTGCAGAGGAGTCCCCGGCCCCGGATGTGACAGAAGCAGTTCAGGCAGTGGGCATCCTGGCGGTTTACGGAATCAAAGGGTCTTATTACGTGGAGGATGTCCTGGATTATCGTTATATTCAGGTGAGCCTTGTGTATGAGGATGGCACTTCCGTACGGGTGGATGGATGGAGCTGCAGATATGAAGCACCCATGGTGCAGGGGCAAAATGCCTATACGGTGGAGTATCAGGGCTTTTCTGCCACCTTTTCCGTGGAAGCAGTTCCCGTTCCCACCACGGCAGCCCCCACTACGGCAGAACCCGTTGTCACAGAGGCTGCTGCAGTGGCGGAAACCACAGCGGCGCCTGTTACGGAGGCTCCCACACAGCCCCTTTCCATACAGTCAGCAGTGGGGCCCCTTACTCCCATAGAAAATTTTGCCTCTACAATTCGGCAGATGCTTCTGACACCCAATCCCAATTCCAGACCGGGCATCAAGCTGGAAAAGGTAAAAAACATAGTCATTCACTATATCGGTAATCCGGGTTCTTCGGCCATTAATAACTGGAATTATTTTGAAAGCTTTAAAAATAGCAGCACGCTTGGCGTGAGCAGCCATTTTCTGGTGGGGCTGGAAGGAGAAATTATACAGTGCATTCCCCTTGACGAGAAATCCTATGCCACCAACTGGAGAAACAAGGATACCATTTCCATAGAAGTATGCCACCCGGATTCCACCGGCAAATTCAACGATGTGACCTATGCTTCTGTTGTTCGTCTGACAGCCTGGCTGTGTCATGAATTTAACCTGACAGCCGAGGATGTAATCAGGCATCATGATGTCACTGGGAAAATCTGTCCCAGATATTATGTCAATAACCCTGCGGCCTGGGCACAGCTGAAAGCGGATGTGGCACAATATCTGGCATTGGGCGTGTTTTAGATTTTTTTAATGCAATTGCACAGAAAGTTCACATCTGGTCTATTGCTTTATAAGAGACCAGAATTTATAATGATGGGGTATATACCCCAAAATAGATTTTGGGTAGCGTGAAATAAGATTGGAGGAAAGCTTTGTTAAACTTTTTCAATCCCAACCAAAATGGAGGGAATCAGAATGGGCAAAATCCCAATGATCCCAACAATAATGGAAATAAATTCCCTAAAACGCCCCAGCCTTTTATCGTGTTTGCCATTGCAGCAGCCGTGCTGCTGCTTCTTATTTCTATGCTCAACAGAGCAGTGGAAAGCTCCACGAACAGGGAAATTACCTATTCGCAATTCCTTGAAATGCTGGACGAGGGAAAAGTAGAACAAGTGGTTTTTCAGGATGACCGCATCGTAATTGTCCCCACCGATGAAGCGTCAGGACTGATGAAGATCACCTATTACACAGGCCTGGTGCAGGATGATGACCTGATGTCCCTGTTGAAAGATAAAGGCGTGGACATTTCTGGTACGGTAGACAGCGGTTCCAGTGCCATATTGCAGATTTTGCTGATTTATGTGCTGCCGCTGGTGCTGTTGTTTGTGTTCTTTTACATGATGTCTAAGAAAATGGGAGGCGGCACCATGGGCTTTGGAAAATCCAATGCCAAGGTGTATGTCCAGCGGGAGACTGGTGTAACGTTTAAAGACGTGGCAGGTCAGGATGAAGCTAAGGAATCCCTGACAGAAATAGTGGATTTTCTTCATAACCCTCAAAAATATCAATCCATTGGTGCCAAGCTACCCAAGGGTGCCTTGCTGGTGGGGCCACCCGGAACAGGAAAAACATTATTGGCAAGGGCAGTGGCCGGTGAGGCTAAGGTACCTTTCTTCTCCCTTTCCGGTTCGGATTTTGTGGAAATGTTTGTGGGGGTGGGGGCTTCCAGAGTCCGGGATCTGTTCAAACAGGCCCAGTCCAATGCGCCCTGCATTATTTTTATTGACGAAATTGATGCCATTGGGAAAAGCAGGGATAGCCGATATGGCGGTGGAAACGATGAGAGAGAACAGACATTAAATCAATTGCTGGCCGAAATGGATGGGTTTGATTCTTCCAAGGGCGTTTTCATCCTGGCAGCCACGAACCGACCTGAAATTCTGGACCAGGCCCTTTTGCGCCCGGGGCGGTTTGACAGACGGATCATTGTAGACAAGCCGGACTTAAAAGGGCGCCTAAACACCCTTAAGGTCCATTCCAAAGATGTGCATATGGATGACACGGTGGATCTGGATGCCATTGCCCTTGCTACAAGCGGTGCGGTGGGCTCAGATCTGGCTAACATGATCAATGAGGCGGCTATTAATGCCGTGAAGCACAGAAGACATGTGGTCACTCAGGAGGATTTGCTGGAGGCCGTGGAAGTGGTGCTGGTGGGTAAGGAGAAAAAAGACCGGATTCTCAGCAAGGAAGAACGGCGCATTGTGGCTTACCACGAGGTGGGGCATGCCCTTGTTACTGCCTTGCAAAAGCACACGGAGCCGGTGCAGAAAATCACCATTGTGCCCCGAACCATGGGAGCGCTGGGCTTTACCATGCAGACGCCTGAGGAAGAAAAGTATTTGGATTCCAAGCTGGAACTGCTGGCGCAGCTGCGCATTCTTCTGGGAGGCCGTGCAGCGGAGGAGCTGGTGTTTGGCGACATCACAACCGGGGCTTCCAATGACATTGAACGGGCCACATCTATGGCCCGGGCCATGATTACCATGTTCGGAATGTCCGATAAATTTGGCCTGATGGCTCTGGAAACCGTGGAAAGCCAGTATCTGAATCGGCAGAGAGTACTCAACTGCAGCGATGAAACGGCAGCACAGGTGGACAAGGAAGTAATGGCTATGTTAAAGGAGGCTTACGAAGCGGCCAAAAAGCTGCTCCAGGACAATCGTGAGGCGCTGGATACCATCTCCACCTATCTGATTGAAAAGGAAACCATTACCGGAAAAGAGTTTATGGATATATTGGAGAAGGTGAACGGCAAAGCTTTGGAAGGGGAAGCTGCTCCCTCAGCCCTCTGATAATAAAAGGCATTGTAAGGAGTTTCCGGCCGGATCCGGCAGGGAGCTCCTTTTCCTATGTTCCAAAAAGGAGAGATAAGCCGATGAGTGATCGTATACAGGAGGATCTGAAAAAATTGCCGGATAAGCCAGGCGTGTATATCATGCATGGGGCAGCAGAGGAAATCCTTTATGTGGGCAAGGCCAAAAATCTGAAAAACAGGGTGAGGCAATATTTTCAGAAGGGGCATTACCGCTCTCCTAAAATTGAGAAAATGATCAGCCAGGTGGCCTATTTTGAATACATTATGACAGACTCGGAAACTGAGGCCCTGGTGCTGGAATGCAATCTGATTAAAGAAAATATGCCCCCCTATAATACCATGCTTAAGGACAGCAAGAGCTATCCGTATATTCGGGTTACTCTGGAAGAGGCCTACCCAAGGGTGATGCTAGCCCGGCAGATGAAAAAAGACAGGTCCAGATATTTTGGCCCTTTCCCGGATGTGGGTGCGGTAAAGGACATTTTGGCACTGGTACACAGGCATTACAGAATCCGTACCTGCAACAGGGTGTTGCCCAGAGATGAAGGAAAAGAACGCCCCTGCCTGAATTATCATATTCATCAGTGTGATGCTCCCTGTCAGGGCTACGTCACTCCAATGGCTTATGGAGAGCGGATTCAGGGAGTGATTCAGGTGCTGAATGGACACTATGAAGAATTGGGCAGAGAACTGCAGGAAAAAATGAATCTGGCTGCGGAAAATCTGGATTTTGAGGAGGCCATTGCATACCGGGATCTGCTGGAAAGTCTGCAGAGGATTTCCAAAAAACAGAAGCTGACAGATGGAAGCGGCGAAGATAGAGATATCATTGCCATGGCCAGAGAAGGAGCAGAGGGGGTGGCGCAGGTGTTTTTTGTCCGGGAAGGGAAAATGATTGGAAGAGAGCACTTCCATTTGCAGATTGCCCCAGGCGATTCCGATGCACAGGTGCTGGGAGAATTTGTGAAGCAGTATTATGCAGGAACTCCCTATATCCCCCGGGAAATTCTGGTGCAGCAGACTTGGGATGAGATGGAAACTCTGGGAACATTGCTAGAAGAACGTAAGGGAAGAAAGGTGTTGATCAGGGCTCCCAAAATCGGGGAGAAGGAGAAACTGGTGGAACTGGCGGCCAGAAATGCCAGAATGGTGCTGGATCAGGATGCTGCACGCCTGCGAAAGGAATATCAGCAGACCATGGGGGCTCTGCAGGAACTGGCAGAATTACTGGACATCCCGGTGCCTAGTCGCATGGAGGCCTATGACATCAGCAATATAAGTGGGTTCGCTTCGGTAGGCTCTATGGTGGTGTATGAGCAGGGGAGACCTAAAAAAGCGGATTATCGCAAATTCCGCATCAAATGGGTAATAGGGGCTAATGATTATGCTTCCCTGGCCGAGGTGCTTTCCCGCCGATTTAATCGGGCAAAAACACAGGATGGAGGATTTGTGCGGCTGCCGGATCTGATTATGATGGACGGTGGAAAGGGACAGGTGCATATTGCTGAAGAGGTATTGGAAAAAATGGGGATGCAGATTCCAATCTGTGGTATGGTCAAGGATGATAAACATCGGACAAGGGGATTGTATTTCAAAGGCGAAGAGGTGGAAATTTCAACCCGCACTGAGGCCTTTCGATTGATTACCAGAATACAGGATGAGGCCCATCGATTTGCCATTACCTACCATAGAAGTCTTCGTAGCAGAGAGCAGACCCACTCTGTACTGGAAGATATCCCGGGAATCGGCCCGAAAAGACGTATGGCACTTATGCGCACTTACAGCAGCCTGGAAGAGTTGCAGAAGGCCACTGTGGAGGAACTTGGCCAGGTGGAAGGAATGAATGAAAAGGCTGCCAGGAGTGTGTGGAACTTCTTCCGGAAATAGCCCTTTACATCTACAGGGCACTACGATAGAATGAGGGTAAGAAAAACAACTGACCAGGAAAAAATGGGAGGCCATATGAGCGGTGTTACAATTACCAAACTGAAACAGAAAATGGAATTCATCGGACTGAATGAAGAAATCAATACAGATGAAATTGAATTGGTCCATCCGGATATTAACCGGCCGGCCCTTCAGCTGGCCGGATTTTATGATTATTTTGACAAGGACCGGGTGCAGATCATCGGAAATGTGGAGCGCTCCTTTCTGGAACGCTTAAATGAGGAAGAACGCTATAGTACATTTAAAAGACTTGTGGAAAGCAAAGTTCCCTGCATTGTATTCAGCAGAGAATTTCATCCGGAGCAGGAACTGGTGGACATAGCCACAAAGGCTGGTATTCCCCTATTTGTGTCCAGACAGTCCACAACAGATCTGACAGCAGAACTGATTCGCTGGCTGAAGGTGGAGATGGCGCCCATTATTTCCATTCATGGCGTGCTGGTGGATGTATATGGTGAGGGGGTGCTCATCATGGGAGAGAGCGGCATTGGCAAAAGCGAAGCTGCACTGGAACTGATTAAACGGGGGCATCGTCTGGTCTCAGATGACGTAGTGGAAATTCGAAAGGTCAGCGAAGAAACCCTTGTGGGAACGGCACCGGACATCACACGGCATTTTATTGAGTTGAGGGGTATCGGGATCATTGATGTCAAAACCCTGTTCGGTGTGGAGAGCGTCAAAAACACCCAGGCTATAGACATGGTCATTAAGCTGGAGGAATGGGATAAAGAGAAAAGGTATGACCGACTGGGGCTGGAAGATCAATACACAGAGATTCTGGGAAATAAAATCGTCTGCCACAACATCCCGATCCGTCCCGGCAGAAACCTGGCCATTATTGTGGAATCTGCAGCGGTAAATTACCGGCAGAAAAAGATGGGCTACAATGCTGCAAAGGAACTGTATGAACGCTGGCAGCAGAACATGATGAAAAATGCCGGGCAGAATAAATAGAGGAAACAGTATGGAATTCAAAGAAGCGCTGGCGCAGGTGCTTGCGCCGGAGGATATACGGGAAAATGAACCTATGGCCCGGCATACCACCTTTCAGACCGGAGGAAATGCCAGGTTTTATCTGACCCCTGCCACAGCAGAACAGGGTGGGCTGGCCATGTCTCTTTGCAGAACGTATGGGCTACCCTATGAGTGGGTGGGTCTGGGCAGCAATCTGCTGGTCAGTGATGAAGGGTTCCCCGGAGCCATCCTGACGCCGGAAAAGCATTTTCAGAAAATGGATGTTCAGGGAACGCTGGTCAGGGCCCAGGCCGGTGTTTCATTGAACCGGCTGGTGGATTATGTGGTCTCTCTAAGTCTCAAAGGACTGGAATTTGCGGCAGGCATCCCCGGAAGTGTGGGCGGTGCACTTACCATGAATGCAGGGGCATATGACGGTGAAATGAAGCAGGTAGTGAAAGGCTGTACGGTTCTGACGGCAGAGGGGCAGGTACTTTCTCTGAACGCAGAAGAACTGCAGCTGGGCTACCGTACCAGTTGCATTAAAACCAATGGTTATGTGGTACTGGAGGGAGAATTTCAACTTTCTCCGGGAAACAGAGAGGCGCTGGAGGCCAAGGTTCTGCAGCTAAAGGCCATGCGGGCGGCAAAGCAGCCGCTGGAATATGGCAGTGCGGGCAGTACTTTTAAACGGCCGGCAGGGTATTACGCCGGAAAACTGATCATGGACAGTGGGCTGGCAGGATATTCGGTGGGACAGGCCGGCGTTTCCGAAAAGCATTGTGGTTTTGTAATTAACCGGGGAAATGCCACGTCTGCCCAGGTGCGCAGTGTCATTCAGCATGTGCAGCACACTGTGAAGGACAAGTTTGGTGTGGAGCTGGAGCCGGAAGTGCGCTTTATCGGTCATTTTCCAGAATAAAATCCGGAAAGGAGCAACCGTGAAATTTGTAATTGTAACCGGCATGTCCGGAGCGGGGAAGACCACTGCACTGAAAATTCTGGAAGATTTGGGCTTTTTTTGTGTGGATAATCTTCCCGTAGAATTGATTGTCAAATTTGCAGAGCTGACCTATGCCGGAGAGGATCGTTTTGGCAATGTGGCTATCGGTATTGATGCCCGGTCCGGAGGCGGTCTGAAGGATCTTGGCAGCCTGTTGCGAAGAGATGGACTTGCCCCATATCCGTATGAAATTCTGTACCTGGATGCCGGAGATGCCTGCCTGATCAAACGTTTTAAAGAAACGCGCAGAAATCATCCCTTAAGCAGAGAAGGGCGGCTGATTGATGGCATAAGGGAAGAACGAGAACTGTTGAAAGAATTACGTGGCAGGGCCACACACATCATTGATACAAGTCATCTTCTCACCCGGGATCTGCGGGAGGAACTGGAAAGAATATATGTAGAAGGAAAAGCGTATCATAGCCTGAATGTGAGCATTTTGTCGTTTGGATTTAAATATGGCATTCCGCAGGATGCGGATTTGCTGTTTGATGTGCGCTTTTTGCCCAATCCCTTCTATATAGATGAGTTACGTCCCCTGACCGGAAATGATGCACCGGTGAAAGATTATGTGATGAGTTTTCCGGTGACCCATGTATTTTTGGATAAACTCATTGATATGGTACAGTTTTTGTTGCCTCATTATGCGGTGGAAGGAAAAAATCAGCTGGTGATCGGAATTGGATGTACAGGGGGAAAACATCGATCGGTGACAGTGGCGAACGCTTTATACGGGGCGTTGGAAGGCAAAGGATATGGCATAACGATTGAACATAAGGATATACTGAATAGAAAGCAAGGGTGACAGGGTGTCTTTTTCCCAAATAGTGAAACAAGAGCTGGGAGAACATGTTCCGGCTGCCCGTCACTGCCGTATCAGCGAGATCAGCGCCATACTGGCCTTTTCAGGAGAGCTGATTTGGGCAGGTGGCGGGGCAATTTATATTAAAATCCGGACAGAAAACCGTTTTGTTGCAAATAAGTACTTTACATTACTGAAAAAAACCTTTACTATAAATACGAATGTGGCCGTAAGATGGAGCCGTCGGGGGCAGAAAAGCCGCCTGTATACGGTGCTCATCAGAGATCAGGGGCAGGTGTGCATGGTCCTGGAAGCCATTAAACATCCGTTAGCCCCCCGCCTGGGAAATCTTTCCCGGGATTCTTTTTTTGGCTGGAGGAAAACGGAAGAGGAAAACTTTCTGACAGATGGACTGGTCATTCAGAACCCGTGCTGTAAGCGCGCTTTTGTCAGAGGCGCTTTTCTGGCAGCAGGGTCCATTTCCGATCCGGAAAAATCTTACCATCTGGAAATAGTCTGCCGCACGGAGAGACGGGGACTCCAGATGCAGAGCATTTTACAGACTTTTGGACTGGAAGCAAAAATAGTTGCCCGAAAGAAGCATAGTGTGGTATATGTAAAGGAGGGCAACCAGATTGTTGACCTTCTCAACATTATGGAAGCCCATGTTTCCCTGATGGAACTGGAAAACATCCGTATTCGGAAAGAAATTGCCAATGCGGTTAATCGAAAAGTAAATTGTGAAACGGCCAATATCAGTAAAACGGTGGAAGCTTCTGTGCAGCAGCAGGAGGATATTTTGCTGATTCAACAGACGGTTGGGCTGGAAACGCTTTCGGAGGAACTTCAGGAACTTGCACAGTTGCGTCTGGATAACCCGGGCGTTCCTTTAAAAGAACTGGGGACGATGCTAAGCCCGCCGCTGGGTAAATCTGGTGTTAATCATCGCCTGCGGAAATTAAAGGAAATTGCAGAAAGCCTGAGGCGTTAGAGGAGGAGAAAAATGCAGAACAGAACCATAAAAGTACAATTACCTACGGGCCTGGAAATTCGACCGGTAGCTATGCTGGTGCAGCTGGCCAGCCAGTTTGAATCTTCCATTTATATTCAGAGCGGAGAAAAGCGGGTCAATGCAAAAAGCATTATGGGCATGATGACTTTGGGGCTGGTTACCGGGGATGACCTGACGGTTTCTGCAGACGGGACGGATGAAGATGCAGCGCTGGATAAGCTGGCATCCTATTTATCCGGTCAGGAATAATATCAGACTTGGGCTGTTGTGAGAGAATGCGGGGACGTCTGCTACTTTATGCGACGGCCCTGTTTTTTTATGAAAAAGGAGGCATCCATGAGCTTTACACATTTGCATGTGCATACCGAGTACAGTCTGTTGGACGGATCCTGTAAAATTCAGGAACTCTGCGCAAGAGCCAGGGAACTGGGAATGGACAGCCTGGCCATTACAGATCATGGAGTCATGTTTGGCGTCATCGATTTTTACCGGGCTGCTTTGTCTAATGGTATTCATCCCATATTGGGTTGTGAGGTATATGTGGCACCTGGTTCCCGGTTTGACAGAGAAAAAGGTGCAGGAGAAGACCGGTATTATCATTTGATTTTGCTGGCAGAGAATCAGAAAGGGTATCACAACCTGATCAAGATTGTCTCCAAAGGTTTTGTGGATGGGTTTTATTACAAGCCCAGGGTAGATTTGGATGTGCTGCGGACTCATCATGAAGGGATCATCTGCTTAAGTGCCTGCCTGGCCGGGGAAGTACAGCGAATGCTGCTTAGGGGACAGTACGAGGAAGCCAAAAAAGCGGCATTGAGGTATCAGGACATATTTGGAGTGGATAATTTTTTTCTGGAGCTGCAGGATCATGGATATCCGGAACAGCGAGAGGTTAATGGGCATCTGCTTCATCTGCATGAGGAAACGGGCATTCCACTGGTGGCAACCAATGATGTGCATTATATCCATGCCGAAGATGCAGATGCTCATGATGTGCTGCTTTGCATCCAGACTGGGAAAAAGGTTTCTGATGAGAATCGCATGCGTTACGAAGGCGGTCAGTTCTATCTGAAAAGCGAGGCCCAGATGCAGGCCCTTTTTCCTTATGCGACAGAGGCGTTGGAAAATACTCATCGCATTGCCATGCGATGTCAGGTTGAAATTGTATTTGGAGAGCAGAAACTGCCTAAATTTCATGTACCGGAAGGCTATGAGGCTTATGCCTATCTGAAAAAGCTGTGTTGGGAAGGGCTGCGTAAACGCTATACCGTCACCCCTGCGTTGGAAGAAAGGCTGCAGTATGAGCTGGGTGTCATCCGTCAGATGGGGTATGTGGATTATTTCCTGATTGTCTGGGATTTCATTGCCTATGCAAAACGAAATCATATTATGGTGGGACCTGGCCGGGGATCGGCGGCTGGCAGTATTGTGGCCTACTGTCTGGAAATTACGGATATTGAGCCCCTGCAATATCAGTTGCTTTTTGAACGCTTTCTAAATCCGGAACGGGTCACTATGCCCGATATTGATATTGATTTTTGTTATGTGCGACGGCAGGAGGTCATTGATTACGTGGTTCGGACTTATGGCAAGGAACAGGTGGCCCAGATTGTGACCTTTGGAACGCTGGCAGCCAGGGGGGTAATCCGGGATGTGGGGAGAGCCTTGGATCTGCCCTATGCCCTGTGTGACACTATTGCCAAGATGATACCCAATGAGTTGAATATGACCATTGACAGGGCCTTGGAAATGAATAAAGATCTGGCAGAAAAATACCGGAACGATGACCAGATTCGTCAGCTGATCAACATGGCAAAAAAACTGGAAGGACTTCCCCGTCATACTTCCATGCATGCGGCAGGAGTGGTGATCTGTGAAAAGCCGGTAGATGAGTATGTGCCCTTGTCCAAAGCCTCTGACAATTCCATTACCACGCAGTTTACCATGACCACATTGGAAGAACTGGGGCTGTTAAAAATGGATTTTTTGGGATTGCGTACTTTGACAGTGCTGCAGAATGCCCAAAAACTGGCGGAGAAAAACCGGGGAGTGACCATTGAACTTGGCCATTTGCCTATGGATGATGAAAAAGTGTATGCCTCTCTTGGCACCGGGCATACGGACGGGGTGTTCCAGCTGGAAAGTAAAGGCATGAAAAGCTTTATGAAGGTCTTAAAACCGTCCAGCATGGAGGATATTATTGCAGGTATTTCACTGTATCGACCTGGCCCCATGGATTTTATTCCTAAATACCTAAAAGGAAAGAATCAGCCAGAGGCCATTCAATATGCCTGCCCGCAGCTGGAGGAAATCCTAAAACCCACTTACGGTTGTATTGTATATCAGGAACAGGTCATGCAGATTGTGCGAAAACTGGCAGGCTATACTTTTGGCCGAAGTGATCTTGTTCGACGGGCCATGTCCAAGAAGAAACAGTCCGTCATGGAAAAGGAGCGGGAAAACTTTATTTATGGCAATGCGGCTGAGGGCGTTCCGGGTTGTGTGGCCAATGGCATATCTGAAGAAGTGGCCAGTGCCATTTTTGATGAAATGACGGATTTTGCCAAATATGCCTTCAATAAGTCGCATGCGGCAGCCTACGCCTATGTGGCTTACCAGACCGCTTATCTGAAATATCATTATCCGGTGGAGTTCATGGCAGCTCTGATGACCTCTGTCATTGACAATACCCAGAAAGTGTCTGAATACATCCAAACCTGCAGGCAGATGCAGATTTCCATCCTGCCTCCTGACATTAATAAGGGAGAGAGTGGTTTTGCGGTTGAGGGACATGCCATTATTTACGGTCTTTCTGCCATCAAAAGTGTGGGGCCGTCTGTGATTGATCAGATCGTGCAGGAAAGAGAAAAGGGGGGGGGATTTCTCTCCCTAAGAGATTTTATCTCCAGACTATCCGGAAGAGAAGTCAATAAGAGAACTATTGAGGCTTTTATTAAGGCGGGAGCCTTGGATAGCGTGGGTGGGACCAGAAAACAGAAGATGCTGGTGTACTCTCTTTTGATGGATCAGGTGTCCAGAGAAAAGAAGCAGGCATTAACAGGACAGATGTCCCTGTTTGAACTTATGGCACCTACTGACCGGGAAACGGTGGAAATTACCTTCCCCCCGGTAGGGGAGTATGATCCGGAAACATTGTTGGCCATGGAAAAAGAAGTTTTGGGCATTTATGTCAGCGGTCATCCGCTGGATAAATACAGAATGGTGATGGAGCAGTATGCTACAGCGACCAGTGCAGATTTTTATCCGGATGAGGAAGGCGGAACAGAAAATCTAAAAGATGGGCAATATGTCAGGCTTGCTGGAATGGTTTCAGCCATTAGCGTAAAAATCACCAGGCAAAATCGACAGATGGCATTTGTAACGCTGGAGGATCTGGTAGGCACGGTAGAGGTGGTTTTCTTTTCCAGACAGTATGAACAGTATAAGTCTTTTTTGGTTCAGGATGCCAGAATCATGGTAGAAGGAAAGGCATCTCTTTCGGACGAGGAACAGGGGAAATTGATGGGAGATAAGGTACAGCCGTTCATCCGGTCGCTGCGGGAAATATGGATTCAGTTCTCTACAAAAGAGGAGTATCAGAAAAGCGGCAGTCTTTTACGGGAAATCCTGCAGGCTCATCCCGGGAGGGAAGAGGTGAAGGTGTATCTGTCACAGGAAAAAACCTATAAAACCATGGGGAAAGCCCTGGAGGTAGAAATTACCGCAGAATTGCTGGGTCTCCTACGGCAGAAATTTGGTGAAAATAATGTCAAAGATAGGGAAAAACCTATTGATAAAAAGGGTAAAGTATATTAAGATATCTTTATCTATGCTTATCAAAAAAACCTGTTAACTGAGTGATATACTAAATCTTGGAGGATGAAAAATGGCTGAGAATAAAGTACAGACAATTGCTGTATTGACTAGTGGAGGAGATGCACCGGGCATGAATGCCGCCATTCGGAGCGTCGTTCGTTCTGCATTAAATAAGGGATTAAAAGTGAAGGGCATTAAGCGTGGATACGCAGGCCTTTTGAATGAAGAAATTGTTGATATGGACAGCAAAAGCGTGGCAGACATTATCCACAGGGGCGGAACCATTTTATATACTGCCCGCTGTCTGGAGTTCAAGCAGCTGGAAGTGCAGAAAAGAGCAGCAGATATCTGCCGTAAGCATGGCATTGATGGCCTGGTAGTCATTGGTGGGGATGGATCCTTCATGGGAGCCTATAAGCTTTCTTTGCAGGGGATTAATACCATTGGCATTCCCGGAACCATCGATCTGGACATTGCCTGTACAGACTATACCATTGGTTTTGACACAGCAGTAAACACTGCCATGGAAGCCATTGATAAAGTGCGGGATACCTCCACTTCTCATGAGCGGGTCAGCATTATTGAGATTATGGGCAGGAACGCAGGTTACATTGCCCTCTGGTGTGGCATTGCCAATGGTGCAGAGGATATTCTCCTGCCAGAGCGTTATGATCACAATGAAAAAGTGCTCATTGACCGTATCATTGCCAACAGAAAAATTGGAAAGAAGCATCACATTATCATCAACGCTGAAGGGATCGGGGACTCCCAGGGGCTGGCAGAGCGCATTGAGAAGATTACAGGTATTGAGACCCGGGCAACCATTCTGGGGCATATGCAGCGCGGAGGTTCTCCTACCTGCAAAGACCGGGTGTATGCGGCCATTATGGGTGCTAAGTCAGTGGATCTACTAATTGAAGGAAAATCCAATCGACTGGTGGCTTATAAACATGGTGAATATGTGGATTATGATATCACAGAGGCTCTGCAGATGAAGAAAGATATTGATGAATATCAGTACATGGTCAGCAAATGGATGGTACGTTGAGTTACAGGAGACAGCATGAGTAAAAAAGAATACGGTGTCTTTGGCCTGGGTGATTTTGGCCGAAGCATTGCCGTTTACCTGGCAGAACAGGGACATACGGTTATGGCACTGGACTGTAGGGAAGAAAGAGTCCAGGCAGTCGCAGATGTGGTAACCATGGCCGTAAGAGCGGATGTTATGGATTTTGACATGATGCGATCCCTGAATCTGGGTGAGCTTTCCTGTCTGATCATCGCCATGGGAGATAACCTGGAGGGGACTATCATGGCGGCCATTGTAGCCAGGGAGGAAGGTGTCCCCTACATCATGGCCAAGGCCAACAACACCATTCATGAAACGGTGCTGCGCCGTCTGGGAGTAGACCGGGTGATCTTCCCGGATAAGGACATGGCGGCCCGTATCGCCAGAAACCTCATCAGCGGCAGATTTACAGATTTTATGGAATTGTCGGACACCTTCGGAGTGGCAGAGATGCCAGCACCGGAAGGATGGGTGGGCAAAACCCTGAGGCATCTTCACTTGCGGGAAATGGGCCTGAATGTTATTGGGCTTCGTCGTGGAGAGGAGGTTAGCATTGATTTGGATCCGGACAGACCCATCTGCAGAGGTGAGGTGTATATTCTGATTGGGCCAAATGAAGCCATGGAGAAACTCCTATGATTATATCCCCTGGAAATAAACAAATTACATATATTCAGAAACTGCAAAAAAAACGCTCTTTTCGTAAAGAAGAGGGCGTTTATGTGGTTGAAGGAGAACGGCTTTTTTCAGAAGTGTCCTTTAAGGATATCGTGCATGTGTACATGAGCTCCACATTTTTAAAATCGCATCCTGAAATACAGATAAGAATGGAAAAACAAAACATTCCCGTGGAAGAAATGACAGATGGCGTATTCCAGGCAGTGTCGGATACGGTGACACCTCAGGGGGTACTGGCTATTGTGCGGCAGGCACACTACAAAATGGAAGAAATGCTAAAAGGAGCAGCAACGGCTTTGCTACTCCTGGACAATCTCCAGGATCCTGGTAATTTAGGAACTGTTTTTAGAACCGCAGAAGGGGCAGGCGTAAGTGGCATATTGTTAAGCCGGGACACAGTGGATCTGTATAATCCCAAGGTGGTTCGAGCCACTATGGGAGCCATTTACAGAGTGCCTTTTCTATATGTGGATAATATGGCAGAAACCATTGCAGACTTAAGAAAAAAAAGTATTCAGATTTTTGCGTCCACATTGGAGGACAGCGTTCCTTATGATTCAATAGATTACACTGGACCTTACGGCGTAGTGGTGGGAAATGAGGGACAGGGCATTCGACGAGAGAATGTACAGGCATCCACCAAATGTATCCACATCCCCATGGAGGGAAAAGTGGAGTCTCTGAATGCGGCAGTGGCTGCATCCGTTATTTTATTTGAAGGACTGCGGCAAAGAAGAATGAAAAAAAAATGATAAAAATAGGATGGGCGTTTTGAAGAGCTTTTTGGTAAAACAGGAGGTTTTTTGAAACGCCCTCTTTTATGAGAAGTAAAGGTGCTCTGAAAATGGAGCGATGACATATAATTTTGACAAAAAAAGGGGGAGAAGTGGTGGATGAGGGTAGGGGGGTTGACAAAAATTGTTAAATCTGTTAATATAAATCCGTAATAATTTTGTAACATCTAGACAGTCAAGGAAATCAGCCTTTTTTTTTACGAAAAAAAAGGACTGAAATCAATAGGAGGTCGACAATGTTTTCGATGAAAACACGCATCCGTTTGACCACCGTGCTTCTGCTTGTTGCCCTGACTTTTCTGGGCGTCATGCTGGACCGGGGAATGAGGGATGATTCCTTACAGACTGCCAATACTGTGCTGGCTTTAAATCTGCTGAATGCAGACACCGCCCAGGCGCTGCAAAATGAAATGCGGGAGGGACAGACATCACCGACCTTTGCAGACGCTACTCAATCAGGGCTTCTAAGTCTTGGCAATGTGACATTTGCGCATGAGTTATTGGCATCAGAAACCTTGGCAGCTTCGCTGCTTAATGAAACAGAGGATGAAAATATTCTGTTTACCGAAGCTTATGCCAGCCAGATTATACCTTTATCTTATACACAGGAAGTAGAGGTGGCATTGGCAGAAGAGCGCCTGGATTTGCTCCAGAGCACCTCTTTATTATCCGGAGCACAGGAAGTGGAAAGTCAGACAACCGATAATGAGGAAGCGTCTCAGATTGAAATCACAGCTGAAGTTACTGCGGAGTCCACGGCATCCGGGCTTTTATCCCAACTTTTTGCTACAAAGGATGAATCTATCACGGAATATCTGAACGTACGGGATAATCCGGATGGCAATGTGGTAGGAAAGCTATATCCGGGAAGTGGTGGAACCATATTGGCACAGGACGGGGAATGGACACAGATTTCTTCTGGGAATCTTAACGGCTGGGTTAAGACGGAGTTTATCGCCACTGGGATGGAGCTACTTTCCAGAGGCATTGGGTTTTATACTGTGGCCACAACTACACCATTGAATGTACGGGATAATCCGGACGGAGAGGTGGTGGCATCCATTGCAGAGGCCGGACAGGCTTTTGGTACAGTGGACTTTGCTGCGGGCTGGGTATGCATTCAATATAGTGATACACTGCAGGGATATGTGAGTGCGGATTATGTGACTTTACGGCCGGCACTTTCCACAGGGATTACGCTGGAAGAGGAAGCAGAACAGATTCGTCTGGCGGAAGAGGCAGCAGCTCAGGAGGCAGAGGCAGCCCGCATTGCTGCGGAACAGGCAGAGGCAGCTCGCATTGCTGCAGAGGAAGCGGCCAGGGCCCAGGCGCTGGATGCTCAGGCTACGCAGAATATTCAGGCCAGTATTGCCAAAGGCACCGCAACCCAATCTCCCACATACCTTTCTTATAATGATATATACCTGATGGCCTGTGTAGTTACACTGGAGGCGGGAGGACAGCCTTATGAAGGGCAGATTGCGGTGGCCAATGTTATTCTTAATCGGCTTCGCAGCGGATACTGGGGGGGGTCTGTCACATCTGTTATTTACGCACCGGGACAGTTCTATGGGGCTAATACCGGCTATCTTGCATCCTATATTGCTGCAGGCCCATCCAGCCAGGCTTTACAGGCAGTGTATGATGCCTGCGCGGGTATTAATACCATTGGAAACTACTTGTATTTTTGTAGTCTGAAGGTGGCAAATTACAGCAGTTACTCTTCCTACACAGTTTTATCCGGACATTGTTTTTACAACAAATAAGAAAAAGCCACTCCATGGTAAGGAAAATATCAGTCCTTCCAAACGGAGTGGTTCTTTTTATGGAAGCGACAGATAAATGTAAGAAAATGCCGGAGAAACGTTATTGCACATCCCCATGGCATACAGTACAATAGAAAAAAAGAGAGGAGGGACGTATGGAATCCTTTTGGTGGTTATTTATTTTTATTGGCTTGTTGCTTTTCGAGCTTCTGACCATGGGGCTGACAACCATTTGGTTTGCAGGAGGTGCATTGGTGGCATTGGTGGCCGCATTGTTGGGGGCTTCCGTAAAAATACAGGTAACCTGTTTCATTTTGGTATCGTTGTTATTGTTGATCTTCACCCGGCCATTTTTGCGCAGGTATCTCAGTTTTAAAAAACTGAACACCAACGCAGACGGCGTGATTGGGCGCATCGGCAGAGTAACCATACAGGTGGATAATCTGCAGGCTTCCGGCGCAGTGGTGGTGGATGGACAGGAGTGGACCGCCCGTTCGGAACGGGATGAAGAAACGATTCCGGTGGGTCATCTGGTCAAAGTAAAGCGAATTGTAGGAGTAAAGCTAATTGTAGAAACATATTTAGAGGAGGAAAAACAACATGTGGACAGTGGCAGTATCGGACAATAACAGCTTCTGGATCCTGATTACCATTCTGGTCATTTTACTGGTGGTGGTGGCTTCCTGCATCAAAGTAGTGCCCCAGGCACAGGCTATGGTGGTGGAACGTTTGGGAGGGTACCTGACTACCTGGGGTGTGGGTCTGCACTTCAAACTTCCCATTCTGGATAAAGTGGCTAAAAAAGTGCTTTTAAAAGAACAGGTCGTAGATTTTGCTCCCCAGCCGGTTATTACCAAAGATAACGTGACCATGCGCATTGATACGGTTGTCTTTTTTCAAATCACGGATCCCAAACTTTATGCCTATGGAGTGGAAAACCCCATTATGGCCATAGAAAATTTAACAGCCACCACGCTTAGAAATATTATTGGTGATTTGGAACTGGATCAGACACTGACGTCCAGAGAAACAATCAATACAAAAATGCGTGCTTCCCTGGATGTGGCTACAGATCCCTGGGGCATCAAAGTAAACCGTGTGGAATTAAAAAATATCATCCCTCCGGCAGCTATTCAGGACGCCATGGAAAAACAGATGAAGGCAGAACGAGAAAGACGTGAAGCTATTCTGCGGGCGGAAGGAGAAAAAACTTCCACCATTCTGGTGGCAGAAGGAAAGAAAATGTCTGCAATTCTGGATGCAGAGGCGGAAAAACAGTCTGCCATATTACAGGCAGAAGCTACAAAAGAGGCGACTATTCGTGAAGCAGAGGGACGTGCACAGGCGATTCTGATGGTCCAGCAGGCTGAGGCGGATGGGATTCGATTCATCAAGGAGGTGGGGGCTGATGCTTCTGTCATTCAGCTAAAATCCCTTGAGACCCTGGCAAAGGTGGCTGATGGAAAGGCTACAAAAATCATCGTTCCTTCGGAAATTCAAAACCTGGCAGGCCTGGTGGCCGCCGTTAAAGAAGTGGGAACGGATGTATAAGGAAAGTATTCAGGGGGGGGTTGCTTATGCAATCCCCCGTTTTCTGCCCTTGACAAGGCAGGGGAGAAGATGTATAATTATGCAATACATATGAATAATTATACCTGAAAGGTGGAAGAATACATGAGCTTAAAAGGAAAGCATTTTTTGACGTTAAAGGACTTTACAGCAGAGGAAATTCAGGAACTTCTGGATTTGGCAGCAAAAAAGAAAGCTGATAAAAAGAAGGGGATTACGGGGAACAGTCTGAAAGGCAAAAATATTGCCCTTATTTTTGAAAAACCTTCTACCAGAACCAGATGTGCTTTTACGGTGGCGGTGAATGATGAAGGTGGATTTCCGGAATATCTTGGAAAAGGAGATATTCAGCTGGGAGCAAAGGAAACAGTGGAGGATACAGCCCGGGTGCTGGGAAGAATGTTTGATGGAATTGAGTTTCGTGGCTTCTTACATGAAACTGTGGAAAAATTGGCAAAATATTCTGGAGTACCGGTGTGGAACGGATTGACAGATGATTACCATCCCACACAAATCCTGGCAGATTTTATGACTTTGGAAGAGAAATTTGGTAAATTGTCGGGATTGCATCTGGTCTATGTGGGGGACGGGCGGAACAACATGGCTAATTCTCTAATGATTGGCAGTGCAAAAATGGGACTTCACTTTACCATTATTGCACCTAAAAGCCTCTGGCCGGAGGAGACATTAGTGAATCTGTGCAAAGAGTATTGCACAGATTCCAAGGGTAGTGTAAAATTGTCGGAGAGTGTGCAGGATGTGGCCGGCGCGGATGCCATTTATACAGATGTGTGGTGTTCTATGGGAGAAGAGGACAAAGCAGCAGAACGTATTGCCCTTTTGGCGCCTTATCAGGTGAATGAATCTCTGATGGCTGCAACGGGAAAGTCTTCCACTATTTTTATGCACTGTCTGCCCGCCGTCAGGGGGAAGGAAGTGACAGCAGAAGTGATTGACGGACCCCAGTCCGTGGTCTTTGATGAGGCGGAGAATCGCATGCACACCATTAAAGCGGTGATGGTGGCTACGCTTGGAAACGAGTAGGCCGGATAATAGAGAAGAGCGGGCATGAAGAAAAAACAATCCTTACAAAATATGCGTCGGAAAAGAAGAATAATGGAACAGGGGAGGGTCATTCTCTCCCTGGCCACAGTGTTGCTGGCTGTTGTTACTTTTCTGGACATGAGCAATCGTCTGTATCTTTTTCCTGTTATTTTTGTGCTGGGAGGAACAGCAAATGTTCTGGGCGGATTAGAAAAGCTAAGCGCAGACGGGACAAAGGAAAGACGGCCCGTGCAGGCAGTTCTTCATTTTGTGGGAGCAGTGATTTTGTTTATGCTCATGGCCCTCAGCATGCTCACCATTTGGTTATAGGAGCAACCCATGAAAACGGAAATTTTGCGGATATTGCTTGAAGAAATGGGATATGTATCCGGGCAAACCTTGTGTGACCGCCTGGGGGTATCCCGTACAGCTGTCTGGAAATGCATTCATAAACTGCAGGAAGAAGGTTATACCATAGAGGCGGTGTCCAATAAAGGATACCGCCTGTTAGGTTTTCCAGATCGGGTGGATGAGAGCGCTTGTCAAAGCTGCCTGTCCACTCGCTGGCTGGGGAAAGAGATGGTGTACTGGCCCAGTGTGGACTCCACCAACAGACAACTGAAGCTTCTTGGAGAAGGGAAAAGCCCCCATGGGCTGGTGGGGCTAACAGATGAGCAGGTCTCAGGGCGCGGGAGAAGAGGCCGTGGCTGGAATGACGTAAAAGGTATGGGGATTGCCATGTCCATCCTCTTGAGGCCGGATATTAGCCCTGAGCGGGCCCCCCAGCTGACATTAGCGGTGGCACTGGCAGTGCAAAAGGCTCTCACCTCTTTTCTGGAAGAGCCGACTAAGATTAAGTGGCCCAACGACATTGTTGTGCAGGGGAAAAAGCTTTGCGGTATTTTGACAGAAATGGCCGGTGAACCTGGGTATGTGCAATATGTGGTAGTAGGGATTGGCATCAATGTGCACCAGAGAGCGTTTCCCCGGGAATTGGAGGCGTCGGCCATTTCCATGGAAATGGCGGGAGGGAAAAACGTGCAGCGCAGGCTTGTTATAGCGGCTGTTTTGGAAGAATTGGAAAAAGCTTATGAAGCTTTTATTCGGGAAAGCGACCTGAACTATTTACAGAAGTCTTATGAAGCTGCACTGGTCAGTATGGAAAAGGAAGTTGTGGTGGTGGAAGGCAATCAGAAACGTCGGGGACGATGCCTTGGCATCACCCGTACCGGCTTGCTGCGCATTCTCTGGGAGAATGGACAGGAGGCACAGGTGCTGTCAGGAGAAGTCTCAGTAAGAGGAGTGTACGGTTATGCAGAATGAGGAAATGGTGCTGTGTGCGGCCAATGCATACAGCCAGAAATATTATTTTAATCCACGGTATCAGGCGCTCCCGGAAGGGATTCGCCAGGAATTGCAGATCATGTGTGTTACCTATACGGAAGAGGTGGGGGGCATACTCACCTTGACCTTTTCGCCAGATGGTCGTCTCCTGATCAGTGCCTATGGTGATGACAGGGACATTTATTACGATGAAGTAAGTAGCGGTTTAAAAATTCGGGAAATGCAGATGGAAAAAAAAACATTGTTTGAAGGGCTGGAGCAATATTACCGCACCTTCTTTCTGGGAGAAGAATATAAGGCATGAGTATTCATTTGGCGACAACATATCTGGCACATGGACTGGTGCTTGGACCAATGGCAGGGGTAACCGACCTGCCCTTTCGTTTGCTCTGCCATGAACAGGGCTGTGAAATGAGCTTTACGGAAATGGTCAGTGCCAAGGCGGTGCTGTATAAAAACAAAAATACGGAAACCCTTTTGGAGACTGCCCGGGATGAGGGGCCTGTGGGTCTACAGCTTTTTGGATCCGATCCGGAAATTTTAAGTAGCATGGGGCATGCACTGGAAGAAAAATATGCCGGGCGATACACCTGTGTGGACATCAATATGGGATGTCCTGTGCCTAAGGTGGTAAATAATGGAGAGGGATCCGCATTGTTGAAAAACCCGGAACTGGTCGGACGGATTCTTTCTTCCATGGCGGAAAAGGTCAGGCTTCCGATTACCGTGAAAATCCGGAAAGGCTTCCATAAGGATGAGTTTCTGGCAGCGGACATTGCCCGCATTGCCCAGGCGGCAGGGGTCAGCCTGATCACCGTTCACGGGCGCACCAGGGAGCAGTATTACAGTGGGAAGGCGGACTGGAAGGCCATTGCAGAAGTAAAAAAGGCGGTTTCCATTCCGGTCATTGCCAGCGGAGATATTTTTTCCGGAGAGGATGCCTTGCGTTGCCTGGAGGAGACCCATTGTGATGGCCTGATGATTGCCAGGGGTGCCCAGGGGAATCCTTGGATCTTTCGGGAGATTCTGGGGGCGCTGGAGGGAAAGGGAACCGTCGCCCGTCCGGACAGGATGGAAATCTATGAAACGATTTTGCGCCATGCCAGGATGCTGGTGGACTATAAAGGGGATTATGTGGGGCTGCGGGAAATGCGCAAGCACGTTTCCTGGTATACCAACGGCATGCCCCATGCCACAGAAATCCGGCGGCAGGTGAATCAGGTGGAAAGTATGGAAGAGCTGGAAGAACTGCTACAGAAAACCCTCCTGCAGAAAGGGAAAAACCCTGTATAAAAGGGGAATTTACTTGACTTTTTATACAGCTTGCTTTATAATTTCGGGAATGTGACAAGAACGCAGAGTGGAGGTTTATTAGCATGGCAGAAAAGAAAAATATTCTTACATATACCGGGTTGAAGCAACTGGAGGATGAGCTGCAGAACCTGAAGGTAGTACGCCGCAAGGAGATTGCAGAGAAAATAAAAGAAGCCAGGGAGCAGGGGGATTTGTCCGAGAATGCAGAATATGATGCGGCAAAGGATGAGCAGCGGGATATTGAGCTGCGCATTGAAAATCTGGAAAAAATCCTGAAGAATGCAGAAGTGGTAGATGAGGACGATATTGACATCAATGTCATCAACGTGGGTTGTAAGGTTAGGCTCTTTGACTTTGAATATGACGAAGAGGTAGAATTTACCCTTGTTGGCTCCACGGAAGTCAACAGCCGAGAGCATAAAATCAGCAATGAATCTCCGGTGGGCAGTGCCCTCATGGGGAAGCGAAAAGGGGATCTGGTCCAGGTGGAAACCCTGGGCGGCATGGCAGAATATAAAATTCTGGAGATTACCCGAATCAAGTAAGCAAAGGAGAGTTAGTCATGGCAGAACAGAAGCAAATTGAACAGCAGGACATTCACCAGCTGCTGAAGGTTCGTCGGGAAAAACTGGCGCAACTGCAGGCAGACGGACAGGATCCCTATAAGATCACCAAATATCAGGTGACCGCCCACGCAGGAGAAATCAAACAGGATTTTGAAGCTTGGGAAGGTAAACAGGTATCTTTAGCCGGCCGGATGATGTCTAAACGGATCATGGGAAAGGCTTCTTTCTGCAATGTACGGGACTTAAGCGGCAATATGCAGTGCTATGTGGCGCGGGATATTATTGGAGAAGAGCTCTATAAGGCCTTTAAGAAAATGGACGTGGGAGATGTGATTGGCCTTACAGGGGATGTATTCAAGACCAAGACTGGAGAAATTTCCATTCATGTGACCACCATCACCCTCCTTTCCAAAAGTCTCCAGATCCTTCCGGAAAAATTTCACGGCCTTAAGGACACGGACACCCGCTATCGTCAGCGATATCTGGATCTGATGGTCAATGAAGAAGTGAGGGATACTTTTGTAAAGCGTAGCATGATTCTGCGGGAAATCCGGCGATATCTGGACGACCAGGGCTTTTTGGAGGTGGAGACACCGGTGCTGACGGCCAATGCGGGTGGGGCAGCAGCCAGACCATTCAACACCCATTTTAATGCGCTGGATGAGGACGTGCATCTTCGCATTTCTCTGGAGCTGTATCTGAAACGCCTGATTGTGGGAGGCCTGGAGCGGGTATATGAAATCGGTCGGGTCTTCCGCAACGAAGGCCTTTCCGTACGCCATAATCCTGAATTTACCCTAATGGAGTTGTATCAGGCCTATACAGATTATCATGGGATGATGGACCTGACGGAAAACCTCCTTCGGACAGTGGCCCAGAAGGTGCTTGGCACGTTGGTGGTGCCCTATGGCGAGGATATGATTGACCTGTCCAAACCCTTTGCCCGGATTACCATGGTGGATGCGGTAAAGACCTATGCGGGTATTGATTTTTCAGAGGTGCATACCGATGAAGAGGCCAAGGCCATTGCAGATGCCCGGGGCCTGCACTATGAAGAGCGGCACAAAAAGGGAGATATCCTGAATCTGCTCTTTGAAGAATATGTGGAAGAGCATCTGGTGCAGCCCACTTTCGTGATGGATCACCCCATTGAAATTTCTCCTCTTACAAAAAAGAAGCCGGAAAATCCGGATTATGTGGAACGATTTGAACTTTTCATTACCAGGCGGGAATTTGCCAATGCCTACTCCGAGTTGAATGATCCCCTGGATCAGCGGGAACGCTTCCTGGCCCAGGAGGCCCTTAAGGCTGCCGGCGATGAAGAGGCCAACTCCATTGACGAAGACTTCTTGTGCGCGCTGGAATATGGCATGCCCCCCACGGGCGGAATTGGCATTGGCATCGACCGGCTGGTCATGCTGTTGACAAATTCTGCTGCCATTCGTGACGTGCTGCTTTTCCCGACGATGAAGAGTCTGAATTAGTGTATGGATTTATGTGGTTCTATGCAAAA